>NZ_CAXUTE020000003.1:0-537495 GCF_964254305.1 Variovorax sp. LjRoot84
TCAGGCCAGCGCGCGCTTGATCAGGAGCTTCTGGATGTCCGACGTGCCTTCGTAGATCTGGCACACGCGCACGTCGCGGTAGATGCGTTCCAGCGGGAAGTCGTTGACATAGCCGTAGCCTCCGAGCGTCTGGATCGCCGCGCTGCACACCTTCTCTGCCATCTCGCTCGCGAAGAGCTTGGCCATCGCCGCCTCCTTGAGGCAGGGCCGGCCCGCGTCGCGCAGGCTCGCCGCATGCCAGATCAACTGGCGCGCGGCTTCGAGCTGGGTCGCGCATTCCGCGAGCCGGAAGCCCACGGCCTGCTGCTCGAAGATCGCGCCGCCGAAGGCCTGGCGTTCCTTGGCGTAGGCCAGCGCCACCTCGAAGGCGCTGCGCGCCATGCCCACGCTCTGCGCGGCGATGCCGATGCGGCCGCCTTCCAGCGCGCCGAGCGCGATCTTGTAGCCCTCGCCCTCCTGGCCGATCAGGTTCTCGGCCGGGATGCGGCAGGCATCGAAATTGATCTGCGCGGTGTCGCTCGAATGCTGGCCCAGCTTGTCCTCCAGCCGCGCGACCGTGTAGCCCGGCGCGTCGGTGGGCACGACGAAGGCGCTCATGCCGCGCTTGCCCGCGCCCTTGTCGGTGACGGCGATCACGATCGCGACCTGGCCGTTCTTGCCGCTGGTGATGAACTGCTTGACGCCGTCGATCACCCAGCCGTCCGCGTCCTTGCGCGCCGTGGTGCGCAGCGACGAGGCATCGCTGCCGGCCTGCGGCTCGGTCAGGCAGAAGGCGCCGAGCATCTGCCCCTGCGCCAGTGGCTGCAGCCACTTCTTCTTTTGCTGCGCATTGCCGTAGCGCATGAGGATCGCGTTGACCGGGCAGTTGGTGACGCTGATCGCGGTGCTGGTGCCGCCGTCGCCGGCCGCGATTTCTTCCAGCACCAACGCGAGCGTGAGGTAGTCCAACCCCGCACCGCCGTCTTCCTCGGGCACGCAGATGCCGTAGGCGCCCAACGCGGCTAGGCCCTGGTGCGCCTCTATCGGAAAGTGGTGTTCCTTGTCCCAGCGCGCGGCATGGGGCGCGAGTTCCTGCTGCGCGAAGGCGCGCACGGCATCGCGAATGGCTTCCTGGTCGAGGGTCAGCAGCATGCTCTTGTCTCTCGTTTTGATATCGAATCAGTAGCCACTTGCACCCGTACAGCGGGCGGCACAAGCCGACTAGGCTAGAAACGCCACTGGTTGTTGAGGCGTTGATGACGCACCTTAGGCGATCAGCGCCGCCGCTCGTCGCGCGAACCCCGCGCCCTGCGCGCCGACTTTCACCGCATCTTTCGCCGCCGCGCTGCCGCTATTGGCGCGAGCCGCGATGCCTTCGAGGATCACGGCGAAGCGGAACAGCGAAAACGCCAAGTGGAAGTTCGTCACCGGCTCGGCGCAGCCGCCGGCCTGCTGGTAGTGGGCCACGTACTCGGCCTGTGTCGGGATGCCTTCGGCCGCGAGGTCTATGCCCTGCATGCCCTCGAACTCGTCGGCACCGGTGTGCCAGGCCATGCAGTTGTAGGCCACGTCAGCGAGCGGGTGGCCCTGTGTTGACAGCTCCCAGTCGAGCACGGCGATCACGCGCGGCTCGGTGGGGTGGAACATCAGATTGCCGAAACGGAAGTCACCGTGCGCAATGGTGGTCTGGTCGCTCGGCGGAATGTTCGCGGGCAGCCACGCGATGAGGCGGTCGATGTTCGCGTCTTCGCGGGTGCGCGACGCCTCCCACTGCCGGATCCAGCGCGCGATCTGGCGCCGGAAGAAGTTGCCAGGACTGCCGTAGTCGCCCAGGCCGACGGCCGCCGGGTCCACGGCATGCAGGCGCGCCAGGGTCTCGGCCATCGCGAAGTAGTAGGCGCGGCGCTCGGCGGGCGCGACGCCGGGTAGCGCGTAGTTCGGCATGACACGGCCTTCGAGCTTTTCCATCACGTAGAAGGGTGTGCCCACCACGGCGCGGTCGTCGCAGTACAGCACGGTGCGCGGCACGGGCACATCGGTGCCGGCCAGTGCGCGCAGCACGCGGTACTCGCGGTCCACGGCGTGGGCCGAGGGCAGCAGCTCGCCGGGTGGCTGCTTGCGCAGCACGAGTGCGCGGTTGTCGAAGTCGACGAAGAAGGTCGGGTTCGACTGTCCGCCGCCGATGCGCGCCAGGCGCATCGGCCCGTCGAGGCCGGGCAGCGCCCGCTGCAGGTGGAGCTGAAGGCAATCTGAATCGAACTCGATACCCGACGGCCGCGCAGAGGTAGATGCGAGTTTGCTCATGTCAGCGGAACACGGGCTCACGTTTTTCCAGGAAGGCCTTGACGCCTTCGGCGAATTCGGGGCGATCGATCAGCTCGCGTTGGCGCTCCGCCTCGTGATGCAACTGCCCGAGCAGCGATTGGCTGGCGGCCGACTCGTACACCGACCGGATCTCGCGCGCCGCGTACGCGGGCAGACGCGCGAGCCGCTGCGCGACCGCTACGGCCTGGGCACGCAGTTCAGCATCGTCCACACACGCCCACACGAGGCCCCATTGCGCGGCCTGCTCGCCGGACAGGCGATCGCCGAGCAGCGACAGGCCGACCGCACGCGACCGGCCCACAAGGCGCTCAAGAAACCAGGTGGTTCCGAGGTCAGGCACGACGCCCAGGCGCGGCATGAAGGGCAGGTAAAAGTACGCAGAGCGCGCAGCCAGCACCACGTCTGCCGCCAGCGCCACCCCCACGCCCGCACCCGCAGCGGGGCCGTTGATGGCGCTCACCACCAGGAAGGGCATGCTGCGCAGATCCTCGATGAGGCGATTGGAAATCGACTCCATCGCGTCCGCCGTGCGCTGGCCCAGGCTGCCGGGCGCGCTGGCGTCCATGCTGCTGAGGTCGGCGCCCACGCAGAAGGAATTGCCGACGCCGGTCAGCACCACGGCGCGCACTTCGCCTTCGTCGCGCAGTTGCGCGAGCCGCTCGCGCAGGGCCTGCTGCAGCGACTGGGTGAGCGGATTGAGGCGCTTGGGAATGTTGAAGCTGAGCATGGCGACGTCGCCATCGCGCTCATACAGAAGGGGGGCCTGGTCGTCAGGCTGGATCATGGCGGAGGGCTCCAAAAAGGGGATAGATGAATGGACTCACTTCGTGTTCAGTTGCGGCTGGCCGGATGGAGATCCGCCGTGCTGTAGCACGCGGACAGATCAAGGCATAGGCGTCCAACTCAGTTGCCGCACGGAGCCTTGTCACGAGGGCAGCATCGCGCGCTCCCGCCAGCACCACTTCAGCGCACGCCGCCAAAGCGTGTCTGAAGTTTGCGAAGCAACCCGACCACGCCGCCGGGCATCGCGAACATGAAGGCGATCAGCACCACGCCGTACACCGCCCACGGCGCGGCCTTGGAGACCTTCTCGGCCAGCGAGGGCACGAACATGATGAAGATTGCGCCGAAGATCGCGCCGTACAGCGTGCCCACGCCGCCCACCACGATGCCCACCAGCAGCGAGATCGAGAGGAACAGCGTGAACGAATCGGGCGCCACGAACTGCACGGCGATGGCCGACAGCGCGCCGCCCACGCCGGTGTACGCGGCCGAGACGCCGAAGGTCATGGCCTTGTAGTGGCTGTTGTCCACGCCCATCGCCTCCGAGGCCATGGCGTGGTCGCGGATGGCGCGCATGGCCCGGCCGCTGCCGCTTTGCAGCAGGTTGTGGGCAATGAAGAACATCACGACCGCGACGAACAACGAGAACAGGTAGAGCCACTGGTCTTCGTTGAGCGGCAGGCCGAAAGGCGCGGCGGGCTTCATGAGCACGATGCCCTGCACGCCGCCGGTCCAGGCTTCGAGGTGCTTGTACTTGAGCAGCTGCGGCATCGCCACGCCAAGCGCGAAGGTGGCCAGCGCGAGGTACAGCCCTTCCAGCTTGAGCGCAGGCCGCCCGAACAGGTAGCCCACGATCAGGCACACCACGGCCGCCGCCGGCACCGTGAGCCAGTACGGCGCGCCCGCGTGCTCCATGAGAATGCCAGTGGTGTAGGCGCCAATGGCATAGAAGGCGCCGTGGCCCAGCGAGATCTGCCCGTTGTAGCCCGTGAGGATGTTCAGGCCCAGCAGCGCGATCGCATACGAGATCACCATGGTCGCCTGGAACAGCTGGTAGCCGCGCGCCGCGAAGGTGATGCCGATGGCCAGCAGGATCAGCAGGCCGACCCACATCAGCGGGGAGCGCCAGGCCTTGGCGCTTCGTGTGTCGGCTGACCCGGCGAGAGGTGCCATGGCGGTCGGCAAGGAGGAGGCGTGAGGAGCGTTCATGCGATCAGACCCGGGTGACGAGTTTGCGGCCCATGAGGCCAGAGGGCTTGACGATGAGCACGCCGACGATCAGCACCAGCGCCACCGACAGCTTGAGTTCGGTGCCCACCACGTAGGTGCCGATGAGGTTTTCGAGCACGCCGACGATGAAGCCGCCGAGCACCGCACCCACGGGGCTGTCGATGCCGCCGATGAGCGCGCCCGCAAAGGCGTAGAGCAGCACGCCGGTCATCATGTGCGGGTCGAGAAAGACCACGGGCGCGACCATCATCCCGGCCACCGCGCCGATGGCGCCGGCCAAGCCCCAGCCCAGCATCAGCATGCGCCCTACGTTGATGCCCACCAGCCGCGACGAGGCCGCGTTCTGCGCGGCAGCGCGCATCGCCAGGCCCAGCGGCGTGAAGCGGAAGAAGCCGAACAGCAGCAGCACCACCAGCAGCGTGATGCCGATGGCACCCATTTCGTGCGCCGACATCATGGCGCTGCCGAACCAGGCGTCCGACGGGAACGGGCTCGGGAACTGCTTGATGGTGTAGCCGAAGAGCCAGCCCGCCAGGCTGTGGAAGATCACCAGCAGGCCGATGAACACCACCACCACAGACAGCGCGGGCTTGTCGTGCATGGGCCGGATCACGGTGAACTCCACCACGGCCGCGAGCACGAAGGACAGCACAACGGTCGAGGCGAACGCGACCCAGTACGACAGGCCGGCCTGCATGAGGCTCCAGGCGATGAAGGTCGAGAACATCGCCATCTCGCCCTGGGCGAAGTTGATGTGGTGCGTGGCCTGGTAGATCATCACCAGAGCCAGCGCAACGCTGGCGTAGATGCCGCCGGTGGCCAGGCCCGCCAGCATTTGGTGCAGGAATGCGTCCATGGGTGTGGGACCTCTATTCGCCCAAGTAGGCTTTGCGGACCGCGTCGTTGCGGCGAATCTCGGCGGCGGTGCCCGAGAGCACGATGCGGCCGGTCTCCAGGAGGTAGGCCGAGTCGGCCAGCTCGAGCGCGAGCTTGGCGTTCTGCTCCACCAGGAGAATCGACACGCGCTCTTCCTTGTTGATGCGCCGCATGATCGCGAAGATGTCCTTCACGATGAGCGGCGCGAGCCCGAAAGATGGCTCATCGAGCAGCAGCAGGCGCGGCTTGCCCATGAGCGCGCGGCTGATGGCCAGCATCTGCTGTTCGCCGCCCGACAACGTGCCCGCCTGCTGGGCGCGGCGCTCGCGCAGGCGCGGGAAGTAGTCGAACACGCGGGCCATGTCGGCGTCGATTCCTTCCCTACTCGCGCGGGCGTAGGCGCCCAGGCGCAGGTTCTCCTCGGTCGTGAGGCTCAGGAAGGTGCCGCGCCCGTCGGGCACATGGCCCACGCCGGCCTTGGCGATCTGCTCGGTCGAGCGGCCGTCGATGCGCTGGCCGGCCAGCACGATGCGGCCCTCGGTGCTCACCATCATCTGGCACAGCGCGCGCAGCGTGGTGGTCTTGCCGGCGCCGTTGGCGCCCAGCAGCGCCACGACCTGGCCCGTTGGAATGTCGAGGTCGATGCCCTGGAGCACACGCGTGGGGCCGTAGGCAGCGTGCAGGCCGCGCACTTCAATAATGTTGGTTGTCATGCCATGGCCTCCGCTTCTGCTTCCTCGCCCAGGTAGGCGCGGATCACCTCGGGGTGCGCGCGCACCTCGGCCGGCGTGCCCTCGGCAATCTTCTTGCCGAAGTTCAGCGCCACCACCTTGTCCGACACGCCCATCACCAGGCTCATGTGGTGTTCCACCAGCAGCACCGTCACGTTCAGGCGGTCTCGGATGTCGCGGATCAGCGTGCCCAGGCTTTCGAGTTCTTCGTGGTTGAGGCCGCAGGCTGGCTCGTCGAGCAGCAGCAATTGCGGCTCGGCCGCCAGCGCGCGCGCCAGCTCGACGCGCTTCTGCGTGCCGAAGGGCAGGTCGGCCACCTCGCGCTCGGCCACGGCATCGAGGTCGAGGAAATGGATCAGCTGGTCGGCCCGCGCACGCGCCTGCGACTCGATGACCGCCACACCGGGCAGCCGGAAGGCGTTGCGCAGGAAGCCCGCGTGGTGCTTGCTGTGGCAGCCGACCAGCACGTTGTCGCGCACGGTCATCGTGCGAAACAGCGCAAGGTTCTGGAAGGTGCGCCCAATGCCCAGGCCCGCCATGCGGTGGCGTGGCAGGCGCGTGAGCGGATGGCCGTCGAACTCGATGCGGCCGGCGCTGCATTCGTACAGACGCGAGAGACAGTTGAACAGCGTGCTCTTGCCCGCCCCGTTCGGCCCGATGAGGCCGCAGATCTGGCCCCGCCGCACGTCGAACGAGACGCCGTCGAGCGCCACGATGCCGCCGAAGCGCACCGACACGGCGTCGATGCGCAACAGGGGGATGTTCTCGTCTCCGCGATCGTTGTCATGAATCATGCTTCGATCTCTTTTTTGTCGAGCTGCAATCGGCGACTGCAGCGTTCTTGTTGCCTGAAACACCGTGGAGCCGGCTTTGAAGGCCACACAAGGTGGGGCAAGCCCGAGGGTATGCCTACAGCCGTTCGACGATCGTCACGTTGGCGAGGCCGCCGCCTTCGCACATCGTCTGCAGGCCGTAGCGCTTGCCGCGCTGGCCCAGCGCATTCACCAGCGTAGTCATCAGCTTGGTGCCCGAGGCGCCCAGCGGATGGCCCAGCGCGATGGCGCCGCCGTTCACGTTGATGCGGGCCGGGTCGGCTTCGAGCGTCTTCAGCCAAGCCAGCGGCACGGGCGCAAAGGCTTCGTTGACTTCGTATAGATCGATGTCGTCGATCTTCATGCCGGCCTTCTGGAGCGCGCGCTGCGTGGCGGGCAGTGGAGCCTCGAGCATGATGACGGGGTCGTGGCCCAGCACGCTCATGTGATGGATGCGGGCCAGCGGCTTCACGCCCAGCGTCTTCAGGCCGCGCTCGTTCACGACCATCATGCCGCTGGCGCCGTCGCAGATCTGGCTGGCGGTGGCCGCGGTGCAGCGCCCGCCTTCGGCGATCAGCTTGACGCCGGCGATGCTCTCCAGCGTGGCGTCGTAGCGGATGCCTTCATCGGTAGTGTGCATCTCGCCGGTCTCGGTGCCATCGGCCATGCGCACGGCCACGGGCACGATCTCACGCGCGAAGTGCCCAGCCTTGGTGGCGGCAATGGCGCGGTGGTGGCTTTCGAGCGCGTAGCGGTCGAGCGCGTCTTTCTCGATGCCGTAGTTGCGGGCGATCATCTCGGCGCCCGTGAACTGGCTGAACTGGATGCCGGGGTAGCGCTTTTCCATGCCCGGGCTCACGTAGAAGCCCAGGTTGTTCTTCAACGGCAGCGTGGTGGGCAGGCCCATGGGCACGCGACTCATGCTTTCGACGCCGGCCGCGACCACGATGTCCATGGTGCCCGACATGACGGCCTGGGCCGCGAAATGCAGCGCCTGCTGCGACGAGCCGCACTGGCGATCGACCGAGGTGGCGGGCACCGACTCGGGCAGGCGTGAAGCCATGACCGCGTTGCGTGCGATGTTGTTGGACTGCTCGCCAGCTTGGCCGACGCAACCCATGATCACGTCTTCGATCAGCGCCGGATCGGCGTCGGTGCGTGCAATCAGCGCATCGAGCACCTGGGCAGCCAGGTCGGCGGGATGCCAACCGGCAAGACGGCCGTTGCGGCGGCCGCCGGCGGTACGGGCGACGGCAACGATATAGGCTTCGGGCATTGGGGTTCTCCAGTTTCGAAAGTGAGCAGCAAGGCCATTGTTGGCGCAAGGGGCGCACCCAGCGTCGTCGGAACGGACGATTTTGAGAATCGGCCTTCAGGTGCACGATGGCCGCCTGCACCGCGCACCTTCGCATGCGGCGCAGCAACCCGGCGTATGTCCGGGCCTTCACAAAACCGGAGACAACCTTGATACAACGCTTTGCCATTTCGATCTGCGCCGCCGCGCTCTCGCTCACTACCGCATCCGCCTGGTCGCAGAAGAAGTACGGGCCCGGCGTCACCGACACCGCCGTCCGCATCGGCCAGTCAATTCCCTACAGCGGCCCGCTGTCGTCGTACGGCACGCTGGGCAAGGCGCAGTTGGCCTACTTCCGCATGCTCAACGATCAGGGCGGGATCAACGGCCGAAAAGTCGAACTGATCTCGCTGGACGACGCCTACAGCCCGCCCAAGACCGTCGAGATGACGCGTCGCCTGGTCGAACAGGACGAGGTTCTGGCCATCTACGGCACCATCGGCACACCCACCAACACGGCCATCCACCGTTACCTCAACGCGAAGAAGGTGCCGCAGTTGCTGGCCTCAAGCGGCGGCACGAAGTGGAACGACCCGAAGAACTTCCCGTGGACCATGGCCTGGCTACCAACGTACCACGCCGAGGGCCGGATCTACGCCGAACACATCATCAAAACCAAACCGGATGCCAAGATCGGCGTGCTCTATCAGAACGACGATTTCGGCAAGGACTATCTCAACGGCCTCAAGGAAGGCCTGGGCGCCCGAGCCGCCCAGGTCATCGTCGCCGAGGCTTCCTACGAGACCTCCGACCCCACGGTCGATTCGCAAGTCGTGGCGCTCAAGGCGGCCGGCGCCAACGTGTTCGTGAACCTGGCATCGCCCAAGGCCGCCGCGCTTGCGATCCGCAAGGCGGCCGATATCGGTTGGCAGCCCGTGCAGTACCTCGTGTCCATCTCCTCCTCGGTCAGCCAAGTGCTCAAGCCCAGCGGTGCGAGCGCTGCCAGCGGCATCATGACCGTGCTGTGGCTCAAGGACACCTCCGATACGCAGTGGGCGCAGGACGAGGGCATGAAGTGGTACCTCGACTTCATGAAGCGCTACTACCCGGAAGGCGACCCCAACGACTTGATGGTGGGCGTCGCCGTGTCGTCGGCGCACGTGATGGCGCAGATCCTGAGGCAGTCCGGCGACGACCTCACGCGCGAGAACCTCATGCGCCAAGCGGCCAGCCTGAAGGACGTAAGCCCTCCGCTGCTGCTGCCCGGCATCCGCGTCAACACCAGCCCCACCAACTACGCCATGATCGAATCGATGCAGCTCGCCCGCTACGACGGTGCGCGCTGGACGCGCTTCGGCGAAATCATGGGCCGCCGATGAACCGCCAGCGATGCCAGCCATGAACAACACCCTCCAAAATATCGCCTTGAGCGACGGCCCCAGCATGGGCCACCTGCTCGCCACCGCCATCCAGCGCGGCGGCGACGCCATTGCCTTCATCCATGAAGACCGGCAGATCAGCTACCGCGACTTCGGCCGGATACTCAGCCGACTGGTGCAGGCGCTGCACGCGCGCGGTCTCCGCCAGGGTGACTCGATCGCGACGTTGTCGGCCAACCGGCCCGAGGCCTTCATCGTCACTGCGGCCAGCCACCTGATGGGCATGCGCATTACCTGGATCAGCCCCTTGTCCTCGGAGGAGGACCATGCCTACATTCTGGCCGACGCGGGCGTGAAGGCGCTGTTCGTCGACCCGGTGCCCTTCGGTGAGCGCGCACGGCGGCTGTGCGAACGCACGCCGGGTATCGCGCAGTGCTTCGGGCTCGGACCACTCGACGGCTGCGAGGACATCCTGGCCGCGCTGGCCGCCTACGAACCCGGTCCGCTGGAACCGCGCGCTCGCCCCCAGGACGACTGCGTGGTGGTCTACACCGGCGGCACCACCGGCCGACCCAAGGGTGTGGTGCACAGCCACCTGGTGCAGGTCACGATGTCGATCACTCAGATGGCCGAGTGGGACTGGCCAGCCGAGTTGCGCTTCCTCGCGCTCTCGCCCATCACCCATGCAGCCGGCGCCGTGATCCCCACGGTGCTGATGCGCTCGGGCACCTTCGTGACGACCGCCGGCTTCGACGCCGACCGTTTCATCGACCTGGTCGAGCGCCACCGCATCACCGCGACCTTCCTGGTACCGACCATGATCTACGTGCTGCTCGACCATCCTCGCCTGCCCACGGCGCGGCTCGACAGCCTGGCGCTGATCGTCTACGGCGCCGCTGCGATGCTACCCAGCCGGCTGGTCGAGGCCATGGAACGCTTCGGTCCAATCTTCATGCAGCTCTACGGCCAGTCGGAAGCGCCGATGGCCGTCACCGTGTTGCGCCAGCGCGACCACGACCCCGTGAACCATCCGCAGCGCCTGGCCTCCTGTGGCACGCCCACCTCGGCCGTGCAACTGCGGCTGCTCGACGATGCGGGGCAGGAGGTGCCTGAGGGCGAGGTCGGCGAGATCTGCCTGCGCGGCCCGCTGGTCACGCGCGGCTACCTGGACAATCCCGAGGAGACGGCCGCCGCCTGGCGCCACGGCTGGCTCTACAGCGGCGACCTGGCGCGGCGCGATGCCGATGGCTTTCTCTATATCGTCGACCGCTCGAAGGACATGGTGATCAGCGGCGGCTTCAACGTTTTCCCACGCGAGATCGAAGACGTGCTGAGTCGGCATCCGGCCGTGGCGGGTGCGGCCGTGATCGGCGTGCCCGACGCCAAATGGGGCGAAGCCGTGAAGGCCGTGGTCGTGTGCAAGCCAGGTGCGCAGGTGGAAGCGTCCGAGCTGATTGCGCTGGTGAAGCAGTACAAGGGCGCGGTCTATGCGCCCAAGACCGTGGACTTTGTCGCCTCCCTGCCCGTGACCGGGCTGGGCAAGCTGGACAAGAAAGCGCTGCGCGCGCTCTACCGCGCAGCAGCCTGAAACTGATTCGCCGGCTCGGAGCCGGCGATTTGGGGGTGCGCTTAGAGCCTGGCAATCCGCTTGGCCATGCTCCAACGATGCACTTCCGACGGGCCGTCGTAGATCCGGAAGCCCCGCATGTCGCGGAAGATGCGCGCCGCCACCGTCTCGTCCGAGACGCCGTTCGCGCCGAGGATCTGCACTGAGCGGTCGACCACGCGCCACTCGGCCTCCGAGCACAGCACCTTCGCCACGCTCGACTCGTGCCGGCCCTTGCCGCCCTGGTCGAGCACCCAGGCGCAATGCCAGATCGCGAGGCGCGAGACATGCAGGTCCATCTCGTTGTCGGCCAGCATGAAGCCCACGCCCTCGTGCTCCACGAGCGCGTGGCCGAAGGCCTGGCGGCGGCGCGCGTAGTCGCTCGCGAGCTCGTGCACGCGGCGCGCGGCGCCGAGCCAGCGCATGCAGTGCGTGAGGCGCGCGGGCGCGAGCCGCACCTGCGCATAGCGGAAACCCTCGCCGATCGTGCCCAGCACGTCCTCAGCCGGGACCCGCAGGCCGTCGAAGCGCACTACGCCGTGGCCGCCGGTGAAGCAGCTGTCGAGCGCGTCGATCTGGCGCTCGATCACGATCTCGGGCTGATCCATGTCGGCCAGGAACATGGTCGACGAGCCATCTTCCATGCGCGCCATGATGATCGCGAAGCCCGCGCCGGTGGCGCCTGTGATGAACCACTTGCGCCCGGTAATCACATAGTGGTCGCCGTCGCGCACGGCCGTGGTCTGCATCATCGACGGATCAGAGCCGGCGCCGGGCGGCGGCTCGGTCATGCAGAAGCAGGAGCGCACGTGGCCGTCAATCAGCGGCTGCAGCCAGCGCGCCTTTTGCCCGGGCGTGGCGACCACCTCCATCAGGTGCACGTTGCCTTCGTCGGGTGCGTGAATGTTGAGCGCGGTGGGGCCGAGCGGCGAATAGCCCGCCTCTTCGAACACGATGGCCTTGTCGACGTGCGACAGCCCGAGGCCGCCGTGCGCCACCAATGCGTGGGGAGTGAGCAGGCCATGGCGGCGGGCGCGGGCGACGAGCTCGTCGCGCAGCTCCTCGCTCGGGCCGTGCGACCCCTGGCGCGGGTCGAACTCCAACGGGATCACTTCATCGGCGATGAAGCTACGGGTGCGCTGTTGCAGTTCCAACTGCGCGGGAGATAGGCTGAAATCCATGCGGCTCTCGCTTTCGTTGTCTCTTGTTCGATGAATGGCCAAGTGGGCCGTTTGCGGGGTCACGATGTCGGTGCGCGCATTGCATTCACGGCCACCGGTTCGACCGCTTCAGCACCTTCAGGCACTGCGCGCCATGAGTCCGCCGTCCACCGGGATCGCTGCGGATGCTTGACCGCTTGTTCGCCATCTTTTTTTTCATTTAGCGCGACGTGCGCGCCTCGATCCAAAGCGCCGCTCGCTCAAAGAGCTTGCGTGCCATCGCGTGCAGGCGGTCGCCGGTGGCACGGTCCGCCTTTCCGGCCCAAGCCCGCGCGTGGCTGCCTTCGAGCAGGATCGCGAGCTTGTAGCAGGCCAGCACCGCATACCAATGCACCTGCGACAGGTCGCGCTGCGAGCCCCGCGCGTAGCGCGCGATCAGTTCCTCGGCTTTCGGAAAGCCTTGCCATGGCCTGGGCACGTCGGGTCCGACTGCCTCGCCATCGGTGTCCGGCCAGGTTGCGAGCAACCAGCCCAGGTCCAACAATGGATCGCCCTGCACTGCCAATTCCCAGTCGACGATGGCCGCGAGCTGCGGGCCATCGTTGCGGTACATCACGTTCGCGAGGTGATAGTCGCCGTGCATGAGCCCTGGCACGAAGGCCTGGGGCCGGTGTGCTTCGAGCCAGCGGCCCACAGCATCGACATCGCCCAGCGACGCAGCGCCGGGCCAGCCTTCGAATTCCGCATAACCCTCGAGCTGGGCACGCCAGCGCGGCACCTGTCGCTCAAGGAAGCCGTCGAGCCGGCCCAGGTCCGACAGGCCGATGGTCGAAGGCACGAGCCGGCCCAACGCAGCAGCACCGTCGGCAATGGCCAGGCCCATCGCATGGCGAAGCGCCGGGTCGCGCGCGTGTAGCACCGGCATGCCGGCACAGGCATTGAAGCCCTCGACCGGCTCCATCAGGTAGAAGGCCGCGCCCAGCACCTCGGTGTCGGTGCAGCCCGCGATCAGCCGTGGATGCGGCACCTCGCTGTCGGCCAGTGCACCGAGCACACGGATCTCGCGGCGCATGGTCGCATTACCGTCGGCGCGCGGGTGCAGCGGCGGGCGGCGCAGCACGTAGTCATCGCCACTCCGGCTGAAGCGCAACAGCAGGTTCTGCGTGCCTCCGGCCAGCACCGTCGGCGCGACGATCGCACCCTCGCCCAGGCCCTGCGCGTCCATCCACTGCGCCAGGCGCTGCACGTCGACCAGGGCTTCCCAGCTATGGTTCACACCACACCTTGCAGGTCTTCCAGCGCATCACCGTACAGTGCCAGCGCGCGTTCGCGCGCGCGCGGCAGGTGGTAGTGCGGGAACAACTCGCTCGTAGGCGCGACATCGCGCAGCACCTGGCGTGCCACCGTGACCTTGTGTACTTCGGTCGGCCCGTCGGCCAAACCCAGGAAGAACGAGTTGATCACGCTGGTCACGAAGGGCATCTCGCTGGACACGCCGATCGAGCCGTGCAAATGCAACGCGCGCGACGCAATGTCGTGCAGCAGCTTGGGCATGGCCGCCTTGACTGCGGCAATGTCCTTCTGCACGCGCTTGTAATCCTTGTACTTGTCGATCAGCCACGCGGTACGCAGCACCAGCAGGCGGAATTGCTCGAGCTCGATCCAGCAGTCGGCGATCTTCTCCTGCACCATCTGCTTGTGGGCCAGCGGCTCGCCCTTGGTCTGGCGCGACACGACGCGCTCGCAGACCATCTCGAAGATCATGCGGGCCTCGCCGATGGTTCGCATCGCATGATGGATGCGGCCACCGCCCAGCCGGGTCTGTGCGACCACGAACGCCCGGCCCTCGCCTCCTAGCACATGGTCAGCTGGCACGCGCACGTCGGTGAAGCGCAGATAGGCGTGCGTAGCGACCTTCTCCGAGGCGATGCCCGCGTCGCGCACGATCTCGACGCCGGGCGTGTCAGCCGGCACGATGAACATCGACTGACGCGAGATCAGCGGCGCCTCGGGGTCGGTGACGGCCATCACGATGAAGAAGCTCGCATAGCGCGCGTTGGAGGCGAACCACTTCTCGCCGTTGAGCACCCAGCCCTTGCCGTCGCGCACGCCGCGCGTGGTGAAGACCATTGGATCGGCGCCCCCCTGCGGCTCGGTCATCGCGAAGCACGAGACGATCTCGTTGGCCAGCAGCGGCTCGAGCCACCGCTTCTTCTGCGCAGGCGTGCCGAAGTGCGCGAGGATCTCGCCGTTTCCGGTGTCGGGCGCCTGCGTGCCAAACACCGTGGGCGCGAAGATCGAGCGCCCCAGGATCTCGTTCATCAAGCCGAGCTTGACCTGACCGAAACCCTGCCCGCCCAACTCCGGCCCCAGGTGACAAGCCCAAAGGCCGCGCGCCTTGACCTCCGCCTGCAGCGGCCGCACGAGCCGTACGTTGCGCGGGTTGGCGACGTCATAGGGGCTGCCCAGCACCTCGGCCAACGGCTCGACGCGCATGCGCACGAACTCGTTCATCCAGTCCAGCTGGTGCTGGAAGTCGGGGTCGGTTTCGAAATCCCATGCCATGTGTGTTTCTCCTGTGGTGTTGTGTCTCAGGCGAGCGTGAGCCCGCCATCGACGATGAGGGTCTGACCAGTCATGTAGGCCGACAGCGGCGAGGCGAGGAACAGCGCCGCGCCGGCCATGTCTTGCGGCAGCCCGAAGCGGCCGGCCGGAATGCGCGCGAGCATCGCATCGCGCCGAGCCGGGATGTCGGTCGTGACCTTCGTAAGCTTGGTATCGACCAGCCCCGGCGCGATGCCGTTGACGCGGATGCCCTCGCCCGCCCATGCCTCGCCCAGCGTGCGCGTGAGCCCCACCGCACCAGCCTTGGAAGCAGCGTACGCGGGATTGCCGCGCGTGGAGCGGAAGCCCGCGGTCGAGCTCACGGTGATCAGTGCGCCGCCGGCCGCGCGCAACATCGGGTGGAACTTGAGCGCACACCCCATCAGGCTGCCGAGATTCACGCGCATCACACGGTCGAAGCCCGGCATCTCGAACTCGCCGCGCTTGTAGGCCACGATGCCCTGCGCCAGCACCAGTATGTCGAGCCGATCGAAGGCCGGCGCGTACGCATCGATGGCAGCCTGATCGGCCATATCGAGCTGCACGTAGTGCAGGCCCGCGAGATCGCTTCCCTCCTCGTTTGCATAGTCGGTGGCCGCTGTGCGCGTACCCCAGACATGCACCTGCGCGCCCAGCGCGCGAAAGGCCTGGGCGATGCCATTGCCGATGCCGCTCGAGCCGCCGACGACCAACACGGTCTTGCCGCCGAAGTCGAGAGCGCTCGCGTAGCGCAGCGGCGCCGGAGACGGCAGTGCAGTCGTGGTCATATTGTTGTCTCCAGTTGAATTAAAACAGTGACCTAATTGCTGTAATATAGCCTCGCAGCTCAGCCCGGTCAACGAAGGAGGGCCTCTGACTGCGACCCAGCTGCCACCTAGGCGACAGACGACACCACCACACACCATGCGCGGCCCCGACACACGCACTCACATCAAGCAGATCGCCCTGAAGCTCTTCGCAGCGCGGGGCATCGACAACGTCTCGGTCCGTGACATCCTGGTAGCGGCCAAGCAGAAGAACGGCGGGTCGCTGCACTACCATTTCGGAAGCAAGGAGGCGCTCGTGCTTGAGCTGGTGAGCGACGGCGCGCAGCGCATCGACGCGTGGCGCCTGCAGCAACTCGATGCGCTGGAGGCGCTGGAGACGCCCCCCACGCTTCGCGACATCGTCAAGCTGCTGGCCGACCCGCTGGGACCGCGGTGCACAGCGGACCAGGGCGACGACACCGGCTACATTCCCTTCATGAACTCGTTGCTGGTGCGTCACCACGCGATGTTTCTCGAAGGCGTGGACGGACAGGACGCGGGCTTCAAGCGCTGCGTCGCGCACCTGCGTGCACTGCTGCCCGACATTCCCACCGAGTTGTTCAATCAGCGGCTGCGGCTCATGATGCTTTACCTGTTCACGGCCGTCTCGGCGCGCGAACAGACGGGCGACCGCAGCACCTGGTACCGGCTCTGGGAGCATCCGGCGAGCGAGGAGAACTTCATCGACAGCGTCGAGGGCATGCTGCGCGAGCCGGCCTCGGCGGCCACGCGCGCCGCGATGAAATCGGCCTCGAAGTCAGCGCCGCGCCCGCGCACGGCGCGCTGATTCCGTCTCGTTCGACGACGCGCGCCAGCGTGCCGCACCAACATGGCCCGACGCCTTGCATTCGATCAGGCGACGACGACTGGCCCATGCGCTTCAGAGGCCGCTTTCACCCTACTGACCGCGTATCGGTCCGATCGGTTCGAAGCCCTCGCCGTTGAAGCGGATCAGCTGCATCTGCTTGATGGCGACGTAGTCGTCCGGCGTGGTACGGATGCGCACGCCCGGGTACAGCATGGGCAGCGTGAGATCGAGGTTGGCCGCCTGCTTGAGCACGTTCTCGCGCGTAAGGTTGTCACCGGCGCGGCGCAGCGTGTGCTCGAGCACCTGCGCGATGTAGTAGCCCGTCACGTTGTAAGACTCGTCGGGGTTGGCTGCCGGGTTGTACTTGCGGATCCATGCCTTGTAGTCAGCGACTTCCTTGCTGTCCTTCCACATCGGGTCGGACGGGACGCGGATGTAGGTCGCCGAGTACACGCCCGTGGCGTTGTCCAGCCCCGCAGGCTGCAGCACGGTGTCGACCGAGTTCGCGGTGCTGCTCAGGTAGCGCACAGGCTTCCAGCCCATCTCGGCCGATCGGCGAATCGCCTGCGCCGCGGCTTTGGGGGTGGCGATCAACACCAGCGTATCGGCGCCGGAGGCCTTCAGGGAGACCAGTTGACTATCGATGGTGGGGGCGCTCACCTCGAAACTCGCCTGCGCGGCGATCCGGGCCGCGGCCTTGTCGCCCAGCTTGCCCATGAAGCCTCGCAGGTAGTCCTTGCCCAGGTCGTCGTTCTGGTAGAGCACCGCGATGCGCGCGTTCGGATTCGTCTCGAGAATGTGTTGCGCGTAGATCGCGCCCTCAGTGGTGTAGGTGGGCAGCATGCCCATGGTCCACGGAAAGTTCTTGGGGTCGGCCCAGCGCGACGAGCCGCTGTCGACGAAGAGCTGCGGAATCTTCTTCATGTTGAGGTACTTCTGCACCGCCGCATTGGTCGGCGTGCCCAGCGCGCCGGCGATCAGCAGCACCTCTTCCTGCTCCACCAGCTGGCGCGTCTGCTCTACCGTCTTGGGTGGGCTGTAGGCGTCGTCGAGCGAGATGAACCTGATCTTGCGGCCGTTGATGCCGCCGCCCGCGTTGACCTTGTCGAAGTAGCCCGCCATGGTCTTGCCAATGGTGCCGTAGGCCGAGGCCGGACCCGAGTACGGCATCGTGTTGCCGATGCGAATCTCCGTGTCACTGGCGCCGGCGTCGTATTTCTTCTGGGCCATTGCCGCCGAAGGCCACGCCGAGAGCGCCATCAGGCCCGCAGCGCCCAGCGCCCCCGCGAGCATTGAGCGCCGGCGCCGTATCACCACATTGTCAGTTCGGCTCATTTCTTGTCTCCGAAAAAGCGTCGAGAAAAAGAAAGAAAACGGGCGCGCACGCGGGGGCACCATGCGCGCGCCACGGGCATTCGCGACTCAGCGGGGCGCCATCCGGATCGCGCCGTCCAGCCGCACGCTCTCGCCGTTGAAGTACCCGTTGGTGATCATCAGCTCGGCCAGCGTCGCATACTCGGCCGGGTTGCCCAGGCGTTTGGGGAACGGCACCGAGGCGGCAAGCGCCGCTTTCACGTTGTCGGGCGCGCCCTGCAGCAGAGGGGTGTTGAAGATGCCCGGCAGGATCGTGTTCACGCGGATTCCCTCGCTCATCAGGTCGCGTGCAATGGGCAGCGTCATGCCGGTCACGCCGGCCTTCGAGGCAGTGTAGGCTGCCTGGCCCATCTGACCGTCCTGCGCCGCCACCGAGGCGGTGTTGACGATGGCGCCGCGCTCGCCGTCTTCCAGCGCATCGAGCGTGAGCATGCCGGCCGCCGACTTGGCGATGCAGCGGAAGGTGCCCACAAGGTTGATCTGGATGATGCGATCGAAGTTGGCGAGCGGATAGTGCTTGATCTCGCCCGAGGCCTTGTCGCGGCTCGCGGTCTTCACCGCATTGCCGGTGCCGGCGCAGTTGACCAGTACGCGCTCTTGGCCGTGCGCGGCACGCGCCGTGGCAAAGGCCGCGTCAACCTGCTCCTCGGAGGTCACGTCGACCTTGCAGAACACGCCGCCCAGTTCCGTGGCAAGGGCCTCGCCCTGCTCCACGTTGAGGTCGAACAGCGAGACCTTCACGCCGTGGCTTGCAAGGCGGCGCGCGGTGGCGGCCCCGAGGCCCGAGGCGCCGCCTGTGACGATGGCGGCAATGCTGGAATTGAGTTGCATCTCTTGTTGTCCTTGAATAGAGAGGAAGAAAAAAAAAAGAAACCGCCTGTCGTTCGAGCCCTGGATTCAGACTGGGTAATAGCGCAGCTTCTGCGCCGCCATCTCGCGCATGCGCGCCGTGGGCCTGTACGGCGTGCCAAGCGCCGCATGCTTGTCGCACAGCGCAATCACGCGATCCAGCCCCAGCCAGTCGGCGTACTTGAGCGCGCCGCCCGCATAGGCCGGGAAGCCCACGCCGAGCAGCAGCGCCATGTCGAGCTCGGCCGGCGTGGCGACCACGCCGTCTTCAAGCGCATGCGCGGCTTCGACGACCATCGGCAGCATCATGCGTTCGACGATCTCCGTATCGGCAAAGTCGCGCCGGCCCTGCGGCTGCAGCGTGGCGACCAGCGCATGCGCCTCGGGCGCGGCGGCCTTGCGCGGGCGGCCCGCGGGATCGTTTTCGTAGCGGTAGAAGCCGGCGCCGTTCTTCTGGCCGTAGCGCTTGTTCGCCACCATCAGCTTCACGGCGTTGCGTTCGACGGCCGGCATGCGCTGCGGGTAGCCCGCCGCGATCACGTCGCCCACGTGCGCGCCCACGTCCATGCCCACCACGTCCTGCAGGTAGGCCGGGCCCATGGGCCAGCCGAAGGATTCCATCGCGCGGTCGACGGCCTCGAAGTCGGCGCCGTCGGCCACCAGCTGCACGAAGGCATTGATGTACGGCGTGAGGATGCGGTTGACCAAAAAGCCCGGGCAATCCTTCACCACGATGGGCGTTTTGCCCATGGCCACCGCATAGCCCGCGGCGGTGGACACGGCGGCGTTGCTGGTCTTCGCGCCCTGGATCACTTCCACAAGCTGCATCACGGGCACCGGGTTGAAGAAGTGCATGCCGACGAAATCCTCGGGCCGCGCGAGCGGCTGGGCGATGTCGTCGATGCGCAGGCTCGAGGTGTTCGAGGCGATCACGGTGCCGGGCTTCACGCTGCGTTCCAGCGCGGCCAGTACCTTGCGCTTGACCTCGATGTTCTCGACCACGGCCTCGACCACGCAGTCCACTGCGTCGAAGCCGGCCTCGTCGAGCTGCGGCACGATCGACGCCCGGATGGCATCGGCCTTGGCCTGCGCGAGCCGGCCGTTCTTCACCTGCTTGGCGAGCTGCTTGCCGGCCTCGGCCATGCCCAGGTCGAGCTGCGGCTGCGCGATGTCCTTCATGCGCACCGGCGTGCCGCGCAGCGCACTGGTGTAGGCGATGCCGCCGCCCATGATGCCGGCGCCGAGCACGGCCGCCTGTTTCACCGGCCGGCCTTCGCGCGCGTGGCGCTTGTAGAGTTTCTTGAGCGCCTGGTCGTTGAGAAAGGCCTGCACCAGCGAGGCTGCGGCCTGTGTCTTCGCGACGCGGCCGAAGGCGGCCGACTCGAGGTCGAGCGCGCCCGCGCGGTCGCGACCTGCCGCCTCCGCCATCATTTCGAGCGCGATGACGGCCGCGGGCTGGTGCTTGCCGCTGCGCGCCGCCACCTGCGTGCGCGCGGTCTCGACCAACGCGCCGGCCTCCTGCGCCGACAGCACCAGTGGCGCCCGCTTGCGCTGCTGTGCGGCCTGCCAGTCAACCTCGCCGCGCACCGCGCGCTGCAGCAGTGCGAGCGCGCGTTCGCGCAGTGCATCAGGCGCTGCGATCTCGTCGACCACACCCGCCGCCAGCGCGGCTGGCGCCTTGGCCGGCTTGCCGCTCGCCACCCAGTCTATGGCCGTGGCCAGGCCCGCCAGGCGCGACAGCCGCACCGTGCCGCCGAAGCCCGGGAACAGCCCGAGCTTCACCTCGGGCACACCGACCTGGGCCGTGTCGGCCATCACGCGCAGCGGCGCGAGCATCGCCAGCTCCAGCCCGCCACCGAGCGCGAAGCCGTTGATGGCGACCACGCTCGGAACCTTCAGGTCCTCGAAGGCGTTGAACAGCTCGTTGCTGGCGCGCACGCCACGCGCGATGTCGGCTTCGGCCTGCTGGAAGGTGGCGCCGAACTCAGTGATGTCTGCACCAACGATGAACACGTCCTTCGCGCTTGTCACGAGGACGCCGCGCACCTCGGGCGATGCTGTGATGCGTTCGGTGGCCTGACGGAACTCGTCGACGGTGCACGCGTCGAGCTTATTGATGGCTTCGCCGCGCCGGCCGAAGCGCAATTCCACCAGCCCGTCCTGCAGCGGCAGGACTTCGATATTTTCGCCTTGGAACAAAGGGATCTCCTCGCGGCCAGCGACGCGCCAGCCTGTGGGAAAAGTTTAGGGACGCGCCTACGCTCAGGCATCGTCCGAAGCGACGATTAAAGCCAGCCGCGGGGTCGAACAGGTGCCACGGCAGAAGCCGCGCACACATCCGATCGAGAGTCGGCCTGGGGCAAATTGGCGCCATACCGCCGTCCATGGCTGCGGCAGAATCCAGGCCCGTATCGCCAAGTGCAGCAGCGTGTCGATGATGCGCATCCAGAACAGAATCTCGGGCAGCGTAGGCCCGCCATCAAGGGTTCGCTCGACTTAATGTAGTGAACACGGCACGCGCACCGATATCGGTGCGGGTGCCGCGAAAGAAGTTCTTCTCGAGGTGTCCGAGCTTCAGTTCCGCCGCCAGCGCCTGCAGCGTTGCCGTGCGGCTCATGCGGCGAGAAAGCCGCGCGCAGCGTCGAGCCGCTCGCGGCACTCGGCCACCATGCGCGCCATGAGCACGGCGCAAGTGGGCACGTCGTCGATCAGGCCGATGCACTGGCCCGCGCTGATCACTCCGCCATTCACGTCGCCCGAGCGCAGCGCGGCGCGGCCGCGCGCGCCAGCCACGAGCGGGCGGATCTCTTCGAAGGTGCAGCCGCCAGGGCGCTGCTCGATGGTGCGCACCTCGTCGGCGATGGCGTTGCGGAACACGCGCGCCGTGTTCTTCAGCGTGCGGAACAGCAGGGCCGTGTCGCGCTCGGTGCCCTGCACCAGCGCCTGCTTGATGTGCTCGTGGATGGGTGCTTCCTGCGTGACGCAGAAGCGCGTGCCCATGTTCACGCCTTCGGCGCCCAGCGCAAGCGCGGCGGCCATGCCGCGCCCGTCGGCGATGCCGCCCGAGGCAATGATGGGTATCTTCAGCGCGCGCGCCGCGGCGGGAATGAGTACCAGCCCGCCCACGTCGTCCTCGCCCGGATGGCCTGCACATTCGAGACCATCGATGGACACCATGTCGACCCCGTTGCGCTCGGCCGAGAGCGCGTGGCGGACCGTGGTGCACTTGTGCACGATGGTCACACCGGCATCCTTGAAGCGCGCGATGAATTCCTTCGGACTGTTGCCCGCAGTCTCGACGATCTTCACGCCACTGTCGATGATGGCTTGGACGTAGGCGGCGTACGGCGGCGGCTGGATGGCCGGCAGGATCGTCAGATTCACGCCGAAAGGACTGTCGGTCATCGCTCGCGTGCGCGCGATCTCACGACGCAGATCGTCGGGCGTGGGCTGCGTGAGCGCCGTGAGGATGCCCAGGCCGCCTGCATTGGATACGGCAGCGGCGAGTTCGGCCACGCCGACCCATTGCATGCCGCCCTGGATGATCGGGTGCTCGATACCCAATTGGCGAGTGACGCGTGTGTGCATTTTCACGTGATGTGCTCCATGGAATGAATGAAAGGGTGTGTTCGACTGCGTGCTTTTGCTGCGCCCTTGCCGCGCAACTGGTGTACGCGGTCGGAGATGGGCACCTCGCCTGTCGTCGACGGAGCGCTTTCGGCAGACACGACGACCGATTGCAGGAGAATTCAGTTTGTCTGCTGCCAGTTTAGGAAGCAAAATCGGATGCCGGAATCGTCGGAAGCGACGGAATTTCCAGGCACTCCCCTCCCCTTCGCGATGCCTGCAGCCCCTGTGACCCCTTCTCCCCGGATTCTCGAAACCAAGCTCAACCCGCCAGCCTCCGTTGCCACGCAGGTACTTCGCACCGCCATCAGTGAAGAGATCGCCGCCGCGGCCGGCAAACTGGTGCTGGTGCGCGCGCCGGCAGGTTTCGGCAAGACCACCGCCATGGCGCAGATCCGTGAGCACATGAACGCCCAGGGTATCGCCACCGCCTGGCTCACGCTCGACCGCGCCGACAACGACATCTCGCGCTTTCTCAACTGCCTGACCGAGACCGTGCAGCGCCTCGACATGGACGAGCTCGCCAGCCAAACGCCTTTCGACGCCGTGGCCGCGCTGTCCGCGCACCATGCGCCCTTCACGCTGTTCCTCGACGATTTCGAGGTGGTTCAGGAGCCCGCCGTGCTCGGCCTTGTGCGCGAGTTGATCGAGCACCTGCCACGCCGCGGGCAGGTCGTGATCGGCTCGCGCAGCCTGCCCAACCTCGGCCTGGGCCGGCTGCGCGCGCGCGGCCAACTCATCGAGATCGACACCGACCGGCTGCGCTTCTCGCTGGAAGAAACCAGCACCTTCATCGCCCTGCGCCGGGCGCATGCGCCGCACGCTGCCGGACTGCTGCCGCAGGCGCTGTCGGCCGAACTGCTCTCGCAACTGCATCGCAAAACCGAGGGCTGGGTCGCAGCCATCTGGCTAGCGTCGATGGCGCTGGAACGGCATGGAGCCGAGGCCGGCTTCATCGAACGCTTCTCGGGCTCCGACCGCGCCGTGGCCGACTACCTCGCCGAGGACGTGCTTGCACACCAGCCGCCCGAGATACGCGACTTCCTGCTGCGCACCAGCATCCTGCGCCAGCTCGACGCCTCCGTATGCCAGGCGCTCAACCCGCGTGGGGACAGCGCCGCGATCCTTGAGCAACTCGCCGCCGCTAACTTGTTCCTCACCCCCGTGAGCGGCGAGGGCGACGCCGGAGGCGAAATCCGTGCATGGCGCTATCACAGCCTCTTCGCCGATTTCCTGCGCGCACAGCTCGCGCGCGAGCGGCCCGACGAGCTCGCCAGGCTGCACCTCGCGGCCTCGGGCTGGTACGAGTCGCACGGCCGGCCGGTGCCCGCCATCGACCACGCCATCGAGGGCGGCGACCATCCGCACGCGCTCACGCTGCTCGACAGCCACGCCGAACGGTTTCTCGAGCAGGGCCGCATGCGCATGCTGGCGCGCTGGTTCTCGGCCATTCCCGAGCATCTGCTGCGCGAGCATCCTTTCCTGCAACTCATTGCGCTGTGGGCGACCGGCTTCACGCACGGCCCGTGGGACGCCATGCGGCAGCTCGAACAGTCGGGCTGTCTCGACAGCCCCATTCCCGAAGTACGCGCCAACGCCCACACACTGATCCCGCTGCTTCTGGCCATGGAGGACAAGCACGACGCGGCCTACGCGGCCGGCCGCGAGAGCCTCGCGCGCCTGCCCACCGGCCTGGCCTTCGCTGAGGGCGTGCTGCTCAATGCGATGGCCCACATCCTCGCGGTGCGCGGCGACCATCGCGAGGCACAGCGGCTGCTCGATGCGGCGCGTCGCGAGCAGGGAAACGGCACCTTCAACCGCATGTACACCGAATCGCTGGCTGGCCTGTTCGACCTCACCGAAGGCCGGCTGCGGCAGGCCACCGCACGGCTGCGCATGGCAGTCGATTCCACACATGCCGTGTCGTACAACCACAGCCACGGCAACGCCTGGGCCGGCGTGCTGTATGCCGGCGCCGTGTACGAGACCAACCAGCTGGTGCAGGCTGAGCATCTGCTGAACGTGTACCTGCCGCTGGCGCGAGACGTCGGCCTGCCCGACCACATGATCCTGAGCCACGTCATGCGTTCGCGCATCGCCTTCCATGCGGGCGACATCGACGCCGCCTTTCAGGCCCTGACCGAGCTCGAATACCTGGGCCACGCGCGGCAGCTGCCGCGCGTGGTGGCCGGGGCCAAGCTGGAGCGCTCGCACATGCTGCTTCTGCAGGGCAACGGTCCCGCGTCGCGCGACGAGCTGC
This sequence comes from Variovorax sp. LjRoot84, assembly GCF_964254305.1. Classification (NCBI taxonomy): domain Bacteria; kingdom Pseudomonadati; phylum Pseudomonadota; class Betaproteobacteria; order Burkholderiales; family Comamonadaceae; genus Variovorax; species Variovorax sp. LjRoot84. The sequence goes on from NZ_CAXUTE020000003.1 coordinate 24,504, forward strand.
AGCGCGCCGACGACCCCGAACTATGGGAGCGCGAGCGCCGCGAGCGCCTGCCCGCGCACGACATCGACTACCTCGCGCTCGCCAAGGCGCGCTGGGACATCGCCTTCGGCGACGCCCGGGCCGCGCTGGTCGTTCTCGATGCTGAACTGCATGCCGCCGTGGCCGCCAACCGCAACCGCCGCGCGCTCAAGCTGCGCGTGCTGCGCGCGCTGGCGCTGCAGCGCGCGGGCGACCTCGCCACCGCCATCGAGGAAATCGGCGCCGTGCTGCAGACCGCGAGCCAGGAAGGTTTCGTGCGGCTGATCCTTGACGAAGGCCCGGCCGTGGGCACATTGGTGCACCGCTACGCCGCCGCCATGCAACAGGAGGCCAGCGCGGTCGCGCCCGTGCTGCGCAGCGACCCGATCCTGGCCGACTACCTGCAGCGGCTGCTGCAGGTAGTCGGCCCGCCGCCCTCACCAATCGACGCCGAGGCACCATCGGGCGATGCGACCAAGGAGCCGCTCACGCGCAAAGAGATCCGCGTACTGCAGCTGCTGGCCGAGGGCTACTCAAACAACGCCATGGGCGAGAAGCTGTTCGTTTCCGAAAGCACGGTGCGCACGCACCTGCGCAACATCAACATGAAGCTGGGTGCCAAGCGCCGCACCGAGGCGGTCGCGATTGCTCGCAAGCTGGGTGTGATCCGCTAGACGGCCAGCATCGGCCCACTCCATCGCGAGCGACTGCGTCATGGCGTGCAGCCCGGCCTCGGACATGGCCAAGGACACGTTGAACCACGGTCCGTTCCACACCCGAGTGGCCAGGATTGACAGCACCGACCCCGCCGCGCCGTTCGATCTGCGGCACATTGTTCACGGCGGTTAAAGCGCGCGCGAGATGACTTCTTTCATGATCTCGTTGGTGCCGCCGTAGATGCGCTGCACGCGGCCGTCGGTGTACATGCGCGCGACCATGTACTCGTTCATGAACCCGTAGCCTCCAAACAGCTGCAGGCATTCGTCGACCACGCGACCTTGCGTCTCCGAGCCCCAGAGCTTGGCCATCGAAGCGGTGGCGGTGTCGAGTCTGCCGGCCACGAGGTCTTCCACGCAGCGGTCGATGAAGGCACGGCCCACCTTGATCTGCGTGGCGATCTCGGCCAGCTTGAACCTGGTGTTCTGGAACTCGGCGATGGGCTTGCCGAAGGCCTTCCGGTCGCGCACGTAGTCGAGCGTGGCCTGGTAGGCGCCTTCCATGGTGGCGAGCGCGCTCAGGCCGATGATGGTGCGCTCGTACGGCAGGTCGCCCATGAGCTGGAAGAAGCCCTGCCCTTCCACGCCGCCCAGCAGCGCATCGGCGCTCACGCGCACGTCGTCGAAGAAAAGCTCGGAGGTGTCCTGCGCCTTCATTCCGATCTTGTCGAGCACGCGGCCCACGCAAAAGCCCTGGCAGTCCGCAGTGTCGACGATGAGGATCGAGGTGCCCTTGGCGCCCTGTGCCGGGTCGGTCTTGGCCACCACCAGCACCACGCCGGCGAGGTAGCCGTTGGTGATGAAGGCCTTGGAGCCGTTGATGACGTAGCCGCCCTCTTTCTTGTCGGCGCGGGTGCGCACGCCCTGCAGGTCGGAGCCGGCGCCGGGCTCGGTCATGGCAATGGCGCCCACCAGCTCGCCGCGCGCCATGCGCGGCAGGTAGTGGCGCTTCTGCGCCTCGGTGCCGTGGTTGAGGAAGTAGTGCGCCACGATGGCGTGCACCGAAGTGCTCATGCCGCTCAAGCCGCGGCGCGCACACTCTTCGTAGAACACGGCTTCGTGGCGGAAGTCGCCGCCTCCGCCGCCATATTCCTCCGGAATGTCCGCGCACAGCAGCCCGAGCGATCCGGCCTTGCGCCAGATTTCATGTCCGACGTGGCCGCGCTTGCGCGAGGCCTCGTCGTTCGGAACCATTTCGGTTTCGATGAAGCGCACCACGTTGTCGCGGTAGAGCTCGAGTTCTTCGTCGCTCCAGGAGCGGCGAAAATCGATGGGCATGGGGGTCGTCCTTGAGTGTCTGGAATTGGGATAGGGGCTTAACCAACGCGGCGTTCTTTACCGGCCCAGAAAGGCTCGCGCAGCTGAAACTTCTGCAGCTTGCCGGCCGCCGAGAGCGGCAGCGCGTCGCGGAACTCCACACTGCGCGGGCACTTGTAGCCGGCGATCTGGTCGCGGCAATGGGCGATGACGGCCTCGGCCGTCAACGCCTCGCCTTCACGCCACACGATCACGGCATGCACGCGCTCGCCCCATTTGTCATCAGGCACGCCGATCACGGCGGACATCAGCACCTGCGGCATTTGTGCGATGGCGTTCTCGACCTCGGCCGAGTACACGTTCTCCCCGCCGCTGACGATCATGTCCTTCATGCGGTCGACCACGTAAAGGAAGCCCTGTGCGTCCATGTAGCCGCCGTCGCCGGTGTGCATCCAGCCGCCGCGCAGTGCAGCTTCGGTTTCCTCGGGCTTGTTCCAGTAGCCCTTCATGACCGTCGGGCCACGCGCCACGATCTCGCCGACCTGGCCAGCGGGCACCTCGTTGTCCTCGCCGTCGACGATGCGGATTTCGGCCACCGGCACCGGCGTGCCGGCCGCACGCAACAGGCGGTTGCGGTCTGGGCCAGGCAGGTGGCAGTGCGGCGCCAGCACGGCCACGGTGGGCGACAGCTCGGTCATGCCGTAGGCCTGCGAGAAGCTGGTGGTGGGCAGAGCGGCCATGGCCTGCTCGAGCAGCGCCACATCGATGGGCGCGGCGCCGTACAGCAGCATCTGCAGGCTCGACAGATCGAACTCGGCAAAACGCGGGTGCTCGATGAGCCGCTTGATCATGGTGGGCACCAGGAACATCTCGGTGGCGCGCGCGGCCTGGATGGCCTGCAGGATCGCCACCTCGTCGAACACCGGCACCACCTGCTGCGGCACCAGCCGCAGGATGCTCTGCAGCGACAGCCCGCAGCCGGCCACGTGGAACATCGGCACCGCAATGACCACTGCGGCCTTGCGCGTCTCGCGCGGCACCGCGGCCACGGAGCTCAGCGCGTTGATGTAGAGGCTGCCGTGCGTGAGCATCACGCCCTTGGGCCGGCCGGTGGTGCCGCCGGTGTACATGATGGCGGCCAGCTCGTCGGCGCTGTGCGGTGCGTCGTCGATGGGCGCGGCCTCGGCCAGCAGCACCTCGTAGCCAACCATGCCCTCGGGCACGGGCCCGTCGCCGCAGTACACCACGGTGCGCAGCGAGGCCGAGAGCTTGCGCAGCTCGCCGGCCATGGGTGCGAACAGGTCGTCCACCAGCAGGATGCGGGTGTCGCAGTCGTCCAGCGAGTAGGCGACCTCCTTCGGGTTCCAGCGGATGTTGACCGGGTTGATGACGCCGCCGCCCCACCAGGTGCCGAAAAAGAACTCGACGAACCGGTGCGAGTTGAGGCTCATCATGCCGACGCGGTCACCGCGCGCCATGCCGAGCTTCTGCAGCACCGCGCCCAGGCGCGCCACGCGGTCGGTGAAGGCGCCGAAGTCGAGGCGCTGGCTGCCGCAGATCACGGCGGTCTCGCGAGCCTTCTCGCGGCGGCCCTTGTGCAGGGGCTGGGTGAGGAACATGGTTGTCATCTCCTTTTTGGTTGTGCGGTGCAGTGCTCAGGCGACCTGGCGCGCGCGGCCGGCCCAGTGCGGCTCGCGCAGGCGGTACTTCATGACCTTGCCGGCGCCCGAGATCGGCAGCGCCTCGACGAACTCGACGCTGCGCGGGCACTTGTAGCCGGCGATCAGGTCGCGGCAGTGGGCGATGAGCGCCTCGGTATCGGCCTCGGTGCCGGGCTTTCGCACCACCACGGCGTGCACGGCCTCGCCCCACCGGTCGTTGGGCACGCCGATCACGGCGGCGGCGGCCACGGACGGGTGGCGGGCAAGCGCACCCTCGACCTCGGCGCAGTAGATGTTCTCGCCGCCGCTCACGATCATGTCTTTGTAGCGGTCAACGATGAAGACGAAGCCGTCGTCGTCCATGCGGGCGGCGTCGCCGGTGTGCATCCATCCGTCGCGCAGCACGGCGGCCGTCTGCTCGGGCAGGTTCCAGTAGCCCTGCATCACGCACGGGCTGCGCACCGTGAGCTCGCCCACGGTGCCGCGCGGCACCTCGCGGCCCTCGCTGTCGCACACGCGCAGGTCGATGCCCGCCAGCGCCTGTCCGGCCGAAGCGAGTTTGCCGAGCTTGCGCCCTTCGGGCGAGTGGTAATAACGCGTGAGGTAACTCACGCCGGCCGACAGCTCGGTCATGCCGTAGCCCTGCGCGAATTCGGCCTGCGGGAAGGTGGCGAAGGCGCGCTCCAGCAGCGCCTCGGTGATCGGCGACGCGCCGTAGCCCACGAAGCGCACGCTCGACAGATCGGCCTGCGCGGTGCGCGGGTCGTCCACCAGCATCTGCAGCATCGAGGGCACGGCCATGAGGTCGGTGGCGCGGTCGCGCTCGATGGCCGCGAGCATGCCGTCCACCGTGAAGCCCGGCAGGATAATCTGCGTGCAGCCCATGAGCATGCCGCGCAGCAGGAACGACAGCCCCGCGAGGTGGAAGAGCGGCGCCACCTGCAGCAGCCGCGCGCGCTGGTCGAAGAACGCGCCGAGCATCGAGATCTGCGCGTTGATCGCCAGCGCCGCGTGGCTGAGCATCACGCCCTTGGGCCGGCCGGTGGTGCCGCCGGTGTAGAACACGCCCGCGAGGTGGTCGCCGCCGCGCAGCGCGTCGGGCACGGGCTCGCTCTGGCGGATCAGCGATTCGCAGTCGGTCATGCCCGTGGGGGCCTGCCGCTCGCCCATGTAGATCCAGGTGGTGACGGCGCGCGCGGCGGCACGCAGTTCGGCGGCCACTGGCAGGAACTGGTCGTCCACGAACAGGATGCCAGTGGCGCAGTCGTCGAGCGAATGCGCCATCTCGGCCACGCTCCAGCGCGTGTTGACTGGATTGACAACGCCGCCGGCCCACCACACGGCCAAGTAGTACTCCAGGATGCGGTCGGCGTTGAGCGCGAGGAGGCCCACGCGGTCGCCGGGCCGCACGCCCAGGCGACGCAGCGCGCCCGCGAGGCGCGCCACGCGCTCGCCGAGTTCGCCATAGGTGCGGCCGCGGCCCTGGAACACGGTGGCGACGGCGCGCGGGCTGCACTGCACGGCGCGGTGCAGGGCCTGCGTGAGATACGGTTGCGGTTGCATGAAGAAGTCTCCCGTCGTTGCGTGGTGTCGGGCTTGCACACCTGCGCGCATGCCCGGAAGAAGAGAAAGGAAGGGGGGCGGCGTCAGCGCGCCTCGGCCACGGGCGCGGCCGCGCCCCAGCGGCGCAGCAGCGCCTCCCGGTCGTCGGGGGCCGCGGCTGGCGGCACGACCGGCGCGGTGCGGCTGAAGCGCGGCGCGGGCGCGGGCTGCACCACGTCGCCCACGGTCGCAAAGGTGCCGCGCGCCACGTTGTGCGGGTGCTGCGGGGCCTCGTCCCAGTCGAGCACGGGAGCGAAGCAGGCGTCGCTGCCTTCGAGCAGCACGCACCACTCGTCGCGCGTGCGGGTGCGGAACATGTCGGCCAGGCGCAGCTTGAGCAGCGGCCAGCGGTCGGCGTCCATCTGTGCGTCGAAGGCGGGGTCGTCGATCAGGCCGCAGAGTTCGCGCAGCAGCGCGTAGAACTGCGGCTCGATGGAGCCTATGGCCACGTACTTGCCGTCGGCGCAGGCGTAGGTGTCGTAGAAGTGGGCCCCGCCGTCGAGCATGTTCTCGCCGCGCTGGTTGCTCCACTGGCCAGCCGACTTGAAGCCGTACATCATGGCCGACAGCAGCGCGGCGCCGTCGGTCATGGCGGCGTCCACCACCTGGCCCTGGCCCGAGCTTTTCGCCTCGTGCAGCGCGGCCAGCAACCCGAAGGCCAGCAGCATGGCGCCACCGCCGAAGTCGCCCACGTAGTTGAGCGGCGGCACGGGCGCCTCGCCCGAGCGGCCGATGGCGTGCAGCGCGCCGCTGATGGCGATGTAGTTGATGTCGTGGCCAGCCGCGTGTGCCAGCGGGCCGTGCTGGCCCCAGCCGGTCATGCGGCCGTAGATCAGGCACGGGTTGCGCGCGTGGCATTCGGCCGGGCCCAGGCCCAGGCGCTCCATCACGCCGGGGCGGAAGCCCTCGATCAGGATGTCGGCGCGCGCGATGGCGTCGAGCACCGGCGCGGCGGTGCCGGAGGCGCGCAGGTCGACCTCCCAGGTGCTGCGCCCGCGCGCCAGGATGTCGTGGGGGTCGCGCAGCGTGCCGGGGCGCGTGATGCGAAGCACCTCCGCGCCCATGTCGGCAAACAGCATCGCGCAAAAAGGTCCGGGCCCTATGCCAGCCATCTCGACGACCCGAAGTCCTTTCAAGGGTCCTGCCATGTGTGTCTCCTCTGGCGCGCATGCAGCGGCCTGTTGCATCAGGGCATCTTGGCGCGCGGGCGCCGCCGTCGCATCGTCCGAAGCGACGAAAGCGACGCGGGCCGCGGCCGCGATCACCACCTTGTCGCGCGGGCAGCGCGCGCCCTGCCGGCGAATAATTCCTGCCCGGCAATCAGGTCGGCAACCGAGGGTTCGCCTTCGAGCAGCTGGTCGGCGCGGCACATGAGCAGCATGGTGAGATCCAACGCCGCGCAACGGGGCCTTCAGCGGTCTCCTTGGTGCAGTGGATGATCTCACCGACGCCAACGATGAACGGCGTGCGGTCGTCCAGTGCTGTCATCGCATTCCTGCGCTGAGGGGTGCTTGTTGCCGCCGCTGTCGTTGAAGCTGCGCCACCCGGCGCAGGTGCCACGCGGGCGGGCCGAACTGGCCTTCGATGAGGGTGGCGCGTCGCACGTAGTGGCCGAGGGCGAGCTCCTCGGTCATGCCCATGCCGCCGTGCAGTTGCACCGCCCCCTGTCCCACGGCGCGGCAGGCCTTGGCGACAGCGACCTTGGCGGAAGAGACCGCACGGGCGCGGGCCTGCGGGCTCTGTGTGGTGGCAAGGGTCTCGCCCGCGATGGCGGTGCGCGCATCGGCCTGCTCCAGCGCCATGTGCATGTCGGCCAGCCGGTGCTGCAGCACCTGGAAGCTGGAGATCGGCACGCCGAACTGCTTGCGCTGGCGCACGTAGTCGAGCGTGTCGCGCATCAGCCGGCGCAGCACGCCGATGGACTCGGCACAGATCGCAAGCGTGGCCTCGTCGAGCGCCTGTTCAATCTGCGGCAGCGCACCGCCCTCCGCGCCAAGCAGGGCGTCGGAGCCCAGGCGCACGGCCTCGAAGACGATGTCGGCCGCGCGGCCGCCGTCGTGCGTGGGGTAGCCGCGCAGCTGCACGCCGGGCGCGGCCTTGGGCACCACGACCAGCGAGAGGCCGCCGTCCTCGCCGCATCCGCTGCGCGCCGTGACGATGAAGTGGCTGGCCCACGGCGCGGCCCGCACCACGGCCTTGCGGCCGTCGAGCCGCAGCCGGCCGTCGGGCTCGCGCGCCAGCTGCGTGCGCACGTCGTCGCGCGTGTGACGGCTGTGCGGTTCGTCGTGCGCGAAGGCCAGCACGGCTTGGCCGGCGACGACGCGGGCCAGCAGCTCGTCGGCCTGCGCGCCCGGGTGGCGCTGCAGCAGGCCGGCGCCGATCACCAGCGTGGACAGGTAGGGTTCGGCCGCGAGCGCACCGCCCAGCGTGGGCATCAGCGCCAGGTGCGCGGCCAGGCCGAGGCCTAGGCCACCCTGGGCCTCGGGTAGAGCCGCGCTCAGCAGGTCGAGGTCGCGCGCCAAGCCCTGCCAAAACGGCGGCGGCGCATCGTCGGCCGCGGCCAACGCATGCAGGCGCTGTTCGAAGCCGTGGTGATCGTCGAGGTAGCGCGCGAGGCTGTCACGCAGCATCGCAAGGGTGTCGTCTTGTTTGGCGAGGGGAGTCATGGAAAACGAGCCTCAGCGGGACAGCAACAGCTGGCTCGCGATGATGTTGCGCTGCACTTCGTTGGAGCCCGCATAGATGGACGCGGCGCGGTCGTTCAGGTAAGCCAACATGGCGTACACAGACTCCTCGGGCACGGCCAGCGCGGCCTGCAGGCCGTCGTCAAGCGGCAGGTTGACGGCTGCATGGTGGGCGGCGATCTCCACTCCCAGTTCGGTCAGCCGCTGGCGCAGCTCGGACCCCAACACCTTGCCCATCGAGGGCCGGATGCCGAGCGGCTCGCCGCGCGCCTGAGCCCGCAGCGACTGCAGCTCGGTGGCCTCGACCGCGTCGATGGCGCAGTCCATTTCGGCCAGGCGCAGCGCCATCTCGCGCGCCTCGTCGGCGGCGGCTTCGCCAGCGGCCGCGAAGGCGGTATCGGCGGCCGCGCGCAGGCGGCGCAGGCGCGCGCGCAGCAGCGGCGCCCAGGCGGCGCCGCGCTCGTGCTGCAGCAGATACTTGGCGACGGCCCAGCCCTGGTTCTCCTCGCCGATCAGCCCGGTGGCGGGCACGCGCACGTCGTCGAAGAACACCTGGTTGAGCTCGTGGTCGCCCGAGATGCTGATGATCGGCCGAATGGTGATACCCGGCCGGGGAATGTCGAAGCACAGGAAGCTGATACCCTGCTGGGCCTTGCCGCCCGAGGCGGTGCGCACGAGGCAGAACATGCGGTTGGCGTACTGGGCGTGGGTGGTCCAGATCTTGGTGCCGTTGATCACGTAGTCGCCGGCGTCGCGCACCGCCTTGCACTGCAGCGAAGCGAGGTCGGAGCCCGCCTGCGGCTCGGAGTAGCCCTGGCACCAATAGTCCTCGCCCGAGCGGATGCCGGGCAGCCAGGTGCGTTTCTGCGCCTCGGTTCCGAAGGCGATGATGACCGGCGCCACCATGCCGGTGCCCATGGGCGCCAGCGGTGGCGCGTCGGCCGCAGCCAGCTCGCTGGCGAAGAGGTAGTGCTGCATCGGCGTCCAGCCGGTGCCGCCATGCGCCACCGGCCAGTGCGGCGTGCTCCAGCCGCGCTTTGCCAGGATCCGATGCCAGCGGATCCCCTCATCGTAGTCGGTGAAGATGCCGGCGCAGCGCCGTCCGGCGGCGCGCAGCGCGGGGGTCAGCTCACGCGCGAGAAATTCGCGAACGTCGTCGCGAAACGCGGTCTCCGCCGCGCTGAGGGTCCAGGCCATGGTGTCGTCTCACAGGGGGTCACACCCAGCAAGTGTGCGGCGCGGGACGCCCCGCGGCATCGTCGGTTCGGACGATCATGGCGGGCCTGCGACCGCCCGTAGCGCCTTTTCTTCAGCGAACTCACTCGAGCAATGACTGGAGTTGGCCCGAATCCCTGGTCGCATCGGGAACTTCGTATTCAAGGAGAGCCAGCTTGTCGACTCAGAGTTCAGCGCTTGGACGCCCGGTGCACGCCAGCATGGGAGCTGATCAATCGGGGGCCAGCACATGAGAGGTCAGCGAGCAGTTTCCCGGCTGAGGCCTCTGCGCTCTCGACATACTCTTCTGCCGACGTTCCTGCCAAGCCCAGGAGGGATCGCAATATCGACGCACCTACCAGATCCTCGATGAACGAAGCGCACAGTTGGCTTCTGTGCTTCGGACCGATAGCCGATGCCTCCGGCCATACGGCCAGATATCTTTCTAGATTGTCCTTGTATTCACAAACAAGGCTCTGGTGGGCGATTTCTGCCAATTGTGGAAATTGCGTTGACTCCGCCCTCGCATGACGAAAGGCTAGTCGGTTCGGGTCGGCATAGCTCGGCGCGCCGCCGCTCGCGGTCGGCCATGCTCTGCTCGTGCCGCAGGAGCACCCACTGTTCAGCGCTCGGGGTCTCGCTGGTGTCACCATGCTGGACATCATTCTCTCCCTCTTAGTCGGCCTCGAAGCCTTTTGTCATCACGATCCACCCCACTTTGCGAAGTGGAAGCTCGGGGAAAACCATGCATTTGGTTGATCGTCACGATGGTTGACATGCCAACTATCTGCCGGGAGACTCCGTCTGATCGTCATGTCGCTCTGAAGGCCCGCGACGACCATTCCACAAAGACAGGAGACAAGGCATGAGCAAGACCACACGGCGTTGCGCGGCGGCATGGTGCGCGGCGTTGGCACTCGGCGGGGCAGCGCTGCCGGCTCTGGCGCAATCCACTGTCAAGGTGGGCATCGTTGGCCCGTTCTCCGGGCCCTTCGCCCACTACGGCACGCTGTTCAAGGCAAGCGCTCAGGCCTACGTGGATGCGCAAGGTGGCAAGCTGGCTGGCCATTCCATTGAATTCATCTACCGTGACACGGGTGGCCCCAACCCGGGCCTGGCCAAGAGCCTGGCTCAGGAGCTCATCGTCAAGGACAAGGTGGACTACCTCGGCGGCTTCGTGTTCACGCCTAACGCGATGGCAGTGGCGCCGCTGATCCAGCAGTCGCAAACGCCCACCGTTATCTTCAATGCCGCCACATCGGCTATCACGGAGAAGTCCGACTACTTCATCCGAACCTCCTACACGCTGTGGCAGGTGACGGTGCCGCTGGCCAGATGGGCGGCTGGGCAGGGACTCAAGAAGGTGGTCACCGCGGTGACCGACTTCGCCCCCGGCCTGGACGGCGAAGCAGCCTTCAAGGCCGAGTTCACCCGCCAGGGCGGAACGGTGGTGGAGAGCATTCGCATGCCGATCGCCACCACCGACTTCGCGCCCTTCGTTCAACGGATCAAGGCCAGCGGCGCGCAGGCGGTCTACACCTTCCTGCCGGGTGGGCCATCGAACCTGGGCTTCGTGAAGGCCTACAACGAGAACGGACTTGCGAAGGCCGGCGTTCAGTTCCTCGGGACAGCGGAGACGGATGAATTCGATCTGCAGAAGTTCGGCGATGCGGCGCTGGGCCTGACCACCGCCTTCCACTACTCGGCCGCGCACGATTCGCCGGCCAACCAGAAGTTCATCGCCGCACTCAAGACCGCCGATGCGCAGGCAGTCCCCAACTACGCCTCGGTGGGTGCATGGGACGGCATGCACGTGATCCACAAGATGATCGAGGCCACTGGTGGTCGCAAGGACGGCCCCAAGGCGCTTGCCGCCGCCAAAACACTTCAATGGGACAGTCCGCGCGGACCGGTGAGCATCGATCCAAAGACGCGCCACATCGTGCAGAACGTGTACCTGCGCAAGGTTGAAAAAGCAGGCGGCATGCTGGTCAACCGCGAACTGCAGAGCTTTGGCCCGCAGCCCGACCTCGGCCTCGAGACCAAGTAACGAAGCAACGCGGAGGCTTCGAGTGGGCACGATCCTGAACGTCGGCATTGACGGTGTGGCCTACGGCATGGTGCTGTTCGTCATCGCCGTGGGCATGTCCGTCACGCTGGGGCTGATGCGTTTTGTCAATCTCGCGCACGGCGCCTTCGCGATGGTGGGTGGCTATGCGGCGGCATGGCTCACGCGTGAGGTGGGCTGGAGCTTTTGGCTGGCTCTGCCGCTGGCGGTGCTGGCCGCCGGTGCCTTGGGAGCGCTGCTGGAGATGCTGGTGCTGCGCCACCTGTATCGCCGCAAGGAACTGGACCAGGTACTGTTCACCATTGGACTGACCTTCTTCCTGATCGCCGCCACCAATGCCATCGCTGGCCCGCAGGTACAGCTCATCGCGCTGCCGCCCCTGCTCGCGCAACCGGTGGATCTGGGCTTTCGCACCCTGCCGGCACAGCGGCTGTTGGTCATCGCTGCGGGCTTGGGGGTCGCCGGCGCGGCCACCTACACCGTGCTGCGCACCCGCTTCGGGGTGTGGCTGCGCGCAGCGGTGGACCATGCGGAGACCTCCGCAACCTTGGGCATCCCGATTCGCCGCGTGCAGTGCCTGAGTTTCGCCGCCGGCGCGGCGCTGGCGGGCCTGGGAGGAATTCTCGGCGCGGAGCTGATGCCTCTGGAGCCGTACTACGCGCTCAAGTACCTGGTGCTTGTGCTGGTGGTAGTCGCCGTGGGAGGCATGGGCAGCATCGGCGGCACGTTGGCTGCGGCCCTGGTTCTGGGAACGGTGGAGACGGCCAGCAAGTACTGGGCTTCCGACTGGGGCAGCCTCTTCTTCTTCCTTGCCATGGCGCTGCTGCTTGCCTGGCGTCCCAGTGGGCTGCTGAAGCGATGACCCCGAACAGCTTGCGCACCGCGCCCGCCTGGCGTGCTCCCCTGGTCGTGCTGATCCTGGGCGTGGGAGTCGGGCTGCTGCTCCCCGAGCAGTTGGGCCTGATCGTGCGCATCGCCGTCATGGCGCTGCTGGTTGTCTCCCTTGACCTGGTCGTGGGCGTGGCCGGCCTGGCCACGCTGGGTCATGCGGCTCTGTATGGCGTTGGCGGATACGCGGCCGCGCTGTTTGCGCTCCATGTGCAGGCCGATCCTCTGCTGGGATTGCTGGTGGGCGTCGCGGCCGGCGCAGCGGTAGCGCTGGTATCAGGCGCCTTGCTGCTGCGCTACCAAGGCTTCACTTTCCTGATGCTCACCGTGGCCTTCGCCCAGATCCTGCTGGCGCTGGCGCAGAAGTGGCGCGGCTGGACGGGTGGCGACGACGGGCTGTCAGGCTTCTCGATGGCGCCGTTGCTCGGCTTGTTCGCCTTCGACCTGGAAGGACGTACCGCGGCTTTCTACGCCATCGCGGTGCTCGCGCTGGGGCTGTACCTGGCGCAGCGGCTGGTCGCCTCGCCCTTCGGCCTGTCGGTGCGCGGCATCCATGAGAGCCGGGCTCGCATGGCAGCTCTGGGCACGCCGGTGCGCGCGCGGCTGCTCGCCATCTATACCGCGGCCGGCGCCCTGGCCGGCGCCGCGGGCGCCCTGGCAGCACAGACCAACGCCATCATCGGGCTGGACAGCCTGGGCTTCGGCCTCTCCGCCGAAATCCTGGTCATGCTGGTGCTGGGCGGCGCGGGGCGCTTGCACGGCGCACTGGTCGGCGCGCTCATCTTCACGCTGCTGCATCACACGGCCGCTTCCATCAACCCCTACCACTGGCTGTTCGCGGTGGGACTGGCCCTGATGGCAGTGGTGCTCGCGCCGCCTCGCGTGCTGTGGCCGCGGCTGCGCGCGCGCCTGGGCGCTGCCGGACGTCGTGCGCCGCTCGCCTCATCGCAAGAGGTTCTGCCATGACGCCGCTGCTGCAGGTCGAATCACTGGAAAAGCATTTCGGCGGGCTGCACGTCACGCGCGGCGTCTCGCTGACCATCGCGCCGGGAGAACGCATTGCACTGATTGGACCCAACGGCGCGGGAAAGACCACGCTGGTCAACCTGATCAGCGGCGTCATTGCACCTTCCGCCGGGCGCGTGCGCCTCGCCGGGGAGGATGTCACGTCGCAAAGCCAGGCGCGACGCGTGCGCTCCGGGCTCGTCCGTACGTTCCAGATCACCACATTGGCGCCGCACCTTCCGGTGCAGCGGCAGGTGGAGCTCGCGCTGTTCGAGCGCGAGGGCCTGGCCCACCGTGCATGGCGCCCGGTCGAAGCCTATCCAGCGCTGGCCGACGAGGCGCGCGCCATATTGGCCACCTTCGGCTTGGCGAACCATGCAACCGTGCCGACCGGCCAGCTGGCGTACGGCGAGCAGCGGTTGGTGGAGATGGCACTCGCGCTGGCCCTGCGCCCCCGTGTGCTCTTGTTGGACGAGCCCATGGCCGGCGTGCCACGAGACGACGGCCACCGGCTTCTGGCAGCACTGGATGCGCTGCCGCCAGAGCTGGGCGTACTCATCATCGAGCACGACATGGACCTCGTCTTCCGATTCGCACACCGCATCGTGGTGCTGGCCGAAGGGGCTGTGCTGGCCGCAGGGACTCCCGAACAAATCCGAGGCGACGCCCGAGTGCGCGCCGCCTACCTGGGGCACGGACTGCCATGATCTCTCCCCTGCTGCAGTTCGACCAAGTGGTTGCGGGCTACGGGCCGACCACCATCCTCGACCGGCTGAGCTTCACCGTCCAGCCCGGCGAGCGATTGGCCATGATCGGCCGCAACGGTGTAGGCAAGAGCACCACTCTGCGGGCCATCATGGGCCTGGCGCGGCTGTCTTCCGGTCGTATCGTGTTCGATGGTGAGGACATGACCGGCCTGGCGCCACACCAGCGCGCGCAACGCGGCCTAGGCTACGTGCCGCAAACGCGCGACATCTTTCCCTCGCTGAGCGTGGAGGAGAACCTGCTGGCGGGCCTGAAGCAACGACCGCGCGCCGCGCTGGCCGAAGCCTACGCGTTCTTCCCGCGCCTGGCCGAGCGCCGTCACAACGGCGGGGCGCAGCTCTCGGGTGGCGAGCAGCAGATGCTCTCCGTCGCCCGCACCCTGCTCGGGCGGCCCCGCTTGCTACTGCTGGACGAACCTTTGGAAGGCCTGGCGCCCATCATCCGCCAGGAATTGCTTGCTGCCTTTGGCCGACTGGCAAGCGAAACCAACATCACCGTGCTCATCGTGGAGCAGCAGGTCAGCGAGGTGCTGGCCTATGCCGACCGTGCCCTCATCCTGGACCACGGCCACGTGGTGCATGAAGCACCCGCCGCGGTCCTGCGCACGGACGAAGCCACCTTGGAGCGCCATGTGGGCATGGCAGTCCATTGAACGTGAAGGAGCCCCGACATGACGACCCTCAGTTCCGAACTCGACATCCCGGTTCTCGACATCGACCCCTATGCGTCGGCGAACCTGATCGACCCATATCCGATGCACGAACGCATGCGCGAGGCCGGGCCGGTCGTGCGCCTGGCACCGTATCCCTCGGTGGTGGCGTGTGCGCGCCACGACGAAGTGCGGGCCGTGCTCAACGACCACGCCACCTTCATCTCGGGCGCCGGCGTCGGCCTGACCAACTTCAACAGGGAGACGCCCTTCCGGCCCCGCAGCCTGATCCTGGAGGCCGACCCGCCGCTGCATACACAGACGCGCACAGTGCTCTCGCGCATCCTCAGTCCCAAGACGGTGATGCAGATCCGCGATCGCTTCGCCCAGGAGGCCGAGGCCCTGGTCGAGCGATGCGTCGCCAAGGGCGAGATCGATGGCATCCACGACCTGGCGCAGGTCTATCCGCTCAAGGTGTTCCCCGACGCGGTGGGCGTGGAGGAAGCCGGGCGCGAGAACCTCCTGCTTTATGGCGACATGATCTTCAATTCGATGGGGCCGCGCAACGAACTGCTGGCCAAGAGCGCGGAGCGCGTCGTCGCGGTGACCGACTGGATCATGGCCCACTGCCAGCGCGATCACCTTCGCCCGGGCGGCTTCGGCGACCAGATCTACCAGGCAGCCGACGCTGGCGACATCTCTCACGAACAGGCGCCGATGCTGGTGCGATCCTTCCTCTCGGCGGGGGTGGACACGACCATCAACGGCATCGGCAACGCCGTGTTCGCGCTGGCACACCATCCGGCCGAATACGCGAAACTGCATGCCGATCCGCAGCTTGCCCGCCCCGCCTTCGAAGAGGCGCTGCGGTGGGAATCCACTGCGCAAACTTTCTTCCGTACGGCCTCGCGCGACTGCGAGATGGCCGGTGTTGCGTTGGCGGCCGACACCAAGGTGCTGTGCATGCTCGCCTCGGCCAACCGGGACCCGCGCAAGTGGCCTGAGCCGGATCGGTACGACGTCGGTCGCCGACCGACCGGCCACATGGCCTTCGGCTCGGGCATCCACGGCTGCGTGGGGCAAGTCATCGCACGGCTGGAAGGCGAGGTGGTGCTGCAGGCACTCGCGCGCCGCGTCAAGGCCATCGAGATCACCGGCGCGCACACCCGCCGGCTCAACAACACGTTGCGCGCGCTGGACACGCTGCCGCTGCGGCTTATCCCTGTCTGAGAGCGTACTGACGCAGGCATTCGAAGGAGACACCATGCCCACGATCCGATTCATCCTGGCCGATGGCAGCGAGCGCGATGTTCAGGCGCCAGTCGGCCACACCGCGATGCAGGTCGCCACGGGTGCCGGCCTGTCCGGCATCATCGCCGAGTGCGGCGGCTCGGCCATGTGCGCCACCTGCCATGTGTATGTCGACGACGCCTGGACGGCCCGGCTGCCCGAGGCGCTTTCCAACGAGTTGGAGATGCTCGAATGCACCGCCGCCGAGCGTCGGGCGAACAGTCGATTGTCTTGTCAGATCCGGCTGGACGACGCGCTGGACGGGCTCGTGCTGCATCTGCCCGAGGCGCAGCAATGAGCTCCGCTCCGGCCGGCACGACATGGGCCACACTGACGCGCATGCCTTCTACTCGCACCAGCTCTACCCGGCACGTATCCATCGACCTGGAACGCTACGTTCCGGCCTTCTTCACCTGGATCGCCAACAAGCTCTCGCGCGGCGCCTCGCAGCATTACCTGCGCAGCTTCGGCGTCGGCATCGAGACCTGGCGCTGCCTGGTGCTGCTGGCGATCGAACCCACGATCTCTGCCAACAAGGTGTGTCGCATCATCGGGATGGACAAGGCCTCAGTGAGCCGCTGTTTTTCCGGCATGGAGGCGCGGGGCCTGATTCGCATCGCACCGGATCCCGCGGACGGCCGTGCGCGCGTGGCCACCCTCACCGAGGAAGGCCGGGCGCTGCATGACCAGATCATCGGCGTTGCGCTGGAACGTGAACGCGCCTTGCTCTCCGTACTCAGCAGTGAGGAACGCGAAGTGCTGATCGCCCTGCTGCGCCGACTGCACGAGAACTTGCCTGAGGTCGAAGCTGCCACCGACCGCTATGTGGCGCGCATGCAAGCGCCGGTCAAGCGCAGTGGGCGACCCAAGGCCAGCAAAGCCTGAGCGTCCTCGCGGGGCACTCTGCGACACAGCATCGTCTCTTTCCATTCCAAGGAACCATCCCATGAGATCCCGAGCCGCCGTTGCCTTCGAGGCCGGCAAGCCCCTGCAGATCGTCGAGATCGACGTCGCGCCGCCGAAGAAGGGCGAGGTGCTGGTGAAGATCACCCACACCGGCGTGTGCCACACCGATGCCTTCACGCTCTCGGGCGATGACCCGGAGGGCCTGTTCCCCGCCGTGCTGGGCCACGAGGGCGCAGGCATCGTGGTGGAGACGGGCGGAGGCATCACAAGCGTCAAGCCGGGCGATCACGTCATCCCGCTGTACACCGCCGAATGCGGTGAATGCCTGTTCTGCAAGTCGGGCAAGACCAACCTGTGCGTGGCCGTGCGCGCCACCCAGGGCAAGGGCGTGATGCCCGATGGGACCACGCGCTTCAGCTACAACGGCCAGCCGGTCTATCACTACATGGGCTGCTCCACCTTCAGCGAGTACACGGTGGTGGCCGAGGTCTCGCTCGCGAAGATCAGCCCCGACGCCAATCCCGAACAGGTCTGCCTGCTGGGCTGCGGCGTGACCACCGGCCTGGGCGCGGTGAAGAACACTGCCAAGGTGCAGGAGGGCGACACGGTCGCGGTCTTCGGCCTCGGCGGCATCGGCCTGGCCGTGCTCCAGGGCGCCAAGCTGGCCAAGGCCGGCCGCATCATCGCAATCGACACCAACCCGTCGAAGTTCGAGCTTGCCAGGACCTTCGGCGCCACCGACTGCGTGAACCCCAAGGAGCACGGCAAGCCCATCCAGCAGGTGATCGTCGAGATGACGGGCTGGGGCGTGGATCACAGCTTCGAGTGCATCGGCAATGTGCAGGTGATGCGCGCGGCGCTGGAGTGCGCGCACCGCGGCTGGGGCCAATCGGTCGTCATCGGCGTGGCCGGCGCGGGACAGGAGATCTCCACCCGCCCCTTCCAGCTCGTGACCGGCCGCCGGTGGCTGGGGACTGCCTTCGGGGGTGTGAAGGGCCGCAGCCAGTTGCCAGGCATGGTGGAAGACGCGATGGCCGGGCGAATCCAGCTCGCACCCTTCGTCACGCACACGATGCCGCTCACCGGCATCAACGATGCCTTCGATCTGATGCACCAGGGCAAATCGATTCGCGCGGTCATCCACTACTGAATCCTGAACTCACATGGAACGCGACATCGTGGTCATTGGCGGCGGCCATGCGGCGGCGCAGTTCTGCGCCGGCATGGCCGAGGCCGCACAGGGCGCGCGGGTGCATCTGGTGTGCGAGGAGCCGGACCTGCCCTACCAGCGCCCGCCGCTATCCAAGAGCTTCCTCAAGCGACCAGACGAGCTAGCCCAGTCCATTCGCGGCGAAGCCTGGTACCCCGAAGCGGGCATCGAGCTCCACCTCGGGACGGCCGCTGAAGCGGTCGATCGGGAGGCGCGTGTCGTGCGCCTGGCCGGCGGCCGAAGCCTGCCTTATGGCGTGCTCGTTCTGGCCACCGGCACGCGTGCGCGCGAGCTGCCGGGCCTGCCCAGCGGGCTCAGCAACGTAGTGCTGTTGCGTACCGCCGCTGATGCCCGCGCGCTGCGCACGCTGTTGGGCGAGGCCCAGCAGGTGGTGGTGCTGGGGGGCGGATTCATCGGTCTGGAGATCGCCGCCACCGCGCAGGGCCTGGGCCGCCAGGTGACCGTGCTGGAGGCCGCGCCGCGCCTGCTCTCGCGCTCGCTGTCGCCGGAGATGGCCGAGCATGTGCTGCTCAGCCATCGCGCCGCGGGCGTGGACATCCGCCTGGGCGAGAAGGTGAGCGACTTCGAGGTTGCTCAGGCGAGATTGCAGGCGATCCATCTGGGCGCGCAGCGGCTGCCGCTGGACCTGCTGATCATCGGCATTGGCGCCAGGCCAGAAACCACGCTGGCGCAGGCGGCAGGCCTGGACTGCCGAGATGGCGTCGTGGTCGATGCATTCATGCGCAGCAGCGACACACGCATCCTGGCGATTGGCGATTGCGCGCGCTTCCCGCTGTCGGGGGAAGGGAGCGATCGCCGACTGGAGTCGGTACAGAATGCGCACGACCAGGCACGCACCGCGGTGGCCACGGTGCTTGATCGGCCAGCGCCGTACGCGGCGCTTCCTTGGTTCTGGTCTGAACAGGGCAGCATGCGCCTGCAGATGGCGGGCTGCATGCCCGCGCAGTCGGTGCGGCACCTGCGTCCTGGCGCGCGGGGGGACGCATTCTCCATCCTGCACTACACGCCTCAGGGGCGACTGGCCTGTGTAGAGAGCGTGAACGCGCCCCAGGACCACATGGCGGCGCGCAAGCTGCTCGAGGCAGGACATTCACCAGCACCGGCGGCCGCCTGCAACCCGGCGACGGCACTCAAGACATTCACATAGGTCGGAGCCGCTACATGGCGAATCACTGGGCGCGAGTCGGAATAGACGAAGACAGCACGGTGCCGTCCGCGGCGATGATTGCCCTCCTCGACCACCTTCGCGCCGGGCCGCCCGCGCTTGCTGCATTGCGATTCATCGCGCATCTGGTGCCGGTGGAGTACATCTCGCTGGTGGAGTACGCGGGCGGCGGCGCGCCAAGGCAGCTCGAAGGGCATGCGCGGAGCTCGCAAGTCCAGGACACCACGGCGCGCTGCTTTTCGCTGTACCGGTTCGCCTTCTTCCGAGAAGACGAGGTCACCGCGTTGGCCGGCGAACTGACTTCTGTGAGCGAGAAAGCGCCTAGAGTGGACATGTTCCACTACCGCCAGCGCGACATTCCCAACCGGGACTGGCGCAACGAGATCTTCGTGCGCGAACGATTGGCCGGACGGGTGAGCCTGGTCTTCGCAGGAGCTGACCATCGAGCCTACGCGCTCAACCTGTACAGGCACACAGCGGCCGGCGAATTCGAATCCGATGAACTCGCTCGCCTGCGCACGGTGGCGCCGATCGTGCGGGCTGTGTTGCAGTCGCGGCTGGATTCGAAGTCCCGGGCTTCGGATGCGAATCGCGTGGCGATGGCGTCCATCCGCCTGGGGCAGCAGTCGGACAGACTCTCGAAACGCGAACTGGAAGTCGCGGCGCGCATTGCGGCGGGCCTCAGCACGGACGGCATCGCCCAGGATCTGGGCATTGCCACCTCGACGGTGCTCACGCTGAGAAAGCGCGCCTATGCCAAGCTGAACGTCCACAGTCGGATGACTTTGGCGTGGGGGCTTGATATAGGGGATTCCCCGTGCCAATCGCTGGGTACAGACGCGCGCTGTGACGACGCCTAGAGTTCCGGGACGCCGCCCTCCGACGGCAAGAGGAGACATCCCCATGGACCGCCGCATGATGAACCAAATGCTCGCCGCCGCCGCCCTGGCGCCACTGGCCGCAAGCGCCCAGCCGAGCTTTCCTACACGCCCGATACGCATCGTCGTGGCCTATCCTGCAGGTGGAGCTTCGGACTTCATCGCCCGCATGGTGGGTGACCGCCTGTCCAAGACACTCGGCCAGCCCGTCGTGGTGGACAACCGCACCGGCGCATCGGGTGCGCTGGGTGTGTCGGAAGTGGCGAAGGCACCGCCCGACGGCTACACGCTGGGCGTGACCCTCGGCGATTCGCTGATCAACAACGTGGCGTTGTTCAAGGCGCTTCCATACGACCCCCAGCGCGACCTGGCGCTGATGACGCAGGCGGTGTTCAGTCCCGCACTCATCAGCGCCAACCCGGATCTGCCGGTCAAGAACATCGCCGAACTGCGCCAATACGCTGCGCAGCACAAGGGTCAGCTGAGCTACGGTTCGTGGGGGATAGGCAGCCTCGGCCACATTGCCGGCGAGGCCTTGAGTCAGCGCCTGGGTGCGAACATGGTTCATATTCCCCAGCGCGGCGAAGGCCCCGTGCTGCAGGATCTGTTGTCCAAGACGATCAGCCTCGGCCTGAGCTCGGCCGGTCTGGCCAAGCAGCACGTACTCGCGGGAAAGATCACGCCCCTGGCCATTCTGGGACGGGAGCGTTCGAAGGCACTTCCCGGCGTCCCTACCTTGCGGGAACAGGGAATCGACGATCCGATCTTCGATGCAGCGGTATGGATCTGCTTCATCGCCCCAGGCAAGACGCCGCAGCCGGTGCTGCAAAAGCTCATTCAAGAGATCCGGACCATCCTGGCCTTGCCGGATGTGGATGCCGCCGTCGTCGATCGCGGCCTGGAAGTGATGGCCACCACGCCGGTGCAATTCCGCACCAACTATCGCGGCGAGTTCGACATCATCACGCGCCGCATCCGAGAGATCGGCATCGAGCCGCAATAAGACCCAAAGGAGAAGCGAGCGTGTTTATCCGCAACCTCTGGTATGTCATCGCTTGGTCCCACGAAGTAGGCGCCGACGCGCTGTTCACGCGCACGGTGCTGAGCGAGCCCATTCTTCTGATGCGCAAGCAGGATGGCAGCCTCAGCGCTCTTCAGGACCGTTGCTGCCATCGCCTGCTGCCATTGTCGCGCGGTGCCCGCGAGGGCGACGCGGTGCGCTGCGGCTACCACGGGCTGAAGTTCGATTGCGGCGGCCAGTGCGTCGAGGTCCCCGGGATGGAGCGGGTGCCCTCGTACCTGAAAATCAAGAGCTACCCGGTGGTCGAGAAGAACCGTTGGATCTTCGTTTGGATGGGTGACCCGGAGCGCGCGGATGAGGCGCTGTTGCCGGACAACTTCGCCAACGATGATCCGCAATGGTGCAACAAGCCGGGCTACATGCACTATGAGGTCCCGTACCTGCTCATATGCGACAACCTGCTGGATTTCTCGCATCTGAGCTACGTGCACGCCAACACCCTCGGGGGCTCTCCGGAGATCGCGCGATCACGCCAGAAGATCGATCGGCTTTTGATACCGGACGGCCGCCAGGTCGGGTTGAAGGTGTCGCGCCGGGTCAGCGATGTGCCGCCTTCACCCTACTGGAAGAGTTTTCGTGTTGGCCTGCGAGACGAAATGTACGAGCGGTGGTTCGACTATGACTTCGTGTTGCCCGGAACGCTGTTGATGGACTCGGGTGGACGTCCCATCGCGGCACCCGACGACGAAGCCCGCACCGTCCGGCTGCTGAGTTGCCAGACCCTCACGCCGGAGACCGAGACCAGCACCCACTACTTCTTCCAGCAGTCCTGCCAGAGCGCAGACTTTGAACGCGCGCCAGAGACAGTCGACCACATGTATGCCACCCTTGTTCGGGCCTTCCATGAGGATCAGGACACCATCACGGCGCAATATCGGGCGTTGCAGGCAACACCGGGAATGAAGATGCATGCCGTGCCGCCGTTTGATGGCGCGCTCGGGCATTTTCGTGGGCTGGTGGAGCAATGGGTCGCGGCAGAATCTTCGGCAAGTTTCAGCCAAGGCCAGTGATCGTGCGCTGGCTGCGGACGACGTCTACGTTCGCCTTCTGGAGTCACCGGGCGCGGACCTCGTTCTGACGCGGCCCGACTTCGTGGTGTTACAGGCACGCCGATCGTGCAGGTCGCATGCATCTCGCCCAAGGCTTCCTGCAACAGCTGCACTACACCTCGACGAGGGCGCATCACCCCGGCGTCAGCGTCCTTTGTCCTTGAAAAGGCCGATGAAAAGGTTTCGGATCCAGTGGTGCGCCGGATCCGACTCGAAGCGGCGGCTCCAGTGAATCGACACAGTGAAGGTGCTGCGGGGAAGCTCCGCCGGAAGCACCGCGTAGCGCTTCGGGTCTATGAACCTGCGCGCGATCGCCTGAGGCATCACGACGGCGAAATCCGTGCGCGCAATGATGGCCGGCAGCGCAAGGAAGTGCGCCGAGTTCAAGACCAGCCTGCCATCAAGGCCGAGCTGCTGCAGGATGCGGAAGGTCTCCGAGTGCGAGCGGACGGCCACGTATTCCAGGCGCCGCAAGTCCTGGATCGTCATGCGGACATCCGACGCGTTCGAGGCCTTCGCCATCGGATGTCCGGCCCGCACCACCACCGCATAGCGGTCCCGCAGCAACTCGACGCGCTCCGTTCCGCTGACCGAAGGCAGAAAGCCGAGCGCGAAATGAATGGCCCCGGTCTCGAGGGCATCGGCGATCTCCCCGTGCGGCAGCGGGGTCGTATGCACCCGCATGCCGGGTGCCTGGCGGTGCAAGGCCGCCATCAGTTCCGGCAGCAACCGGGCCTCGCCGATGTCGTTCATGTGCAGCCGAACGGTCATTCGCGAGCGCGACGGATCGAACGTGTCTTCGTCCCGCAGCTCATCCTCGATGGCGGCCACGGCCGGCTGCACGACGCTTGCCAGCCGCTCCGCCCGCAGCGTCGGCCGCATGCGCCCGTTGGCGCGCACGAACAGCGCATCGCCCAGGGCAAGCCGCAGTCGCGTCAACCCTTGGCTGGCTGCCGGCTGGGACAGTCCCAGCGCATCGGCAGCGCGGCTGACGCTACCCAGGCGGTACACCGCTTCGAACAGGCGAAGCAAGTTCATGTCCAGTTTTTCACTATGCATACTGCTTATTTTCTTCTAGACATTTCATTGTATTGATGGATATGGCGGTAGCCGCAAAACTGCGGGATTCACCAAGGAGCATTCATGGATCAACGCGTCAAGCCGCTCGCGCAAGAAACCCTCGCGGCGGGCAGTATCCTGACCGTGCGGGATGCCGTTTTCAGGCTGCTGCGCGCCTTCGGCATGACCAGCGTATTCGGCAACCCCGGTTCGACGGAACTGCCGCTGTTCATCGATTTCCCGGAAGATTTCCACTACGTGCTCGGGCTGCAGGAGTCCGTGGTCGTGGGCATGGCGGATGGGTACGCGCAGGCCACGCACAACGCGGCGTTCGTCAATCTGCACTCCGCCGCCGGCGTCGGCCATGCGATGGGCAACATCTTCACGGCCTTTCGCAACCGCACGCCGCTGGTGATCACGGCCGGCCAGCAGGCGCGGTCGATCCTGCCTTTCGAGCCCTTCCTCGGCTCCACGCAGGCGCCCGAGTTGCCGAGGCCCTACGTGAAGTGGAGCGTCGAGCCGGCGCGAGCCGAAGACGTCCCGCTGGCGATTGCGCGCGCCTACTACATCGCGATGACGCCGCCGCGCGGTCCCGTGCTGGTCTCGATTCCATCGGACGACTGGGACGTCCCGACCCTGCCGGTCGATGCACGCGAGGTCAGTCGCCACCTACGCCCGGATCCTGACCTTCTCGCGCGCATTGCCGCGGCCATCGATGGCGCCCGCTCCCCGGCCTTCGTGGTTGGTGCTGCGGTCGATCGCGATGAGGCTTGGAAAGAGACGGTCCAGTTGGCCGAGCGGCACAACGCGCGGGTTTATGTCGCCCCCATGTCGGGCCGGTGCAGCTTCCCGGAAGATCACCCCCTGTGGGGAGGCTTTCTGCCGCCAATGCGCGAGCGCATCGTCGAGCGGCTCGCCGGCCACGACCTGGTGTTCGCGCTCGGTGCGCCGGCGTTCACCTACCATGTCCCGGGCCACGGGCCGCACCTGCCCGAGGGGACCGAGTTGGTGCAGCTCACAGACGATCCCCAGGTCGCGGCCTGGGCACCAACAGGAACCTCCGTGGTCGGCAGCATCCGCCTCGGATTGCTGGATCTGCTCGAACAGAGTACGCCACGGCATCGTGCGCCACCATCTCCCCATCTGCGGCCATCGCGCGTTGCAGAGCCTGCGCCCGACGAACGCCTGCCGGTTGCGTGGGTCCTGCAAACGCTGGCCGATCTGCGCGCGCGCGACAGCATCGTGGTCGAGGAAGCGCCCAGCGCACGGCCGATCATGCACGGCCATCTACCGATCTTCGAGTCGGAAACCTTCTACACCATGTGCAGCGGTGGCCTGGGCTATGGCCTTCCGGCTGCGGTCGGGGTGGCACTGGGCAAGCCCGGCGCACGGGTCATTGCGTTGGTGGGCGATGGCTCGGCGATGTACGCGATCCAGGCGCTGTGGAGTGCAGCGCAATTGGCCTTGCCGCTGACGATCGTGATCCTGAAGAACCGCCGCTACGCGGCGCTGTATGAGTTCGCCCGCATCTTCGGCTACCGGCCCGACGAGCATGTTCCGGGCACCGACCTGCCCGATCTCGATTTTGTTGCGCTGGCTGGCGCGCAAGGCATGAAAGGGCTGCGCGTCGAAACGGCTGAGCAGCTGCGTCCGGCATTGCGCCAGGCCTTGGACTCGACTGCACCGATGCTGGTCGAGGTCGAAGTGGCCTGACGTTTTTTCACTTTTTCCCCAACTACTAAGGAGACCAGACCATGGGCACGATTTCGATGTTGATCAACGGCGAGTCCCGGCAGGCCGAGAACAATGCCACATTCGAACGCCGCAACCCGCTCGACGGTACGGTGGCCACCATCGCACCCGCCGCCACGACAGCTGACGCTGTGGCCGCGGTCGAGGCAGCCGCTGCCGCATTTCCGGCCTGGTCCCGCACCGGCCCGGGCGAACGCAGGGCGCTGTTGTTGAAGGCGGCACACGCCATCGAAGCCAAGGCGCAGGCCCTGACGGATGCAATGGCAGCGGAGACCGGCGCTGCCGCTCCGTGGGCGGGCTTCAACGTGCATCTGGCGGCCGGCATGCTGCAGGAAGCTGCCGGCATGACGACCCAGATCGGCGGCGAGGTCATCCCTTCCGACGTGCCTGGCAGCCTGGCGCTGGGCCTGCGCCGCCCGGCCGGTGTGGTACTTGGCATCGCCCCATGGAATGCACCGGTGATCCTCGGCGTGCGTGCGATCGCCACACCACTGGCTTGCGGCAACACGGTGGTCTTCAAGGGCTCGGAGCTCAGCCCGGCCACGCACGGCCTGATCGTCGAGGCGTTCAAGGATGCGGGCTTCCCGCCCGGGGTCGTCAACTTCGTGACCAATGCACCGGCGGATGCAGCCGATGTGGTCGAAGCGATCGTGGCGCACCCGGCACTGCGCCGGGTGAACTTCACGGGCTCCACCCGCGTCGGCAGGCTCATCGCGCTGACTTGCGCCAAATACCTGAAGCCGGCCGTGCTGGAGCTGGGCGGCAAGGCCCCGCTCGTCGTGCTGGACGATGCCGACCTCGATGCCGCAGTCAACGGTGCGGCCTTCGGCGCCTTCGCCAACAGCGGCCAGATCTGCATGAGCACCGAGCGCATCATCGTGGACCGCCGCATCGCGGACGCCTTCGTCGACAGGCTCGCCGCCAAGGCCACGCAGCTGCCGCTGGGCGATCCGCGCAAGGGGCCGGTGGTGCTGGGTTCGGTCGTCGATGCAAGCACCGTCGAGCGCTGCAACGCGCTGATCGACGATGCGCTCGCCAAGGGCGCGAAACTCGTCTGTGGTGGCAAGGCCGACAGCACGCTGATGCCCGCGACGCTGCTCGACCATGTGACACCGCAGATGCGCATCTACCATGAAGAGAGCTTCGGCCCCGTGAAACCGGTGGTGCGTGTCGACGGCGTCGACGAAGCGGTGCGCGTGGCCAACGACAACCCCTACGGACTGTCCGCAGCCGTGTTTGGCCGCGACATCGCCCGCGCCTGGGAGGTGGCCAATCGCATCGACTCGGGCATCTGCCACGTGAACGGCCCGACCGTGCACGACGAGGCGCAGATGCCCTTCGGGGGGGTCAAGGACTCGGGCTACGGCCGCTTCGGCGGCAAGGCCGGCATCGACGCCTTCACCGAACTGCGGTGGCTCACGGTGCAGACCACCGACCGCCACTATCCGTTCTGATGAAGCGCAGGAGACAGCTCATGAAATCCCTGCTCGCAACCGCGGCGCTGGCCCTCGGCCTCGGACCGTGCGCCACCGCCCAGGCCCAGGACTGGCCGAAGCAGCCGATCAAGATCATCGCCAACTTCGCCCCCGGCGGCGCGGCCGACCAGCTGGCCCGCGCGATCGGCGCGCCGCTGCAGGAAGCGCTCGGGCAACCGGTGCTAGTCGAGAACAAGGGCGGCGCCGGGGGCAACCTCGGTGGCGAGTTCGTCGCCAAGTCACCCCACGATGGCTACACGCTTCTGATGAGTTCCGGCGGCATGGTGTCGATCAATCCGCACCTTTACGCGAAGATGCCCTTCGATCCGGCGAAGGATCTGGTCCCGGTCGCGTCCGTTGCACGCGTGCCGTTCTACCTGGTGGTTCGTGCCGACAGCGCGATCAAGGACTTCAAGGGCTTGATCGCCGACCTGAAGGCGAACCCCGACAAGCGATCGTTCGGTTCGCCCGGCAACGGGAGTTCGCCCCATCTCGCGGCCGAAATGATGAAGACACGGACAGGGACCACGGCGGTGCACGTGCCGTACCGTGGCGCGGCACCCGCGCTGACGGACCTGCTGGGCGGCCAGATCGACTTCCTCTTCGATCCGGGAATCAGCATCCAGCACGTCAAGACCGGCAAGCTGCGCATGCTGGCGGTGGCGAGCCTCAAGCGGGCCCCCCAGATGCCGGAGGTTCCGACGCTCGACGAACTCGGGCTGAAGGGCCTCGACGCCGATGCCGTGTTCGGCCTCTACGCCCCTGCCGGCACCCTGCCGGCCGTCATCGAGCGGGTCAATGCCGAAGTCAACCGCGCACTGGCTAGACCGGCGGTCAGGACACGCATCGAAGCCCTCGGCAACGTGCCGGAGCCTCTGACGCCTGTAGCCTTCGGCGACAAGGGCGCGGCCGACTTCAAGCGCTTGGGCGCCGTGATCCGGGAGCGCGGCATTCGCGCCGACTGATGCATGAAGAAGAAAGATAGCCGATGATCGCCACTCCCCGGCCTGCCACCGGCCACCCTCCCCTCATCGCCACGGACGTCCTCATCGTCGGCGGCGGCCCCTGCGGCCTGATGCTCGCCAACGAGCTCGGTCGCCGTGGCATCCGCTGCCTGTTGGTCGACGCCAAGCCAAGCACAGCTTTCAACCCGCAGGCGAACGCAACGCAGGCCCGCACCATGGAGCATTTCCGCCGGCTGGGCTTCGCGCATGAGATCCGTGCGCTGGGACTGCCCGCCGACCACCCGACGGACATCGCCTACTTCACACGCTTCGCCGGGCATGAACTGGCGCGCATCAGCCTGCCTACGGCCGCCGAGGCCACGGTCAAGATCAAGTCTATGACGGGGTCCTGGAGTGCGGCCGAGCTGCCGCATCGCGTGTCGCAGAAGTTCGTCGAGGAAGCCCTGCGCCGCCATGCGCAGGCCTGGCCGTCCACCGATGTGCGCTATGGCTGGCGGCTGGAACGGTTCAGCGATGACGGTGGTTCGGTGAGCGCCACGGTGCAGCCCAGCGACGGAGGTCCGGCGCAGGACGTACTCGCGAAGTTCCTGATCGGTGCCGACGGCGCGCGCAGCTTGGTCCGGCAACAGCTGGGTATCGAGTGGGGCGGCGTCACCGGCATCCAGCGCGAGTTCATGGGGGGCAAGATGTTTGCCATCTACCTGCGCGCGCCCCGTTTCCTCTCCGTACTGCACCATCCCAAGGCCTGGATGTACGTAGCGGTCAACCATGAACGGCGCGCCTTCATGGCCTCGGTGGACGGCGTATCCGAGTACGCGTTCCATGCGGCGCTGCGTCCCGGCGAAGACCCCGAAGGCTGGACCGAGGCCGATGCGCGCCGCGTCTTTGCCGAGGCGGTGGGCCTCGAGGTGCCGATTGAGATCCTCTCGATGGGCACTTGGCTCGCCGGGCACGCGCTGGTGGCCCAGCGTTTCCAAAAGGGCCGTGTCTTCGTCGCAGGGGACGCGGCTCACCTGTTCACGCCCACTGGTGGGCTGGGCTACAACACCGCCGTCGAAGATGCGGTCAATCTGGGCTGGAAGCTGGCGAACGTGATTCGCGGCCAGGCGCCGCTGGCGCTGCTGGACAGCTACGAGGCCGAGCGCAGGCCATTGGCCGAACGCAACACGGGCTATGCACGAAAGTTTGCCGACTCGGTGGGGCTCTTCGCGGCAAGGCCCGAGCTGGAAGAAGCCTCCGTGCATGGGGATGCCGAGCGTCGACTCGCGGGCCTGCACTTCAATGAGCATGCCCGCCTCGAGTTCAATATCCCAGGAGTGACCTTCGGCGGCCGATACGACGGCTCGCCGATCGTCGTCGGCGACGGCGCTGCGCTACCGCCCGACGAGCCGAATGCCTACACGCCGACCGCCAGTCCCGGCGGCCGGCCACCGCACGCCTGGCTGGACGACGGGCGCTCGCTGTTCGACCTATTCCACGCCGAATGGACCCTGCTGGCGCTGGGGCCCGATTCACCCGCTACCGAGACCTTCGAAGCCGCGGCCCGTACGCTGGCGATCGACTTGCGCGTGGTGCGGCTGCCGCAGGCTTCCCTGCGCGAACTCTATGAAGCGCCGCTTGCACTGATTCGGCCGGACCAGATCGTCGCGTGGCGCGGTGCAGCCCCGGACGATGCGGCAGGCGTGCTGTCTCGCGTCACCGGCAGGCCGAGCGGCGCGGCGCCGCATGCCGCTTCAAAACCTTCAACACCTTCAACAATTTCCGTCGATGCGACGAGAGGAGATCCGGCATGAAAGCCATCGCCCAGATGCTTCGGCTTTCGGCCCTTGCAATGGCCTTGGGCATCGCGCCCTCGGCCTTCGCACAGGCCTGGCCTGCCAAGCCGGTCCGGCTGGTAGCGGCATTTCCGCCGGGGACACCGGGTGACGTGATCGCCAGGTTGATACAGCCGGCGCTTCAGGCCGCCTGGAACCAGCCGGTGGTCATCGAGAACAAGACAGGCGCGGGAGGCAATCTGGCCGCCGGAGAAGTCGCGCAGGCCAAGGACGAGCACACCCTCCTCGTGGGACCGGACACGATCCTCACCATCAACCCCCACCTGTACAAGAAGCTGAGCTTCAATTTGCGGGCTTCGCTCAGGCCCGTGACCTACTTCGCCAGCTTCAACCAAACGCTGGTGTGCAATCCAGCCGCCGAGATCACGTCGTTCGGGAAGTTCGTCCAGCTCCCGTCGACGCGGCTGTATGCCTCCGGTGGTGCAGGGACACCGAGCCACATGACGATGGAAATGCTGCTAGCGACGACCGGAACCAAACTCACCCATGTTCCCTACAAAGGTCCTGGCCCCGCCGCGCAAGACGTGATGGGGCGCCACGTCGACTGTGGGTTCATCGTCTCCTCCATCGTCCTGCCCCATGTCCAGAGCGGGCGGCTGCGGGCAATTGCCGTCTCCGGAAAGGATCGATCGGGTCTGTTGCCTGACGTTCCGACGGTTGCTGAGAGCGGACATGCCGGCTTCGACGCGACCTTCTTCGAGACGCTGATGGCGCCAGCAAGCCTTCCGGTCGCTACCGTCGAGAAAATCCAGCGCGACGTGCGTGCCGCGCTCCAAGCCCCGGGCGTGAAGGCCAGGTTGGCAGAGATGGACCTGCGTGTGGAGGGGTTCAGTGCGCAGGAGGCTCAATTGCGCAGCAAGGAGGACTTCGCCAAGTGGGGTACGGTCGCGCAGCGGGCCCAGCTGCAGCTGGACTGAGAGCGATCATGCGCAATCTCGACCATCACACCATCACCGAAGCCGTGCTTGCGCGGCAGGCGCAGACGGCGAACCCGCGGCTCAGGCGCGTGTTGGACAGTCTTGTGAAGCACCTGCACGCCTTTGCGCGCGAAGTGGAGTTGACCGAGGAGGAGTGGTTCAAGGGCATCGAGTTCCTGACCCGTTGCGGCCACATCACCGATGACAAACGCCAGGAGTTCATCCTGCTGTCGGACGTGTTGGGCTTGTCGATGCTGACGGTGGCACAGAACAACGGCAAGCCAGCAGGCTGCACCGAGGCAACCGTCTTCGGACCCTTCCACGTGGAAGGGGCGCCGCACTACGAGCTCGGTGCGGACATTTCCAACGGCG
Source organism: Variovorax sp. LjRoot84 (assembly GCF_964254305.1). NCBI lineage: Bacteria > Pseudomonadati > Pseudomonadota > Betaproteobacteria > Burkholderiales > Comamonadaceae > Variovorax > Variovorax sp. LjRoot84. Next base: position 55,007 of record NZ_CAXUTE020000003.1, read on the forward strand.
CTCGCGGCCTCCCATGCCTTGTGCGCGGCACCGTGCGCGGCATCGACGGCAAGCCGGTCGCCAACGCGCACATGGATGTGTGGCAATCGGACGAGGACGGCCTGTACGACGTGCAGCACCCGGAGATCGGCCATGCACAGGCGCGCGGCATCGTGCACTCCGACAGTGAGGGTCGCTATCACTTCCGCTCGATCCTGGCAGTCCCCTATGCCATTCCGCATGATGGCCCGGTGGGCGACCTGCTCCAGGCCACCGGCCGACATCCCTGGCGTCCCGCGCACCTGCACTTCCTGATCGAGGCGCAAGGCTACGAGAAGCTGATCACGCACATGTTCCGCAGCGACGATCGGTACCTGGATTCGGACGCCGTGTTCGGTGTGCGTCAATCGCTGATCGCCGACTGGAAGCAGCAATCCGACGGCTCCTATATCGTTGAGTACGACTTCGTGCTGAACCCCGCCAAGCAGGGCGCTGCGGATGCCTGATCACCCGCCCTCGCTGCGACCCATAGAGGGTGCATCATGATCCGGCACATCGTGATGTGGAACGTGAAAGGCGCCACGGCCGAGGAGAAGCAGGAAAACATCGAGCGTCTGCGAAGTTGCTTCCATGGCCTGCGTGGCCGTGTTCCAGGGCTGCTCCACCTGGAAGTCGGCAAGGATGCAAGCAGAGTTGACTATGCCTGCGACGTCGTCTTGTACAGCGAGTTCGAATCCTGGGAAGCACTGGCCGCGTATGCGATGCATCCGGAACATCTGCGGGTGCGCGACGAGCTGGCTGGCGTCCGCATCGCCAGGCATCAGGTGGATTACGAAGTCCAGGCCGATTGAGCCTGGGCTGAGCACGATGCATTGGGGATCGCATGAAGGAATTCGTCTACAACGGCCAGCCGTCGCGGGTGGTGTTCGGCGCCGGGACCCTGGCGCATCTGGAGCGCGAGATCGAACTGCTCGGGGCGCGCCGCGCGCTCGTGCTGTCCACGCCCGAGCAGCAGGGTCAGGCGCAGCGCGTGGCCAAGCGTCTTGGCAGCCGCGCGGCGGGCGTTTTCGCGCGCGCTGTCATGCACGTGCCCATCGAGACAGCGCGCGAGGCCCGTGAGGAGGCGCGCCGCCTGGACGCGGACTGCGCCGTAGCCATCGGCGGAGGCTCGACCATCGGACTGGGCAAGGCCATCGCGCTGGATTCCGGTTTGCCCATCGTGGCAATCCCGACGACCTATGCGGGAAGCGAGATGACGCCGATCTTCGGCATCACTGAGGGCGGCTTGAAGAAGACCGGCAAGGACGCGCGTGTGCTGCCTCGCACGGTCATCTACGACCCTGAGTTGACGCTGCTGCTGCCTGTCGCCATGAGTGTTACCAGTGGCATGAACGCGATTGCGCACGCGGCGGAGGGTCTGTACGCGCGCGACGGCAACCCGGTGATGAGCCTGATGGCCGAGGAAGGCATCCGCGCGTTGGCCAGGGCACTGCCGGCCATCCGTCGGCGCAGCGACGATCTCGATGCGCGCGGGGATGCGCTGTATGGCGCGTGGCTATGCGGGACGGTGCTGGGCGGCGTGGGCATGGCGCTGCATCACAAGTTGTGCCACACCCTGGGCGGCAGCTTCAACCTGCCCCATGCCGAGGTGCACACGGTGGTGTTGCCTCATGCCATCTCCTTCAACGCGCCGGTGGTGCCTGAAGCCATGTCCCGCATCCAGCGCGCACTTGGGTTAGCACAGCAGAGCAGCGCCGCGGCGGGTCTGTTCGATCTGGCGCGAGACAATGGGGCGCCGGTGGCGCTGCGGGACGTCGGCATGGAGGAGAATGACCTTGACCGTGCCGCAGATCTCGTTGTGAACAACCCGTACTGGAACCCGCGAGCGGCGGGCTTGACACAGCGCGGCGAGATCAGACAACTCCTGCAGAGCGCCTTCGATGGCATCCGACCTGAGTAGACTCTCACCTGTAAGCCCGTTGCTCCAGCAATGGCGGTGCCTTGCCGTACTCCGGTCGGGTCAAATATCTTTCCACAAGATCTGAAATCGGGCCGTCGGCCGGAAGATGCCAGCGCCGTGGGGAATCTCGACTTCCCGAGCCTTCACGCCATCGGCGGGGTCGACCTGCGCGGCGAAGACGGCACTCCGGTCGAAGGCAGGCCAGCGAATCATTGGCGGCGCCCCGACCAAGCCCAGACCATCAGTATCATCAGCACCAGCGCGAGGCCACTGAACGAGAACGCCGCCTCGCCGAGTTCGATCTCCGGCACCAGTGCCTTGCCGATGTTGTACGCGGCCACGGCGTAGGGGGTGGACGCCGGTCAGTTCAGAGCCGACCTGTACTATCGGCTCAATGTGCTCGGCGTGCGCATGCCCGCGCTGCGCGAGCGCGACGACCTGGAGTGGTTGGCCGAGCAGCTGCTCGAGCGCATAGCGCGGCGAGAGGGCCTGCCGGGGCGCCGCGCGCCGCCGTCGGTGCGCGCGCAATGGCTGGCCTTCGACTGGCCGGGCAACGTGCACCAGCTGGAAGCCACACTGCTGCGTTTCCTGGTTTCGGGCGACGCCGGGCTGCCGGCTGCGCCCGCTGCGAAGCAGCAGCGGGCCGGTACCGGCCAGCGCGGAACCCCGGTAACGACCACTTTGCAGGCACACCTCGATCGCGAGCGCGATGTCTGCATACGGAAGGCGCTCGCGGAGACCGCCGGGGACAAGGACGAGGCCGCACGCCGGCTCGGCATCAGCCGTGCGACGCTGTACCGCGAGCTTCAGCGCTCGCCCTCCTCGCTTTGACGACCCAGGCACGTCTACCGCCGTCAACACTCAGGGTGAGGCGATTCGTGTACCGCAGGGGTGGCTCTCATGCAGCCTGTGCAGCCGCCGGCTTCACGGCGACGCCTTTGCACATCGGGGTTGACCAGACTCGACTGTTCCCGGACATCAGATGCGATGTGCAGTCCAGCAACGGGTCTTGCGCCGGATCCAGCCGAGCCTACTTCTCACCTGCTATTCGGCTCCGAACCCCGCGCGGCAATCACCGCAGCCAAGGTACGCATCCCCTGCTGGATCTCTTCAACCGTCAGACTGGCATATCCCAGAATCAGTCCAGCTGGCCGAGGTTGCAGGGGCGATTGCGGCTTGGCAAACAGCGGCGACACCGGGTAGACGCCCACGCCCTTGCCGCGGACAGCATCCACCAGCGCGGGCTCGTCCTGCGGCCGCAGGAAAGGCAGCCAGAGCACCACATGCAGCCCGGCTGCCGTACCGGTGACTCCAGCGTCGCCAGGCAGGTGGCGCGCAATGGCATCGAGCAGCGCCGCACGGCGGCGCTCGTGCTCGCGACGCGTGCGCCGCACGTGACGCTCGTAGACGCCGCTGTCGATCAGCGACGCCAGCACGCGCTGTTCCAGCACGGGCGCATGGCGGTCGGCCAGCCGTTTGGCCTGCCGGAACACCGGCACCAGTTCGGGAGGCAGCACCAGGTAGCCGAGTCGAAGTTGCGGCGACAGCGCCTTGGAGAAGGTGCCTACGTAGATCACGCGGCCGTCGGTGTCGATCGACTGCAGCGCGTCGATCGGGCGCTGGCCATAGCGAAACTCCCCGTCGTAATCGTCCTCGACCACCCAGGCGCGGTGTCTTCGCGCCCAATCAAGCAGTTCCAGGCGCCGGCCGATGGGCAGCACGCCCCCCAGCGGGAACTGGTGCGATGGCGTCACGTACGCCAGACGGGTGCGATCGTCCCGGGGCAGTCTGGCGGTGTCCAGGCCCTGAGCGTCCACTGGGATCGCCAAGAGCTTGGCGCCGGTGGCCTCGAAGCAGCGGCGCGCCATCAGGTACCCAGGCTCCTCGAAGACGAAGGCATCGCCGGGATCCAGCAGCAGCCTTGCGCACAGGTCGATGGCTTGCTGGGAGCCATGCACCACAAGGATCTGCTCGGCGTCGCAGGCGAGACCCCGCGCGCGCCTCAGGTAACCCTGCAGTGCGCGGCGCAGCGACGCGTCACCTTCGGGCGCGACGTAGTACAGACTGCGTTGATGGTGCCGCAGTTTGGCCTGGTACTCGCGCCTCCAGACCAGTGCGGGAAAGTCGCGAGCAGCCACCGCACCATACAGGAAGTCGACGCGGCACGGTTCTGCAGGGGCAAGTCCCGGCATCTCGATCCCCGCAACGCGGCGGCCGAACGCGGAAAGAGATGGCGCGGCCCTAACGCGCCGCTTCGTTCCCGAGTCAGATGGTGCAGCCGCCGCCAGCGGGCTCGCGACCCGGGCAACGCGCCCGACGGACGTGACAAGGAAGCCCTCGGCCGCAAGCTGCTCATAGGCGGCCGTGACGGTGGTGCGCGACACCCCGAGATCGGCCGCCAAGGCACGGGTGGACGGTACCCGCGCGCCCGCAGGGAGCGTCCCATCGGCGATCTGAGAGCGCAGCAACTCGCAAATGCGGCGTCCAGCTCCATTGAAACCGGAACCCTGGCCAGGTGGAATAGGGAACTGGTCCATGCAAAAGGAAAAAAACTGGACCTTCCAATTGTGCCGGTTCCGCGCGAAAGTTCGGCTGCTCGCGCCATTTCAGAACCGCTCACCTTCATGTACATCCAATCGCACTTTGCCGAAACAAGACCTGAGGAACTGCACCGCATCATCCGCGAGAACCCGCTGGGCGCGCTGGTCACGCAAAGCGCCACCGGGCTGGACGCGGATCACCTCCCGTTCGAGTTCGATCCTGACGTGGGAACGCATGGCTTGCTCTCGGCCCATCTCGCCCGCGCAAACACGCTGTGGCAGCGCTGCCCCACAGGCACCCAAGTAATGGTCATCTTTCGCGGCGCCCAGGCCTACGTCTCACCCAGCTGGTACCCGAGCAAGCACGAGGCGCACCGCCAGGTGCCGACTTGGAACTACCAGGTGGTGCACGCGCACGGCGTGCTCACAGTGCACGACGACGAGCGCTTCGTGCGCCGCATCATCGCCCGCCTGACGCGGCGGCACGAGGCAACTGAGCCGAGGCCCTGGAAGATGGGCGACTCAGCGCCCGAGTACATCGACAGCTTGGTGCGCAACATCGTGGGCATCGAGATTGCCATCACGTCGTTGGTGGGCAAGGCCAAGCTCAGCCAGAACAGGGAAGCGCGCGATCGCCTCAGCGCCGCCGACACGTTGAATGCGCGCGGGCACGAGGAACTGGCGGGATTGATGCGCAATGCCAGCGCAAAGAGTTAGGGCGACACAAGCCATGTACACAGCCACCTTCACTTTCGCAAAAGGCCAGTTCGACGACGAGTTCCACGCCCTGGACAATGTCATTGCCCAGATTGCCAGATCCATCCCCGGCTACCGCGGCGAAGAGAGCTGGGAGAATGATGCAAAAGGACTCATCTCAAACGTGTACTACTGGGAAACGATGGACGCGCTTCAGGAGCTCATGAAGCACCCGGCACACATCGCCGCAAAGCAGCGGCAAGCGCTTTGGCTCAACGGCTATCAGGTGGTCATCGCACAGGTCGTCCGTTCCTATGGCGATGGCGGCATTCCTCACCCGCTCGCTGACGGAACCCAATCAGCACTTGCGTCCGCTGATTCTCGGCGCGGAAGAGCAGTGACGAAGTCGATCTGATGCGGCGTCTGGATCGCCGCTGCAGTGGAGAGTCTCATATGGCGTGGATGCTTCTGGTTGTCGCTGGTCTTCTTGAAGTGGGTTGGGCCATCGGCCTGAAATACACGGATGGGTTCACAAAGTTGTGGCCAAGCATCTTCACGATCGCTGCCATGGTCATCAGCGTCGTGCTACTGGGAATCGCCATGAAGTCCCTACCCGTTGGCACCTCCTACGCCGTCTGGGTAGGAGTCGGGGCCGTCGGCACGGCAATCCTCGGCATCATCCTGTTCGGAGAACCCGCAGCACCCGGTCGGCTGCTCAGCCTAGTACATCAACACGTAAGTTTCGAAACGTAATGACGTCCGAGCTTGTGATCTGCATCCTGTCGGGTGAACTTCCACTCGATGGTTCGGCGCAGCGCGTTGCGATCTGTTTGCCAAGCATCGACTTCGTGTCGCAGAAGTTGCTGGCTTGGGAGGCGGCGGTTCAGGCATTGGCGCGTGAGGATGCCGATCTCGATCTCTGCCATATTGAGCCAACTTGCGTGCTTGGGCGTGTAGTGAAAGCACACCCGGCGCAGCAGCGTGCTGGCCGCGCGCGTTCCCAACACATCGTCGAAGCATTTCCTGAAGTGAATGTTCAGGTTGTCCAGCACGAGGTGAACGCGGCGCGCCGTCGCATACGTGTCGGTGAGAAGTGCCTGGACGAAGCCGACGAAGTCCGCCTTGCCCCGGTGATCGGTGACCGAGACGACGCGCTGTCCCGCCCTGGGCTCGACCGCCACGAACAGATTGGTCGTGCCCTTGCGCACGTATTCGTAATCCAGCTTGGCCGCCTCGCCCGGCGCCATGGGCAACGGTTCGCGGCTATGAGCAACGAGCTGCAGACTCTTCTCGTCGATGCAGATCACGGGCTCGTCGACGCGCATCGGCTTGGCGTACAGCTTGAGCAGGTTGTACATGCGACAGCGGTACTCTTCGGTGAGCGTGCCGATGCACCACATCAGCCGTCGCCAGGGCTTGAGATCGTTTTTTTGAGCATGCGCCGGACGGTTTCCCGACTGACCTTGCCAAGGCCCAATTCCTGGCGCGCGGCACGTTCGAGTTCGACGATCGTCCAGCGCTGGCGACCCTCGGGCGGAGCCGAGCATGCCAGCGCCGTCACTCGCGCCTCGGCATCGGTGTCGTACTGTCGCGGCCGACCCGAGCGTGCAACGTCGAACACGGCCAGATCGACGCCCCCTTGCAGGTATGCCGACCGGGTGCGCCACAGCGCAGTGCGTCCGATCCCCAGAACGTCCATGATCTGCGCCTCGGGAATCCCGCGATCCAGGCACGACAGCGCATGCGCCCGGTTCACTTCGCGCGAATGATGAATTCCCTTGCTTCGAATCTCCTCGATGACCGACCGATCCTTCTCGGTCAAATGCAGTTCGGTCTGGCGCATGAACACTCCTTCGTAACCCCAACGGGGATGGATGGAGTGTATTCATGTTCCGTTATTTACGTGTCACTGTACTAGGGCTCATCGTCGCCGGCATCGTCGGCCTCAAACTGGCAAGCTCGGCGTAGTCTGCCTCGGTGCAGGTGCAAGCCTGCGAGCACACCGTGGCATGCCTGCATCATCAACGCTGTGCACCGCAAGCACGTTCGTGACCAGATCGATACCAACATGGGCAATGGCCATGGGATCCAACGGAACTCGCATCAATAGTTCCGCACCACAAACCTTCTGGAGATACTGAGAATGAAAAAGCACCCGTCTGCAATCAAGCCGGAATCGTGGCTCGTGACGGCAGGTCGCTCCTCCGAGCCCGGCGCTCCGTTGAGCGTACCGCCGATCCCCGCTTCGAACTTCATCATCGGCAGCGGGCGCGATTATTCGCGTGATGATGGCACCCCGACCTGGGAAGCACTCGAGGAAGTTGTCGGCGGACTTGAGTCTGGTAAGGCCGTCGCGTTCGCCTCAGGCATGGCCGCCATTGCCTCGGTGTTTGATCAGCTTGCGGCTCGTGCCGTTGTCGTGCTACCAGATGACTGCTATCAAGGTGTTGCAGGCCTGGCGGCAGCAGGCGCTGAAAGAGGGCGTTGGTCCTTGCAGCGCGTGGCGGTGGACGACACAGCCGGTTGGATTCACGCCTGCAGCGTCGCTGACCTGATCTGGCTTGAATCGCCCTCCAACCCCCTGCTGACCGTCGCAGACCTGGAGGCTATTTGCGCAGCTCCGCGCAAGCCCGGGGCGATCGTGGCAGTGGACAACACCTTCGCCACGCCCTTGAATCAGCGGCCGCTTGACTTCGGCGCGACAGTGTCTCTGCAATCGGCAACCAAGTTCATTGGCGGCCACTCCGACTTACTGGCAGGGGTCGCCACGACAAAAGACGACGCGCTGTGGCACGCCCTCAGGAAGTCCCGCGAGTTGACTGGCGCGACACCAGGAACGCTCGAAGCTTTTCTTGCCGTCCGCGGCGCAAGAACTCTCGCGATTCGCCTACAACGGGCCCAGCAAACTGCCATGCTGCTTTCGCAACGGCTTGAGGCACACCCGCTGATCACCCGAGTCCGGTATCCAGGCTTGCCCTCGCATTCGACGCATGCGACTGCCAAGCACGTGCTCAAGGGATTCGGGACCATCATTTCGTTCGATATGCGTGGAGGAGCTGATGTTGCTGATGGCGTCTGCAAAGAAGTCAAGCTCATCCGCCACGCCACCAGTCTCGGTGCAGTGGAGTCGACTATGGAAAGAAGGGCTACGATCCCGGGACAGGGTCACCTTCCACCTTCGCTCCTGCGGCTCAGTGTTGGCATCGAGGATGCGGACGATCTCTGGGACGACCTCGACTCGGCAATACGTTCTGCTGCACCATGACTCTGTCGATAATGGTGCAGCGCGGCGAGCGTAGCCCGGACGGCTGGTCGGCCCCATGGCAGGTCGGCTGCCAATTCGATCACGCACACAACTACTAACCCACAGAACACCATGGCGATCGAAACACTTGACCGGCCGCTGCGGTATTTCCTGTGCATAGCGGAGCTGGGCTCGCTATCAAAAGCTGCCGACAAGCTTGACCAAACACAGTCCGGATTGAGCAAGCAATTGGCTGCGCTCGAATCGAACCTTGGTCAATCACTGTTCGTTCGAACGGGACGTGGGGTTGAACTCACCGAGGCCGGCACGAGACTCTATGACGCCCTGGCGCCAGCCTTCAGAGAAATCGATCGGGCTATCGACAGCGTGCGCCGGCAAGGAGTAACTCACGGTACCGTCCGGCTGGCGACGGTCCATACGCTCAGCTACTACTTCGTCGCTGAAGTGGTTTCGCTATTCGTCAGTACCCACCCGGATGTGAATCTCTCGCTTCTGAGCCGCAGTTCGCCCGAAGTCGTAGCTCTGGTCGACAATGGCAAGGCGGATCTGGGGTTCGTCTATGACTCCGCTGTGGACTGCGGAACCTTGACATCGAGGTCGCTGTTCCAGGACGAAATGGCATTGGTCGTCCTCAACGGCAGTCCTCTGAACACGCCCCAGGATCTCTCTACCCTCAATCTGCGCCTGGTCGGCTTTCCGGCTCATTACGCTCTCAGACGGATGATTCATAGCGCCGGGTTGCAGGCGACCTATGTTGCCGAAGCAGAAACCATAGACGCGATGCTCAAGCTTGTTTCCTCCGGGGTCGGCAATTGCATATTGCCGTCACGGATCCCCGACAAGCTACTCGCCGACTATGGGCTTCGCAAGGTTCACATTGAGCGACCTGCGCTACGTCGCCGGGTGGTAGCGATCTCCAAGACGGCCAAGGCGATGGCGCCCCTGACCTCTGATCTCCTCGTTTGCGTCTTGCAGGTCGCTGAACAACTGCAATGTGAGCAATCGGAATAGCTGATATGAGGACGCCTTCATTGGCGGCCCCAACTCCGTGCAAACACAATCGCACCAACGTTCGAAGCCCCCACGCCGCGAAAGTTCCTGCTCCTCATCAAGAGGATCTTCGCTGTAGACGTCTTGCTCCTGCGCCGAAAATCCGGCCGTGCCATCGCGTTTGCATCTGTCACACCCGAAGTAGGGCTAGCGATCTTCTGAGTTCGAAGCTGAAAGGAACTTGTGATGACTTCCACAGTCAATCAGGCGACCCGCTCAAGGCGGCGGTACGTGACCGCCGGCCTGGCAAGCATGATGGGCACAACCATCGAGTGGTACGACTTCTTTCTCTATGGCACCGCAGCGGCGCTGATCTTCAACAAGATCTTTTTCCCATCGATCGACCCGTTGACTGGAACTCTGGCTGCGTTTGCAACCTACTCGGTCGGCTTCTTCGCGAGACCCCTCGGCGGCATCATCTTTGGTCATTTCGGCGACCGAGTTGGCCGCAAGTCGATGCTGCTCATCACACTGTTCCTGATGGGCATACCAACCATCCTCATTGGCCTGATCCCGTCCTATCACAGCATCGGCTACTGGGCAGCAGTGCTGCTCGTCTTGATGCGCTTCCTTCAAGGCCTCGCGGTAGGCGGCGAGTGGGGAGGCGCAGTGCTTATGGCCGTCGAACACGCTCCAGAAGGAAAGAAGGGCTTCTTCGGCAGCTTGCCGCAAACAGGTGTCGCACCAGGTCTGATTCTGTCATCGCTTGCAATGGGTGCGGTCGCCCAGCTACCAGAGTCCGACATGTTGAGCTGGGGCTGGCGCATTCCCTTCCTTGCCAGCGTCTTCCTCTTGCTTGTCGGCTGGTTTATACGGATCAAGGTGGCCGAATCTCCGGACTTCGAGCACATGGAATCCAAAGGAGACAAGGTGGAGGTGCCTGCTCTTGTGGTCTTGCGCCAGTATCCCAAGGAGGTTCTGGTCGTCGTGGGAGGCCGCTTGGCGGAGGTCACCTGGTTCTACACCGTCGTCACATTTTCTTTAGCCTACGCAACTGGAACGCTAGGCATTCCACGAGCACTGATGCTCGACGCGACCGTATGGGGTGCCCTGCTTGCATTGTTCACCATGCCGATCTTCGGGATCCTCGGTGATAGGGTGGGCTTCAAATGGATCTTCTTGGCCGGATCCGTGGGAATCCTCGTCTTTGCACCCGTGTTCTTCTCACTCTTGCAGACCCTCGATGCACGGTCGATCACCATGGCCGTTGTTGTCGCTATCGGAGTGGTCTATGCATCTCTGTACGGTCCCGAGGGTGGTCTGTTCTCTGCCCAGTTCCCACCTGAGGTTCGCTACAGCGGCATTTCCATCGCAGTCCAGGTGTCGGGTGCCATCGGTGGCGGACTGGCCCCCATCGTCGCGACTTCATTGCTCGCCTTTGGAGGCGGTAGCCCTCGATACATCGTGTGGTACCTCAGCGCGCTTGGCGTCGTCGCGATCGTCAGCTCGCTCCTCATGCACGACCCCTCCAAGTTCTCGGTCCTGGCCCGGGCATCTCAACCGGCGCGGCTATGAACGATCCATGGGTCAGCGCGCGAGGTGGGAGTCGATACTCTCGATCGTTCGTGTGGCCGCGATCGGCTGAAACTGCGCTCGTTGCTCTAAATTTCATCGTGGCAGTGGCAACGCAGTCTTGTATCGAACCTGCTTCAGGGCAAAGCAAAACGGAGCCGTCGCGTTGCAGCTCATCGAGGATGCGCAGGTCGATGGGATCGAGATCCATTGAATCACGCGGTCAGAAGGTGAAGAGCTTCAAAAGACCACCAGGAGTCGATGGCGGAGGTGATGACGCGCTGGAGTGCGCCTCCTGGAGGGCTCTACAGGAACCCGGCTCAATGATCGGGTGATGCCTATGGAGTTGATCAAGATTCATCCGGGCGAACCAGATGCGCGACGTCGTTGTGTCGATCAAGCGCACGGAACGGTCCGAGCGCCCTGCCCTTGCGAAGGCGGGAGACAGCAAAGATATGCCGACTCCGCGCGATCCCGCTGCTCATTCTGGCGCCGACCAGCGAGCGAGCGTCTGGTTCATTCCCCGCCCCTATGGCTACTTCAATGAGTCAAGTGCCTGTCGAAGGTCGGCGATGATGTCTTCCGCGTCTTCCAGTCCGACGGACAACCGAATGAGGTCCATCGTCACACCTGCGCTGAGGCGCGCGGCAGGCTCAACCTTTTGACGCGCAAGAATCAGGGTGCCGGGATGCGTGATCAGGGTTTCCGTGTCGCCCAAGCTGATGGCCCGGGATATGAGCCTCAACCGGTCGATCATGGCGATCGCACCGACGACACCGGAGTGCAGCTCAAAGGACATCATCCCGCCACCCGCACTCATCTGCGAGATGCCGAGCTGGTGATCGGGACTGCCTTCGAGGTAGGCATATCGCACGAGCTTCACCGCCGGATGGGACTTTAGCATGCGAGCGACCTTCAACGCGCTCTCGCTGTGCTGGCGCATCCGCAGGGTCAACGTCTTCAGCCCGCGCATGACCAGGAAGCACAGCATTGGCGAGAGCGTCGCGCCGGTCATGTACTTCAGGCCCGCCGACCTGATCCGCTTGATCGTCGCCAGATCTCCAAGCACTACCCCCGCGAGCAGATCGCCGTGTCCGTTGATGTACTTCGTCATGGAATGCACGACGAGGTCGGCACCGTGCTTGATCGGCCGCTGCAGGGCGGGCGAGCCAAAGGTCGAATCGACAAGCACCCGAACACCAGGACAGCTATGCGCCACCTTTGCCAGCTCGCTGATGTTCAACAGCTGAGCCGTCGGGTTCACGGGCGTTTCAAAGTACACGAGCCGCGTGCGATCCGACAATGCCTCTTTCAGGCTCTCGGGCTTGGTGAGGTCAACCTTCGTGACTTTCACACCGAAGCGCGGCAGCCCTTCGTCGACCAACGAAGTCGCAGTCGAGTACATGGTGTGATGCACGATCAACTCGTCTCCGGCGGAGAGGAGCGTGAGCAAGGTGGAGCAGATGGCGCCCATCCCTGACCCGGTGGCCAGCGCGGCCTCGGCCCCCTCGAGCTCTGCAAGCCTGGTCTCCAAGAGATGCTGTGTCGGATTGTGCTGCCGGCCGTAGACGTACCGCTCACTTTCTCCGGAAAAGACCGCTGCTGCTTCTGCCGTGTTCTCGAAGGCGAAGGTTGAGGTCATGTAGATCGGTGGCGAAACGGCCCCGTAGGGATCCGATCTATCGTGACCATGATGCAGCGCGCGTGTCTGGAAACCCAGACCCTGCGATTCCTCTTTCATGCTTGACTCTTTCGTTGTGAAATGTTCCGGTGAGGCCAATCTGGCGCAGCAACTGCTGTGCCTAGTGGACTATCTGGTTCAAGAACTGGCGAGCGCGATCTGTTTGCGGGTTTTCAAAGAACAGCTCGGGGACGTTCTGCTCGACGATCTCCCCTCGGTCCATGAAGATCACCCGGTCCGCCACCTTGCGGGCGAAGCCCATCTCGTGCGTCACGCAGAGCATGGTCATCTTCGTCTCCTCGGCCAGGCTGACCATCACGTCGAGCACTTCCTTGACCATTTCAGGATCCAGTGCCGAAGTGGGCTCGTCGAACAACATCACCTTTGGCGACATGCACAGCGATCTGGCGATCGCAACGCGCTGCTGCTGCCCCCCAGACAATTGGCCTGGGTATTTGTGTGCCTGATCGGGGATGCGAACTCGCTCGAGGTACTTCATTGCGATCGACCGCGCTTCGGCCAATGGCTTCTTCAGAACCCAGGTCGGGCCCAGCGTGAGGTTCTCCAGGACGGTGAGGTGAGGAAACAGGTTGAAGTGCTGAAAGACCATCCCGACTTCTTTCCTGATGGCCTCGATGCGCTTCAGGTCAGGGATCAATTCGACGCCATCCACCGTGATGACCCCCGACTGGTGCTCCTCGAGCCGGTTGATGCACCGGATCATCGTGGACTTTCCCGACCCGGATGGCCCGCAGATCACGATCCGCTCTCCTTTGCGAACGCTCAGGTCAATATCTTGCAGGACATGGAAGTCTCCATACCACTTATTGACCTTCTGCAGACTGACGATTACTTCGCTCATTGATGTTCCCTTTGTGGGTTCGAGAATCCTCGGTGGCTGCCGCGTGGCCGTAGAGAGAAAACGCTAGCGCTTCAGATCCCGTTCAAGAGATCGGCTGTACTTGGATATCGAGTAGCAGAAGACAAAATAGATCATGCCGACGAACAGGTATGCCTCAACGCCGAAACCTGTCTACGCCGGATCCGAAAGAGCCGCCTTTGCTGCTTGCGTCAAGTCGAAAATTCCAATGATGACGACCAATGACGTGTCCTTGAACAGCGCAATGAAGGTGCTCACCAAAGGCGGAATTGCAACCTTCAGCGCCTGGGGCAGAACAATCTTGCGCGTCTGCTGCCAATAGCTCAGTCCGATGGACTCGGCGCCCTCGTACTGGCCCTTGGGAATCGACTGTAGTCCGCCACGGACAATTTCCGCAACATAGGCCGCCGCAAAGAAGATGATCGCAAGCTGCGCCCTCAACAGCTTGTCGATGTTGAAGCCCTCTGGCAGGAACAGAGGCAGCATCACCGACGACATGAATAGCAGGCTGATCAAAGGCACGCCGCGTATCAGTTCAATATACACAACGCACATTGCCTTGATCGCCGGCATCCGGGAGCGGCGTCCCAGGGCGAGCAAGATTCCAATGGGAAAAGCGAACGCGATCCCGAATGTCGACAGGATCAGTGTCAAGGGCAAGCCGCCCCAGCGCGTGTTTTCGACGAACTTTAAACCCAGGAATCCGCCCCACATCAGGGTCGCCACTGCCAGGATTGTGAGCACCCATAGCCCGGCAATCTGGAGTCCACTCAGTCGGCGTGTGGCTGTCCAGACGATCGATGCCATCAGCATCGCAGTGGCGAGCAATGGTCTCCATTGCTCGGCGTGTGGATAGGTACCGAAGAGGATCAACCGGTACTTCTCGCGGATGAAAGCCCAGCAAGCTCCGCCCGCTTCTCTACAGGCCTGTGCGTCAGGGGCCCGGAAGCTCGCCTTGACCAGCAGCCACTGCACCAACGGCGGCGCCAGCATCAGCACAAGCCAGATCGTCAGGACTGTCAAGACCGCGCTCGTCGGGGACTGGAAGAGGCTTTGGCGCAGCCTGGTCAAGAGCTTGACCTGTACTTTGGGCGGAGCCTGCACGGTGGGCCGATCCGTGTGAGTGGTGGTGCTCATGCTTATCTTTCCACCAGGGCGATGCGCTTGTTGTACCAGTTCATCAACAGCGAGACCGTCAGGCTCACAGTCATGAACGCACCCATGATGAGCAGGATTCCCTCAATCGCTTGGCCGGTCTGGTTCAAGACGGTATTGACGACAGAAACCAGATCGGGGTAGCCAATCGCGACAGCGAGCGAGCTGTTTTTGACCAAATTCAAGTACTGGCTTGTCGTAGGGGGAACGATCACGCGGAGCGCCTGGGGCAGGATGACAAGCCGAAGCACCCGTGCTCTCGACAGCCCCAGCGTCTGTGCCGCCTCCCATTGGCCATGGCTCACCGATTGAATGCCGGCGCGCACGATCTCTGCAATGAACCCGGCTGTATAGGTGATCAGGCCAACCAGCAATGCAAACAATTCGGGAGATAGCGCCCAACCTCCTTCGAAGTTGAAGCCGCTGCGGTGCGGCATGCTGAAGTGAAATTCGCGCCCCCCAACGAGCCAGCCAGCTGCCGGCATGAGCAGGAAGAGGATCAGGGCGAAAGGCCACAGTCTCGACTGGATACCGGTCCGGCGCCGGTTGGAGCGCTGGTAGCGGCCAACCGCCACGGTGACAATCGCAGCGAGCACCAATCCTGAAAGAATCCCCGCAACGGCCGGCCCGTCAACCGATGGCATCAGCATGCCGCGGTTCGACATGTAGATGCCTGGAAGCGGATGGAAAGCCGATTTCGGACCGGGCAGCAGTTCACCAATGACGGCGTACCAGATCAACAACTGCAGCAGAAGCGGCACGTTGCGGATCAGTTCGACGTACGCACTTGCCAGCCGCACGATGAGCCAGTTGTTCGACAGCCTGGCAATCCCGACAATAACGCCAAGAATCGTGGCCAGTACCAATGCGACGGCGGAGACCCGCAGCGTGTTGACGAGGCCGACAAGGATCGCCCGAGCGTAGGTGTCCGAAGGTGAATACTCGATCAGAGACTCGCCGATTGCAAACCCTGCTTCTCTTTCCAAGAACGCAAAACCAGTCGCAATGTTGCGCGTTGCGAGGTTGTGCAAGGTATTGGAAATGAGGTAGTACGCCAAGAGGGCGGCCAGGCCCACAACGACGAGCTGATAGGCAAGTGCCCTGAACTCTGGATTGTTCCAGTTGAACTTGAACGGAGCGCGTTGGGGTGAGCTCATGGGGAGGTCGAGTGCGGGTTTGGCGCGATTGCGACAACGCGCGCGCCACCCGCGCTTCGCTTCTGTCGCCTGGGCTTGGAGCTACCGAATGGGCCACCCGTACATCAAACCGCCCTTCGTGTACAAGGCATTCAGGCCGCGTTCGAGCTTCATCGGACTCCCGGCCCCCAGGCTCCGATCGAACATTTCGCCATAGTTGCCAACTTGCTTGATGATGTTGTATGCCCACTTGTCATCAAGTCCGAGTCCTTTTCCCATTCCTGGGGTGGTGCCGAGGATCCGCTGGATGTTGGGCGGGGCGCTGCCCTTCGCAACCTCGTCGACATTCTTGGACGTCAGGTTGTATTCTTCCGCCTCCAGAAGCGCATTGAGAGACCAACGAACGACGTTGAACCACGCTTCGTCGCCTTGACGGACCATCGGTCCGAGTGGCTCCTTGGAAAGCGGCTCCGGCAGGATCACGTATTTGTCCGTGTTTCCAAAAGCGATACGCGCCAACGCCAGTTGCGACTTGTCCATCGTGATGCCATCACAGCGGCCAGATGCGAACGCGCGCTTGATCTCGTCAACGGTGTCCAGCAGCACCGGCTTGAACGTCTGCTTGAGACCGCGGAACCAATCGGTGAGGTTCAGTTCGGTGGTGGTTCCCGGCAGGACGCAGATGGTGGCGCCAGCAAGGTTCTTGGCACTGCTGACGTTGGCATCCTTGGTCACCATGATGCCCTGGCTGTCATAGAAGTTCACGCCAACGCCAATGAGGCCCAGGGTGGTATCGCGCGACATGGTTTGGGTCGTATTGCGCGTCAGCACGTCGACTTCGCCGGACTGAAGTGCAGTGAAGCGTGCCTGGGTCGTCAGTGGGATCACCTTGAACTTGGTCGCGTTTGCGAACATCGCGGCTGCAATGGCGCGGCACGTGTCGACGTCGATGCCCTGCCACTCCCCCTTGCTGTCGGTGAACGCGAATCCCGGCAGATTCGTAGAGACGCCACATTGCACAAAACCACGCTTCTTCACCGTGTCGAATGTTTGGCCGGCATGGCCCAGACCTGAGAGACAAAGGCCCATCAGGGCGGCGGTCGCGAGGCGGACAAGTTTCATGGCTATCTTCCTTGTGGACTGAGGTTTCTTTCAGCGCAGACGCTGGGCGTGGAGAAGTGGGCGGGCGAGCGAATGGAGGACGAACATGCCCGGCGCATGCTCATCGGAACCAACGCCTGAACGCGGCGCGGTTGGGCAAGTGCTCTATTGGCGCAGCTGGTCGGCGAGCGGCGTCGACGAGCCTGCTTCAGTCTGCCTGCACCAGTAGTCGAAGGTGCTGTTCACGATCGACGGCTTCAGGAGATAGTCATGAGCCTCGCGCGCCAAAGCGTCGTCTACGGGCGTCAGGGGACCAAATGCGGCTTGCGCCCGCATCTGCATCCTCGCAGCGCGCTCAAGGTATACCGACAAGTAGGTGGCTTCCTGTGTCGTCTTTCCCGCCGTGAGGTAGCCGTGGTGCGCCAGGACGATCGCTCGCTTCGATCCCAGCGCCCTGGAGATGATGACCCCTTCGTCATCGGCAATGGGAACCCCTGGCCAGTCCGGCAGGAACGCGCAATCGTCATGGAGGGGGGTCATGTCCATCTGGGCGATGACCAAAGACTGCCTGGCTGCAGCGAGTGCGGACGCCCATGGCGAATGCGTGTGGATGATGGACTGAACGTCAGGACGCGCCTTATAGACCCACAGATGGAAACGCGTCGCGGGATTCGGCATGCCGATGCCTGTCAGCGTGTTCAGGTCGCCATCGACTTCGATAAAGTCCTCCGGAGTTGCCTCGTCGAAGCCAAGGCCAAACCTGAGCGTCCAGTACGCGCCTTCGCGGTCAGATCGAGCACTGATCTGGCCTGCGAGCCCCGCCTCCTGCCCAGTCATGGCGAGAATCCGGCAAGCGTAGGCCAGCGTCTCCTTCATGGTCCGGCGAGGCGACGCCAGGTGCTTGGCCATATCCTTCGTGGCACGATCGTCAAAGTAGTCCTTGGATCGCAAGTCCTCAGCCATGTGGTGTGCCTCCTGATCAGTCTTTCTGTCGCAGGATCGCCAGGAAAACATTACCTGGCGATGACACAAAGTATCCTGGGCGACCGCACAAGAAGCCATGCACCGCAGTGCATAGCAGCTATGAGCTGACTACTCGTCAACGCCAAATTGCCGGCACACGGCAACGGAGTCTTGTCCGATCTTCGGCGAATGGCATCGATCCGGTCGTGGCACATTGATGCCCGGTAAGCTTACGAGCGGCAGCTGGCCAAGGGCGCCGGCATTCGTCCAGTGATATGCCCCTGTCGCGAGAACCTGTTCATTGCGCAGCCACTCACCATAGGACTGCACACGCTCGACGAGCACTCCCACGTCCTGAAGTGCCTTGAGAAGAGCCGCGGTTGTCCAGGGTTGCGTCAACCGCGCCAGTACTTGCATGAGCACGGCCTCGTTTCGGACTCGGTCCTCGCCGGACTTGAAGCGCGTGTCGTCTGTCAGCTCCGCACGCCCGAGCACCTGACAGAGCAGGACATAGTGTTCTTCCTTCCGGCAGGAGACAGAAACACCTCCGTCGCAGGTTGGAAGGTATCCGACGGGCCCATAGAAGGACTTGGGTTCGCCTCCGCTGGCATGAAACTCCGCGATCTTCGCACCCTGAAATGCAGCGGCAGACTGCATGAGGCTGAGGTCCAGGTATCCCCCTTCGCCGGTTTGTTGCCGCGAAGCTAGCGCAGCCGTCAAAGCGGAGAACACATAGAGACCCGTAACAACGTCGGCGGCGACCATGCCTTGGCGCTGGGGCACGCCTTCGCTCGTGCGGTTCATCACCATCATCCCCGAGAAACCTTGGATAAGGGAATCCACAGTGCCGCGCTGGTTGTATGGGCCCATCTGTCCGAACCCAGAAACAGAAACATAGATCACGTCGGACCGGATCGCCTGCACAGCTTCATAGGAGAAGCCGAGGCGCGATATCACCCCGGGCCTGAAGCTCTCGATGAAGATGTCGCATTGGCTCGCAATCTTCGTCAGGATTTCTCGGCCAGACGCAGTTTTCAAGTCCAGCGCAATCGACTTCTTTCCAAGGTTGTAGTACCACGAATGCGCGCAGTGGTCCTCGCTTCGAGGGCCCAGCAGTCGCCCCCAGTCTCCTTCGGGAGGTTCCACCTTGACGACCTCCGCGCCATACTGTGCCAGCAACATTGTCGCGTGCGGTCCCGCGATTCCCTGGCTGAGATCACAGACGCGAATCCCCTCGAACGACTGACGCAGGTCCATCGCAGATCCCTTTCATGGATATCGCCGAACCAGGTGGCTGCCGATCCGTTCATTCAAGATTTCGGTCGTTCCATCCGCATAGCTCGCCATCTTGATCTCTGCCAGCTGCCGGTGCAGTCCATGCTCGCGCGACAGCGCATTTGCCCCCATGCTTTGCATGCAGCGCTCGATGCCTGAGACCGCCCTCGACGTTGCGAATTTCTTTGCGTGCGCGGCCGGGAGCTCAGCGCTCTCGCCGGCGCTTATCAGCCGTGCCGCGCGCAGCACGAGCGCATTGGCTGCCTCAAGCTCGTTCGCCACATCGGCGAGTTGCCAGCGCAATCCTTGATGCTCGAGGAGAGGTTTGCCGAACACGGTCCTGCGCTGCCCATAGCCCACTGCCACCTCCAGTGCACGCTCGAGACTGGCCGTCGCCATGGCGGCAACATGCACCCTGGCCCCGTTGATGGCTGCCATTGAACGCTTGAATCCCTCCCCTGTTCGCTCCAGAAGATGGTCTTCCGGAACGAAGGCGTCATTGAACCTCAGGCCTCCGACACCACTCGCTGTGCCCGCGTCCAGCGGATGAGCGCCCAATCTTTCCGCGCCTCGCTCCCACAAGGGCACCAGGAACCGTCCAATGCCCTTCGTCCCGGCACCGGTCTGCGCACCAACCACGGCAAGATCAGAAATCGTCGCGTTGGTGATCCAGGCCTTTTCGCCGTTGAGGAGCCAACCACCCGAGACCTTCTTCGCGATGGTTTTCATCGCGGCCAGGTCGCTGCCGCCGCCGCGCTCAGTAAGTGCAATACAGGCGACCAGCTTCCCGGACAGCAGATCGCCCAGATAGCGTTCTCTCAACTGCGCCGAAGCCTGGGTCGCCATCATCTGGACCATGCTGTGCGAATTGTTCAGGCTGAACGCCGCGGCAAAAGCCGAGCGTGCCAACACCTGCACGACCCGAATCTTTGCCAAGTAGGAGGCCCCTTGGCCACCAAGCTCGCGTGGGGTCTGCAGTCCCTGAAGGCCGAGCGCTGCCCAGGATTGAACGAGCTCTTTGGGAAGTGCGCTCCCAGTCCGATGGGCACGCTCTGCGAAGGGAATCAACTCGGAATCACAGAAGGCCTGCGCCTTTCGGACGAGACCTGCTTCCTCTGGTGTCAGGAGGGCATCCCATTCGTCATAGATGCTCGACGCGTGGCTTGCCTCCGAGATGGCGCTCATGATCCAAGGGCCTTGGAGATGGTCCTGTCCAGCATGTCGAGTCGATCCTGGCCCCAGAAGGCTTCGCCGCGGAAGAAGTAGAAAGGAGCTCCGAAGACGCCACGCTCTATGGCTTCATTCGTGTACTTCATGTAGGTCAGTTCGGTACGAGGATCCTGAGCCGCCTTCAGAATCTTCGTCCCGTCGAGTCCCATCTCGTCGCCAATCGACACCAGCGTGGCCGGGTCCTCAGCGTCGCGGTCTTCGACCCAGATCGCCCGCATGATGGCTTGGCTCAGGTCCGCGACTTCGTGCCCCAGCTCTTCCGCTGCTATCACGAACCATGACGGCAGATGCCCCGTGACGCAAAAATACTTTGGTTCGAGGTTGATCGGCATGCCGAGAATCTCGCGAAATCGCTTCATCTCCAGAAGGCGATAGTTCTTCCGTTCCGCCGAGCGGTACGGAAGCTTTATGCCGCCCGTGCGCGCATAGACAGTCGCGAGATCCACCGGACGGTGGTTGACCTTCAGGCCATGACGCTCACCCATGGCTTTCAGGCGTGGCCCCCCGAAGTAGGCCCAGTCCGAATGAATCCAGTAAAAGGCGTCGATCGAATCGGTCATCTACCATTCTCCTAATCGATTGTTTGTTGCTTTCAATCTCAGGCCGACAAAGGCTTCTGCGGATCACCGGACTGGCTTGCCGACGCCCAGCCGATCGCATTTCCTTACTCATCGGGCTTCAAGATGCCCTTCTGTACCAGATGCTCGGCATCGCGGTAGTCTGCCCGCGCTCGATCCGTGAACCCCTTCTGGTCGGTCGCCAGCACAACGAACGTCGATGCTTCGAGTTGCTTCCTGACTGCGTCGCTCATCATCACTTTGTGTACTGCAGTCTGAAGACGGCCGAATACCTCGCTGGACAAACCTTTGGGTGCCACGATGCCGACCCAAGCGGTCGACTCGAAACCGGGCACGGTGCTGTTCATGGTTGGAACACCGGGCAGCGCGGCCAGGGACTTCGCCGCTCCGACCGCCACCGCGTTGACCTTCTTCGATTGAATCAGCGGCAGGGCCGCCGTGACCGACACGAGAGCCATGTCAATTTGCCCACCCACCAGCGCCTGCAGGGCGGGGGCCACTCCCGGGAACGGAACGTAAGTCACCTTGGTGCCCATTGCCTGGTGAAGCAGCTCAGGCTTCAGGACGCTTGCTGCCCCGGGCCCGGTAATGGCCTGGTTGAGTGCCCCAGGCCTTGCTTTCAACGCCGTGATCAGCTTGGGCAGCGTATCAAGGCCAGACTGCGTGGACGTCGTCAGTACGAGGGGGGAGTAGCCCAGCAGCGAGATGTAGTCGAACGATTTGAAGGCATCCCACTTGAAGTTTTTATAGAAGAGATTCGTCGTCGCGTGCGTTTCGTAGACAAGCGACAACGCGTATCCGTCAGCCTTGGCGCGAGACATCTCGTTGGCGGCTATGTTCCCGCCGGCTCCCGCCTTGTTCTCGATGACGATCGGCTGGCCAAGCTCCTGGCCCAGTGGAACGCTGACGACACGGGCCACGAAATCGACAGGGCCACCCGGCGGATAGGGCACGACGAGCCGGATGGGGGCGTTCGGAAAGTCACTTGCCTGCGCGGCGCCCAAAGCGAAGAGCACGAAAAGGCCGGTGACCGCACTTGACGACTTCATTGACATCTTCTTCTCCTGGGGGCTTGCTTTACAAGACGCCGCACGGGCGCTCAATTCCACTTGAGGGAGCGTTCAACCGACATGTCTGGATCGCTGCATACCTCGATCAGTACCGGTCCCTTGACGCTCATGGCTTGCTCGACGATGCCTGCGGCATCCCCGGAGTGCTCGATCCTGAATCCACGGGCTCCGAATGCCTCGGCAAGCTTCGCGAAGCCGGGATTCGCCAGATCGGTGCCGCTGATGCGATTCGGGAAGTGCCGCTGCTGATGGGTACGGATCGTTCCGTACGACCCGTTGTTGGACACCACCACGCGCAGGTTCAGCTTCCTGTCGACCGCGGTAATGAGTTCATTGCCATTCATGAGGAATCCTCCGTCGCCGACGAAGGCGAGGACTTCTCGGCCCGGATAGCGCAAGCCAGCCGCCACCCCCGCAGGGACACCCGTCCCCATGGCTCCGCAAGCCGAGCCGAGCAACCGGTTTGCTGGCGTCATCTTGAAGATGCGGTGAACCCAGGATGCGAAGTTCCCGGAATCGGTCGTCAGGATCGCATCGCTCTGGGTCAGCCGCGCAAGCGCCATGATCGTGTGGCCCATGACGTCATTCGCCACCACGTTCTCCGGCTGCCACCCGTGCGCACGGTCAGCAGCCTCCCGCACGCGCTGTAGCCATTGGCTGGATGCCGATGCCGAGCCACCATGGCGCAGTGCAGCGCGCACGAAGCCATGCGCCGTCGAGACGATCGGCAGTTCTGTCGGGAAGTGTCGACCGATCGTGGACGGATCGGGATACACATGAACGAGCTTCTGCGGATTGGCACCTTGCCGCGGAAAGGCGAATCCCAGAGACGACACATCGCCCATGCGACTGCCGATCGCGACAAGCAGGTCAGCTTTGCTGAAGAGCGCCGTATGGGCCGGCGAGGTGAAGAAGCTCAGCTGACCAATCCAGTGAGGATCTGTATTCGAGAACTGGTCCTGGTTCTTGTTGGTGAGGGCGATGGGAATGCTCCACCGGCCGACGAGCTCCTGGAGGTCGCTGCGGAAATCCTGGGTCCGGCACTCCCCGCCCACGATCAGGATCGGGCGCCTGGCCTTGGAAAGCAGATCGTGCACGCGCGCCGCGTCCTCCACATTCGCCTCCGAAAGCGCCAGGCCATGGACCCGCGCGGGCTGCCGGTCGACCAGCTCAGTCAAGACGTCCTCGGGCAACTCCACCGCGACTGGTCCGGGGGTTCCCGACGCAGCTGCAGCAAAGGCTCGGGCCATTACTTCGCCGGCGCCGGCCGCCCTGTCGATACGCCCCGACCATTTCAGCAAGCCAGAGAAAGCCTTCGAGGAGTCGATTTCTTGAACGGCACCCCTGCCCAGGTTTGGCGTTTCGACCTGGCCGATCAGGAGGATCAGTGGAACCGCTTCTTCGGCCGCAACGTGCACTCCGATCGCGGCATTGAACGCGCCGGGCCCCCTGCTTACCATGACGATGCCGGCGCGGCCGGTCAGCTTGGCGTCGGCGATTGCGGCCAGGGCAGCAGACCCTTCGTGGCGGCATGTCACCAGATCGAAGTCGCGCCGCGCGTGAAGCGCGTCAAGGAGTGCCAGAAAACTCTCACCGGGAACGCTGAATGCACGGTCCGCACCATGCGCGACCATGCTGTCAACCATTGCCTCGGCAACTCGATACGTCATGACTGCCCTTTCACGACGCGTTCACGTTGACAACCAGACGGCCTCGGATCTCGCCCCGCATGAGTCTTGCGGCAGCGTCAATCGCCTGCGCCAGTGGGATCTCGCCCGCAATGTCTTCCAGGATCGGGCCATGCAGGTCCCGGGCCAGCCGTTCCCAGGCTGCGATGCGATCTGCCCTTGGACGCATCACGCTATCGACACCGATCAGGCTTACACCGCGGAGGATGAAAGGCGCGACGGAGGCAGGCAGATCAAGACCCTGAGCCATGCCGCATGCAGCGACCACTCCGTTGTATCGAAGTTGCGCGCAAACATTGGCCAGCGTGTGGCTGCCAACAGAGTCCACGGCAGCGATCCAGCGCTCTTTCTGCAGCGGCTTGCCCGGTCCGCTCAACTCGCTGCGATCGATCAGGTCGCTTGCGCCAAGGCGCCGCAGATAGTCGGACTCATTGAGCCGCCCCGTGGCCGCGGTGACCTTGTATCCAAGGTTGGCCAGGAGGGCGACCGCAACGCTTCCTACGCCACCATTCGCACCCGTTACGAGCACCGGCCCATCCGCCGCCTTTAGCCCATGCCACTCCAAGGCCATCACGCACAGCATCGCGGTATACCCCGCAGTACCGATCGCCATGGCGTCCCTGGCGCTGAAACGCTTCGGGAGGGGAATCAACCAGTCGCCCTTTACGCGCGCTCGCTGAGCGAGGCCGCCCCAGTGCGTCTCGCCAACTCCCCAGCCGTTGAGTACCACCGGATCGCCAGGCTTGAATTCGGGATGGTCGCTCTGCTCCACCACCCCTGCAAAGTCGATGCCCGGCACCATGGGAAAGCTCCGGACAACAGGGCCCTTTCCGGTGATCGCCAACCCGTCCTTGTAGTTCAGCGTGCTGTATTCGATCCGGACAGTGACGTCGCCTGCAGGCAGGCGGCTCTCCTCAATTTCACCCAGTGAGGCGCGGTAGCCTTCCGCGTCCTTTTCAACAACGATGCCTTTGAACATGTTTTCGTTCCAACAAGAGATTAGTGATCCGCTTCATTGCGGGGCGAGGCCTGAGCGCGTACACCCAGGCTAGACAAAAATGCTTCGATGAACGTCACCAGGGGGCGGTCCGACTGAACAAGCCTGGCCCGAAGCACCGCCCCTTCCCACGCGATCCAGAAGAATTCCGCGAGCTGCTCGACGTTCAACGTTCCGGGGATAGCCCCTGCGGCCTGCGCCTCCTTGAGGCAGCGCGCCACCCGCTCCTGCCAACCGACAAGAATGGCGTCGAGGCGTTCGCGAAAATCCGGAGGAAGGGCACCCAGCTCCTGACTCAGGTTGCCGACCAGACATCCTCGCGTGAAGCGGTGTTTGCGCATGCCTCTGGATGCATCGGCGATGAAGTCGGCAAGTCGATCAAGCGGTGCGCGTTCCTGGTTCAACAACCACCGATCGAGCTTTTGCTTGAAGTAGTCGTCATAGGCGTCCATCACTGCCGCTCCGAACGCATCCTTGTTCGCGAAGTAGTGATAGAACGAGCCCTTTGGCACAGTCGCCCGCTTCAGCACGGCATCCAGGCCCGTCGAACTGAAACCCTGCTCGGTGAGCAGCTCCATCCCGCATCGGATCAGCACATCGCGCGTCGCCGCATATGCCGGAGACGGTCGCCGTCCGCGCGCCACGGCCACCTTAGGTTTTTCGTTCATTCGGCAATTCTAGACCGATCGATTAGGAAGTATCCACCGTTTTTTCCAGGCGGGCGCACATCCCTCAAGAATTGCACCAACATGCGCCCATACACGCCCTGACACTGTGCAGGTTGCGTTCGTCGCAGAGAAACGGGCGTGAGGATCCATGATTTCGCCAGTTTCATCCTGGGCCCGACTCTTGCTCGCAAATCCTAGGACGTGTCCTTATTGACACAAAGTGTCCTTGACCGCAATACTTCCATCACCTCCTCACCTTTGCAGAAGGAAGCCCCATGAAGCTCAACTCAATCAGAAAATGGCTTGTCGCCACCAGCGTCGCCTGCCTGGCTATCGCACCGGCGCTGGCGGACGAGCCGTATCCGTCGAAGCCGATCAAGCTCGTTGCGGGTTTCCCGCCCGGTGGGCCCACGGACATCATTGCCCGCGTCATCGCACAAGCACTGGGCAAGGAACTCAATGGCACGATCGTCATTGACAACCGCGCCGGCGCCGGCGGTGTCATCGGCGCCGACGCTGTAGCCAAGTCGAAGCCGGACGGCTATACCCTGCTCGTTGCGGTGGAGTCCTCGCAGACGCGCGGTCAAGCTCTGAACCCGACGCTTTCCTATGACCAGCTTAAGGACTTCGCCTATATCAGGAATGTCGCCAAGCAGCGCAATCTCGTCGTTGTGAATCCCGACGTGCCGGTCAACAGCATCAAGGAACTCATCGCCTTCGCCAAGGCGAACCCCGGCAAGCTGAACTTCGGGGGCACTTTCGGCGCTACGTCGCATATCGGCGGAACGCTTTTCGACGCGCGCAATGGCACGCAGCTTACCTTTGTGAACTACAAGGGCGGTGCGCAGCCCATCACCGACCTCATGGCCGGCGTGGTACAGGTCGGCTTCTTCACCGAGGCGACAGTCGCCCAGCACATCCGCGCCGGAAAGATCAAGGCGCTTGCGGTCGCCGCGCCGGAGCGCTCGCCCGCATTCCCGGATCTTCCGACACTGCAGGAAGCCGGAAGCAAGCCCATAGACCTTTCCCCTTGGTTCGGCATTGCGGCCCCTGCTGGCACGCCGAGCGCAATCATCCAGAAGATAGCGATGGCACTGGACAAGGTGGTGACGAGTCCCGACTTCCTGGCGCAGCTGGAGACGCTCGGCGCCGTTCCGGTGAAGGAGTCGACACCTGATCTGTACACCAGGCAGGTGGCCAAGGAGATCGTGTTCTGGAACGATTGGTCGAAATCTTTGAAGACTCCCTTGGCCCGCTGAGCGACTAACAGAGCAGTCGATTCCGATGAACTTCTACGACCTCTACGACGAGAGACTATCCGCGGCGGAGCGAGCGCTCGTGGAGGCCGCAAGCGACTTCTGCCGCGGTGAGTTCAGCGCTCACCTCCTGGAGTCCCACACGCAGGGTCGCGCCTACGATGTCTCATGGATCGACAGGTGGGCAAAGGAAGGGTTCCTGGGACTTCAAGCGCCAAGGGAACTCGGCGGCCACGATGTTTCATTTCTCTGCAAGATCCGCGTTGCGCAAACGATGGCGGAACATGGGTTTGCCGCTGCCTTCGCCATCAACAATCTGCAGGGTTCCGTGACACGCGTTGCGCGCCACGGCTCCGAGAAGCAACGTGCTGAGTTCCTCGACGGCATGCTGAGCGGGCGAATGCTGTGCGCCGCCGCCATGTCGGAGCCCGACGGCGGAAGCGATCTGGCTGCACTGAAGACAAGGGCACGGCGCGTGGACGGCGGGTGGCTGATCAGTGGCACGAAGTCGTGGGTCACCAACGGTTTGATCATCCAGTGCGCGAACCTGCTTGCGAGAGTTGATCCTGTCGGCGAGGAAGCCGGCGATATTGCCTCTTTTCTGGTTCCGCTGGCCGACGGACCGACGCTTCGCAGGGAAGAGCTTGTCATGCCGGGTGCCCGATCCTTCCGGCTGGCGTCCCTGATCTTCCAGGATCATTTCGTTCCCGACTGGTGTCTCTTCAACCCGCCGGGGCAGGCGTTCAGGTCTTCCATGGCATCTGTCAACGCAGCACGCGTTCACGTCGCGGCGATGTGCGTGGCGTCTGCCAGGGCAGCCTTGGCAGAAGCGGTTGGCTACGCGGAAACAAGGCAAGCCTTCGGCAAGCCGCTGCTCAGGCACCAGGGCTTCGGATGGGAACTCGCAGAAGTCTCCCTGCGCCTGGAGGCAGCCAATGCGCTCGTCCTGCGCGCAGCGATCGCCGTGCAAACAGGAATGGCGGCGCTGACGCTGGCCGCACAGGCGAAGAAGTTCGCAGTCGACATCGCTGCCTGGGGGCTCGACCAGTGCCAACGTGCGATGGGCGCTACCGGGGCGAGCGCCGACCATCGCCTCGCCATGCTGTCGAGCGAAACACGACTGGCAGCATTCGGCGACGGGACCAGCCAGATGCTGCTTGACCGAATAGCCAAGGGCTTGGCAAAGGAATACGGGCCTTCGCCCGTGCAAAAGGAATTTCATCCATGAGAAATGTGGTCGTCAAGGATGCGAACGCCGCCGTCGGTGGTTTGCGCGACGGAGACACGGTGATGGTTGGTGGCTTCGGCGGCGCCGGGGTTCCGCGCGGAATGATCAAGGCCGTCCTGGACCTGGGGGTGCGCGAACTGACCGTCATCTCCAACAACGCAGGCTCGGGTGGCCAAGACCTCTCGCTATGGTTCGGTGCGCGCATCGTCCGGAAGATCGTCTGCTCCTATCCGCGAAGTGCGGATGTGTTCGCTGATCAATACCGAGCCGGCGAGGTGGAACTCGAGTTGGTTCCACAGGGCACGCTGGTCGAACGTATCAGGGCCGGGGGCGCGGGCCTTGGCGGATTCCTGACTCCTACGGGCGTCGGCACCGTGTTCGAAAAGGGCAAACAAAAGATCGTGGTCGATGGCCGTGAGTTCCTTCTGGAGACGCCGTTGCGCGCTCAGTTCTCGCTGCTGAAGGGCCGACAAGCCGATGTCCTCGGCAACTTGAACTACAACAAGACGGCACGAAATCACTCGGTCGTGATGGCTACCGCCGGTGAGGTGGTCGCGGTGGAGGTCGACGAACTCCTGGATCCTGGTGAACTCGACCCCGAGGGCATCGTTACCCCCTGCATCTTTGTCGACCGCGTATTCCTCTCGAGGCAAGCATGAACTCGTTATCCAGAATGGAACTCGCACGCCTGGTTGCGAACCACCTTCCCAAAGAAGGTTTCGTCAACCTCGGGATCGGAGCGCCGACAAGTGTCGCGGACTACCTTCCTTCCGATACCTCGGTCATGCTTCACAGCGAGAACGGCATCCTCAACGTCGGGCCCAAGCCGGCCGACGGGAACGAGGACCTGGACCTGATCAATGCCGGGAAGATGCCCGTCACGCTCGCCCGTGGCGGATCCTTCTTCGACTCGAGCTTGTCGTTCTCGATGATGCGCGGAGGGCACCTCGACATCGCCATCCTGGGTGCGTTCCAGGTTTCCCAGAACGGCGACTTGGCCAACTGGACCACTGGCGATCTACGCGGTGCCCCTCCAGCAATCGGTGGCGCCATCGATCTCGCAGTGGGAGCGAAGCAGATATGGGTGATGATGGAGCACACCACCCGCGACGCCCAGCCGCGCCTGGTCGAGCGTTGCACCTTGCCGCTCACGGCGGTGGGGGTTGTGGCCAAGGTATTCACGAACTTGGCGATCATGGACGTCACCAGCGATGGATTCGTCGTGCAGGCGCTTTTTCAGGGCGCATCACTTGAATCCGTGCAGCAACTCACCGGAGCAGCGTTGAAGTCGGCGCCAACGCTGAAGCGATTCTCCTCGGACGGGGTGCTGACCGCCGCCTAGTTGAGGCCGCGAATCAGGGATGGAGTCGGGACAACGTCCAGCAGTCCCGAGCGAACCGTGCCTCTTCCAAACCTATGTAGTGGCGGCAATCACGACAAGCGCCGAGGCCGGCTCGTCAGTGAGCGCGGTCAACTTGTGTGGAATCGTGGAATCGAACTGCACGCAGTCGCCGGGCTCCAGGCGCTCCTTGCGTGCCCCGATTTGCATCTCGATGTGGCCGGTCAGAACAAAGAGGATCTCTTCGCCTTCATGGTGACTCATGATCCGACCGCGCTTCTGGATTTTCCCTGGCCTCACGATGAATGCCCGCATCACGCGATCGTTGCGAAGGCCCGCAACCAGCGACAGATGCGTAGTCGGATCTCCGGCAATGGTCCCATTACCGCGGACAATCGAAACGACGTCCTCCTCCGGCTGTTGCCCAAAGAGCCGGTCCACCGTCACACCCAGCGCCTTCGCGATATTGAGTGCGGACTCGATCGATGGCGTGGACACGCCTCGCTCGATCTTGGATAAATAGCTGCGCGTCAGCCCTGAATCTCGAGCCAGATTCTCTAACGTCAGTCCGCTTTGGACGCGCAGGTACTTGAGATGTAGTGCCAAGGCCTTGAACGGGTAACCCGGCAGCCCGATCTGCTGCCCGAGCCCCGCTGAAAATTGCTGGGGGGCTCGATTCTGGCACGAGTGTGTCATCCATCGTCCCGACCAAGATTGGCCGCGGCATGCGTGCTGCTTTCCAGAACCACGGCCTATAGATCGAGTATCAGGCGCGGCCCTGCGCACTGCGCAACGCACACGATCACTTCATGCGCGCGCTCCTGAGGACTCAGGACCCGGTCGTGATGGATCGGCGGCCCCTCGATCCAGCGCGTACGGCATGCACCGCAGATGCCACCGGCGCACGACACCGAGATATCAGCGTTCATCGCTTCCAAGGTGGCCAGAAGGCCCATCTCAGGCCGGACCTCCATCTCACGTCCGCTCTTGGCCAGCACCACACTGTAGGGTTGTGCGTTCAGGGTGGGAACTAACTTCGGCGCGGTGAATCGCTCCACATGCTTTCGGCTTTCGGGCCATTCAGCGACAGCGGACTCGAATGCATCGAGCATCCCCGTGGGCCCGCAGCAAAATGCCTTCGCATCTTGACCAAAGGCTCCCAAGAGGGATTTGATGTCGGGCGGACTTACCTCGAGCGTGTTGTACAGATGGACACGTCCGCCCTTGACCGCTGGCTCCAGCATATCGATCAGGCTCGGATGGCCCATGCTTGCCCAGTGCAGCTCGTAGTTTGTCTTTCCTTCACGCTCCAACGCCAGAATCGCGGAAACGAACGGCGTCACGCCTATTCCGCCTGCGACAAAGATGTTCATCCCGGTGGGCGAGAGCTCCAACCCACTTCGAGGCACGGAAACACCGATGACTTCGCCGGCACGAAGCTCGTCGTGTATGTGGCGGGACCCGCCACGCCCCTCCTCCTCACGCTTGACCGCAATAACGTATCTCCTGCAGTCGGCGGGGTCATTGCACAACGAGTAGGTGCGTACGAGCCCATTGGCCAAATGGAGATCAATGTGCGCTCCGGGCCTGAAGGCAGGCAAGCGCCAACCGTCCTGGTCAGCCAGTACCAACCGCTTGACCCCCGGCAGAGGCTCATCGATTTCTCGAACAACAGCTTGAAGATGTTTGATCGCCTTCGGCATATCACGCCCCGTGGACAGCGTCGCCCACGTGGATGACACCGCCCTTCAGAATTCGGCAGTTGAGCCCTGATCTGTTGATCAATGGATCGAACACTGCCTTCCCGAGGATCTCCTCGATGTGACGGCACGGCGTGGACAGCCGGGTGGCCTCAAGAAGAGTTTCCCCAACCCAGAACCGGCGGCCGACGAGGTGATTGAGCGGCACACCTTGTACCGTCACGTTTCTTCGGTGCTCCTCGGGCAGCATCTGGATTTTTGCATCGCATGCCAGGGCTTCCAGAGTCTCGATCTCGAACAGCGTAATCTGGCGCCCCTCCTCCGGCTTGTGGGAGTAGAAGCCGGACTCCCGGCCGATCATGTACCGGTCTCCCTCGATGCCCTTGCCGGCAACGAGCGTCAACTCGTCGAACGACTCCATGGGAAGGAAGGCTCGAGGCGTGATGTGCAGATGTCGAACGACCCCCGTCCAAGCAGGAACGACTTCCCGATCCCCGAGCTGCGGTTGGTGGGCTGCTGCATTGGGCATGTAAACGCTCCTTGATAACGGTCGATCCACCGGTCTGATAAAGGAACGCCATTATAGGACACTTTGTGTCCTATGGAACACTCCAAGCGCCGTGAGGACTGGCCCCGAAACGAGAGATCGCCGCCCGTACCTATGGCAGGTTGGCGACGGCGGCGCGTCATATTTCTTCGTCATTCGCGCCTTGCCTGGTAAGGGGACAGCGAACACACGTTGATGCTGATATGAGTCGGCGTTGTAGGAGGCTCGTGTCCGCATAAGTTAGGCGGACAGATGGACACTTACGGAATGGATTTGATGGGCCGGCGTCGTCGGCGTCGGCACAGCTCGGAGTTCAAGGCAGCGGTGATCCAGGAGTGCATGCGCCCCGGTGTGTCGATGGCGGCGGTGGCACTGGCGCATAGCTTGAACGCGAACATGCTGCGCAAATGGGTGATCGACGGATCGACGCGGAGAGCGCGTTGCCGCCGAAACCCAAGGCCGCGCCGGCGCAAGAAGCGCCCATGCCCGGCCCTACATTCGTGCCGCTGGCGCTGCCGGCGCCGACCATCGAGGGGGACATCCGCATCGAGCTCCAGCGTAGCGGCACGACGGTCACTCTCGTCTGGCCAGCGAGTGCCGCTCGGGATTGCACGGCCTGGCTGCGCGACTGGCTTCGATGATTCGCGTGGAGGCGGTGTGGCTGTGCACCGAGCCGATGGACATGCGCGTCGGCACTGACACGACCCTCGCTCGGGTCGTCAAGGTCTTCGGCGCCGCGTGACCCCACCACGCGTACGTCTTCGCGCGACATCGGCATGAAGGAGGACGATCTCGACCGTGCGGCAGACATCGTAGTGAGCAATCCGTACTGGAACCCCCGAGACGCAGGCTTGGCACAGCGAGGTGAGATCAGGCAACTCCTGCAGAGCGCCTTCGATGGCATCCGACCTGAGTAGGCTCTTACCTGTAAGCCCGTTGCTCCAACAATGGCGATGCCTTGCCGTACTCCCACAGCGTGCGCAGTGCGAGATCTGCGTTCCGATTAGTCACATTGTTTTGGAGATAGTTCTGTCTCCGTTCGCACTGTTGGTCTAGCCGAGGTCTAGCCGACACGTTTGACATAAGCAGTGATGGTCGCCTCCTGCCAGACACCGGCGGTGAAGAAAGGGTCGTGGGTATGGAAGGATTCCGCGGCCGCGCGATCGACCACGTCGACAACGAACAGTGATCCTTTCATGGTCTGCCCGTCGTCTTCCACCAGCGGCCCGGACACCAAGGTCTTCACGCCCTCGCCCTCCATGGCGGCGAGATAGACCTTGTGGGCGTCGTAGTTCGCCAGCCGCACCGGCAGCGCACCTGGCCGGTCGAGCGCATGGATCACGAACAGCAAATGCGCTCCCCCGCTTCTTCCTCAAACATAGCGGTCCTCGATCCGGGACCACTTGGGCAGGCCTACCAGGTTCTTGTACTCCTCGAAGCTCACGCCGGAACCGGTCAGCCGCAGCTCGCCGCTTGCGATGTCGGCCAGCGTCTCGCGCATTGTGCGCGTGATGCACATCAGCAGCGAGATGCCGTAGATGACGATGCGGAATCCGAGCTGCTCGAGTTCAGCCGGGCGCAGGATGGGGGTGCGGCCGCCTTCCAGCATGTTGGCCAGCAGCGGGACGTCGAAGGCACGCCCGATGCGCTCCAACTCTTCGACGCTCATTGGCGCTTCGATGAACAGGCCATCGGCCCCCGCGCGCAGGTACTGCTCGCCGCGGCGCAGCGCTTCGTCGAGGTCATGCACCTCGCGGGCATCGGTTCGCGCGATCAGGAAGGTGTCCGGGTGCAGGCGCTCGCCGGCCGCGGCGCGGATCTTTGCGCACATCTCCTGCGCAGAGACGAGCGACTTGCCCGCGATGTGCCCGCAGCGCTTGGGGCTCACCTGGTCTTCGAAGAACAGGGCCTGTGCGCCCAGGCGCTCCAGGGTGTGCACCGTGTGCACCACGTTCTTGACGTCGCCGTAGCCATTGTCGGCGTCAAGAAGCACCGGCAGATCGGTGACCTCCAGGATGTCGCGGTAGGCCTCGGCGAAATCGCGCAGCCCGGCCAGGCCGATGTCGGGCCAGCCATAGCGGACCCCGGCGACCGGGAATCCGCCGATGAAGAAGGCCTTGAAGCCAGCCTCGCGGATCAGCAGCGCCGAAAGCGCATCATGCGCGCCCGGCAAGACGAGCGGGCGTTCGCTCGCGACGAGTTCACGGAATCGATTCATTCGAATTTCACTCCTGCTTTC
Source organism: Variovorax sp. LjRoot84 (assembly GCF_964254305.1). NCBI lineage: Bacteria > Pseudomonadati > Pseudomonadota > Betaproteobacteria > Burkholderiales > Comamonadaceae > Variovorax > Variovorax sp. LjRoot84. The sequence continues at coordinate 88,740 of NZ_CAXUTE020000003.1, forward strand.
TGGATCACCTCGCCCCATTTCACGCGGTCCTCACGCATCTGCCGGGCCATGTCCTCCGGCGTGCCCGGCGAAGGCTCTACGCCCTGCGCCGCCAAGCGCTCCTGCATGTCCGGAGCCTGCAAGGCGCGCTGCAGCTCAGCATGCAGCCGGGCGACGATCTCGCGTGGCGTGCCGGCCGGAACAGCCAAGCCGAACCACGTGACTCCTTCGAATCCGGGCAGCCCGGCCTCCGCGAGAGTGGGCAGCTCCGGCGCGAGCGCCGAACGCGACGAGCCGGTGACGGCCAGGGCCTTCAGCTTGCCCGCGCGCGCCTGCGGCAACGTCCAGACGATCGAGTCGAACTGGAACTGCACCTGGCCGGACGCAAGGTCCGTCAGCGCCTGCACGCCCGTCTTGTAAGGCACGTGCACCGCCTCGATCCCGGCACGGGTCTTGAACAACTCGCCAACCAGGTGCGTGATCGAACCGTTGCCGCTCGAGGCGAAGCTGAGGGCGCCAGGTCGGCTGCGCGCCAGTGTGATCAGGTCCTGTACGCTGCGCACCGGCACGCTGGGGCTGATGACCAGCACATTGGGCGCGCGCGCCACCATCCCCAAGGAAGCCAGCGCCGTCGCGGGATCGAAGGACAGACGTGGATTGGCCAAGGGCAGCAGCGCGTGCGTGCTGGTCGTCGCGAGCAGCAGCGCATAGCCGTCTGGGGCTGCCTTCGCCACCTGCTCGGTCGCGATCGCACCGGCGGCGCCAGGTCGGGTGTCCACGATGACGGGCTGCCCGAGCCCCGTGGACATCTTCTCGGCGAGCAGACGGGCAATGGCGTCCGTGGAGCCGCCGGGCGCGAACGGCACGACCAGCTTCAGCGCCCGCGCCGGAAAAGCTTGCGCCAACGCCGGCAACGCGCCGGTGGCGAGCAGGCCGGCGGCTGACGTGATCAATTGCCGGCGCCGCTTGCCGGCCACGTGAAGCGTCATGGGTGTCTCCTCTTCTTGTCAGAACGCGTGCTACCTTAGCGAGCGGCTCCATGCCTGGGAAATGCTGATTTCGGATGGCGCTGGCATGCACAAAATGAATGGATCAGCGAAACCATGAACCTGCGCCGGATCGACCTAAACCTGCTCGTTGTCTTCGAGGCGGTCGTCGCGGAGGGCAGCGTGTCGCGGGCTGCACGGCGCCTGCATCTGAGCCAGCCCGCGCTGAGCCATGCGCTCGCGCGGCTGCGCGAAGCGTTCGGCGATCCCATCCTCGTGCGGCACGGAAGGCGAATGGAGCCCACACCGTCTGCGCTGGCCGCACTGCCCGAGCTGCGCTCGCTGCTGGCCCAGGCGAGCCGATTGTTCGCGCACGGCGGCCGCTTCGACCCGACCCGCACAGAACGCACGGTGCACCTGGGCGTCTCGGACTACGCGACCGTCGCCATCCTGCCGGCGGTGTTCGCACGCATCCGGCGGGAGGCACCGGCCCTGCGTCTGCACCTGCATCACGCCGGACGCTCCGATGCGCCTGCGATGCTGCGTTCAGGACAGCTGGACCTCGCGCTGGGCGTGTTCAACACGCTCACCGCGGACCTCGCGTGCATGCCGATGTTGGAGGAGCCTTATCTTTGCATGGTGGGCGCAGGGATGCGTCCGCCGCGCTCGGAACAGGAGTATCTGGACGCCGAGCACCTGAACGTGCTGGTCAGCGGGGATGCACTGGGACTCATCGACGAGGCGCTCGCGCGACGGGGCCTGGCCCGTCGCATTGCCCTCACCGTGCCTCACTTCGCCGCCGTGCCCGCGCTGCTCGCCGGAACCGGCCTGGTCTACACGGGCCCCGCAGGTCTGTCTCGCCAGCCCGCCCTCGCACGCGCGCTACGCCTTGCCCCGGCGCCGCTGGAACTTCCCCCATTCCGGACGCAATTGGCCTGGTCACTTCGCACCGAGCAGGACGAATCCCTCCAATGGCTGCGAACCTGCTTCAACGAAGCCATTCCGGCACGCGCATAGACGCTGCTGTGTGCACATGCGCTGAGCGCGTCATTCGCACGCTCGTTGCAGCGAGTCCATCAGCCCTCTCATGCTGACCCTGCATCCATTGCTCGCTTCTTGAGAGCACAGTGCCGGCGCTACGGATGACGTTCCCTCTTCATCGGGCCACCCAGGTAGACGAACGGATCGAACGAAGGTGTCTTCAATGGCCACCAGCGCGGGCAGGCGGCATAGCTGATGGCGACGACTTCCGCCAGCCCGGCTGCGATGTCGTGGCGGCCTTGCCCAGGTGGACGACATAGGAGCAGCCACCCACCTCGGTTCCCATCGACGTTTGGTGTAGGGCTCGGAGCACGGCATCCGGGGACTTACCCGAATCTGCACCCACGCACAAAGGCTTGTGCACTCAGCAACAAGAAGACGCGGGCGCCGACGCCTAAATTTGCAGCCATCGACGCAGCGAACATCGCAGCGCAAAGACCAGGCCCAGCCCCCGAGCCATTTCAGGAGATTCACGTGGACATGCGAATTCGAAAAGTCGATCCGATCACCCTCGCCGTCGTGCGAGGCGCGCTGGAGACCACCCAGCGCGAAATGACACTGACCCTCGAGAAGACGGCGCGCTCCAGCGTCTTCAATGTGGCGCACGACTACAGCAATGCGCTGTTCAACCACCGCGCCGAGATGATCCTGCAGGGGCAGGACATTCCGATCCACCTCGGCGGCTTGATGCCGGCCATGAAGGCGGTCTCCGCCTACTTCGGCGACGACATCCACGAGGGCGACGTGATCTATCACAACGATCCCGTGATGATGGGTAGTCACATCCTCGACTGCTGCATGTACAAGCCGGTCTTCTACCAGGGCGAACTGGTCTTCTGGAGCGTCTGCAAAGGCCATGTCACCGACATCGGCGGCCCGGTACCCGCGGGCTACAACCCCGACGCCAGGGAGATCTATGCCGAGGGGCTGCGCATCCCTCCGGTCAAGCTGTGGGAGAAGGGCCGGCCGCGCAACGATGTAATCAACTTCCTGCTGTCCAACGTGCGCTCGCGCCGCGATTGGGAGGGTGACCTGAAGGCGCAGTTCGGCGCGGTGTCCATCGGCGAGCGCAACCTGATCGCGTTGCTCGACAGGTACGGAGTCAGGGAAGTGCAGGCCTGCATCGACGTACTGCTCGACATGGCCGAGCGCTCCATGCGCGAACTGATCGCGTCCGTGCCTGATGGCAGCTACGAGGCCAGCGCGGTGTTGGAGGATGCAGGCCACGGCCTGGGAGAGCTGTGCATCAAGGCGACCGTGAAGATCGAGGGCGACAACTGCCACATCCGCATCGAAAGCCCGCCGCAGGTGCCCTATTTCATCAACAGCTATGAGGGCAACTCGCACTCCGGCGTGTATCTCGGCGTCATGATGTTCGCCAAGGTGGCACCCCCCTACAACGAAGGCCTGTACCGCTGTATCAAGCTTGACCTCGGGCCCAAGGGCACGCTGTGCAACGCCGCCGAGCCGGCGCCCCACGTGAACTGCACGACCACGCCGATGGAGACTTTGGCCGATGCGGTGCGCCTTGCCCTGGAGAAGGCGTTGCCTGAGCGCGCGGTAGGGTCCTGGTGCCACTCCAGCGGCATCAACATCGCTGGTCGCGACACGCGCAACAACGAGGAATACGTGACCATGGTCCTGGCTTCGCTGATCGGGGGGGCGGGCGCCACCGCGCATCTGGACGGCTGGAACTCGGTGGGCCCGCAATGCTGCTTCGGGGCGCTGACTTCCGGCGACATCGAAGTGCTCGAGCATTCATATCCGATTCAGATCCACCGCTACGGCCTCGTCACCGACAGCGGCGGCGCTGGCAAGAACCGCGGCGGTTGCGCCACCGCGTGGGAGGTCGAGCCAATCGACCACGAGATGACCGTGATCAGCTTCGGCGAAGGCCGTCACTATCCGGCGCTCGGCGCCGAGGGTGCGCAGAGCGCACGCCCGACCCTCAAGCTCGGCCGCGTCGAGCGCAAGGAGGGCGACGAGGTCGTCGAGGTGATGCGCAAGAACGCCATCCTCACGATCCGGCCGGGCCAGCGCGTCTCCACCGTGAACCCCGGGGGCGGTGGCTGGGGCAAGGCCCTGGAACGCGACGTCGACAAGGTGGTCCACGACGTGCGCAACGGCTACGTCTCGACGGCCGCCGCTGAGGAGGAGTACGGCGTGATCGTCGACACCGCCACCTGGACCGGCAGGCCGGCCCCCGCGCGCCAGGCGCAGTACTGAAGCCCTCGTCTTCTGTCCGATCCGCGGCGCCCACGGCGCCTCGGCCTGGCGAAGTGCACCCCCCAACCTCGAGAGACCAAACCATGAACTATCGACTTGGCGTCGATGCCGGCGGCACCTTCACCGATTTCGTGCTGGCCGACCGCGAAGGCAATATCCACCTGTTCAAGGCCACTTCGACACCCGAAGATGGCACCCGGGCGATCGCCGAGGGCTTCGCGCAGATCGCCGAGAAGCTGGGCATACCCATGTCCGACATCTTGGGGCAGACCGAGTTGTGCGTGAACGGCACCACCGTCGGCCTGAACGCCCTGATCCAGCACAAGGGCGTCAAGACCGGTCTGATCTGCACCGCCGGCCACGAGGACTCGCTGGAGATCCGCCTCGGTCACAAGGAGGAGGGCTATCGTTACGACGATGCGTATCCGCCCGCGCAGATCTTGGTCGATCGCCATCTGCGCGCACCTGTGCGCGAGCGCGTGCTCGGCGACGGCAGTGTGCGTACGCCGCTGAATGAGCAGGATGTTTACGATGCCTGCGAGCTGTTCAGGCGTGAAGGCGTGCAGGCGGTGGCGGTTTCGTTCCTGTGGAGCGTGGCCAACGACCGGCACGAGCGTCGCGCGGCGGAAATCGTGCGCGAGATGCTGCCCGATACGTACGTGTCCGTCGGCGTCGAGGTGTTTCCGCAGATGCGCGAGTACACGCGCACCTCGACCGCGGTGGTGAACGCCTACCTGGGCCCGGTGCTCAACGCCTATGTCACCCGCATTGACAAGTTCTTCCAGGACCAGGGCACGCGCATCCCGGTGCGCTACTTCCAGTCCAACGGTGGCATGGCCTCGCGCGGCGCAATGGTGTCGCGCGCCGTCAACGCCATCAATTCCGGGCCGGCCTCGGCACCGATGGCCGGACGGCATGTCGCTCAGCCGCTGGGCTTCGAGAACTTCATTACCGTCGACATGGGCGGCACTTCCTTCGACATCACGCTGACCCATCAGGGCAAGACCAACGTCACCAAGGACCACGACTTCCTGCGCTACCGCATCGGCACGCCGATGATCCAGGTAGAGACCCTGGGTGCCGGCGGCGGCTCGATCGGCTGGTTAGACGGCATGGGCGTGCTCAACGTGGGCCCGCAATCGGCGGGCGCGACCCCGGGTCCGGCCTGCTACATGCGCGGCGGCACCCTGCCCACCGTGACCGACTCGAACGTCGCGCTCGGCTACCTCAATCCCGAGTCGCTGCTGGGCGGTCGATTGGCGATCGACGCCGCGGCCTCGCGCAAAGCGATCACGACGCACCTGGCCGAGCCCTTGGGCATCACGGTCGAGAAGGCTGCATTCGGCATCTTCAGCATCGTCAATAACAACATGGTCAACGGCATCCGCCGCGTATCGATCGAGCGCGGCTACGACCCGCGCGACTTCGCACTCATCGGCGCCGGCGGCGCGACCGCGCTGCATATCACCGCGCTGGCCCGGGAGATCGGCATCCGCACGGTACTGGTGCCCAAGTTGGCATCGGGCCTCTGCGCCTTCGGCCAGATCCTGTCCGACGTGAAATACAACTACATGGCGGCGACGCCGATGCGGCTCGACGAGCGTGCCGAGCTAGCCCGGCTGGAACAGCGCTTTGTCGAATTGGAGCGCGAAGGAACGGCTGCGTTACGCTCCGAGGGCATCACGCGCGACCGCATCGCTTTCAAGCGCAGCATCGACATGCGCTACGTCGGGCAGGTGCATGAATGCTCGGTCGACATCGGCGACATCGCGGTCAGCGCAGCCACCATCGATTCGATCAAGAGTGCCTTCCACCAGCTTCACAAGCAGCTGTTCACCTACGACGAGCCCGACAGCCTGGTTGAGATCGTCAACATCGAGACGACGGTCTTCGGCAAGACCGAGCCGTTGAGCCCCGCGCAACTGCCCAAGGGCGGGAATGCCGCCGGGGCCGTCAGGACACGCCGGCGGATGATCTTCGCTGCCGACGCGGCGCCGGTCGAGACGCCCGTCTACGACGGGACCCGCCTCGGCGCCGAGGATGTCATCGACGGGCCGTCGGTGATCGAGGAACCGACGACGACGATCGTCGTGCAGCCGGGTTGGCAGGCACGCCTGGACGCGGCCGGCTGCTACGTCATCAGTGCGCGGAATTAAGCATGGCTGCCATGCCCGCCATGCCCGCCGGGCTGCAAGCCTGCGGCGTTAGCGTCGCCTTCGACGGGCTGCGCGCCCTGAGCCAGGTCGACCTCTGCGTTCCGCCGGCGACGATCATCGGCCTCATCGGTCCCAACGGTGCCGGCAAGACGACGCTGGTCAATGTGCTGAGCGGGTTCCAGCCGCCCACGAGCGGCGAGGTCCGGCTCGACGGCGCATCGTTCGCGGGTGTCGGCGCGGTCGGCTTTCGCCGCCGAGGCGTCGCGCGCACCTTCCAGGGCGGCAGGCTGTTCCGCGATCTCAGCGTGCTCGACAACCTCGAAGTCAGCGGCCTCGGACTCGGTGACTCGCGCCGTTCGGCGCGGGCCGAAGCGCTTGCGCTGCTCGACTGGATGGGCCTCGGCGGCCTGGCTGGTCGGCAGGCAGGCGCATTGACCTATACCGACGAACGCCGGGTCGCGATCGCGCGCGCCATCATGGGCCGGCCGCGCTACCTGCTGCTGGACGAACCAGCCGCCGGCATGAGCGAGCACGAGGCCGGCGAGCTGCGCGAACTCATCGCTCGGGTGGTGTGCGAACTGGGCTGCGGCGTGCTTCTGATCGAACACAACGTCCGCATGGTGCTCGCGACTTGTAGCCGAGTCGTGGTGCTCGATTCCGGCGCGGTCATCGAGTCCGGCGAGCCTGAGCTCGTCCACCGCAGCGATCGAGTGCGCCGTGCCTACATGGGCACGGCGGCCGACATCCCTGCCGGCGCCGGAAGCATCGAGCTCGACGAGGGGGCGACGGCATGACGCCTCTGCTGGAAATACGCGACCTGCGGGTACGCTACGGTGGCATCGCCGCACTGCGCGGCCTCGATCTCGTGCTCGAGGCCGGCGAGACACTGACGATCACCGGGCCCAACGGCGCCGGCAAATCGACGCTGATGAAGGCGATGGCCGGACTGGTCAAGCTGGAGGCGGGGCGCATTGCGTTGGATGGCCATCCGGTCAGCGGGCGCGCGCCGGAGGCAATCGCCGCGCTGGGCTTGTCGATGGTGCCTGAAGGACGCCAGGTGTTCGGCGCCATGACGGTGCTGGAAAACCTGCGGGTGGGCACTGGCATGCGGCGCGACAAGCCCGCGGTGGCAGCCGACCTCGACTATGTGATGGACCTCTTTCCGATGCTGCGCGATCGCGCTGGCACGCAGGCCGGCCTGCTGTCCGGCGGCCAGCAGCAGATGCTGGTGATCGCCCGCGGCCTTATGGCCGGGCCCAAGCTGCTGGCGATCGACGAGCCTTCGCTCGGCCTCGCGCCGAACGTGACCGACCAAGTCTACGCGGCGCTGATGCGGCTGCGGCGCGAACGCCGGCTCGGCCTGCTCATCGTCGAGCAGAGCTCGACCCGCGCCGTCATGACCGGTGGCCGAATGGTCATGTTGCGCGAGGGCCGCGCCGTGCTCGAAGGCGACCCGAGATCGCTTTCGGCCGAGGCGATGCAGCAAGCCTATTTCGGCCTTGCGGCCGCGGCCTGAGGAGAGGCGATGAGCACCCTGATGCAATACATGTTCGACGCCCTCAGCACGGGCAGCCTCTACGCGCTGGGGGCCCTCGGCATCGCGCTGATCTTCGGCGTGATGCGGCTGGTCAACTTCGCGCACGGCGACGTCATCACCTTCTCCGTGTTCGTGCTGGTGATGCCGACCACCGAGGCGGTGGCCCCGCTGCTGGTCGGCGCCTGGCCGACGGCGCTGCTGGTGACCAGCGTGATCGGTACCGGCGCCCTCCTGGCGGTCCTGTGCGAGCTGCTCGTGTTTCGCCACCTGCGGCGCGCGGCGCCCGCGGCAACCATGGTCACCTCGTTCGCGCTCGGCTTCGTCATCCAGAACGTCCTGCTGGTGCTGCACAGCAGCCGGCCGAAGTCGGTCAACCTGTGGCCTGCGCTGAACCTGCCGGTCGAGCTATTCGGTGCGCGCGTTCCAGCGCTGCAGCTGCTCACGGTGGGCATCGCGGTCATGCTGCTGCTCGGCCTGGCCTGGACGCTCAGGCGCACGCGCATCGGCCTGGAGATGCGCGCCGCCGCGGAGGATTTCAACATGGCGCGCGGCCTGGGCGTTCGCGCCAACCGTGTGATCCTGGTTGCCTTCGCGATGAGCGGCGCACTGGCCGCGCTGATCGGATTGCTGATGGTCAATCAGACCGGCCTGGTCGACATCCGCATGGGTGCGCCAATGATGCTGATCGCTTTTGTCGCCACCGTGATCGGCGGGCTGGGAAGCCTGCTGGGCGCGGTGCTCGGCGGCCTGCTGATCGGCGTCGCCAGCACGCTACTGCAGGCGGGACTGCCGCTGGACGCGAGGCCCTTCCGCGACGCCTTCGTCTACCTGGCAGTGATCGCGCTGCTGCTGTGGCGGCCCCACGGCCTGTTCGTCACCGGCGCGGCGCGCCAGCGCATCTGAGCCCCGTCATACGAAAGCCTGTCATGCCTTCTTCCATGAACCATCGTCGCCTCGCGGCGCCTGTCGTGCTGTGCCTGGGCCTGCTCGCCATCGCCGCCGCGGTCGGTCTGTTCGGCTCGGGTGGCCTGCAACGCACCGTGACCGAGATGCTGATCCGCGTCGTCACCGTCGTCGGGCTCTACATCTTCATCGGCCATTCGGGCGTGATTAGCTTCGGTCACGTTGCCTTCATGGGGGTCGGCGCCTACGGCGTGGCCTGGACCTCAATGGACCCGGGGATCAAGCAGTACGTGCTGACCGGCCTGCCCGCGTTCCTGAAGCACGCGGCGCTGCCCTGGATTCCGGCCTCGTTGGTGTCGGCCCTGCTGGCGGCGCTGGTGGCACTGGTTGTGGGCAGCGTGATCCTGCGCCTGGTCGGCATCGCGGCGTCGATCGCGACCTTCTCGCTGCTGGCGATCTTCAACGTCGTCTATTCCAACTGGGACTCGGTGACCGCGGGAACCAGTTCGATCGTCGGCATCCCGACGCCAGTGAGTCTCTGGGAAGCGCTGAGCTTCGCCTGCGTCGCCATCGTCGTCGCCCACCTGCACGCGGTGTCGCGCCACGGCCTTGCCTTGCGTGCGGTGCGCGAGGAGCCGGTAGCCGCGCGCAGTTGCGGGGTCGACGCCTATTGGCAGCTGCTGGTGGCCTTCGTCCTCAGCGCCTTTGTCTGCGGGCTGTCGGGTGCGCTGGATGCGCAATTCCTCGGTGTGGTCAACCCCGACGCTTACTACCTCGGGCGCACCTTCATCTGCTTGGCCATGCTGGTGGTCGGCGGCGCGGCCAGCCTGTCGGGCGCGGTGACCGGTGTCGTCACGATCTCGCTGTTGATCGAGCTGCTCGTCAAGCTCGAGAAGGGATTTGCCATCGGCTCACTCATGCTTCAGGCACCGAACGGCACCCAAGAGATCGTGGTCGGTCTGGCCATGATCGTCACGCTGATCTGTCGCCCGCGCGGCCTCGTCGGGCTGCACGAGTTCGGCTGGCGCGCCGCAGCGCGGCGCACCCGTCTCGGATTTCATCCCACCCATCGTTCGGCCTGAGTGCCATCCCGTCTGCCCCGTTCGCTCGGGGCGTTTCGTTCATTCGAGGAGAACCCCATGAAACTCAAGCAATCGATGCGCATGCTGGCGGCAACGCTGGCCTTCGGCGCGATCACATTCGGCTCGTTCGCGCAGTCAGGCGACATCGTCATCGGCTTTGCCAATGCCAAATCGGGCTGGATGGAAGCCTACGACACGCCGGCGCGACGCGCGGCATTGATGAAGATCGACGAGGTCAACGCGTCTGGCGGCCTGCTGGGTCGCAAGATCAAGGTCTTCGAGGCCGACACCAAGACGGACCGCGCGCAAAGCGCCAAAGCCGGCCTGGAGGTGCTCGACGCAGGCGCCGATCTGGTCGTGGTGAGCTGCGACTACGACTTCGGTGCGCCTGCCGCACTCGAGGCGCAGAAGAAGGGCAAGGTCTCGTTCTTCCTGTGTGCCGAGGACGTCAAGGCCGGCATCCAGGGGGTGGGCAAGTACGCCTTCAGCTCGTCGGTGCTGGCGGCCGTTCAGGGCGCGACCATGGCCGAGTGGTCGTACACCAAACGCAATGTGCGCAATGCCTTCGTGCTGCTTGACACCACAATCGAATACAACAAGGGCATCTGCACCGGCTTTGACTGGATGTTCCACCAGCTCGGAGGCACGGCGATCACCGGACGTGACACCTTCAAGAACGCCGACGCGTCGATCGCCGCACAGATCTCTCGCATCAAGGCGCTCCCCAAGGAGCCCGATGCGATCATGCTCTGCTCGTACATTCCGGGCGCAGCTAGCGCCGTTCGGCAGATTCGCGCTGCCGGCATCAACTCGCTGATCCTTAACGGCGCGGCGGTCGACGGAAGTTACTGGCTGGATTCGGTTCCGGGGCTGACGAGCTTCGTCGTACCGGTGCAAGGATCGATCTATGGCGACGACCCAAACCCGAAGGTCGAGGAATTCAACAAGGCTTTCGCCAAGAAGTACGGCGCGCGACCGTCGAGCACCTACGTCTATCCCGGCTACACGCTGATCGAGGTTTGGGCCAAGGCGGTCGAACGGGCGAAGAGCGTAGATGCCGCCAAGGTGACCGCCGAACTGGAAAAGATGCGCGCCGAGCCGACACTGTTCGGGTCGCGCACCTTCACCAATGTAATTCACCACCAGAACCAGGCGCGCCTGCTGATCGCCGAGATCAAGGACGGCAAGCCCGCCATCGTCGATAACTGGACGATCTCGAAGCCCGTTCCGCTTGACGTGCTGCTGAAGAAGTGAATTCCTCATTTCAACATCAAACCTGCCGATCACATATGAACGCCATCCTCACCCCCGCCCCCACTTCACTGCCTTCCAACCATGCCTTGATGACGCGCCGGCACGCCAGCATCGCGCGTGGCATCGGCAACGCGCACGCGGTTTTCGCGGCGCATGCCGACAACGCGCTGTTGTGGGATGTCGAGGGCCGGCGCTACATCGACTTCTGCGCCGGCATCGCCGTCGTCAACACCGGCCATCGTCACCCGCGGGTGATGCGCTCCCTGCTCGAGCAGGCAGAGCACTTCACGCATACTTGCTTTCAGGTGGTGGCATACGAGAGCTATGTTGCGCTGGCCGAGCGGCTGTGCGAATTGGCGCCCGGCGAGGGCCCCAAGAAGGCCTTTTTCATGAGCACGGGCGCCGAGGCGGTAGAAAACGCCGTCAAGATCGCGCGCCGCGCCACAGGGCGGGAGGCGGTCATCGCCTTCGAGGGCGGCTTTCACGGCCGCACCTTGCTGACCATGGCGCTCACCGGCAAAGTGGAACCCTACAAGTCGGGCTTCGGACCGCTGCAGGCCGATGTCTTCCACGTGCCCTATCCGAGCGAAGTGCATGGCATCACGGCGGCTGACAGCTTGACGGCAATTGACCGGTTGTTCAAGTACCACGTCGACGCGGCGCGGGTGGCGGCGCTGATCGTCGAGCCGGTGCAGGGGGAAGGCGGCTACCTTCCGGCGCCGGGGGGCTTCCTCGTCGCGCTGCGCACCTTGTGCGACCGCCACGGTATCTTGATGATCGCCGACGAGATCCAGACCGGCATCGGCCGCACCGGCCGTATGTTCGCGGTCGAGCATTCGGGCGTCGTGCCCGACCTGATCACGCTGGCCAAGGGGCTCGGCGGCGGCACGCCGATCTCGGCCGTGCTGGGCCGCGCCGAGGTGATCGACGCAGTGCCGCCTGGCGGGCTGGGCAGCACCTACGCGGGTGCCCCGCTGGCGTGCGCGGCAGCGCTCGGAGTGCTCGAGGCGATCGAGTCCGAGGGGCTGCTCGAGCGCAGTAGGGTCATCGGCGAGCGCCTGCGCGCACGGATGCGTGGCATGGCGATGGCATACCCTTGCATCGCAGACGTGCGCGGACTGGGCGCGATGACCGCCGTCGAGTTCTGCCACACGGGCGACATCGATCGGCCCGCCCCCGAAATTGCCTCGGCATTGAAGACCGAAGCGGCCCGGCGCGGCCTGCTGCTGCTGACCTGCGGAAGTTACGGTAACGTGGTGCGCGTGATGGTGCCGTTGACCATTCCGGACGATCAACTCGAGGAAGGGCTCGACATCTTCGAGGATGCGCTCGCCGCCGTCGCGCAGGGATGAGCGCCGCGGCGCCATTGGCACAAGGGCTACTTCCCGCGCAATGGTCGCAACATGTCGCTTGGAGCATGTCCGAACTTCTTGCGGAATGCGTGGGTGAACTGGGCGTGATCGCCGAAACCCGCGGCATAGGCGATCTGCGCCACCGAGGTCTGCGCCTTTGCGCGGCTGAGCGACTCGTGGGCGGATTGCAGGCGCAGTTCGCGGATCCATTGCGACACCGATTGACCGGTGTCCTTGAACAACTGGTGCAGATAGCGCAGCGAAATGCCGCAGGCCAGTGCGATGTGTTCGGGCGACAGCGCGGGGTCGCACAGATGCTGGCGCACATGAGCCTCGATGCGCGCCAGGTGCGCGTCGCGCACTGCCGACTGCGACGACTGCAGCGCATCCGGGTGCTGCTGCAGGCTGATCGCCAGCAGGTCGATCAGCTGCGTGCCCATCAGCGCTCGCACGTTGCTGTCGTGCGGTATCTCGCAATGCCGCGTCATCAGTTGGAGGTAGTCGCTGAACAGGCGGCCCACGCCCTGCAGGCTGTCGTACTGCCGCGCGCAGAAGCGGCTGGGCTCCCCGATGCGCGCCTTCAGCGCCGAGACTGGCACTTTGAGCACCCACATCGCGTTGTTCTGACCATACCCGAAGTCATAAGGCTCTTCGCTTAGCTCGAGCAGGAACTGGCCGGGCGTGCAACGTGTGGTGCGACCGAGTTGCGAGAACTCGACATCGGTCTTGAACGGAACCGTCACCAGCACTTGACGGTCCTGTGCACTGCAATGCTGCCGCAGGCGGCGATAGACGAGGCCGCTGGATTCGAGCCGCGACAGCTGAACTGTATTCAGGTCCCAGAAGTCGAGGCGCCCCTCAAACTGATGATCGTCGTGGAACGATAACTGGAGGTTGAAGTAGGTGTTGGCGATGACGTCGCGCCAATAGCCGAACTCGTGGTTTTCCGGAAGGTCGCGGGTCGAGAAGCTCTTGTGCATCATGGCCCTTCGCTACTAGCAAATGTTGCGCCCGGCCGGAGGAGTGAGATTGATAGATTGTGCAGCGAAGCGCGAGATGGGCCTGGCTCCCGGCCTCCGTAGTAACCCCTACGCAGCGACCGAACACAGGCGGGATCTGAAGATGTTCGATTTCGAGGCAGCTATCCATCCATCACTCAATTCCAGTGCCGAAGCTGCCGCGCCACGCCTTTCGCGGACTTGGCGCAGATCAAACCCTCACCACGTAGCGCTGCTAGCGACTTCGGGGGAGCTCAGGCGCAAATTTCTGACGCGGCCGAACTGCGGGCGCAAAGGCGCCTCGAAGGTCAGGCCGAAAGTACGGCGTTCCAGACTGCGGGTGCAGCGGTGCAGCTTGGCATGTGAACGCGCAGGCGGCCCAGAGTGAACCGGCCCTTGCGAATGCGATGCAGCAAGCCCATGCCGGCGATCGTCACGGTCGCAAGATCGAAGATCTTGAAGCCGAGCATGGGCCTGATGACGTTGTGCGGACGTCGCGCCGAGCGCGCAAGGCAAGCTCCGGCTCGCCGTAGGTCAAGCCTCGATCTCAGCCTCCGGCACGGCCTCGGTCAGCGCCAGCTTCAATGTTTGCAGTGCCGCTGCGAACTGGGCCGCTGGTACCGTGAGCGGATACAGGAAACGCACTACGTTCGCATGAGTGCCGCATGTGAGCAGGATCAGCCCGCGTGCCAGCGCCGCCTGCTGGACGGAGCGCGTGATCTCGGCGCTCGGGGCGCCCGTCGTTGGATCGCGGAACTCAATGGCCAACATCGAACCGATGCCCCGCACCTCAGCCACGGCAGGATTCGAGACGGCGAACGCCTGAAGGAACTCGCGCAGCTGGCTGCCGAGCTCGGCAGAGCGACTGCAAAGATCCTCCTTCTCGATCACGTCAAGCACCGCATGAGCCGCCGCGATCGCAAGCGGATTGCCCGCATAGGTGCCACCGAGGGCCCCCGGCGCCGGCGCATCCATCACCGCCGCGCGGCCCGAGACGGCCGAGAGAGGAAATCCGCCGGCGAGACTCTTGGCCATGGTGATGAGATCCGGCTCCACCCCGTAGTGCTGCATCGCGAAGAGCTTGCCCGTGCGCGCAAAGCCGCTCTGGATCTCGTCGACGATCAGGAGAATCCCGTACCGATCGCACAGCTCGCGCAGGCGCGTCATGAGCGCCACCGGGGCGACATTGAAGCCGCCCTCCCCCTGCACCGGCTCGATCACGATGGCCGCAACGCGCTCCGACTCGATGTCGCACTTGAAGATGCCTTCGATCGCCGCCAGCGACTGCTCAACGGATATCCCGTGCAGATCCGATGGAAAGGGCGCGTGGTAGACCTCGGCAGGGAAAGGACCGAAGCCCGACTTGTATGGCGAGATCTTGCCGGTCAGCGCCATCCCAAGCAGTGTCCTGCCATGGAAGGCTGACGAGAAGGCGATCACGCCGGACCTGCGCGTTGCCGCGCGCGCGATCTTGATCGCGTTCTCCACCGCCTCCGCACCGGTCGTGAAGAAGATCGTCTTCGCATCCCGCACCGGCACGAGGGCGTTCAGGCGCTGCGCAAGGGAAAGATAGGAATCGTAAGGCACCACCTGGTAGCAGGTGTGCGTGAAGCGCTCGAGCTGCTCCTTCACCGCCGCCATGACGGTCGGATGGCGATGCCCGGTGTTCAGGACGCCGATACCGCCGGCGAAGTCGGTGTAGGCGCGGCCTGCCGTGTCCCAAACGGTCGAGTTCTCGGCGCGCTCGGCGGCAAAATTGCACATCACTCCGACGCCGCGTGCGGCCACGGCAAGGCGACGCTTCTCCAAGTCGATCTTTGTCATTGCCTTCATGTCAGATCACCTGTTCCCGCTCGAGCTGATCGATCTCGGAGTCGCCCAGCCCCAGCTCGGCGAGGATGCCGCGGTTGTGCTCTCCCAGCCTGGGCGCGGGCGAGGCAGATGGCCTGATGGATCCCGGCATGCGGATCGGCACGTCGACGAACCTCCGGCCCGATCCGGGCGGAACTTCCACCACCATCTCGCGATGGCGCACCTGTGGGTCCTCCAACGCCTCAGCGACCGAGTTGATGGGGCTGGAAGGCACGTCGAATTCGTCGAACAGCTGCAGCCACTCCTCGCGCGTCCTGCTCGAGAAGCCGGCCTTGAGGATCGGCTCGAGCTCGCCGTGGTTCGCGTTGCGGCGCGAGCCCGTGGTGAAGCGGGGATCGTGCAACAAGTGTTCCAGACCCATCGCACGACATAGCCTTTCCCACTGCTCATTCGTGTCCACGCAAACCGCAAGCGGCCGGTCCGCGGTGGCAAATGCCTGGAAGGGCGCGATGAGCGGATGGCGGCTGCCCAGCGCGCGCGGCAGTTCGTCCGTATTGAGCGTTCGCGCCACTGCGTTCTCGAGCAGCGCGAGCTGGCAGTCGAGCATCGACACATCCACCGCATCGCCGTGCCCGGTGACATGGCGCTTCTGGAGCGCCGAGAGGATGCCGATCGTCGCGAACAGGCTTGCACCGATGTCGCCAATCGATGTGCCGACCCTGCACGGGCCACCCCCGGGCTCGCCGGTGACGCTCATCATCCCGGAGAGGGCCTGCACCACGACGTCGAATGCGGCCCGGTGCTGGTAGGGGCCACTCTGGCCGAAGCCGGAAATGGAGGCGTAGACGAGACGCGGATTGACCTTCGCCAGATCTTCCTTGCCGAGGCCGAGGCGGACCATCACCCCGGCCCGGTTGTTCTCGACCAGCACATCGGCGCCCTTTGCAAGCTTGAGCAGGAGCTCCTTGCCCCGCGGATCCTTCAGATTCAGCGTGAGGCTGCGCTTGTTGCGGTTGACGCTCATGAAGTAGAGGCTTTCGTCCTCCAGCATCGGTTCCACGATGCGGGTGAAGTCGCCGCTGCTCGGGCGCTCGACCTTGATCACGTCCGCGCCGAGCGCCCCGAGGAGCCAGGTGCAGTAAGGGCCGGAAAGCATGTGCGTGAGGTCGATGACGCGGATGCCATCAAGCGGGCCGGCACTTTCGTTGGGGGGTATTGGGGTCATTGTGAGTCCAGTGAGGCCGATTCAGCGGCCGGTGAAAACAGGAGCGCGTTTGGAGACGAACGCGGCGATCGCCTCCTGGTAGTCCTTCGACACATAGCAGGCCTGAAGCAGCTCCTGGCCGGGGTCGGCGGGTATGGCTGCATCGCGCAGGCGGCGCAGCGACTCCTTGGTTGCCCACAAGGTGAGCGGCGCAAGCGTTGCGAGGTTCTCGGCAACCGCCTGGGCGCGCTGCAGGAGCGCCGCCTCGGTCGCAACGCATTCCTTGGCAGCACCGATGGCTGCCACCTGGTCTCCGCTGAGCAGCGTCGGGTCAAAGACGAGGTCCTTGGTGCGCGCCGGGCCAATCATGGAAACGAGCCGGGCGTAATTCTTCAGGGACAGGCAGTTGCCCACCGTCCGCGCGATGGGAAAGCCGAAGCGCAGCGACGCGGACGCAAGACGCACGTCGCAGGCACTGGCAATCAGTACGCCCATGCCGACACAGGCTCCGGCCATGGCAGCGATCACCGGCGCTCTCACTTGTTCCAGCGCAGCCATCAACTCTTCCGAGCTTTCCTCCAGGCGGATGGAAATGTCCGGCGAAGCTGCGGCTTCCAGATCGCCCATGTCCGCACCGGCCATGAACGCAGGCTTGGTTCCAGCGGCGCCGGTGAGGACGACCGCTCGCACCGAGCCGTCCGAATTGAGCTCGCGCAAGAGATCCGTGAGCCGCGATTCCATCGCATGCGTGAGTGCATTGCGAGCATGAGGCCGGTTGAAGACGATCCATTCCACGGGGCCCTGGCGGCGCCGCACGATCTCTTCGCCAGGCGGAAGGTTCTCGAGCACACTCATTCGGCGGCTCCCGAAGCGAGCACCTGGCATTGTTCGACAGGCAGGCGCAGGGTTACGCGGTCACCCACCGACACCGGCGTCCCTGCGCTCACGTTCACCCGTAGCGTCTGCTCGCTGCCCACGCTGACGAGGACATCGCTGTACTCGCCCACGTACGAAGCGCGCAAGACCTGTCCGGCAACGGAGTTGGCATCAGCCGCCGTGCCTTGTTGCAGGACGACCTTGGACGGCCGGATGCAGATCGAGGCGGCCGCGCCCACGTCCAGTGCCTGCGTCAGGAGACCGTGGAATTCCCGACCGTCGAGACGGACACGCCCGCCGCCCAGGTGGGTACCACGCAGTTCGTTGTTGCAGCCAATGAACGTCGCGACGAACGCGTTGAGCGGCTTCACGTACAGCTCCTGCGGAGTGCCAACTTGCTCGATGCGCCCTGCATTCATGACGGCGACGACGTCGGCGGTCGAAAGGGCATCCGCCTGGTCATGCGTCACCAGCACGGTGGTGATGCCCAGGAGCTCGTGCACGCGGCGAATCTCGAAACGCATCTCCTCGCGCAGGTGCGTATCCAGGTTGGAGAGCGGCTCATCGAGCAGCAGGATCCGCGGCCGCACAGCGAGGGCGCGAGCGAGCGCGACACGCTGCTGCTGCCCGCCGGAAAGCTCGGCCGGATAGCGGTCCCGCAGGGAGGTGAGATGCACCGCCTGCAGTGCTTCGTCCAAACGGCCGCGCAGCTCGCCCGTGGTGAGCTTTTGCAGCTTCAGGCCGAAAGCAACGTTCTCTGCGACGGTCTTGTGCGGCCAGACCGCATAGTTCTGGAACACCAGCGAGACCCCTCGCCTCTCCGGCGGGACGGATCCGCGCGGGCTGGACAGCAGCTGGTCGTCAGCCCAGATGGCGCCTTCGGTGGGTTCCTCGAACCCCGCCAGTAGTTGCAGGGTGGTGGACTTCCCGCAGCCGGAAGGACCCAGCAGTGCCAGCAGCGCACCGTTCGCGATGTCGAGATCGATGCCGCGCAGGGCCGTTTGCCCTCCGTAGTCCTTGCGCAGCTTTTCCAGGCGGATGCGGCTCATGTCGGAATCCCTTCAGTGGCACGCCTGGCCGTGTTGCGCGTGGCGAACTGCGCGATGCCGACCAGCACCAGGGTGCTGAGGATCAGCAGCACGCTCATGGCACAGAGGGCCTCGTAGTCCCCGCCATCCTTGGCGTTGTAGATCATGGTCGTCATAACATTGGTGCGGGACGTGATGAGGAACACTGCGACGGAGAGCTCGCGGATGATCGGGATGAAGACGAGCAGCCAGGCTGCTATCAGCCCGTTGCGCAGCAGGGGCGCGGTGATTTCGCGGAAGGCATGGGCTTCGCTCGCGCCCAGGCTGCGAGCGACGCGCTCGAGATCGGGGGAGATCCCCTTGATGAGAGCGCTGGCCTGCGTGAATGCGATCGGGAGGAACGCAGCAGTGAACGCCGCTATCAGAATCCAGGCCGTTCCATAGAGCTGGAACGGCGGCCTGGTAAACGCGGCAAAGAAGCCCACAGACAGCACGACGCCAGGCACGACGATCGGCAAGGTAGCCAGCCCCGAGAACAAGGACGTGGCCCGTACAGCGCGCCGCTCGACAAGATAGGCGACGACAGTGCCGAGCAGGACGCACGCCGTCGCCCCGGCGATCGCGAAGGTGAACGAGTTCACGATGGCGGTTCGTGTTTCGACGTTGCCGATCAGGACGCGCTGGTACCAGGCGAGCGTCAGGTTGTCGAGCCCGGGGCCGCGACCCCACGCCTTGCTGAGCGACACCAGCAGCAGGGCTGCATAGGGCAGGACGATGGCGGTGACGGGAACGAACAGCGCAAAAGCAAATGCAGGCCAACGCCAGCGGCCCAGTGCGACGCGACGGCTCCCGCGCGACTTGCCAGAGATCATCGTGAATCGCTTGCGCCCGAGCAGTCGCCGGCGCACAAAGAAGAGCGTCGCCGTCATCAACAGCAGCGGTATGCAGTACGCGGCAGCCAGGTTCAGCTGCGGCGGGAACTGCTGGTAGAGCTCGGCGAGCTTGGTCGTCACTACCTGTGTGCGCGCGGGCGCCAGCAGAAAGGCAGGTACGCCGAAAAGCGTGACGCCCTGGATGAATGAAAGGATGAAGCCTGCGAGGATCGACGGCAGCGCCAGCGGCAACGTGATCGAGAACATGGTGTGCCATGTGCCACTACCCAGGGTGGTGGCCGCATCCTCCAACTCGACCGCCATCGATTCGAGCGCGCTGCTGACGATCGTGAAGGTGAAGGGCACCGTGTAGATGGCACTGACGAAGATCGTCCCGGTCATCGAATAGATGTTGAACAGCGCCGCGTCGGTGCCTGCCGCGGCACGCCACAGACTGTTCAGCCAGCCTGAATTGGGGGCGGCAAGGAGGATCCAGGCGGTCGCCCCGACGAAGGAAGGCGTCACGAAAGCAGCGATCGTCAGAGTCCGCACGAGGCCGCGGGCCGGCATGTCGCTTCGCGCCACCAGCCATGCCGCGGGCGCGCCAAGCAGCACGGAAAGGAGGCCGACTGCGACGGCGAGCAGCAGCGAGTTGAGCACCGGCCGAATCAGCTCCCGCTCGCTGAAGATGCGCATGTAGTTGGACAGGGACCATGCCTTGGTCGCGTCGTCTTGCAGGCTGTTGCTGATGACCCAGCCGGACGGATAGACGATGAGCAGCGCGAGGAGCGCCAGCACCACCGCGACGACCAAGGCCTTGCCGGGGTGCAGATGGCGCAGCCGCTGCCCCAGCGTGAACGCCGGCGACGCGTTCATCGTGTCGACGGGGGTACCGGCAACCGCGCTCATGCCATGATCTCTTTCCACTTCGCGATGCCCTCGGCCACCTCTGCCGCGAGATTGTCCAGCGGGTTGCGATACCACTTCAGCTTGTCGAGCGTGCGGCCTTCGGCCCACGCAACGTCGCTGCGCAGCGTCGGCCAGAAGTTCTTCGAGAGAATCTGCGACACCTCACGGGAGTACATGAAATTGTGGAACAGCTTCGCCGCGTTCGGGTGCGGCGCGTTCCTTGGGATCCCCATCACGCCGAGGTTCAGGATCAGGTCATCCTCCGGCGCCACGACGTCGATCGGGTTGCCCGCCGCCTTCTGCGCCAGGGTGTAACTGAATGGCGCGGCCGCGCCGACGAGCCGCTCGCCGGACAGGATGTCCGTCACTGTGTCGACATTCGACTGGCCGATCTTCGGCTTCTGCCTCGCGAGGCGGCGCAGGAAGTCGTCGCCGTACTTCGCCCGCATGGCGACGACCCAGCTCGCGACATCGCCGGAAGACGTGGGGCTGCCGATCGTGATCTTGCCTTGCCACTCGTCTTCGAGCAGCGCCTTCCAGCCGACGGGCGGCTTCTTCACCTTCGCGGGCTGGAAGTTGATGCTGGTCAAGCTGACCGCGCCCACGTGGTAAGTACCGTCCGAGTCGAGTTTCTGCAGACTGGAGGGCAGGATCTGCGAATCGGCCGGCACATGGGTGAGCAGCGCGTTGGCCTTCTTCAGTTCGACGAAGTGCAGGATGTTCGTGGTGCCCAGCGAGTCGCACTCGGCGACGCCGTTTTGCAGTTCCAGGCGCAGCTTGTTGTAGACGGTCTGGGACGCCTGGCGCAGCAGGCCCACCTCGATGCCCGGGTACCTCGCCTTGAAGGCGTCGCGAATCTCCTCCGCGGTCTTCTGCTCGTACGAGCCCCAGTACATGGAGAGCCTTCCCTCCTTCTTCGCCGCCTGGTATAGCGGATCGTCCTGCGCTGCCGCCTGCTGCAGCCCGGAGAGGCCAATAGACGCGCCGAGGGCCGCCCCGGACTGGACGAACCGGCGGCGGGTGAAGTGCTGTGTCATTGCTGAAACCTCCCAGGGAGTGATTGGCGCCTAGTAGTCGCCTGTGGTTGCACCGCCATCGACCACGATGGTCTGGCCGGTGATGAAGCTCGCATCCTCCGACGCCAGGAAGGCGACGGCCGAAGCGATCTCGGATGGCTGGCCGATGCGGCCGAGCGGCGTCTTGCTCGTCCAGTCAGCGCGCACCTCGTCTGGTACACCCGAGATGATGGAGGTGTCGACGACGCCAGGTGCGACGGCGTTCACCAGGATCCCACGGCGCGCGCCCTCCAGCGCTGCCGTGTGCGTCAAGCCCACCAGCCCGGCCTTCGCGGCCGAGTAGTTGGCCTGGCCAAAGGTGCCGTACATCGCTGTCGATGCGATGTTCACGATACGGCCCCAGCCGCTGCGCTCGATCGAGGCGAACGCAGCCTGGCAACCGAGCCACGCCCCCCGCAGGTTGACGCCCATCACGGCATCCCACTCGGCATCCGTCATCTTCGGAAGCGACCGGTCGCGGACGATGCCCGCGACATTCACCAGCACCTGCCAGCCGCGGAAACACTCGGGCAACGCTTCGACCGCCTGCTCCCAGCTCCCGCGGCTGGAGACATCGAGCCCCACGCCGAAGGCATCGAGCCCCTCTGCCTGCAGCCGGCGGGCGAAACCCTGCGGGTCCGCGGTCGGCAGGTCGGCGACGATGACCGCGGCGCCTTCCCGGGCGAGACGCGAACAGACCGCCGAGCCGATCCCGCCCGTGCCGCCGGTGACGAACGCCACCCGGCCTTCGAA
This sequence comes from Variovorax sp. LjRoot84, assembly GCF_964254305.1. NCBI lineage: Bacteria > Pseudomonadati > Pseudomonadota > Betaproteobacteria > Burkholderiales > Comamonadaceae > Variovorax > Variovorax sp. LjRoot84. The sequence goes on from NZ_CAXUTE020000003.1 coordinate 110,763, forward strand.
GCGCTTGCTCATGCCTGAACTCCTGTCGCGACGGAAAAGACGTCCTCCCCCTCCTGGACAACCGCCCCGTCCTGGTTGTGCAGCACCATCGCCACGCGAACGACGCCGCGGTCTCGTTTCGACGCGCTGGGCCGCACTTCGCGCACGGTCGCCACGTAGTGCAGCGTGTCGCCGGCGAAGACCGGGCCCTTGAACCTGCGACTGGTTTCAAGGAAAGCGAGGATCTCCCAGTCGTCGATGCGCGACCGCATGCCGGTGCTCATTGAGTAAGACAGCATGCCGTGCGCGATGCGCCGGCCGAACGGCCCTTTGCTTGCGCTTTCCTCATCCATGTGGAGGGGGTTGAAGTCGCCCGTGAGCCCGGCGAACCACACGATGTGCGCTTCGCTGATCGTCACGCGCGTGGAAGCATGGGTGTCGCCGGGAGCGATCGCCTCGAGTGTGATGCGCTGGTTCATTGGGTCGCGGGCTTGAAGACGGGAAGGACGAGATCGGCGCCGGAAGGCTCGAAATCCACCTCGACCGGCATGCCGATGCGGACATCGGCTTCCTCCACGCCGTGGAGCGTCGACGTGAAGAGGACGCCTTCCTCCAGTTCGATGACGGCACAGATGTAAGGGATGGGTGTCGTGCCGTTTCCGCGGTGGATGACGGAGTAGGTGAAGAGAGTCCCACGTCCGCTCGCCTGCACCCACTGCGGCTCGGCGCCCGGGGCGTGCAAGGAATGCCTGCGTGGGTACCACTGGTGGCGGCCGGTCACGGGGCAGCGCTGGATCATGAGCTTCCGATCGCGCGCGCCTTCCCAGAAGTGGCGGCTGAGCGCGTCGGGCACGGGGAGGTAGTGGGGATTCATGGTCAGAGCGTGAGCACCGCCGTGGCGGCAGAACAGAACGTGCCGCCCAGGCCGTGCGCCAGTGCGACTTCAGCACCCTGCACCTGGACGCCGGGACCTTCGCCGCGCAACTGCCGCGTGGCCTCGATGAGCGTGAAGATGCCGCGCTTGCCGGGGTGGTTGGAGGCGAGCCCGCCGCCATCCGTGTTGGTCGGCAGGCTGCCGTCGATGTCGAGGTGACCATCGCTCACGAAGGCGCCGCTCTCGCCTCGGCCGCAGAAGCCGAGGTCCTCGAGCGCCAGCATCGGCGTGATGGTGAACGCATCGTAGATCTGGGCGACGTCGATATCGCGGGGCGTGAGCTGGGCCATCGCGAAAGCGCGCGAGCCCGAGAGAGCGGCGGGCGTACGGATCTCGCGGTCCATCTGGCTCAACTGGGTCCGGTGAATCGCGGCTCCGAAGCCGGCGACATGGACGGGCTTCTTCTTGAGATCCCGTGCACGCTCACGACTCGTCACGACCACGGCGCCGCCTCCGTCGGTCACCACGCAGCAGTCGAGACGATGCAGCGGCGATGCGACCAGCGGCGAGGCCAGCACGTCCTCGACAGTGATTGGCTTGCGCATGCGTGCATGAGGATTGGCCAGCGCGTGGCGGCGGAAGATCACCGCGACCTGCGCCATCTGCTCGGGCGTCGTCCCGTACAGGTGCATGTGCCGGTGCGCGAACATCCCGTAAGCTGAGATGAGCGTCGGGTCGTAGGGAAGCTCGTACTGTCCGGGGCCAGCCGGGAGGACGAACGGATCGAACGAAGGTGTCTTCAAGGGCCACCAACGCGGGCACGCGGCATAGCTGATGACGACGACTTCCGCCAGCCCGGCTGCAATCGCGGTGGCGGCCTTGCCCAGATGGGCGACATAAGAGCAGCCACCCACATCAGTTCCATCGAACCAGGTGGGTTGGAGACCCGCGTACTCGGCAAACTCGATGACGCTCTCAACCGCGCCGCCTTCCGCCCAATCACCGGATGCACTGCACAAACCGTCGACATCGGACAGCACCAGGCCGGCATCATCAAGGGCCGCGAGCACGCATTGCATTTGCAGCTCGAACGGATGCACTTCGCGTGCGTCCCTGAGAGGGGATTCGTGGATGCCGACGATGGCCGCGGCGCCGGAGAGCTTCACGTCTTGTCCTTCAGGGCTTGTTGCGTCGTGTTCATCATAAGCACGCATCGGAGGGCAACAAGCAGTTAGATTGCGACTGACTGGTGCATACAGGTTTCCAATTGCAGGGTGAACCCCTACGGGGATGCCGGTACACTGGCCGCATGGAAACTGGCTGGCTGGACGACCTCTTTACTTCTCGCGGGCACATCGTGAAGCCCGAGTGGATTGACGCGTACGACCACATGAACATGTCGCGGTACGTCGCGCTCTTCGACGATGTCACCTACGACCTGCTCGACCGCGTGGACCTGGGACTGGCGTACACGAAGCGCACGCGGCACGGCTTGTTCATCGTGGATGCCCGAGTGCGCTTCCTCCGTGAGCTTCGAGTCGGTACACCCCTGGAGGTGAAACTTCGCCTGGTTGGCGCCGATCATGTGAGACTGCACATGTGGCTCGAACTGCGCGCTGCGGGGTCTGATACCGTCCATGCGACCCAGGAGCAGATCGGGCTTCATGCCGACCTGGACAGGCGTCGCACCGCAGCCTTCGCGGAGACGGTGCTAGAGAAGCTGCAGCAGGTCGTCTCGGCGCATCGCGCCGAGCCGGAAGACGCGCAGCGCGTGCTGAGCATGCGCTGCAGCGATGGCGCCGGGAAATAGCGAGGCATGAAGCGCCGCAGGCTGCCACCTCTGCTGACGGTCCGGGCTTTCGAGTCATTCGGCCGTACCGGCAGTGTGCGGGCGACCGCCGAAGAGCTCGCGGTCTCGCACACGGTCATCTCGCGCCACATCCAGAACCTCGAGGCGAGCGTCGGCACCTCCCTCGTCAAGAAGGACGGACGCGGCCTGAAGCCCACGCGTGAAGGCGAGCGCTTCGCCTCCAAGGCCCGCAAGGCTTTCGACCTGCTCGAGGAGGCCACCGCCGAGCTCGCCCACGGGCGAGGCGACGCCATCCACATCTGCTGCATGGTCGGCCTGGCCAGCCACAGGCTGCTCGCGAGGCTGCCGATCCTCGAGGCAAGCCTCACGGACACGGAAGTGATCCTGCAGCCGACGAGCGAACGGCCGGACTTCGACCGCGACGAGGCCGACGCGGAGATCGTCTTCCTGGAGCAGCCGGAAACACGCGACGGACTGCGCTCGGAGCTGCTCGTTCGACCGCGCATCCTTGCCGTGGCAAGCCCGGCATTGCTGCGCCGACACCCCGGAATCACCTCACCCGCCGACGTGCTGCAACTGCCCCTGCTGCACGAAAAATCCACTGCGCTGTGGGAGGGCTGGTTCCAGTCGCAGGGCGTGGACGAGGTTCCCCGCCTGCGCGGGCCTCGCCTGTGGCACGGCCACCTCACACTCGAAGCTGCTCGGCTGGGTCAAGGCGTCGCGCTGGTGAGCGATTTGATCTGCGGCGACAGGCTGGAATCAGGAGAACTTGTCGAAGTTGTGCCCTCCCACATCCAGTTGGGCGGCTACTACTTCGTGGCCCCTACCGCAAAGTGGAACGACTCCATCCTGACCACGGTCAGGCGCTGGCTCGCGGCGACTTTGTCGGTCCCTGCGGCGAGCCCTGGCCAGAAATCATTGGGCAGCGGAAGACGCTGAAACGACGTCCTCCCTGGCTTCCTCCGTTCGCATATTCGACGCAACGAGCGCGCCGGCGACGATCGGTGCTGCCGGAGTGGTCGTGGCGTTACGCGTAGCACAGGCGAGGCAAACGCCCGAGCGCGCAGCATCCGTCGGGCCGCATTTTTTGAACGGATTGCCGCTTCAGCGTTTGCCGGTCGGGTGATGTTCGACTGGGACGATGGACCAGTCGAACAGAGACTTGATCTGGAAAGAATTCTTGCTTCGCCGGCTCAAGGTGTGCATATCTATGTGAGTGAACCTCGCGGTTCATGGATTCTGTTCTTCTGCACGAACAGTTCGATTTCGTTTCAGCGATCCATTCGTTCGTCTCGGCCGCGGGCCATGGATCGCGCCATTCCAGCCATGCCGCTTCTTCCAGCGGCGACTTGAATCGCGCGGGTGCATTACACTGCTCGCGCGCTCGCTACCGCAGGCGGCCCGCTCCTCTTCAAGAAGCACCGCATCTCGATCCGTATTCACACTATCGATCGTCATACTCCCCCGTGGATACGCCTCAAAAGCTCTCAAAGCATCGCACCCGCGTTCAAGAAAGTTCGCATGGCGATCGCAGCCAACCTGATCCGCGTTTGTTCGTCGGTTCGATGGACAAGGGCATGCGCGTTCTGGAGCTATTCAACGAACATGACTCTGCCCTTTCGATCGGTGACATTGCGGCGAATACGGGCATGGGCCGAAGTGCGGCGCAGCGCTTCGTCTATACGCTTCACTGGCTTGGATATCTCAACAAGGACAGCGAGTCGAAGAAATACTTTCCGGCGCTGAAGCTGCTGGGGCTGGTGCGAGGCATCCATCGTCACCATCCACAACGAGAGCTGGCCTATCCATTGCTGGAGAGGCTCGCGAGAGAGACGCGCGAGACGGTGTCATGGGTCGAACTGGATGGAGACGAGGTCGTGGTGCTCTTGAACGTCCCCGGCGCGCACGTCACGACCATCAATCTTCCGGTTGGAAGCCGCTTTCCTGCGCTCACCTCCTCTTCCGGCCAAGTGCTCCTGTCGCAAGCCCCGCAGGCGCAACTTTTGAAGATGCTCGACGCGCTGCCGCCTGAGGTGCGGGCCCGCTTCGGCAGCCGCAGCCGCGCCGCAATACTTGCTGTTTTCCGCAAGGCGGCGGAAGAGGGCCATTCATTCACCGAGAAGAATTTCGGTGATGACGGCGTCTCGGTGTCCGTGCCGGTGACGGATTTCTCCGGGCGTCCTATCGCCGCCCTCAACGTGTCCACCGTGCGTTCGCGTTTCGACATCGCCCAGGTGCGCGAACTGATCCTGCCCCGGCTCAAGTCGGCAGCGCGCGAAGCATCAATCTGAGGGCTGCGGCCCTGCTGCCTTCCCTCGCAAATCAACCGAAGGGTGTCGGTTCACCCGACGCACAGGGCGTGCTCGCGTGCTCGCGCCAGGGTCACGCATCTACGCACTTGACGAGGCGAAGCACAAGCCTGAAGATTAAATTGGAATACAAACCACGTAATTGAATTGCAATTACTTCGGCTGGTCTCAGCCAATCTTCACGGGAACAGGATGTCGCAAGGAACCTCTTTGGCTGAACCGATCGCCATGGCTGAGCCCGGTGACGAAACAATCGGCGAACTGCTCGCGCGGCGCGCTTGCACAAACCCGGAAGAGATCTACTGCTCCTTCAGAGATGAGCGCATCAGCGTCGGGATGCTGAATCGGCGCGTGAATCAAGTGGCGACCCTGCTGAAGTCGCATGGGCTGCAAAAGGGCGACCGGGTGGCCGTCATGCTGCCCAGTCATCCCGAGCACCTCTACCTGCTCTTTGCACTGGCGCGACTGGGCATGGTCCGCGTGCCTATCAACGTGCACCTGCTGGGAGCACCGCTGGCCCACCTGCTCAACGAACTCGAACCGCAAGCCATCGTCGCCGACAGCGCGTTCCGTGCCGCCTTGAACGAATTCGGAAGTACCCTGCCCCGGGTGATCTGGCGCAACGGCATCGACGGTGAGTTCGACCGCTTCGCCTCCTGCGCCGAGGACGAGGCGGCCCCAGTCGTGCGGGCCGACGAGGTCATCGCTCTCAGCCCGAGTTCGGGCACCACCGGCGCTCCCAAGGGCGTTCTGAAGACCGACCGCCATCTGCGCGCCGGCCCGATGGCCATCCTTCGCCTGACCGAGGCCGGCCCGGGCGATGTCTTCCTGTTCTGGGAGGCGATGCATCACGGCTCCGGCGTCGCCGTCGCAATCGCCGCGCTGATGGGCCGCTTCCAGCTGGCGATGCTGGAACGATTCAGCGCTTCCAACTTCTGGGATGACGTTCGCCGCCACAGGGTCACGCACATCCACTATCTGGGCAGCGTATTGCCGATGCTGTTGAAGCAGCCGGTGCGCCCCGACGACCGCCAGCACGACGTGCGCATCGCCTGGGGCGGTGGCTGTCCCGCCGATGTCTGGCAGGCGTTCGCCGAGCGCTTCGGCGTGACCATGCGGGAAGGCTATGGGCTCTCCGAGCTGATCACCTTCGTGACGGCCAATCTCGACGGTCCGCCGGGCTCCATCGGCAAGGCGCTGTCTTACTACAAGATCTCGCTTCTTGCGGATGACGGCACGCTGGTCAAGCCGGGGGACAAGGGCGAGATCGCGATCCGCGCTCTCGATCCGCGCCTCGGCTTTCTAGGCTATTTCAGAAATCCGCAGGCCGATGCAGCCACACGCCGCGGCGAACTGTTCCTCACCGGCGACCTCGCACACGCCGATGCGCACGGCCATCTCTTCTACGCGGGTCGCAAGAAGGACATGCTCCGACGCCGCGGGATCAACATTGCCGCCTGGGACGTGGAGAGCGTTTTCGCGCAGCACGAGGCGGTTGCCGAGGTGGCGCTGGTCGGCGTACCCAGCGATCTCGGCGAAGACGAGCTCAAGCTTTTCGTGCGCCTGCGCGAAGGTGCCGGCATCGCGCCGCTCGAGCTGATCCGCTGGTGCAGCGACAAGCTGCCCTACTTCCAGATCCCCCGCTACGTCGAGTTCATCGATGCCTTCCCGAAGACACCGACGCAGAGGATTCAGAAGAAGGAACTCTCGCGCGCCGTGGCGGGCGTGTGGGACGCCGAGGCAGCCGGCTTTCGCGCCGTCAAGCGCTGACGCCACGCCCGACCAGGATCTCCATCGTTTTCCGATTTCCCAACTGAAAGGAAGAAACATGATCCGAGTTGCCATGCATCGCTGGCGCCGCACGATCGCGGTGGTTTCCAGTCTCGCCCTCTGCGCATGGGCCCAGGCCGGCCTCATGGACAAGCCGGTCACCTTGGTCGTGGCATTCCCAGCCGGCGGCGGCGTCGACGTGGTGGGGCGCATCCTGGCCCAAGGCATGGCGCAGAAGCTGAAGCTGTCCGTCGTGGTGGACAACAAGGCCGGCGCTTCCGGCGCGATCGGCGCGCAATTCGTGAAGCGGGCGGCGCCCGACGGCCACACGCTGCTCATGGCACCGACCACTTCCTATGTCATGTCGGAGAAGATGTCCGGTGCCGAGTCTGTGGGCTACGAGATCGCCAAGGACTTCAGGCCGGTGGCCACGGTTGGCGAATTGCCCCTGGTCATGCTCGTGTCGAAAGGCAGCGGCATCACCTCATACACAGAGCTGTCCGCCAAGGCCCGGCAGCAGCCGGGCAAGCTCGCCTATGGCTCGTCGGGCAATGGATCGACCGAGCACATCGTCACCGAATGGTTTCGGCAGCAGGCGTCCGTCGATCTGCTGCACGTGCCCTACCGTGGTTCCGCACCCGCCATGGCCGACCTGTTCGCGGGCGAGATCCAGATCATGGTGACCACTTCGCCGACCGCTCTCACCAATCTCGCGACCGGCCGAGTGGCGGCCGTCGGCGTGGCGAGCCCCCAGCGGCTGGCCATCTTCCCGGAGCTTCCGACCTTCGCGGAGCAGGGCCTGCCGCAGTTCGTTGCCGCCTCGGTGTATGCAGTGCTGGCACCCAAGGGCACCCCCGATGACGTGGTCGCCACCCTGAACGCAGCGCTCAACGAGACGCTCGATGACGAAGCGGTCAAGCGCCGCTTCGCGCAGCTCGGGGTCGAGGTCGTCCACAGCACGCCGACCCAGGCGCGCGACAAGCTGCAGCAGGAATCGACCAAATGGGAGCAGGTGGTACAGCGCATCAGGGCAGCCACCCGCTGAGATCCGCATATTCAGGAGACACCCCGATGAACGAAGCACTTTCCGCGCGACCTTGCGTCACTCTCGCCGTGGAGAAGGGCGTGGCCCTGATCACCATGGATCGTCCGCAAGCCATGAACGCGTTCAACTGCACGCAGCGTGAACTCTTCCAGAGCGCGCTTCTGTGCGCCGATGCCGACCCGGGAGTGCACGCCATCGTGATCACCGGCCAGGGCAAGGCCTTCTGCGCGGGCCAGGACCAGCATGAGAGCGCCGCAATGGATGCGGCAGGCTCCGCCGCGCGCATTGACAGCTACATGGCACTCTACGAGGTGTTTCGTGCGCTCACCAAGCCGGTCATCGCCCGGGTCAACGGAGTGGCTGCCGGGGCCGGACTGCAGATCGCGCTCATGGCGGACCTTCGCATCGCTTCCACCAAGGCGCGCTTCGGCATGACGGAGTTCAAGGTGGGCTCCGCGGCTATCTTCGGCAGCGCGCTGCTGGCCTCGATCATCGGCGAGGCCGCGATGAAGCGGCTGGTGCTGCTCGCCGAGATCGTGCCGGCGGCGCAGTCCCTGACGCTCGGCTTGGTGCATGAGGTTGTGGACGATGCCGGCTTGGACGCGCGCGTGGCAGAAATCTGTGCGCAAGTGTCGCAGTGGTCGCCGACCTCCGTGGCGATCACCAAGTCGTGGTGGAAAGAGATGGGCGACGAGCTGTTCGCAAGGGCCGCGACCGCGGCCCGCCGTGGCCATGCCCTCAATTTCGCGTCCGGCGCCTATTCCTTGGGCGCAAGGAAATTCACCGAGCGCAAGCAAGCAGATCCTCATGCCCGCGCGTAACGCGCACCACGCTACTTTCTGCAAATACGGCGCGCCCGGGGCGGCGCGATTCGCTCGCGCTTGTCAGGGTTACGATTGGATTTCATCCGCAGGCCACCCATGCTCCTCCGCGTCGACGAAGAGATTACCTTCCGCAAGCTCGAGATCCTCCTGGCCTTCATGGAGACCGGCAATCTCGCACGCGCGGCTGAAAAGCTCGAGATCAGCGCCGTCAGCGTGCACCGCGCCTTGCATTCGCTGGAAACTGGGCTGCGCTGCGCGCTGTTCCGGCACGAAGGCCGCAACCTGCACCCGACTGAAGCCGCTCATGCGCTGGCGGAGGTCGCCCGCGAGGTGCTTCGCACGATGTCAGAGGGCATCCGCGCCACGCGAGAAGTCGCCGGCTACTCGGCCGATCGGATCCGCATCGGCTCGCTCTATTCCCTGACGAGTCGCACGGTGCCGCAGCTGATCATGGGAATGAAGCTGCGCAAGCCGGAACTGCACACCGAGCTCGTCCTGGGGTCCAATGCCGACCTGCTGCAGAAGTTGCGGGACGGCGCGATCGATGCCGCCCTCATGGCGATCCCCGAGGATGCTTCCGACGTCGAATCGGAGCCGCTGTTCCAGGACGACATCCAGTTCGCCGCGCCAGTGGATTCTCCTTATTCGGCGCAGAAGGAGATCGACCTGAGCGCCTGCGCCGGAGAGCGCTTCGTGAGCCTGAGCGAAGGCTTCGTCACCTACAGCGGTTTTATGGAGTCGTTTCGTGTGGCCGGCTTCACACCGAACGTGGTGATGAAGACGGGCGACATCTTCTCCCTGATGAACCTGGTAAGCGGGGGCGTCGGCTACACGCTGTTGCCGGGCCGTGTGCGCGGCGCCATGCCTCAGAAGGTGCAGTTGATCCCGTTGCAGACCAAGTACCTGATGCGCCAGACCATCGCGCTCAACTTTCTGCGCACTCGCGAACGCGATCCCAACCTGCTCGCGTTGCTGTCAGTGTGCCGCCTGGCGAAAGCGGAACTCGGCTGAACGGGAGCCATCGACTGGGCTCGGGTTAACCCTCGATCGTTTCAATTCGCGTAAGGATCAACGCGACAGCTTCATTGATCGTCCTGGAGGCGGTGCGTACCTTACGCACCCAGATGCACAGCCCGATGCGTCGAACCCCAAAACCCCCGGAGACGCATTGATGACTTCTCATTGGATCTCGATCTACGCCCTGGTTGGCATGTTCGTGCTCGCCACGGTGCTACCGATCAACATGGGCGTGATCGCCTTCGTCGGTGCCTTCCTGGTCGGCACGCTGGTGGCCGGCATGAACGCCAAGGCGATCATGGGCGGCTTCCCCGCCGACCTGTTCCTCACCCTGGTCGGCATCACCTACCTGTTTGCGCTGGCGCAGAACAACGGCACCATCGATTGGCTCGTCAAGCTGGCGGTGCGTGCGGTGCGCGGGCGCATCGCCGCGATTCCTTGGATCATGTTCTTCATCGCCGCGCTGCTCACTTCGGTGGGAGCGGTCAGCCCCGCGGCGGTGGCCATCATCGCGCCGATCGCGCTGGGCTTTGCCGCCAAGTACGGCATCAATCCACTGCTCATGGGACTCATGGTCGTGCACGGCGCGCAAGGCGGCGGCTTCTCGCCGATCAGCATCTACGGCGGCATCACCAACAAGATCGTCGCCAAGGCCGGCCTGCCGCTCAACGAGTTGGCGACCATGCTCGCCAGCCTCGGTGTCAACCTGTCCGTGTCGCTGCTGCTGTTCTTCCTCATGGGCGGCATGAAACTGCTGCGCCAGAAGGCCGACGTGACCGGCGCAGTACCAGCAACGCGCCGCGCTGCACATGCGCAGGGCGGGGCGCAGGTGTTCGGCGATGCGGAGGCCGAATCGTTCGCGGAAGAGCGCCGCGTCGCGACTGCGGCTGGCGAGTCGCTCATGGACGCGGCGCCGGCGGTCCCGGCCGACCAGGGTTCGCGCCTCTACCAGATTGTCACCGTGCTAGGCCTGCTGGCGCTGGCCGTGCTGACGCTGTTCTTCAAGCAGGACATCGGCTTCGTCTCGATCACCATCGGACTGCTGCTGACGCTGATGGCGCCCAACCTCCAGAAGCGCGCCCTGGGCCAGGTGTCGTGGCCGGAGATCATGCTGATCGTGGGTGTCAGCACCTACGTGGGCGTGATGGACAAGATGGGCACGATCGATTTCGTCGGCCACAGCGTGGCCGGTCTCACCTCGCCCATGGTGGCCGCGTTGCTGTTGTGCTTCGTCGGTGCCGTGGTCTCGGCCTTCGCCTCGTCGACCGCGGTGCTCGGCTCGCTGATCCCGCTGGGGGTGCCGTTCCTGCAGGGCGATGCCGGCGTCAGCGCGGTCGGCTTCATCGCGGCGATGGCCGTGTCCTCCACCATCGTCGACGTCAGTCCGTTCTCCACCAATGGCGCCCTGGTGCTCGCCAATGCCAAGGGCGTGGACCGCGACGTGTTCTTCCGGCAGCTGATGGTGTACGGCGCCATCGTGACCCTGGTGGCCCCCGTGGTGGTGTGGCTGCTCTTCGTGGTGCTGTGAGGCGGCGCCTCTGTATCGACCGAACTTCAACTCCATCGCCCCCATGAACTCCAGATCCTGGACCTCCAAGGCCGACGACCGCGCCGCACGATTCGCGCGCGCGGCCGGTGCACTCGGCACGCGGCTCGCCGGCAAGCGCGTCGACACCGAAGCGATCGCCACCCTGCTCGAAGCGGTGCTCTCGCCCGGCGACCGCGTCTGCCTCGAGGGCAACAACCAGAAACAGGCCGATTTCCTCGCGCAGGCGCTGGTGCAGGTCGATCCGCAGCGGGTCAATGGCCTGCACATGGTGCAGTCGGTGCTGGCACTGCCTGAGCATCTGGACGTGTTCGAGAACGGCGTGGCCGCTCGGCTGGACTTCAGCTTCTCGGGGCCTCAGGGTGCGCGGCTGGCCAAGCTGGTGTCGGCCGGGCGCATCGAGATCGGCGCGATCCACACCTACCTCGAGCTTTTCGCGCGCTACTTCGTCGACCTGACGCCCAAGGTCGCGCTGGTCGCGGCGCAGGCGGCCGACGCCGAAGGCAATCTCTACACCGGCCCCAACACCGAGGACACACCAGCGATCGTCGAAGCCACCGCGTTCTCCGGCGGCATCGTGATCGCGCAGGTCAACGAACTGGTCGACGGCAAGAGCACGACGCTGCCACGCATCGACATCCCGGGCGACTGGGTGAGCTTCGTCGTGAAGGCGCCGCGCCCCAACTTCATCGAGCCGCTGTTCACGCGCGATCCGGCGCAGATCAGCGAGGTCCAGATCCTGATGGCGATGATGGCGATCAAGGGCATCTATGCCGAGTACGGCGTGCAGCGCCTGAACCACGGCATCGGCTTCGACACCGCGGCCATCGAGCTGCTGCTGCCGACCTATGCCGAGTCGCTCGGCCTCAAGGGCAAGATCGGCAAGCACTGGGCACTGAACCCGCATCCGGCACTGATCCCGGCGATCGAGGCGGGCTGGGTCGAGTCGGTGCATTCCTTCGGCTCCGAGCTGGGCATGGAGGACTACATCCGCGCGCGCTCCGATGTGTTCTTCACCGGGCCCGACGGCAGCCTGCGCAGCAACCGGGCGTTCTGCCAGGCGGCCGGCCACTATGCCTGCGACATGTTCATCGGCTCGACCTTGCAGATCGATCTCGACGGCAACAGCTCCACCGCGACGCTGGGCCGCATCGCCGGCTTCGGCGGTGCACCCAACATGGGCGCCGATGCGCGCGGCCGGCGCCATGCCAGCCCGGCCTGGCTCAAGGCCGGGCGCGAGGCGCGTGCCGGGCGCAGCGGTGCGGCCGGCACGCCGCGCGGGCAGAAGCTGGTGGTGCAGATGGTCGAGACCTTCCGCGAGCACATGCAGCCGGCCTTCGTCGACAGGCTCGACGCCTGGACGCTGCAGGAGCAGGCCGGCATGGACCTGCCGCCGATCATGATCTACGGCGACGACGTGTCGCACATCCTCACCGAGGAAGGCATCGCCAACCTCCTGCTGTGCCGCAGCGACGCGGAGCGCGAGCAGGCCATCCGCGGCGTGGCCGGCTACACCGCGGTGGGCCTGGCGCGCGACAGGCGCGCAGTGGAGAACCTGCGCGACCGCGGCGTGATCCGCCGGCCGCAGGACCTGGGGATCGACCCGCGCCAGGCCACGCGCAACCTGCTGGCCGCCCGCAGCATGCGCGACCTGGTGCGCGCCTCGGGCGGGTTGTACCAACCACCCAAGCGCTTCAGAAACTGGTAGCAGGAGATCCGACCATGAGCGACGTTCCCGCAGGGCTCGAAACCCTGGACTTTTCTTTCTCCGGCGGCCGGCCGGCCGGCGCCTTCGCGCCGGTGCTGGTCGGCGTCGTCGGCTCCGGCAACCTCGAGGTGATGCTCGAGGCCGCCGACGGCAACGACTGCGCCGTGCGTGTCGAGACCTCGGCGCGCGGCTTCGGGCCGATCTGGCAGGCCGTGATGAACGACTTCCACGCGCGCCATCCGCTGGCCGGCGTGCGCGTCTCGATCAACGACATGGGCGCCACGCCCGCTGTGGTGAGCCTGCGGCTCGACCAGGCAGTGGCCGAGATCACTGGAGGGCAGCCATGATCAGCTTTGCCGAATGCTCGGCGCGCGAGCGGCTGGCGCTGCTGCTCGACCCCGGCAGTTTCCACGAATGGCTGCCACCCGCCGAGCGGGTCACCAGCCCGCACCTGGCGCAGCTCGGCGTGCCCTCGGCCTTCGATGACGGCGTGGCGATCGGCCGCGCGATGCTCGATGGGCGCAACGTGTTCGTGGCCGCGCAGGAAGGCGCGTTCATGGGCGGCGGCGTCGGCGAGGTGCACGGCGCCAAGCTGGTCGGCCTGCTGCAGCGCGCGCTTCGCGACCAGCCGACCGCCGTGCTGTTGCTGGCCGAATCGGGCGGCGTGCGCTTGCATGAGGCCAACGCGGGGCTCATTGCAGTGTCGGAAGTGATGCGCGCACTGCTCGACGTGCGCGTCGCAGGCATCCCGGTGATCGTGCTGATCGGCGGCGCCAACGGCTGCTTCGGCGGCATGGGCATCGTGGCGCGCTGTGCCGACCACATCGTGATGAGCGATGTCGGGCGGCTGGCGATGTCGGGGCCCGAGGTGATCGAAGCTTCTCACGGCGTGGAGGAATTCGATTCGCGCGACCGTGCGCTGGTCTGGCGCACGACCGGCGGCAAGCACCGCTGGCTGACCGGCGATTGCGACGCGCTGGTCGAAGATGACGTCGATTCTTTTCGCGTGGCGGCTGTGGCGGCGATCGGTGCGTCGAAGCCATTGACCTTGGCGGCGCTGGAGCAGGAGCACGCGTTGCTCACGGCGCGCCTGCACGCACTGCCGGCCGATACCGCCGGCCGCGACGAAGCAACGCTGCTTTGGAGCGCACTCGGCATCGCCGACGCGCAGCAGGTTCCTGATCTTCCGGTCGAAGCCGTGCGCGCGCTGCGCGCGATCCCTTGAGGAGCATTCATATGCAGTGGAATTCCCTTGTTACCCAGCTCTTCGGCCCGTACCACGGCATGCGCGCAGACGGCGACTTCCTGCAGGGCGAAGTGATGTTCGAAGGCGAACCGCTCACGGTGATCGGCACCACGAACCATGCGCCCATCGGGGTCCGTCTCGCGCTCGCGCAGGCCCGCGTGGTGCTCGACGCCATCGCGCAGCACCCGGGTCGGCCGATCCTGCTGCTGATCGACACCCAGGGTCAGCAGCTGCGCCGACGCGATGAATTGCTCGGCATCAACCGTGCGATGGCGCACCTCGGCGCGAGCATCGACCTGGCGCGGCGTCGCGGCCATCGCGTGCTCGGGCTGGTATACGACCAGGCCTTGTCCGGCGGCTTCATCACCTCGGGCCTGATCGCCGACGCCTGCTACGCGCTGCCGGAGGCCGAGATCCGGGTGATGCGCATTCCCGCCATGGCGCGCGTCACCAAGCTGCCCGAGGACAAGCTCACGGCGCTGTCTCAATCCAACCCGGTGTTCGCACCGGGCGTGCGGAACTACGTGGCGATGGGGGGCGTGCGTGCGCTGTGGGAGGGAGACTTGCAGGCCGCGCTGCGCGAGGCGCTGGCCCATACGCCGACGCAAGATCGGCGCGCGCAGGACGGCGCCGAGCGCGGTGGACGCCAGCTCGCCGCCGCCGTCGTGCGACGCGTGCTGGACGCCGCCTGAACGCCGCTTGCGCGCCATGGTCTCCCTGCGCCGCCATCAACTCGTTCGGCTCTCCGAGGCGGGTTGGTCCGCCGTCTTGCTCCAGCCATGGGACAGGCAGGCCCGCGACTGTCTGACGCATTGGGTGACGCATCGGCTGCCGCTGGTGGTGACGCGTCAAACCATCGATGGCGCCGCCAACGGATGGATTGCGCTGGGTTTGCCCTCACCCGCTCGCTGGGACCGGCGTCGGCTGGCGCTGCAGGTGCCGCGCACTGCAGTGCTTCTTTTTGACGAGTTCCCGCGCCTGGCCGAGGTGCAAGGGCTGCTGGCGCCGTCAATGCGCAGCTCGGTTCGCGATCTGCTTGGCGCGCTGGACGCCTGCCATGCGACAACGCGCGTGTTCGGCAGCTACGGCTGGCAAGCGATCAGCGGTCTCTATCACGTACGGCCGGACTCCGACCTCGATCTGGCGGTCAGCGTCGGTGGGGCGGCACACGCGGATGCGGTTGCGCATGTGCTTCAGTCCTTCGGCTCAACGCAGCCTAGGCTGGATGGTGAACTCGTCTTCAGCGATGGGGCGGCAGTCGCGTGGCGCGAATGGATCGAGTGGCGCGCTGGACGCACGCGCGCCGTGATGGTCAAGCGGCTGGACAGCGTGTCCCTGCAGCGCGAAGCGGCGTGGTGCAAGCGTAGCGAGTTGGTGGAGTGGGCCGAATGAGCACCTCTGCGCTCCATGTGCAACAGCATCCACGGCTCACGTCCGCGGCGATCGGGCGCGCTGCCACGCTCGCGCTTTACGACGAGCTGTCGCTGGCGCCCAAGCCGGGCCTGGTGACATTGACCGACCGCGGCAGCCACGGCGACATGGACGCGCACACCTTCATGCGCAGTCTGTTCTCGCTGCGCCGCTACTTCGTCCAGATTGCCGAAGCCGGCTTCGCCGGCGCGGACTTCGCCGTGCTCGAGCGCTGTGGCATCGCGGCCGAGGCACGCATGCTCGCCGCGACCGGCGGCGTCAACACGCATCGCGGCGCGATCTTCATGCTCGGCCTGTTGTGTGCGGCGGCGGGCGCTGCCCTGCGAGAGCGCGGGGGCGCATTGCATCGCGATCAATTGCGCGAGGCGTTGCGCCGGCACTGGGGCGATGCGCTGGCAACGCGCAGCCTGCGCCCGCCCACCCTGCCCGGCGGCATCGCCGCGCGGCGCCACAGCCTGCGCAGCGCCTCCGAAGAGGCGGCGCTGGGCTTTCCGGTGCTGTTCGAGACGGCGCTGCCCGCGCTGACGGCAGCCCTGGCTCGCGGCCTCACGTCGCAACAGGCTCGGCTCGACACCTTGTTCCACATCATGGCCGTCCTGGACGACAGCAATCTCGCGCACCGCGGCGGCCTCGACGGCCTGCGCCACGCCCAGCGTGCTGCGCGCGGCTTTCTGGATCGAGGGGGCATTGCGCGGCCGGACGGCATTCAGGAGGCGAGAGCCATTGCAAAAGCCTTTGTCGCGAGGCGACTGTCGCCCGGTGGCGCGGCAGACACGCTCGCCGCGGCCTGCTGGATCACTCGCGTGTGTTCAAGCCAATGAGCTTTGCTCTGGTTTTTTCCGGCCAGGGAACCCAGCATCCTGCGATGCTGCCCTGGTTGGCGGACGATGAACACGTGCGCGACACGTGCGCGCGCCTCGGCGTCGACGACTGGCGGCGCGCCCTCGCGGATCCTGACTGGGCAGAGCGCAACGACAACGCGCAGACGCTGCTGACGGGCCTCGCCTTGGCGGCCTGGGGTCAATTGGCGCCACTCATTTCGTCGCCGGCGGCAGTGGCCGGCTACAGCGTCGGCGAGTTGGCGGCCTTCAGTGCGGCCGGCGTGATCGAGCCCGCCACGGCTGCGGCCCTGGCGCCCCTGCGGGCCGAGGCCATGGATCGGTGCGCTGCTCGCGTGCCCGGCGGTCTGCTCGCCGTCAGCGGACTTTCCGAGTCGCGGCTCGAGCAAATACGCGACGAAGCCGGCCTTGCACTCGCCATCCGCAACGGAAACGACAGCGTGATCCTCGGCGGCCCGAGGGCCGCGCTGGACCACGCGGAACGAAAGGCCCTGGCCGCCGGCGCGCAGTGCACGCGCTTGCGGGTCCATGTGGCATCGCACACGCCCTGGATGCGCGAGGCGGCAGCGGGCTTCGCGCAGACGCTTGCGCAGGTGCCGTTCCACGCGCCTCGAGTCGTGCTGTTCAGCAATGCGAGGGACCGCATCCGGGATGCAGCGTCGGCCCGGACTGCGCTGGCCGCTCAGATCGCCACGACGGTTCGCTGGGACGAATGCATGGAAAACGTCATGGCACGGCAAGTACGTTGCGTACTGGAGCTGGGTCCGGGCCAGGCACTGGCGCGCATGTGGAATCAGCGCTGGCCCACCGTTCCAGCGCGCGCTTGCGACGACTTTCGCAGTGCTGCAGCGATTGCTGCCTGGCTGAACAGCCATGCGGACCGATGAACTGAATCAGCCGTCTGTGATGACCTAACCCAAGGCTATAGGAGATCTATCGTGAACGAGAACGAAACAAGGCCCCATCTGGTTCCAGTCCCGGACATGAAGGACGCCCATGTGTCCGGCATGGCCGCCTACGACCGGCTGGTGGCCGACGCCGAAGCCGACTACAGCGGCTACTGGTCGCGCCTCGCCCGTGAATTCCTCAGCTGGAAGACGCCGTTCACCCAAGGACTCGACGACAGCCAGGCGCCCTTCTTCAAATGGTTCGAGGACGGCACGCTGAACGTGTCCTACAACTGCCTCGACCGACAGATCGAGCGGGGCCTGGGCGACAAGACCGCGATCATCTTCGAAGCCGACGACGGGCAGGTGACGCGCGTCAGCTACCTCGAGCTGCTGGCACGCACGTGCCGCATGGCCAACGCGTTGAAGGCCCGCGGCGTCAGGAAAGGAGATCGCGTCGTCATCTACATGTCGATGAGCATCGAAGGCGTGGTCGCGATGCAGGCCTGCGCGCGCATCGGCGCCACCCATTCGGTGGTCTTCGGCGGCTTCTCGGCGCAGAGCCTGCGCGACCGCATCCAGGATGCCGGCGCGGTCATGGTCATCACCGTCGACGAGCAGCTGCGCGGCGGCAAACAACTGCCGCTCAAGGCCATCGTCGACGATGCCATCGCGTTGGGCGGCTGCGAGGCGGTGAAAGACGTCATCGTCTACCGGCGCACGGGCGGCCCGATCGCCTGGGATCTGTCGCGTGACCGCTGGCTGCACGAAGAGATGCAGAACCAGGCCGAGACCTGCGAACCCGAATGGGTGAGCGCCGAGCATCCCCTGTTCGTGCTGTACACCTCGGGCTCGACCGGCAAGCCCAAGGGCGTGCAGCACTCCAGCGGGGGCTATCTGCTGCACGCGGCGCTGACCACGAAGTGGACCTTCGACCTGAAGCCCGACGACGTGTTTTGGTGCACCGCCGACATCGGCTGGGTCACCGGCCACACCTACATCACCTACGGCCCGCTTGCACTGGGGGCGACCGAGGTCGTGTTCGAGGGCGTGCCCACCTATCCCGACGCGGGCCGCTTCTGGAAGATGATCCAGGACCACAAGGTCAGCGTGTTCTACACCGCGCCCACGGCCATCCGCTCGCTGATCAAGGCGGCCGAGGCCGACGAGGCGGTGCATCCGAAGCGCTACGACCTGTCGAGCCTGCGCATCCTGGGCTCGGTAGGCGAGCCGATCAACCCGGCGGCCTGGGAGTGGTTCCACCAGCACATCGGCGGCGGCCGCTGCCCGATCGTCGACACCTTCTGGCAGACCGAGACCGGCGGCCACATGATCACGCCGCTGCCGGGCGCCACACCGCTGGTTCCGGGTTCCTGCACCCTGCCCTTCCCGGGCATCGCCGCTGCCATCGTCGACGAGACCGGCACCGACGTGCCCAACGGCCAGGGCGGCATCCTGGTGGTCAAGAAGCCCTGGCCAAGCATGATCCGCACGATTTGGGGCGACCCCGAGCGCTTCAAGGCGAGCTACTACCCGCCGGAACTCAAGGGCTACTACCTGGCGGGCGATGGCGCGATCCGCGATGCGCAGACCGGTTACTTCACCATCACCGGGCGCATCGACGACGTGCTCAACGTCTCGGGCCATCGCATGGGCACGATGGAGATCGAGTCGGCGCTGGTGTCTTGCACCGATCTGGTGGCGGAAGCCGCGGTGGTCGGCCGCCCTGACGAGACCACCGGCGAGGCGATCTGCGCCTTCGTCGTCCTGAAGGGCGCTCGCCCCACCGGTGACGAAGCGAAGAAGATCGCCAATGAGTTGCGCAATTGGGTCGCCAGGGAGATCGGCCCGATCGCGAAGCCCAAGGACATCCGCTTCGGTGACAACCTGCCGAAGACGCGCAGCGGCAAGATCATGCGCAGGCTGCTGCGCTCGGTCGCCAAGGGCGAAACCATCACCCAGGACACCTCGACGCTCGAAAACCCGGCGATTCTGGAGCAGCTGGCGCAAAAGAACTGATCCGTCGACATCCATGGCCTTCGACAAAATTTCCCCGGGCGAGAAAGTCCCCGACGAGTTCAACGTCGTCATCGAAATCCCGATGAACGCCGACCCCATCAAGTACGAGGTCGACAAGGAGTCGGGCGCGATCTTCGTCGACCGCTTCATGACGACCGCGATGCACTACCCGACCAACTACGGCTATGTGCCGCAGACGATCTCGGGCGACGGCGATCCGGTGGACGTGCTGGTCATCACCCCCTGGGCGCTGGTGCCGGGCGTGGTCGTGCCGTGCCGCCCGATCGGCATCCTGATGATGGAAGACGAGGCCGGCGTCGACGGCAAGGTGCTCGCCGTGCCCACCGACAAGGTGCTGCCGATCTACAGCCACTGGAAGAAGGTCGAAGACGTGAACCCGATGCGCCTGAAGGCCATCACGCACTTCTTCGAGCACTACAAGGACCTGGAAGCCGGCAAGTGGGTCAAGGTGCTGGGCTGGGAAGGCATCGATGCCGCCAAGAAGGAAATCGTGGACGGCGTTTCCCGAAACATCCAACGCATGCCGGAGACACCATGAGACTGATGCTGTTGGGCGCCCCCGGGGCAGGCAAAGGCACGCAGGCAGCCTTCATTTGCCGGAAATGCGGCATTCCTCAAATCTCGACCGGCGACATGCTGCGCGCCGCCGTCAAGGCTGGTACACCGCTCGGGCTCCAGGCCAAGGCCGTGATGGATGCCGGCGCCCTGGTGAGCGACGACCTGATCATCGACCTCGTCAAGGAACGCATCGCGTTGCCGGACTGCGCCCAGGGCTTTCTGTTCGATGGCTTCCCGCGCACCATTCCGCAGGCCGAGGCCATGCGCTCGGCGGGCGTCAAGATCGACTATGTGCTCGAGATCGACGTGCCTTTCGCCGACATCATCGAACGCATGAGCGGGCGCCGCTCGCACCCGGCGTCGGGGCGCATCTACCACGTCAAGTTCAATCCGCCGAAGACCGAAGGCAAGGACGACCTCACCGGCGAAGACCTGATCCAGCGCGAGGACGACAAGGAAGAAACCGTGCGCAAGCGGCTCGAGGTCTACAGCCAGCAGACCCGGCCGCTGGTCGACTACTACTCGGCCTGGGCCAAGGCGGACCCGGCCACGGCGCCGAAGTACCGCGCGATCGGCGGCGTCGGCAGCGTCGACCAGATCGCGTCCTTGGTGCTGACGACGCTCAGCGATTGACTGCGCAGCGATGTCCCAACTTAGGCGCCATGCGCTTGCGTCACAACTGCCGCCGCTCGGAGTTGCGCAGCCAATGCGGGCTGACCACTCTGATAGCTGTCGGCCAGCGCATTCAACTCGTCTGCGGTCCGAGCACTTGCGACGCGCTTGAAGGCCTTCCAGGGAGCGACGAGCCGTTGACGCACGCCGCTCGCAGTCGACGCTCGAAAAACGCGATCATCGGAGCGATTGTTGTTTCCTACGAACCGGTCTGCCATGGAGCCCTCTTTCGATGTTGCACGCCGACGATTGGCATCGACAAGTATAAGGGTTTACCCTTAGCACTGCTTTGCCCAGAACGTTCGCACGGGTATGGGGCGGTTGCCTTTCGACGCACGCTGGCGCAAAGACGGGGGAGCAGACCTCTTCTCGCTAGGACCCCCGCCGTGTTCGGCAGAGGCTCGGCCCATCCCATAGCAACCGCCGGTTGGACAAAGCGTCCGAGCGGCACAAATCAACCTAGTAGCACCACGATGGAAAAATGGATTGTCTACGCGTTCGTTTCGATGGCTTTCGCAGGATTCACGTCCGTGATTGCAAAGATGGGCCTGTCGGGAGTCTCCGGCGACCTCGGCCTCGCGGTGCGTACCTGCTTTGTTTTTGTGTTCGTGCTGATATTCGCCGCGGCGGTCGTCCCGACGACTGAACTGAAATCGCTCAGCGGCCGAAATCTTTTTTGGCTCGGCCTTTCAGGCGTCACCACAGCATGCTCATGGGTCTTCTACTACAGGGCCATCAAGCTCGGCGAGGTTTCGACGGTGGCGCTCATCGACAAAGGCAGCGTCGTCGTGGCGCTCTTGCTGGCATGGGCGCTCCTGGGCGAGGGAATCACATCCGCCAAATTGATTGGCGGAGGTCTGATAGTGGCAGGCTTGCTTGTCATCGCCAGAGGTTGAACTGGCACGCCTGGCCGCACTCATCAACGTTTCGAGAGCATGCTGCGCGTCAGACCCGAACTTGCCGCCGCCTTGTCGACGATGCTCGACAAGATCGATGCGACCTGCGCGACAGCGGCTACCAGGGCGAGCCCATTACGACGTACCTGGCAGGCGGCTGGCGGCGAACTACTGCTGCGGGACGCGCCTAACGAATGATGTGGACGCGAGCTTCTCCCAGGCGCGTCGCTTTGAACTACTGGGACCTGTCTGACGAGGAGAGAAAGCATGCGCCATCAGCATCCCCTCTCACGATTCATGAAGTGCTGGCGATGCGCTGCTGAAGGGAGCCGCGCTCTCGATCATGTTTCATGAAACCGGCTGCGGGCGTGGACAGTTCCGAGCGGCTCCTCATTGCCAGCAGGAGCGCGCGTTCCATTTCGATGCCTTCTAGGCCGAGGTACCGAACCATCTCACGCTAGTACTCGGGCAACTCGGCCAAGCTCGGCCCCATCGCCTTGCCAATAATGGGCAGGGAAATGAGTTCGTCAGTTCCAGCCTTGCACTGGACCTCGGTGCCCTTCAAATAGCCGCCCTTCCCGTCGGGTGTGCCCGTGTAGAGTCGGGCGCCGCCATGCCAAAGATTCGCCACGTCGGAGGCCGCCATGTCTTTAGGGTCCAGAAGCCTGAATTGTTCCGGCCCTTCCAGGTCGATCTCGTGAAGCATGACGCGCTTGAGGACTCCGCCCTCTGCGTGGACCTGCGTGATTGCGTAGTGTGTCATCTCTACCTCCATCGATCTCAGTCAGGAGTATGCCGCTTGTGGCTGTACGCAGCGAGGTGCCGCAGTGTGTCAGCCCAGCCGGTTGCTCACGAAGTTGTCCATCTCGTCAGTGCCAACGTAGCCCACATCCGGCTTCGCCAGCGCGCTGAGCACCACGCCAACGAACGCCAAACCCAGCCACACAAGCTTGGTCGCGGTCAGCTTCTCGGAAAAGAAGAGCGCGCCCAGCACGACCAGCACGAAGGGCTGAGTGTTGTAGGCGGCTGTCGAAATGGAGATGGACGCGCGTGAGAACGAAGCGAAGATGAGCAGCCAGTTGAGGACGATGGCCGCACCCCCTAGAGCGCCGCCCAGCCGAAGAGGCGAAGCGAGAGCGGGCCGCGCAGCATGCCCGACGCGGCGCACACAATCAGGAGCGTCGCCGCGCCGAAGACGCAGCGCCAGAACAGTAGGTCGATGCTTGGCTTCTCAGGTCTCCATGCCTGTCCGCGTGCCAACACCGCCCATATCGTTCGCGCCAGCTTGTTGGCCACCGCCGCGACGACCACGCTGTATGGTCGGCGCTGAAGCAGCGCTGCGAGCCAGGGCCATGTCGGCGCATCCTTCGATCTGACCACGATGGCCCGTGCGCCGTGCATCAGCAGCGTCCTCAGATATGCATCGCCGCGCTTGCTGATGCCAAGCTGCCGGACTCGGCCGCCAGTCCCGGTCTGCCGTGGAACCAAGCCAATCCACGCGGCGAACTCCCGTGTGTCCTTGAAGGCTGTTGGTGTCCCGATGCTGGCGACGATGGCCGTAGCCGTGAGAAGCCCAACGCCAGGGATTTCGGCGACAGCTTTGCAGGCTGGAATCTCACGCATTTGGCGCGAGAGCCTGCGTTCGATGACGTCGATGTCGGCTTGCAGTTGGTGAATGCGCCGGACCTGCTCGTCCAGGCTATCCATGAGCATCGCTGGTAGCCGCGCCGGCTATCGGCCGCGATGGCGAATTGGCTCGCTGGACTTTGGTCGGCCGATTGAGTAGGATTTAATCCTATTGAACGAGATGGGAGCGCCTTCATGCGCACAACGCAACAACTGAGCATCACCCTGCCAAACGAGATGGCCGAGGCCGTGAAGGCCAAGGTCTCGGCGGGCGAATACGCCACCGAGAGCGAGGTCATCCGCGATGGGCTGCGTGCCCTGATGGCGCAGGACCGCGCCATGCAAAGCTGGCTACGAGATCAGGTCGGTCCGGCCTACGACGCGTTGAAGGCTGATCCATCGCGCGCCGTCACCGCCCGTCAGGTGCGCGCCAGGCTGGCGGCCGAGCGCGCCAAGGGGTGACGCCTTACCGCGTCGTCTTCTCGCCCGAGGCCGAGGAGCAACTGGCCGATCTGTATCACTACATTGCGCGTGCAGCTTCGCCGGACATTGCGGCGCGGTACGCCGAGGCGATCGTCGCCTACTGTGAGAGCCTTCAGACGTTTCCCCATCGCGGTACCAAGCGCGATGATGTGCGCCCGGGTCTGCGCATCACCCACTACAGGAAGCGCACGGTCATCGCCTTCGATGTCGCCGCCGAACAGGTTTCCATCATCGGCATCTTCTATGGCGGACAGGACTACGAGAGCATCTTGCACGACGAATCCGAGAACCCTTGAGCGTGGGGTCCCAACTCCTGCGCTCACCCCTGGCGGTACCTGAAGCGCGAGCCGATCACCGCAGCAGTTCCGGCAGCAACGCTACCTCCCGTCCATGCGCCAGCATCGCCTCGACGAGGGCGGCGGCTTTCACGGTCTACGCGTTCCATCTCCAAGACCAGGCTTCGCATGATGTCGACCGGGCGATCCATCTGTCGGCAGACATCGAATGTGCTCAGCCAGCGAACGAGACCGGTCGGCGGGTGCAGCGGCTTGCAGTGAAGTGCGCCCGGGTGGCGAAATCCGCACCAGTGCATGGCTGCCAGCAACCAGGCCGCGCCGCGCACTTGCTCCGGCGCCAGGACGACCATGGGTTCGATCGGATCAAAGCGGCGCATGGCCTCAAGCCACGCGCGGCGCTCGCCTCGGGGCAGCTTCGACCGGGATTTGCGAAGAAGGGCTCGCAGCAGCCACTCCGCGCTGCGCAGCAGTTCCGCGCGCGGCTGCGCAGCCGGCAGGAAACCCTGCCATTCTGGACGCGCCACCATCCTTGGGCCGGTCACGACGGACCTTTGCGACAGCCGCAGCGTCCGTCGTCCGGGCGACAGCCCGGTGTGACGCGTGTCGCTCATCCTGAAGCCAGCGGCAGTTCGATGGCGATCCTGAGCCCGCCCAACTGCGACGCCGAGGCGGTGATGCGCCCTTCATGCGCCTCCACGATGTTGCGACTGATGGCCAGTCCCAGCCCACTGCCCCCGGTGGCCCCATTGCGCGAAGCTTCGACGCGGTAGAAGCGCTCGAACAGCTTCTCCATCTTGTCCTCGGGGACGCCGGGGGCACTGTCCTCGACGACGATGAGCGCATTCGCACCGTGCCGAGCGCAGCCCACTTGAAGAACACCACCACGGCCCGTGTACCGCAGCGAGTTCTCGAGCAGATTGCCGAACAACTGGTGCAGGCGCGGTTCGTCGCCGCTGATCATGAGCGGCGCCTGCCCGATCTGCAGTACCAGTTGCAGTGATGCCGCCTCGAGTCGCTCCTGCATGCTGCTGGCCGCCGCATGCACCACCGTTGCCACATCGAGGGGGACCCGCCGGTACGTCATCGCGCCGACATCGGACAGCGACAGATCGTGCAGGTCATTGACCAGCCTGCCCAGGCGCTCGACCTGCAGGTGCATGGCGTTCGTCGACTGGACCGTGGGTGAGCGAATCCCGTCCTGGATCGCCTCGAGCTGCGCGCGCAACACCGCTAACGGCGTGCGCAATTCATGGGAAATGTCCGCCATGTAACCGCGCCGTGCCCGCTCGGTATGTTCGAGTGTCTGGGCCATTCGGTTGAAGTCCTTCGCCAGCGCTCCGAGTTCGTCGTTCGCAACGGCCGCGATTCGCGAAGCGTAGTCCCCTGCGGCCAGTTGGTGCGTGGCCTGCGCCATGTCGCGAAGGCGTCGCAATAGGGCGCGCGCGAGGAAGAATGTCAGCAGGGCTGCCACAAGGATCGATCCAAGGCCGACCATCGTCAAGGCCTTGAACTGCTGTTCGAGAAAGCGCTCGTCATTCTTCGGCAGCACCGCCTCGAACGGCACCATCGCGACCCACCCCACCGTGCGTCCTTCGACGACGATGGGAATGCGGAACGAGCTCGCGTCTACATCCGGGTTGCCGACGACGCGGCGCATGCTCGCGTCCAGCAGGCCCATGCGCGCCATCGCGCCTGTCTGGTCGGAAGACGCCACGCGAGGTGCCGTATCGACCCCTGGTTCGCGAAGGAACGGCGACACCAGAGCCACCCATTCCCCGAAGTCGGCGCGAAGGAAGTCCCAGCTGCCGCGAACGACATAGGCCTCCTGCAGACGTGGCACGACCTCCTCCATCCGCATTTGACCCTGCTGACGGAGGTAGCCCAGGAAGCCGCGCTCCATCACGAGCCGGATCGCAGCTCCATGGACAACGACCACGGCAGCACAGGCGAGCAGAACGAACAGGAAGAGCTTGAATGTGATGCCGACTTTCATGGTGGATGCACCTGTCGGCTACGAGGCCTTGTCGCTCCCGGGTGCATAGCCGCCGAGAAAAACCTGTACCGCGCGGCGGGTGGCCTCGCGCAGGTCCTTGCGTGACGGCGGCCCTTCGATGCCGAGCAGAAGCGGCATGGTGACCTCCGAGTCCAGCAACGCAGTCAGGTGGCGCGCCGCCACCTGCGGATCGGCTTTGCGCAAGCGTCCCTTCTGCATCTGCTGCTCCAGAAACCCTGCCAGCTCGAGCAGACCTTTCTTGGGCCCGCCTTCGAAGAATTGCCGTCCGATGTCGCTTCGCCCGGACTCCGCGATCACGGCTCTCATCGCCTCGATGATCTCCTGCGAGCACACCACGGCCAGGATCCGTTCACCGTAGCGTTGCAAGACATGCTCCAGGTCGTCCTCGTCCGTCGCGAGTGCAGCGAAGATCGGGTCGAAATGCGTCTCGGCAGCGCCGAGGATGACCGCGACGAAGAGCGCTTCCTTGGAGCTGAAGTATCCGTACAGCGTCGCCTTCGAACCGCCCGCCCGCGCGGCGATCTCCGACATGGAGGCGCCTTCGAATCCCATTTCCCTGAAGACCTCCGACGCCGCCCGGACGATCGCGTCGCGCTTGGCTTCCGTCTTGACTCGCATCTCGTTGCCTCCTTATATCCGAACCAATGTGTTCATTATTGATTGACATCAGCAGGAAGTCAATCTACATTCACATACCGTACGGTTCGTTTAAACGACGAATCCTTCCACGTCCTTCAGGAGATTCGCCATGCGTCCACCCCTTACCTTCGGCCTGACCTTTACGGCAGCCCTTGCGTCCGCCTGCCTGCTCGTCGCATGCGGCAAGCCGCCAGGAGGCCCGCCTCCGGCGCAGGGCACGCCCGAAGTCGGCGTGGTCACGGTGCAGCCGCAACGCGTGGCCATCACGGCCGAGCTGCCCGGCCGCACCGCGCCCTTCCTCATCGCCGACGTCCGCCCCCAGGTCGGCGGCATCGTGAAGACGCGCAAGTTCCGCGAAGGCAGCGACGTGAAGGCCGGCGAGACGCTCTACCAGATCGATCCAGCCACCTACAAGGCCACCTACGACAGCAATGTCGCCGCGCTCGCCAAGGCGCAGGCCAGCCTGAAGACCACGCGGCTGAAGGCCGAGCGCTACAAGGAGCTGGTGGCCATCCAGGCGGTGAGCCAGCAGGACTACGACGATGCCGCCGCTTCGCTGCAGCAGGGCGAGGCCGACGTCGCCGCGGCGAAGGCCAATGTCGAGACGAGCCGCATCAACCTCGCCTACGCGCGCATCGACGCGCCGATCTCGGGGCGCATCGGCAAGTCGACGGTCACGCCCGGCGCGCTGGTCACGGCCAGCCAGGCGACCGCACTGGCCACCATCCAGCAGCTCGACCCGATCTACGTCGACGTGACGCAATCCAGTGCCGCGGTGCTCCAGCTCAAACAGGCCATGGCGCGCGGCGATCTCCAGAAGAGCGGCGCCAATGCGGCCAAGGTGCGCCTGCTGCTGGAAGACGGCAGCGCCTATCCGCTCGAAGGCAAGCTCGAATTCTCGGACGTCACCGTGGACCAGACGACCGGCGCCATCACGCTGCGCGCGGTGTTCCCCAACCCGAACGCCGACCTGCTGCCCGGCATGTACGTGCGCGCCGTGCTGCAGGAGGGCGTCAAAGAGCAGGCGCTCCTGGTGCCGCAGCAGGCGGTGTCGCGCGACAGCACCGGCAAGCCGACGGCCTTCGTCGTGGATGCCCAGCACAAGCTGCAGCGACGCATGCTCGAGACAGAGCGCGCCATCGGCGACCAATGGCTGGTGCGCCGCGGCCTTCAGGCCGGCGACCAGCTCGTGGTGGACGGTCAGCAACGCGCAGCGCCGGGCGTCGAGGTGAAGACCGTGCAATGGAGCCCCAGCGCCAAGCCGGTCGCCGAAACGGCCAAGGCGGCTCTCCCCGCTTCCGGCAATACGGCGAACTGATCGCGAGAGACCGTCATGGCACGCTTCTTCATCGACCGCCCCATCTTCGCCTGGGTCCTCGCCATCATCGTGATGCTGGCAGGAGCTCTCTCCATCTTCACGCTGCCGATCGCGCAGTACCCGAGCATCGCGCCGCCCGCCGTCGCGATCACCGCCAACTACCCGGGCGCTTCCGCCAAGACGCTGGAGGACACCGTCACCCAGGTCATCGAGCAGAAGATGAAGGGGCTGGACCGGCTGAGCTACATGGCATCGACCAGCGAGTCGTCGGGCTCGGTCACCATCACGCTGACCTTCGAGAACGGCACCAACCCCGACACCGCCCAGGTGCAGGTGCAGAACAAACTCTCGCTGGCCACGCCACTGCTGCCGCAAGAGGTGCAGCAGCAGGGCGTCACCGTGACGAAGTCGGCCACCAACTTCCTGAACGTGCTGGCCTTCACGTCCGAGGACGGCAGCATGAACGGGTCCGACCTGTCGGACTATGTGGCCGCGAACGTGCAGGAGGCGATCAGCCGCGTCGAGGGCGTGGGCGACACCACCCTTTTCGGCTCGCAGTACGCCATGCGCGTGTGGCTCGACCCGAACAAGCTCGCCAACTTCAGCCTGACACCGCTGGACGTGAAGACCGCCATCCAGGCGCAGAACGCGCAGGTCTCGGCCGGCCAGCTCGGCGGCCTGCCTGCGGCGGGCAGCCAGCAGCTCAACGCAACGATCACCTCGCAGACGCGCCTGAAGACCGCGCAGGAGTTCGAAGACATCCTGCTGCGCACGCAGACCAACGGCGCCCAGGTCCGCCTGCGCGACGTCGCCCGCATCGAGCTGGGCAGCGAGTCCTACAACACGGTCGGGCGCTACAACGGCAAGCCGGCTGCCGGCCTCGCCATCAAGCTGGCCACGGGGGCCAACGCGCTCGACACGGTCAAGGGCATCGACGCCCGCGTGGCCGAGCTCGAGAAGTTCTTCCCACCCGGCATGAAGGTCCAGAAGCCCTACGACACCACGCCCTTCGTGCGGATCTCGATCGAGGAGGTCGTCAAAACGCTGGTCGAAGCAGTCGTCCTGGTGTTCCTGGTGATGTATCTCTTCCTGCAGAACATCCGGGCGACGCTGATCCCGACCATCGCGGTGCCGGTGGTGCTGCTCGGCACCTTTGGCGTGCTCGCGGCCTTCGGCTTCACCATCAACACGCTGACCATGTTCGCCATGGTGCTGGCGATCGGCCTGCTGGTGGACGATGCGATTGTGGTGGTCGAGAACGTCGAACGAGTCATGACGGAGGAAGGCCTCTCACCGAAGGAGGCGACGCGCAAGTCGATGGGCCAGATCACCGGCGCCCTGGTCGGCGTCGCGCTGGTGCTGGCGGCGGTGTTCGTGCCGATGGCCTTCTTCAGCGGCTCCACCGGCGTGATCTACCGCCAGTTCTCGATCACGATCGTCTCGGCCATGACGCTGTCGGTGCTCGTGGCGCTGGTGCTCACGCCGGCGCTCTGCGCGACGCTGCTCAAGCCCGTCGCCAAGGGCCATGCGATGGCGACCACCGGCTTCTTCGGCTGGTTCAACCGCACTTTCGACCGCGGCAACGGCCGCTACCAGGGCGTGGTGCGACACATGCTGGGCAAGGGCTGGCGCTACATGGTCGTCTACGCGGTGCTGCTGGCCGCGGTGGTCTTCGGCTTCATGAAGCTGCCCGTCGGCTTCCTGCCCGACGAGGACCAGGGCAGCATGTTCGTGCTGGTCCAGCTGCCGCCCGGCGCCACCAGCGCACGCACCGACGACGTCATGCGCCAGGTCGAGCACCACTTGCTGGAAGACCAGAAGGACGCAGTGGCCGGCGTGTTCGCGGTATCCGGCTTCAGCTTCGCTGGCAGCGGTCAGAACACCGGCTTCGCCTTCGTCAAGCTCAAGCCCTGGGACGAGCGCAAGGGTGAGACGCTCGCCGTGACGGGCGTGGCCGCGAAGGCCAGCGCCTTCTTCAACACCATCCGCGACGCGAAGGTGTTTGCCTTCGCACCGCCGGCCGTGTCGGAACTCGGCAACGCGGCAGGCTTCGACCTGATGCTGCAGGACCGGGCCAATCTCGGCCATGAGGCCCTGATGCAGGCGCGCAACCAGCTGCTGGGCGAACTGTCGAAGGACAAGCGGCTGGTGGCCGTGCGGCCCAACGGCCAGGAGGACACGCCCGAGTTCAGGCTCGAGGTCGATCCGCACAAGGCACAGGCGCAGGGCCTTTCGATGGCGGACATCAACGACACCTTCTCGGCCGCCTGGGGCAGCAGCTACGTCAACGACTTCATCGACAAGGGTCGGGTGAAGAAGGTGATGCTGCAGGCCGATGCGCAGTACCGCATGCTGCCGGAGGACATCGACCGCTGGTATGTGCGCAGCAGCGCCGGCGCCATGGTGCCCTTCACCTCCTTCGCCAAGGCGAGCTGGAGCTCCGGCTCGCCGCGGCTGGAGCGCTACAACGGCGTGCCCTCGGTGGAAATCCTGGGCATGGCGATGCCGGGCAGCGCCTCCAGCGGGGAGGCGCTGGCCATCGTCGAGCAGGCGGTGGCGAAGCTGCCTGCTGGCATCGGCTACGAATGGACCGGTCTGTCGCGCCAGGAGAAGGCATCGAGCGGCCAGACCGGCCTGCTCTACGCGCTATCGATCCTGATCGTGTTCCTCTGCCTCGCGGCCTTGTACGAGAGCTGGGCGATCCCGTTCTCCGTCATTCTCGTGGTGCCGCTCGGCGTGCTGGGCGCGCTGGTCGGCGCGATCCTGACGTGGAAGATGAACGACGTGTACTTTCAGGTCGGCCTGCTCACGACCATCGGCCTGGCGTCGAAGAATGCCATCCTGATCGTCGAGTTCGCCAAAGATCTGCATGAACGCGGCAGTAGCCTGGTGGAATCGGCACTGGAAGCCGCCCGCCTGCGGCTGCGCCCGATCCTGATGACGTCGCTGGCCTTCATCCTGGGCGTGCTGCCCCTGGTGCTGGGCAGCGGCGCGGGCGCCGGAGCGCAGCATGCGCTGGGCACCGCGGTGATCGGAGGAATGCTATCGGGCACGGTGCTCGCCATCTTCTTCGTGCCGCTTTTCTTCGTCCTGGTGGTCGGGCTGTTCAAGGGCAAGCCGGCCGAGCCACACGCTGCGATTTCCCACTCCCACACGGCCCAGCCCACTTCAGAAGGTGTCTGACATGTCCCGCTTCACATCGACTCCCCTCGCGCCGTTGGCACTGGCCGCCCTGCTCGCCGGCTGCAGCCTGATGCCCGCGTACCAGCAACCCGCAGCGCCCGTCCCCGGCAAATTTGCAGGCGATGCAGGCGCCGCCGCATCCACGCCGGTGGCCGACCTCGGTTGGCGCGATGTCTTCAACGACCCCTCGCTGCAGCGCGTGATCGAGATGAGCCTCGCCAACAATCGCGACCTGCGCGTCGCGGTGCTGAACATCGAGAAGGCCCGCGCCCAGTACCGGGTGCAGGATGCGGCGCTCTTCCCGACCGTCAATGCCAGTGCCGGCGGCAGCGGCAGCCGCACGCCGGCCGACCTGTCGTCCACGGGCGAGGCCCTCACGGCGCACCAGTACAGCGCGACGCTCGGTTTCAGCGCCTACGAGA
This sequence comes from Variovorax sp. LjRoot84, assembly GCF_964254305.1. Lineage (NCBI taxonomy): Bacteria > Pseudomonadati > Pseudomonadota > Betaproteobacteria > Burkholderiales > Comamonadaceae > Variovorax > Variovorax sp. LjRoot84. The sequence goes on from NZ_CAXUTE020000003.1 coordinate 142,195, forward strand.
TCGACCTGTTCGGCCGCGTCCGAAGCCTGAGCGCACAGGCGCAGGAGCAATTCCTGTCCACCGCCGAGGCGCGTCGCAGCACCCAGATCAGCCTGGTGGCGGAAGTCGCGACCAGCTACCTCACGCTTGCCGCCGACCTGGACCAGCTGAAACTCGCGCGCGACACCTTGCGCAGCCAGAGTGACTCCTACCGTCTCAACCAGCGCAGCTTCGAGCTGGGTGCGGCCTCGGCACTCACGCTGAGCCAGGCGCAGACGAGCGTCGACACCGCCCGCGTCGACGTCGAGCGCTACACCGCCCAGGTGGCGCGGGACCGCAATGCGCTGATGCTGCTCGTGGGTGCCGAGCTGCCGGACGAACTGCTGCCGCAGGCCCTGCCCGACCGCGCCGCGGCGGCCACGAGCCCGCTGGCCAGCATTCCGCCGGGGCTGCCCTCCGAGTTGCTGCAGCGCCGCCCGGACATCCTGCAGGCCGAGCGCGATCTCAAGGCCGCAAACGCCTACATCGGCGCGGCGCGCGCGGCCTTCTATCCGCGCATCAGCCTCACGGCATCGGCGGGCACGTCCAGCAGCGAGCTCTCGGGCCTCTTCAAGGGCGGCTCGGGCAGCTGGAGCTTCGCGCCGCAGATCACGCTACCGATCTTCGACGGCGGCGCCAACCGCGCCAACCTCCAGATCGCGACCGTCAGCCGCGACATCTCGGTGGCGCAGTACGAGAAGGCGATCCAGACAGCCTTCCGCGAGGTCTCGGATGCGTTGGCACAACGCAGCACGCTCGGCCGCCAGCTCGAAGCGCAACAGTCGCTGGTGAATGCGACGACGGAGAGCTACCGGTTGTCGGACGCGCGCTTCCGGCGCGGCGTCGACAGCTACCTCACCGTACTGGATTCGCAGCGCTCGCTCTACACGGCACAGCAGAACCTCATCGCCACGCGCCTTTCGCGCCTGACCAATCTCGTGACCTTCTACAAGACGCTCGGTGGCGGCTGGGTGGAGAGTACCGGCACGCCGATTGCGAGCTTGACCCGCGACGCGCGACACTGACGAGCTGGAGCAATGTGCCCAGGTCTCCATGGACGGATTCGATCTCATCAAGACTTTTCGTGAAGTGGCGCTCAGGCGCAGCTTCTCCCGCGCCGCCATGTCGCTCGGCGTGTCGAAGGGAACCGTCAGCCGCTACGTGACCGAACTCGAAAAGCGCAGCGGCGTGCGCCTGCTCAACCGGTCCACCCGTTCGCTGAGCCTGACTGACGCCGGCGAGTTGCTGCTGGAGCGCAGTGCGCAACTGGTGGCCATGGCCGAAACCACGCTCCACGACCTCCAGGCGCACGGCGCGCTCCCCCGCGGGCGGCTACGCATCAGCGCGCCGCATGGCCTGATCGCGGGATGGCTTTCGAACGTGATCGCCGAATTCATCAGGCGCTTCCCCGACGTATATGTCAGCCTCGTATTCACCAACAATGCGGTCGATATGATCGCGGAAGGCATCGATATCCACCTGACCGGCGGGCGCATCGATGACATGAACCTCATCGTGCGGCGGCTGGCGCAGTTCGACATGGTGGTCTGCGCCTCGCCCGGCTACTGGGCTCAGCGGGGCATTCCGCAGACGCCTGAAGACCTGAGCCGGTACGAGGTGCTGAGCTTCGCGGCCATGCCCACCACGCACCTGCCCTTCGAGACCGCAGGTCGGCAGTACGAGGTGGCGGTGCACAGCCGCATGGAAGCCAACGATCCGATCGCGCTGATCGAGCTGGCGCTGCGCGGTGCTGGCGTGGCCTATGTGCCGGAGCCGCTGGCGCAGTCGCATCTCGAGCGCGGCGCGCTGGTTCCGGCGCTGCGCGAGCACATGCGCAGCGACCACTGGGTCTACGCGGCCTATTCGCAGCGCCGCCACAACAGCGCCGCGATGCGCGCGATGCTCGATTTCCTCGAACAGTCGACCGGTTCGGCCGACGGCCTGGCGCAGTAAACCCGCTCGGCTGCTTCAACGCCTGCAACAGCGTTTGTCGGAGGCCTTCGGCCCACTTCTCGTACCGTTCCTTCGACGTGGCCACCACACTCTGTGGCAGAGAATCTCCGGCAGCCTACGCCATTTGCATCTTGATTGATGCACAATTGCATCATTTCAGGCGACTGACATGCGAACGACCGTGACACTCGACGATGCGCTTTACGCCAGAGCCCTTGAGGTGGCAGATCCCGGGATGGACAAAGCTGAGCTGTTTCGCGAGGCCATCGAGACCTTTGTTCGCGTTCGGGCTGCCAAGCGCCTCGCGGCGCTGGGTTCGTCTGCACCTGACATGCGAAGCGTTCCTCGCCGGCGCCCTCGGCGTCCAGCAACGCACTCCTGATGGAGCCCGTTCTTGTCGACACCTCCGTGTGGGTGAGTCACTTCCGCCATCGAAATAACTCCCTGATTGCGCTTTTGCAGGCGGATCTGGTTCTGACACATCGATGATCGTTGCCGAGCTGGCATGCGGGACGCCGCCGGAACCGCGACTACGGACATTGGGCGATCTGGACCTGTTGCAGAAAGTTCAGCAGGCGACCCTCACCGAGGTCAGGGATTTCATAGAACGGGAACGGCTCTACGGCCTCGGTTGCGGTCTGGTGGATCTCTCATTGCTCGCATCCACGATGCTGCTACGGCCGGCCGAACTCTGGACGCTCGACACAAGACTTGGCGCTCTTGCCGCGCGCTACGGCGTCATGCATAGGCCGGCACCGCACTGAGTCGGTTGATCTCCCGTCTTCGCCTTCAGGGCTTCGGATACGGAGTATTCCTTTGCGCGGCAGCGGCACACCGCCCTACTTCGTCACGGCCAGACCAAAGTTCCGAGATTGAGTGTCTGATCACCCATATGGCCACGCTCGGACGGAGCCCGACGGTTCCGACGACCCTCGTCAAGGAGCTCAAGCGCGCTCATCGCGCCGGCCGGCTGCAGGTCTTCGGCGCTAGATCCAAATAACCAGGCAGTGCCGATGCCCGAAGGACGATGATCGATAGTGCCGTCCGCGCCCGCTCGATAGCACATTCGGCGGAGCGCGATCTGATTCTGGATCGAGGGTCGATGAAGTCAAGGATCGCCTCGACCACTGGCCGAAGCGACGTAGCGCAGCACCGAACGGCCGCGTCAAACGGTCAGTTCCAGCAACCGCCCCGACAGCGGCGCATTCGCCAGCGTGTCGAGCGGAACGCTGTGCCGCGCCGTCGTGATAACCAGCTTTTCGGCTTCCGCACCTTCTGACATCGGTGCAAAGGCCAGATCGGTGGCGCAAGGCACCGGCAAGCCGATCACGCGATCGAGCTGGCCGTCGGCGGTGAAGCGCACCACCGACCAGCCGTCGCTCAGCGCCGTCCAGATGCCGCCGTGTGCATCGAAAGCCAGGCCACTCAGGCGGCCCGAACCCTTGGGAACGGTCGCAAGTCGGCGCACGGCCCCCTGCCCTGGTCGCAACAGCAGGATCGTCCCCGAGCCCGGCACGGTGGCATAGAGCGCCTGCCCTCGGGCATGCCAGCCGAGCGCCTGCACCAGTTCACCCATGCGCCATTGCACTTCCAGCGCGCCGTCGGAGCGCACGCGGCCGATCGCGGTACCTGCCTCAGGCAGTGCGACGGCGGCCCACACCATATCGGCTTCGCCGTTGCACGCCGCGAGCACCTGCCCCGAGAGCCATGGTGCGAAAGGCGACGACTGCCCTCCAGCCGAGATGCGCTGTGCACCGCGCTCATGCACGGCGATCACGTCGTCGCCATGGCGCAGCAGCGCGACCACCGGCGCCTCGATGGTGGCGACTTCGCGATCCTGACCGCTTGCATAGAGATGCACCGAAGGCGCGAGCGCATCGGCCCACCAGAGCCGGCTGCCGTCCGCCGACCAGAGCGGATGCGCACCATGGAAGGCCCAGTGGCCGGGCAATGCGGTCACCGCCGCCTCGGTGCTCGGCGTCGGGTCGGTGCCGGCCAGCTGCAACTGCGCACCCACCCGGCGCGCGGCATCAGCCACCTCTGGCCCAAGCAGTTCGAGCCGCGCGCGCGTCAGGCGGTAGGCCGGACCGGCCACGCTGATGGCGCCGCGCACCTGGCCCGCCGCGTCGACGACGGGCGCGCCCACGCAGCGCACGCCAAGCACGATCTCCTCGTCGTCGATCGCATAGCCGCGCGCCCTGGTGATGCGCAGCTCGGCCTGGAGACGGCGCCGGTCGGTGATGGTGAGCGGCGTGAGCGGCTTCAGCACCGCGTCGCGCACGATGGCGTCGCGCGCCTCGTCGGGCATGGCCGAGAGGATCGCCTTGCCCTGGCTGGTGCAATGCACCGGCTTGCGCTGGCCGAGCGCGGCGGCCGAGCGCTGGCTGTGCGCGCCGTCGCAACGCTCCAGCGAAATGACTTCGCGGCCGTCGAGCGTGGCGAGATAGCTGGTCTCACCCGTGAGGTCGCGCAGCGCGCGCAGTTCGAGCGCCGCGGCGGCCACAAGGTCGGGCATGGCATAGGCTTGGCGCGCCATCTCGAAGCAGCGAAAGCCCAGGCAGTACACCTTGCGCAGCGGATCGCGCCGCACCAGGCCGCGCGCGACCAGGGTGGCGAGCAGGCGATAGACGGTGGTGCGCGGCAGGTCGAGCTGTTCCGCGAGCTCGCTCTGCGCCAAGCCTTCGGACGCCGCGCCTATGGCATCGAGCACATCGAGCGCTTTTTCGAGGGTGCCGGTGCCCTCGCCGGTGGAGCTGGCCATTTGCTTTGCCTTGCTTGCCTGTTTGTCTCAGATGCTGGTACTTGGCGCACCGGCAGGGGCCGGAACGTCGCTGCGGTCCATTCTATTTTTCGGACCGTCTCTCTACGATCAGGTTTCCGCTGGCGAAATGCCGCGTTCCTCCATCCGTTCCCACCATTTGAGACAAGGCACATGACCATGACCCCGCCCAAGCCGCTGGCGGCCATTCCCCAGCGCGCACCCGCACCCTTCGTTCCCGACGCGGTGCTCGACCGCCTGGCCCGCGCCACGAGCGGCTCGCTCACCACACAGCTCTACATCAAGGGCTTTCGCCAGCCGGTGCTGCACGGCCTGACGCCGCTCAACCGGAAGATCCTGCCCTTCGCGGGCCGCGCCTACACGATGCGCTTCATCCCGGCGCGCGAGGACGTGGACGTCTACGGCAACCTCACGACCGAACCCAGCGCCGACAATCTGCAGTGGGTGGGCGTGGAGCAGATCGAACCGGGCCACGTGCTGGTGATCGACAGCAACAAGGACGGCCGCGCCGCCTCGATGGGCAACATGCTCATCATGCGGATGATGATGCGCGGCGCGCGCGGCGTGGTCACCGACGGCAGCTTCCGCGACGGCACCGAGCTCAGGCAGATGGATTTCCCGATCTGGTGCACCGGCGTGACCGCGACCACCCGGCTGGCCTTCCACCACGTGGCAGACCTGCAGGTGCCGATCGGCTGCGCGGGCGTGGCGGTGTACCCGGGCGACGTGATCCACGGCGACGGCGACAACATCACCGTGATCCCGGCGCACCTGGCCGAGGAGATGGCCGATCTGTGCGAACAGCGCGACGACATCGAGGCCTATCTCGCACTGCGCGTGCAGGCCGGCGAGGCGCTGTGGGGCCTCTATCCGCCGAGCGACGCCACGCGCGAACAGCACAAGCAGTGGGTGGCCGATGGCCGCCCGCCCATCGCACCGGCACAACCCACGCGCTGATCTTCTCGAAAGGCTTTCAATGACCCGCAAGTTCACCCCCGAAGACCACGCGGCACTCATCCGCCGTTACTTCGACGCCTGCAACGCTGCCGACTACAAGGCGCTGGTCGACTGCTTCACGCCCGATGCCGTGCACTATTTCCCGGCCGGCCTGCCCGAGATTCCCTGGCGCACGGCCGACACCATCGCGAAGAAGTGGCAGTGGTGCGTCGAGACGCTCGGCTCGCAATGGACCATCGACAAGCTCATCGTGAGCCACAACACGCCCGAGGCCATGATCGAGTGGACCCACTGGAAGAACAAGAGCGGCACCGCGCTGCGCGGCGCCGAGTGGTACGAGTTCGACACCGAGACCGGCAAGATCAAGGAGATTCGCGCCTACTACGCGGCGCCGGCCGACAAGGACGCGAGGATCAACGAGCTCGTCGCCTTCGACTACGCGGGCCGCGGCTATCCCCTGAAGAGCAAGTAGGAACACCATGCTGCAATCTATCGAAGCGCGCACCGGCGCCGCCATTGGCGAGCACTGGGCCGAATCCACGCGCGCCGAGATCGACGCCGCGGTGCAGGCGAGCGCCGCCACGGCCGATGCGTTCGCGGCCACGCCTGCCGAACATCGCGCCGAGCTGCTGCGCGCACTCGCGTCGGCGCTCGAAGCCGATCGCGAGGAGCTCGTCGTGCTGGCCGATCGCGAAAGCGGCCTCGGCCTGCCTCGCCTGAACGGCGAACTCGACCGCACCACCTTCCAACTGCGCGGCTTTGCCGACGTGATCGAACGTGGCGATGCACATGCCTTCACCAACGACGCGGCCGTGGCAGCCCCGCCGCCCGCGGGCCGGCCCCATCTGATGCGCGTTCGCGTGCCAATCGGCCCGGTCGCGATGTTCTCGGCCAGCAACTTTCCCTTCGCGTTCTCGGTGCTTGGTGGCGACACCGCGTCGGCGCTGGCCGCGGGCTGTCCCATAGTGGTCAAGGGCCATCCCGCGCATCCGGGCTTGTCGCGGCGCACCGCTGCGCTGGCGCAGAAAGTCGTTGCCGCGCAAGGCTTGGACTCTGGCGTGTTCCAGTTCGTCGAAGGCGGCTCGGTCGAAGTTGGCGTGGCGTTGGTGAAGGCGCCGGCCATCGCCGCGGTGGCGTTCACAGGGTCGTTCAAGGGCGGCACCGCGCTTGCGAAGATCGCGGGAGAACGCCCCCGCCCCATTCCGTTCTACGGCGAACTCGGTTCGGTCAATCCGCTGGTCGTGCTGCCCGCGGCCCTCGCGAAGAACGGCGGCGAACTGGCCAGCACGCTGGCCGCGTCGATCTGCCTCGGTGCCGGCCAGTTCTGCACCAGCCCCGGCGTGATCGTGGTGCAGAAGGACGCGGCCGGCGACGGCTTCGTCGACGCGCTTGCCAAAGCCCTGAAGGCCTCGCATCCGCACCCCATGCTGTCGACCGGCATTCGCGCGACCTTCGATCGCGGCGTGGCGAAATGGCGTACCTCGCCGCAGCTCAGGCCTCTGGTGGACGATGCGGCCGACGCTGCAGGTGCGCCGCGGCCGTTCCTCGCCGAGGTGTTGGCCGCCGACTTCATCGCCGCCCCTGCCCTGCACGACGAAGTGTTCGGTGCGGCCGCGTTGGTCGTGCGCGTGGCGTCGATCGACGAAGCCGTCGAAGTGCTCGAGGCCATCGGCGGCTCGCTCACGGTCACGCTGTGGGGCGCCGAGGTCGAGAACGACGAAACGCGGCGCCTGGTGCGCGCCGCGACGCAAGTCGCAGGCCGCGTGCTCTTCGCGGGCGTTCCGACCGGCGTGGCCGTGACCGCCGCCCAGCACCACGGCGGCCCGTTTCCCGCATCGACGCAACCCTTCAGCACGTCGGTCGGCTACGCCGCGCTCGACCGCTTTCTGCGGCCTGTGGCATTGCAGGACGCGCCCGCCTGGTTGCTCGAACGAAAGGGCATGCCATGCTGAGACACATCGTGCTGTTCCGGCGCAAGCCGGAGCTGGCCAAGGACGAAGCGCTGGAGCAGGCGCTCGCCGACCGCATGGCCGCGCTGGGCGCACGCATCCCTGCGATCGCCGGTTGGAAGTTTGCCCCCAACGAGCTGGAGCGCCCGCCCGTCACGTGGGACTACGTGCTCGAAGCCGAGGTGGACGACGCGGGGGCGCTCGACGCCTATCTGTCCCATCCGCAGCACCAGGCGCTGGTCACCGATCTCAAGCCATATTTCGAGTGGGCGGCGGTGGACTACACGGCATGAGCGGCGTCTGGTCGCCGACGTTGCCGATCGAGCTGAGTGCCGGGAATGCGTGGGTGCGCATCGCACCGCAGTTCGGTGGCCGCATCACGCATGCCTGGCTCGAGGAGGCTGACGGATCGGTGCGAGCGGTGCTGCACCCCTGCCCGGAATCGTCAGCGCCGCGACTGCCGTGGCCCAAGGGCGGCTTGTATCCGCTCATTCCCTACAGCGGGCGCATCGGCCATTCGCGCCTGCAGCACGAAGGACAGCTCGTGCACCTCGCCGCGCACCCGGGCGGCGAGCCGCACACGTTGCATGGCATCGCGCAGCAGCGCAGCTGGATGCCGGAGCGGATCAGCCAGGACCACGCCGTCCTGCGCTACCGCCATCGACCGGACGTGCATTGGCCGTGGCATTTCGAAGCGTTGCTCGAGTTCGCGTTGAGCGCACGGCGCTTGCGCATCGGCATGTCGCTGCGCAATCTCGACACACGCACCATGCCGGCCGGGATCGGACTGCACCCATACCTTCCGCACGCGCACGGCACCTCGCTGCAGTTCGATGCCGGGGCGCCCTGGCCCTTCGACGCGGATTACCTTGCACAGGCGCAACCCGGCGCGCCGGCGGGGCCGCGCCGCATCGCGGTGCCAGCGGCCCGGTTCGAGGCCGGTGAGGTCACCTTGTTTCATGGCGATTGGACGGGCGCCCTCACGCTGGGGGGCGGCGACGGGACGACGCTGCGTCTGAGCGCCGATGGCGCGCTGACGCATCTGGTGGTCCACCGGCCGGCCGACGCGCCCTACGTCTGCATCGAGCCGGTCAGCCACGTGGCCGACGGCTTCAACCTGCACGCACGCGGCGTGCCCGGCACAGGCACACGCATCCTCGCTCCGTGCGAAACGCTGCAGGGCAGCGTGGAGATCGGTTGCGATCAGGACGTCGCGTAGCGCTGCAGTACCGCTGGATCGGGCTCGAAACCGATGCCGGGGCGTTGTGCGATGGCCATGCGGCCGCGCTCGGGCCGTTGCGGCTCGCCGCCGACCCAGGCCTGCGGCTCGACGTAGAGGTGCTCGAACATGCCGAACTCGTCGAGCGCCGCAGCCATCTGCAGTGTGGCGCAGTGGCCCGGCCCGAAGTACGGCGAATGCGGCATCAGCGTCTGTCCATTGGCGCGGGCGATGGCGGCCACGCGCAGGAACTCGCTGACGCCGCCGACCTTGGTGATGCTGGGCTGCGGATAGCGCACGGCCTGCGCCAGATGCCCGAACTCCTGGGCGGTGCAGGCGTTCTCGCCCGCGGCGATGGCCAGCCCCAGCGCGCCCAGGCGCCGCAGCGCGTCCCAGTCCTCGGGCGGAAAGACCGGCTCCTCGAGCCAGAGCGTGTCGAGCGCCACGAGCTCGGGAATCACGCTGGCTGCATGGTCCTCGGTCCAGCTGCAGTTGACGTCCACCGTGAAGCTGATCGCGCGATCGATGGCGCCGCGGCCGGCGCGGATCTCCGGCATCGTCACCTCGTGCAGCTTGATCGAGCGATAGCCTTCCCGCGCGGCCTTCTCGCAGTAGCGCGCCACGAGCTCGGTCGAGCCGTAGCGCACCAGGCTTGCATAGGCGTCCACGTGCTCGCGCTTGCGCTCGCCCGCGATCAGGGTCGCGAGATCGACGCCCTCCGCCTTGGCCTTGAGGTCCCACAGCGCGATGTCGATGCCCGACAGCGCGAAGATGGTCAGGCCGTAGCGACCGAAGAGCGCAAGGCGGCGTTGCAGCTCGAGGTTCAGCGCCACCGGGTCGTCGACGGTGCGCCCGACGAGCGGCGGCGCCACCAGGTCGCGGATGTGCGCGGCCACCGCGCGACTGCAGAAGTAGCCGAAGGCCTCGCCCCATCCAACCAGGCCGGTGTCTGTGGTGATGCGCACCAACACCATGTCGAGCGTGTGCCAGCGCTGCGGTGTGATGCCGACGCCGGCGCCGCCGTCCTCGAAGGGGATGGAAAGCGTGATGGGGTCGATGGCGGTGATCTTCATGGTTCTACCATTCATGGATGCGTTCGACGGCGCCGACGTATTCATTGTTGGCGGCCCAGCCGCCCATGGCGTGGGTGCCGACGAGGGCCGGGTCTTCGGCCGGCACAGTGGCCAGCACCTCGGCGGCGTGGACCTCCGCATCGTCCATCGGCCGATAGCCGAGCCGGAACGCGGCTTCGTTGTCGAAGAAGCCGCGCGTGTTGTTGGACACCCCGTACACCACCGCATAGCGCAGCTGCGGATGCGAAAGACCGATGCGCACCAGCTGCGCCAGGTCGCGCCAGCTCACCCAGATCGACAGGCGCCGGCGATCCGCAGGCTTGTCGTCCGCATAGCCGATGCGAATGCAAAGCACACGCAAGCCATGCTTGTCGGCGTACATCGCGCCGGCCTGCTCGCCGAAGGCCTTGGTGAGGCCGTAGCGGCTGTCGGGCCGAAGCAGCACGCCGGTTCCGATGCGGCGGGTGCGCGGGTAGTAGCCCACCACGTGGTGCGAACTCGCGAACACCACGCGCTCGACGCCGGCCTCCCGCGCGGCGTCGAAGACATTGAAGGCGCCGCGCACGTTGCCGTCGATCTGGGCCTCGATGTCGGCGTCGGTGGTACAGCCGGCCAGGTGCACCACGGCACGCACGCCCTGCATGGCGCGGCGCAGCGCGGCCCGGTCGGCGATGTCGCCGACCACGGATTCCTCGTTGTCGCAGAGGCCGGAGATGGGCTGGCGGTCCAGCAGACGCAGCTTCAGGCGGTCGGGCGCGAGCTCGCGTCGCAGCCCTGTGCCGACAATGCCGGCGGCACCGGTGATGAGGATGGTCATTTCAGTTTCCCATGAACATGTGCGGCAGCGTGAGCGAGAACGCAGGCACGTAGGTGACGAGCATCAGGCACACCAGCAGCGCGCCATAGAAGGGCCAGATCGATTTCATCACCTCGCCCACGGTGACGCCACCTATTGCGCAGCCGACGAACTGCGTGGTGCCTACCGGTGGCGTGTTCAGGCCAAGCGCGCAGTTGATGAGCATGACCATGCCGAACTGCGTCGGGTCCATGCCGAACTTCTGCGCGATGGGCAGGAAGATCGGCGTGCAGATCAGGATGGTGCTGCCCATGTCCATGAAGGTGCCGAGCAGGAACAGGATCACGTTGATGGTCAGGAAGATCACCCACGGCTTGTCGGAGATGCCTTCCATGAACTCGCCCGCGAGGTCCGGCACCGAGTACAGGCCCATGAGGTACTGGAACATCGTCGAGGCGCCGATCAGCAGCAGGATGACGCCGGTGGTTTTCGAGGCCTTGGCTGCCGCCTTCATGAAGGCGTTCCAGGTCATGGTGCGATAGAGGAAGAAAGTCAGGACGATCGAGTAGATCACTGCGATCGAGGCCGACTCGGTGGCCGTGAAGACGCCGCTGATGATGCCCGCCAGGATGATGAGCACCACCAGCAGACCCGGCGCGGCCGCGGCGAGCGAGCGCAGCATCACGTCCACTGCCGCGCGCTTCATCGCCGGGTAGCCGCGCTTGACGGCCACGAAATACGCCGCCGCGAGATTGCACAGCGTGAGCAGCAGCGCAGGCACGATGCCGGCCAGGATCAGCGATCCGATCGACGCGGCGCCGCCGGCGGCCAGCGCGAAGATGATCATGTTGTGGCTCGTGGGCATGAGCGCGCCAACCAGCGCTGCGTGGGTGGTCACGTTGACCGCGTAGTCGGCGTGGTAGCCCTCGCGCTTCATCATCGGGATCATGACCGAGCCCATGGCCGACACGTCGGCCACCGGAGAGCCCGCAACACCGCCGAACAGCGTGCATGACACCACGTTCGACAGGCCCAGCCCGCCGCGGATGTGACCGACCAGGTTCTTGGCCGCGGCCACGATCTTGTCGGCGATGCCGCCATGCAGCATCAGCTCGCCGTTGAACACGAAGAACGGGATGGCGAGGAACGAGAACACGTTCATGCCCGACATCATTTGCTGGAACAGGACGGCCAGCGGCAACCCCTCGTAGAGGATGGTGCAGACCGCCGACAGCGCGATGGCGAAGGCCACCGGCACGCCCATGGCGAGAAAGCCGAAGAAGGCGACGGCGAGGATGGTCAGTGCCATGCGGGCTCCACTTCCTGCCCGCGCAGCGCGGCGATGACGTGCTCGATGGAAAAGAGCACGATCAACGCGCCCGAGACGACCAGCGGCACGTAGCGCAGCCCTTCGGACACGCCCAGCCCCGAGATCCTGTAGTTCATGACCGAGACGCCAAGCAGACAGCCGTTGTAGACCATGGCGGTGCCGAACAGCGCGACCAGCACATGGATCACGAGCTCGACCCCTTCGCGCACCCGGTCAGGCGCGAGCACCAGCAGGGACTCCATGCCGATGTGGCCCGCATCGCGCACGCCCACGGCTGCGGCGATCAGGGTGACATAGAGCACCAGCAGCAGGGCCAGGCTTTCCGCCCAGGCCGGCGGGTTGTTCAGGACGTAGCGGCCGAACACCTGCCATGCCACGGTGACCACGATCAGCAGCAGGCCGGCGACCGCGAGGTACATGCCGTAGCGCGCCAGCGTGGCGTTGAAGGAGGTGAGCGGACTGCGCGCAGGCTGCACGCGAACTGCAAGATCGACGGACATGGAATGGCTCCGCTGACGGGGGTGCGCCCGCGCGCCTACCGGGTGTCCTCAATCCGCTTGACCAGGCTCTTGAGCTCCGGCGCGGCGGCGTACTTGTCGTAGACGGGACGCACGGCCTTGATGAAGGCGGCGCGGTCCGTGATCGGCACGATCTGCGAGCCGCGGGCGACGACGGCTTCGCGCGCTTTCTTCACGCGTTCGTCCAGCAGCCCGCGCATGTAGGGCACCGAGTCCTTGGCTGCCTGGCGGACGAGATCGCGGTCGGCCTGCGGCAGGCGGTCCCAGACGGCCTTGGAGAACACGACCACGCAGGGCAGCAGCGTGTGCTCCGTCAGGTTGTAGTACTTGGCGTTCTCGAAGTGGCGCGAGGTCTGGTAGGAGAGGACGCTGTTCTCGGCGGCATCGATGATCCCGGTGGACAGCGCCGTGTACACCTCGCCGTACGGCAGCGGCGTGGCGCTTGCGCCCAACGCCTCGGTCATGGCGACGAACATGTCGGATTGCTGCACGCGCAGCTTCAGCCCCTTCATGTCCGCCAGCGAGCGGATGGGCTTCTTCGAGTAAACCGAGCGCGCGCCGTCGTCGTACCACGCGAGGCCCACGAGGCCCTGCTTCTCCATGGCCTTGAGGATCTCGTCGCCGATGGGGCCGTCGAGCACCGCATGCATGTGGGCCTCGTCGCGGAACACGAAGGGCAGCGAAGGCGCGATGCTCTCCGGCACCATGTTGTTAAGCGGCGCCAGGCTCAGGCGCGCCATGTCCAGGCCGCCGATCTTCAGCTGTTCGATGGTGTCGCGCTCGGTGCCCAGCGCGCTGTTGGCATAGACCTTGAGCTTCAGGCGGCCCTTGCTGCGCTCCTCGAGCAGCTTGCCCATCTGCTTGACGCCCTCGACGGTTGGGTAATCGGGCACCTGGGTCTCCGCCACACGGAAGTCACGGGCCTGGACGGAAAGTGCAAGCGCGGCCGCGGCAATCGCCGCCGCTGCCCGCAGGCGCAGGAAAGTACGCTGGACGTGCATGTTGTCTCCTTTGTTGGAATCGATGATTGGCTTGCGGAACTCACCAGCCGGTGGGCCGATTATTGAAAGCAAGCGAGCGTCTTCGCAGGACGCTCCGAGCGCCGATGCGGCGATTCGTCCCACAGGACGGGACAGAGCCGCCGTGCTCAGGGCCGCTTGCCGAACTCCTGCGTCTCGGTCGTCCACTTCAGTGCCTGCTCGCTCAGGCTGAAGCCCAGGCCCGGACGGTCCGACACGTGCATGCGGCCGTCCTTCAGGTGCATCTGCTCGTTGAACATCGGACCCAGCCATTCGAAGTGCTCGAGCCAGGGCTCGATCGGGTAGGCCGCGGCCAGGTGCAGGTGGATCTCCATCGCGAAGTGCGGCGCCAGCTTGCGGCCCTTGAAGGCCGCCAGGTTCATGATCTGCAGGAAGGGCGTGATGCCGCCGACGCGCGGTGCGTCGGGCTGGATGTAGTCGCTGCCCTCGGCCATGATGAGCTGCGCATGCTCGCCGAAGCTGGTGAGCATTTCGCCGGTGGCGATGGCGGTATCGAAGCGCTGGGCCAGCTGGGCATGGCCTTCGAAGTCGTAGGCATCGAGCGGCTCCTCGATCCAGGTGAGGTCGAAGTCCTCGAACGCACGGCAGGCGCGCGTGGCCTTCTGGCGGTCCCATTGCTGGTTGGCATCGACCATCAGCGGGAACGAATCGCCCAGCAGCTTGCGCACTTCGTCCACGCGCTGGATGTCGATGGCGAGATCGGGCTGGCCCACCTTGAGCTTGATGCCTCCAATGCCGCTCTCGCGCGAGATCGCGACGTTCTTGAGCACCTGGTCCAAAGGCGTGTGCAGGTAGCCGCCCGAGGTGTTGTAGCACTGCACCGAGTCGCGCTCGGCGCCGAGCAGCTTGGCCAGCGGCAGCTTCGCGCGCTTGGCTTTCATGTCCCACAACGCGATATCGAACGGCGCAACCGCCTGCGTCGTGAGGCCGCTGCGGCCCATGCTCGCGCCGGCCCACAACAGCTTGGTGAAGAGGCGAGAAATGTCGTTCGGGTCCTCGCCGATCAGGTTGGGCGTGCGATGGCGGGACTGGACGCGGGGTTTTAGCACGCATTCGCTGCGGGGCCGCTTCGTGACGGAGGCAGGTCGGCAGAACATGTCGCTGCCCGAGACGATGGCGATCACCGGGCACCAGAGCGTGGCGACCATCGGGGTACTTCAGGGCCGAGAGCGCACTGGGCAACAGGGTGTCAGCCGGATGCTCGAAGAGGTTTGATGCGCGTAGGGCTGTCGCGGTCCGCCCGCCGTGCCAATGATGAAATGAAGAGTTATCTGCATAGCACGCCTCTCCATTGCCGAAGAAAACCTGCGCATGCCGATCTGCACGCGGCCCACTCCGTGCCGATCTCAGAAAAGACTTAGTGTTGAGAAGACTTCGGTTTACGCGGATGTTTGCCACTGACACTAACCCGCTCGCGCATCTCCGGAGTGACTTCGAACAATCGGGCCAGGAATTCGAACAGGCTTGCGCTGCTCTCGCTCGCGCCGACCGATGGCTTCAGCAGGCCGAGGGGTTCCATCGGGATGTCACTGCTGACCCGGATCTCGGCGAGTTCGCGTGCAAGCAAATGAGGCCGCACAAAACTCAGCGGCAGCAACGCGAGCAGATCGCCTTGCCGCAAGAGCCACGTCATCATGCTGTCCGAACGCGTGACCAACGGATGGGTCTTCGGCGTGCCGGGGAAGCGCTCCGCGAGTGCGTCGAATTGCGCCCGTGCCGCAGATCCCGCCGGCGCCAACAGCCAAGTCTCCCCGCCGAGGCTCTTCCAGCTCACGCGCTTGGCATGGGCTAGGCGATGATTCACCGAGCCCACCACGGCAAAGCGATCCTGCAGCAGAGGAAGGAACTGCCACCCTTGGGGGTTGACCATGCGCTGGCGGCAAGCGACAAGATCGACTTCACCTCTGGCGACTGCCAGGAGCTGGTCATCGTTCTCGGCCTCGCGCAGATGCACCCGGATGTCCGGCCAGCGCGCGTTGAACTGCGGGATCGCTTCCACCAGCAATCCGTTGACGGCCGCCGCGGAGGCGATGAGCCGAACGCTGCCACGGCCGGCGCTGCGCCGGGCGGTGACGATCTCAGCGCTCTCCGTCACGCCCAGCATCACCTGGCGCGCCACCGGCAGCAGATCGGCGCAGGCCGGCGTCGGCCGGACCCCGCGGGCATGTCGGTCGAAGAGCCGGATGTCCAGCAGCTGCTCGAGGTAGCCCAGCATTTGCGTCACCGAGGACTGCGTGGTGCCGATCGCATCGGCCGTGCGCTGCACGCTGCCGAGCTCCGAGAGCGTCAGCAGCACCTGCACATGGCGGAACTTCCCGCGTGCGAGCAGCCGGTTGACGAGGACGGAGGCGGACTGTTCCAAGGTATCGCCCAGTCTAATACCTGCGGCCCCCTTTTAATTGGGCGCCGCGGCGCTGACTCTGCAAGATGCATCCACAGAACAAAGGAGACAGAGTGAGCTGCACGATCTCTTGCGGCATACGGCGCCGCGACATCCTCGTCGCCGGCGCGGTCCTGATGGCCTGCGTCGGCCTATCGATGCACGCGCACGCGCAAGCCGCAGATTTTCCCACGCGGCCCATCCAGCTCGTGGTCGCTGCACCGGCGGGCGGTCCCTCGGACGCGGTCGCGCGCATGCTGGCGGAGGACATGGCGAAAATGCTCGGCCAAGCCGTCATCGTCGACAACAAGCCGGGCGCGGGCGGCGCCATCGCCGCCGATGCCGTGGCGCGCGCGGCGCCGGACGGCCACACCCTTTTGCTGTCCTGGATTGGCAACGCGACGAACCAGACCTTGTTGCCCCGGCAGGCCCTGGACATCAACCGCGACTTCTTGCACATCACCCAAGTGGTCTCCGGCGCCAATGTCCTGGTGGCGCGACCCGGTGTCGCCGGGTCTCTCAGGGAGCTGCTGTTGCTCGCCAAGGCGCAGCCGGCAAAGCTGAGCTACGCGAGTGCGGGCAACGGCTCGTCCGGCCACCTCGCCATGGAGATGCTGAAACAGCGCGCAGGCGTTTCCCTGGTCCATATTCCCTACCGCGGCGGCGCGCTGGCACTCAATGACCTACTGGGCGGTCAGGTCGACCTGATGTTCCTGAACCAGGACGCCGTGATGCCCTATGTGCGCAGCGGCCGGCTGGTCGCGCTGGCGATCAGCAGCAGCGCGCGCAACGCGCAGCTGGCCGAAGTGCCGACGGTGGCCGAGTCCGGCTTCCCCGGCTTCGAGGCGACCGCATGGGCCGGCCTCTCCGCGCCGCGCGGCACGCCCGACGCGGTGGTGCAGCGCCTACACGCTGCGGCGCTGAAGGTTTTGCAAGGTCCCTTCCGAACGAAGCAGGAGGCGATCGGCGCACAGGTGGTCGGGTCCACGCCCGCCCAGTACGCCGCCTTCGTGCGCAGCGAGACCGACAAGTGGGCCGTCGTCATCAAGACCGCAGGCATCCGACCCGACTGACATGAACCACACGCTATCAATCGGCTCCTTCGAACTGGAGTCAGGCCGGGTGCTGCCCGCCGTGGACGTCGGCTACGTCACGCACGGCACACTGGCACCCGATGGCCGCAACGCCGTGCTGGTGACGCATGGCTACACCAGCGGTCCCTCCATGCTGTCTCCGGGCCATCTGACCGCGGAAGGGTCCTGGGCGCCGCTGCTCGGTCCGGGACGCCCGCTGGATACCGAGCGCTTCTTCATTGTCTGCTCGAACATGCTGGGCTCCGCCTTCGGCACCACCGGTCCGGCCAGCATCGACCCGGCGACCGGCCGCCCATGGGGTGGCGATTTCCCCGCGATCACGCTGGGCGACATCGTCGGCGTCCAGCATCGCCTGCTCGCGCAACTCGGTATCAGGCACCTGAGGGCGGTGGTAGGCCCCTCCTATGGCGGCTGGCAGGCGCTGCAGTGGGCGCTCGACCAGCCCGACATGGTCGACGCCATCGGCGTGCTGATCTCGGGCCTGACGCATCCGCCGGGACTGAGCGCCGCTTCCGTGCGCGCCCGGCTCGCCGAAAGCCCGCAGTGGCACGGCGGCCGCTACTACGAACACGGCGGCATGTACCAGGACCTGCTGCAGATGCGCCTGCAGACGCTGCGCTCCTATGGCCTGGAACGGCTCTACGAGGACCGCATGCCCGATCCGCAGGAGCGCCAGGCCGCGCTCGAGCGGCCGGCTCGCGAATGGGCTTCGCGTTTCGATCCGCACAGCATGGTGGTGCTGGCCGGCGCCGCCGAGCGATTCGACGTGCGCGCGCGCATGGCGGAGATCCGCGCCCGGCTGCTGTTCGTCGTCTGCACCACGGACGCGATCTTCCCGCCGAATCCGCAGGTGCGCGCGCTTCTGCAGCGCACGCGCGGCGGGCACCGCTATCTCGAGCTGGACAGCCCGTATGGCCACATGGCGTCCGGCATCGAATGGCGCCGGCTTGAGCCCGAGCTGCGCTGGCTGCTCGCCGACCTGCCATGCCAGTGAATCGATAGACCCACAAACAACACAGGAGACAACATGAGGAAGAACGACTCGCACACGAAGAAGCGCCCCGCGCCGTGGGCCGCACTCGGCCTGCTCGCCGCACTCGCCGGCTGCGGCGGAGGTGGCGGCGGCATCCGCTTCACGCCCCCTGCGCCGCCGCAGCAAGCCGCGACGCTGAGCTGCGACGACAGCATGAAGACCGCCTTCAAGCCGGACGCGAACACCACCGTCACGCTGGTCCAGGCCTTCAAGGCGGGCGACGCCCTGAAGCTCGCCAACACGCCCGCCACGCCCGCACCGCCCGTGGCCGGCATCGACACCTGCCTGGTCAAGCTGCTGGTGGGCCCCGGCAACCCCGGTCCCGCCGGCGCACCCTCGACCTCCACCGGCATCGGCATCGAGGTCTGGCTGCCCAAGCCGAGCGCCTGGAACAGGATCGTCCGCGCCTTCGGCAGCGGCGGCTGGGCCGGCGGCGTCCATGCCGACACCACGCAGATCGGCTCGCGCGCCCAGTTCATCCCGGCGCTCAACGCCGGCTACGCGATCAGCGCCTCCGACCATGGCCACGCACTGCTGAACAACGGCTCCTTCGCCATGAACCCCGACGGCACCATCAACACCGTGCTGTGGCAGGACTTCGCCGAGCGCAGCATGCACGAGGTGGCGGTCAAGACCAAGGCGCTGGTGAAGGCCTACTACGGCGAGGCGCAGGCCTATGCCTACTGGGACGGGTTCTCCACCGGCGGACGCCAGGGCTACAAGATCGCGCAGAAGTACCCGGCGGACTTCAACGGCATCCTGGCCGGCGCGCCGGCTTTCAACTGGAGCAAGTTCATCACCGCAGAGCTGTACCCGCAGGTGGCGATGCAGCGCGAGCTCGGCGCGCCGATGGCCGCGGCGAAGCTGAACTTCGCGAGCGGCGCGGCCGTCAAGGCCTGCGACACCCTTGGCCTGGGCTTCCTGCTCGACCCGCTGCAGTGCCGCTACGACCCGACCAAGGATGCCGATGCGTTGTGCGCGGGCGTCGCCGGCAACGGCGTGACCGGCGCGAGCACCAGCGCGTCCTGCGTGAGTCTGGCGGAAGCCCGCGTGATCAACCAGATCTGGTACGGCCAGACGGCGAGCGGCAGTACGCCGGACCCGGCCGGCGACAACGGCAGCGGCACGGCCCTCGGCAGCGCGGATCACCTGTGGTGGGGCCTGACGCGCGGCACCAACCTGGCCGTGTCGCTCGCCGGCAGCAACCCGTTCCCGATCGCGACCGATCAGGTGGCGCTGGAGCTCCAGGATCCGAGCTATGCCGGACCCAGCTTCACCAACGCGAGTGGCAACGGCACGAGCAAGTGGAAGGCGCTGGACTATGCAGGCCTCGCGAATGCTTATGCGCAGGGCATCGTCTTGCAGCCGCAGTTCAGCTCTATCAACACCGACGATCCGGACCTGAGCGGGGCGCGTGCGGCCGGCACGAAGATCCTGTCCTATCACGGCCTGGCCGACGACAAGATCATGCCGCAGGGTTCGATCAACTACTTCACCCGCGTCTCCGCCGCGATGGGCGGCAACGCCGAGGTGCAGAAGTTCAATCGTCTCTTCCTCATTCCCGGCCTGGCGCACGACAGCACTTTCGCGAGCAGTGCGTCCGTCGATCCTGCGACCGGCGCCAACCTCGCGGCCCGGCGGGTACCGCTGCCGCAGCCCGCGGGCGGGCGCGACGAGTTGTTCACCGCTCTTCGAAACTGGGTGGAGAACGGTGTGGCGCCGACGCGGATCAACTTGGCCTCCTCCGATGGCAGCGTGGGCATGCCCTTGTGCCTCTATCCGCAGAAGCCGAGCTACTCGGGCAGCGGCTCGGTCGCAGCGGCGAACAGCTATGAATGCAAATGAACGCGACGGGTGAATCGCATGGTGTCTCGGCCACCGCTTCACAATCGACGCCTAAGCTTTGTAGATAGCGCGGTATCGCGCCGGCGCGGTGTGCGTGTCTCTGTCGCAGTGCGATCGCCCTCGCACGCGCGGACGACGACCTCAACAAGGCCTGTTCGAGGAGATCAACGCCCATCCGCCGCCTTCAGCGGTGTTGCGCAGGACTTCGGCAACGACTACCGCGCCGGCATCAAGATTAGCTTTCCAGCGCGTGAACAAGGCCGGCGGCATCCACGGCCGAAAGATCGAGCTGATTTCCCACGACGATGCCTACGAGTGCGGTATTCCTCAGCCATTGCTGGAGCTTCTCTGCACGTATGGGCCGTTCTACCGTGTTCGGCAGGCCGTCCGAGCCCGCTGGGGTGAGCGTGAGTACCGCCCCTGGCCATTCCGGCGGCCTCGGCCGCGCCGCCCTCCGCCGCGGCCCCATCGACGAGCAGCGCGGTCATACGGCGGCACGTCTACCAGCCCCACAGCGCCCATTGGGCGTCTTTCGCGCCGGCTGGAAGGACGGCACACTCACGGTGCGGCCGCACCCGGGTGACCCGGACCCGAATCTGCTGATCGAGACCTCTCCTCGGCGCTGCGCCACCGCGCACGCGTGGCCGCGCCCATGGTGCGGCGCGGCTGGCTCGAGGACGGCCGGGGAACCGAGGCCAAGCGCGGGCGCGCGCAATTCGTCCGGGTGTCCTGGGACGAGGTGTTGGACCGGCTCGCCACGGAGTTTGTGGCGCGTGAAAGAGCAGCACGGCGGTGGACTACCGGCTGGCGCCCGAACATCCCTTTCCAGCGGCGGTGGACGACATGGCCCGTGCGCTGCGCTGGGTGGCAGCGGGCAGTAGTCAGCGCGGCACGGTTGATCGGCGACGACTTCTACGGCATCGGTCTGAAGCAGACAGTGGCCGGCGAGTTCGTGATCGAGATCAACGACAACCCAATCCAATGTTGGCGCCGAAGTCAAAGTGCTCGGAGACGAGCTGTACCGCCGCTTGCTGGCGCGCCTGTTGACCAGAGTCGAGGGCCGCACTGCGATTGCCGGCCGAGAGGCTCGCGCGGGGCGCAGCCTGGAGCGCCACCTGCGGCTGGGCGCAATGCTGGTGATCCACGCCAATCCGGCTGTCGCGTCCACCTGAGTCACGGCTCGCCCATGGGCGGCACTCACCCCCTCATCGCGGGAAAGCGCAACTCGAAGCGAATCAAGCCGGGCGTAGAGCATGAAGCGCACACTTCGCCGCCGTGCAACGCCATGATCGCCTTGACGATCGCGAGCCCGAGGCCGTTGGATTCGGTGTAGCTGCGTGCTGCGTCGCCTCGGTAGAAGCGGTCGAACAGGCGCCCGAGCTGTTCGGGCGGGACCGGCACCCCTTCGTTCTCGACAGCTATCGTCGCCATGTCGCCATCTTGCGCACCGATCAGCCGCACGGTCGTCCCCCGTGCGCCGTGGCGCACCGCATTCACGACGAGGTTGTTGATCGCGCGCCGGCACAGCGCTGCATTGACGAAGGCCACACCGCTGGCTCGCACGTCGAACCGAAGCCCGCTCTCATCGGCAGGGCCTTCGAAGTATTCGGCGATCTTCTTAAGCTCGCCGTGCAGCGCAATCGGTGCTCGCTCAATCGCCAACGATGCGTGGTCGGCCTGCGCGAGGAACAGGATGTTCTCCGCAATCTGGCGCAACCGGTTCAGCTCTTCGAGGTTCGATTCAAGAAGGTGCTGGTACTCAGTGCCGCTGCGGGCCCGTTGCAGCGCGACTTGCGTCTGCCCGATCAGCGCGCCGATGGGGGTGCGGATCTCGTGCGCGAGGTCGGCAGAGAACTGTGAAAGACGCTCGTAACCCGTGGCAATGCGGTCAAGCATGGCGTTGAACGCGACGACCATATGCTGGACTTCGAGTGGCGCATCATGCTCTGGCAGCCGCACGGCAAGATTGATCGGGTTGATCAAGGCCGCCTTTCCGGCTACTCGGTGCAGTGGCCTCAGGCCGTGCCGCAGCACCAGATACGCAAGAATGGTCGAAGCGAGCGTCGCGACGAGGGCGCTGAGGACTACGCGATCCCGGTTGGCGCGAATCATCTTCAACTCGTTGGTCAGCGGGTGGCCGGCCACCACCTCCACCATGTCGCCATCGCGGCCGGAACGCGCGAGCGCCGCGACCCAATGCATCGGCACGCCGTCAGCCGTCGGGATGTTCAGTACGTTCCCGACCACGAGATCGCGATCAGCGGCCACCGCAGCGAGCGTGCCGGGCACTGAAAGGCGGCGGGGGTTGACATCGATGAAAGGAGCCTCGCCGGGGCGGCGAAGCAGCAATACATCGCTCTCGGCACCCAGCATGGCCTTGAACAGCAACGGCCGCTCTTGCAGGTCGGCGATCGTCTGCACATTGCCCACCAGGCGGCGGAAGTGCTGTACTCGGCCGATCAGCCGAGTATCGATCTGTTCGGTGATGGCCGCGCGCGTGGTGTAGAAGAAATACGCGCCGAGCATGCCGGTGACGGCACACGCGATCAGGGCAAGCAGCAATGTGGCGCGCACTGCCAGAGATCGCGGCAGCCACTTCATGGCGCGTCCCCGAACGAATAGCCGATGCTGCGCACCGTGTGGATCAACTTTTTCTCGAACGGCTGATCGATCTTCGTGCGAAGGCGCTTGATCGCGACGTCGACGACATTGGTGTCGCTGTCGAAATTCATGTCCCACACTTCGGAGGCGATCAGCGTGCGCGAGAGCGCCTCGCCCTGCCGCTTGATCAGCAACTGCAACAGAAGGAATTCCTTGTTGGTCAGCACGATCTCCTTGCCTTCACGAGTGACCTTGCGGCGCAGCGCGTCGAGCTTGAGATCGGCGAATTCGTAGAACTCGGCTTCGCGCACGATGCCCCGGCGCAGCAGCGTGCGAATGCGCAATACGAGTTCGGTGAACGAGAAGGGCTTGACGAGATAGTCGTCGGCGCCGAGTTCAAGGCCGCGGATGCGGTCGTCCAAGCCGTCGCGCGCGGTGAGGAAGAGCACAGGCAGATCGCGCCTGTCGCGCAAGGCCTGCATGATCTGCCAGCCGTCGATGCCGGGCAGCATCACGTCGAGCACGACGAGGTCGTAGGTGTTCTCCAGCGCCATGTGCAGCCCATCCGTGCCGGTGCGCGCCAGGTCGACGGCGTAGCCGCTTTCCTTCAGGCCCTTCTTCAGGTAGTCGCCCGTCTTCGGGTCATCTTCGATAACAAGGATGCTCATGGGAGTGTGTTCGCCATTCTCTCGCGCGGCGCGGCGTCGGTTCATGACTTTTTTGTCATCCGAATGTCATGCCCATGACCATGGGCGATCCCTAGAGTGGCTTGGTCTTCATTCTCTACGGCTCATCCATGAACACCAGATTCGGAAAACTCCTTCGGACCCTCGCCCTCCCGACCTTGATGACCGCCGGCCTGCTTGGCGCCAGCTACGCCGTGCACGCCCAGACGCCGCCGCCGGTCGGTGTGCGCGGCGCGATCACCGCGGTCAGCGACGATGCGATCAAGGTCCATACCAACCGCGGCGAAGACCTAACGATCAAGATCAACAACAACACGCAGGTTCGCGCGGTCACGCTCGCCAAGTTGACCGACATCAAGCCCGGCAGCTACATCGGAACGGCGGCGACTCCCCTGCCCGACGGTTCGCTGAAAGCGCTCGAGGTGCATGTGTTCCCGCCCGCGATGGCGGGCACCGGGGATGGCCACCGCGCCTGGGACTTGGGACCCAAGAGCACGATGACCAACGGCACCGTGGGTGACCTGGTCGCGACCAACGGCCGTACCCTGACCCTCAAGTACAAGGGCGGCGAGAAGAAGATCGTCGTGCCGGATGACGTGCCGATCGTCAACCTCGAGCCCGGCGACCGCTCGCTGCTCGCGGTCGGCACCAAGGTCGTGCTGTTCGCGAAGAAGGAAGCCGATGCGAGCCTGTCCGCAAGCTTCATCTCCGCGGGCAAGGACGGCGTGACGCCGCCGATGTGAAGATGAAGAGCACGATGATTCATCCGCTGGCGGTGCGCGCCGCCCACTGGATCAACGCGTTCGCGATGACCTGCATGCTGATGAGCGGTTGGGCGATCTACAACGCGTCGCCGATCCTGCCATTCCAATTCCCCGCCTGGGCGACGCTCGGCGGTTGGCTCGGTGGCGCCATTGCGTGGCACCTTGCGGCGATGTGGCTGTTCGTCGCGAACGGCCTGCTGTATGCGCTCTACGGCATCGCCAGTGGTCACTTCCGCCGCGAGTTCCTCCCGATTCGCGCGAGCGAGCTGCTGCGCGACGCCGGACGCGCGCTGACGTTGCGGCTGGCGCATGAAGTCGGTCGCTACAACGCGGTGCAGCGCTTCGCCTACGTCATCGTGCTGCTGCTTGGCGTGCTCGTCGTCGCATCGGGCCTGTCGATCTGGAAGCCTGTGCAGCTGGCATGGCTGGTCGGCCTTTTCGGCGGCTTCGACTTCGCGCGCAAGGTGCACTTCGCGGCGATGGCCGGCATCGTCGGCTTCATCGCGATCCATCTGCTGCTCGTCCTCCTCGTGCCGCGCACGCTGCTGCCGATGGTCACCGGCCGCGCGCCGGCCTCTCACCGTACCGCATCATGATCAAGCTCTCCGATCACAAGACGCAGCTCGTGAACCTCGAGCGACGGCTGCTGCTGCGTTCGTCGCTGTCGATCGGCGCGCTCTCGATGCTGTCCGGCTGCAACCTGCAGGACAACGACCAGGTGGACAAGGTCCTGTGGGCGCTGTCGCGCTGGAACGACCGCGTGCAGGCCCGGCTCTTCAGCGGCAGCCGCCTCGCGCCGACCTATGCGGCGAGCCAGGTCACGAAGCCGTTCCCGTTCAATGCGTTCTACCCAGAGTTCGACGCGCCCCAAGTCGACGTGTCGAGCTGGCGGCTTGAAGTCTCGGGACTCGTCGCCGACAAGACGGCGTGGACGGCCGAGCGCCTGCGCACGCTGCCGAAAGCTGGGCAGATCACGCGCCATATCTGCATCGAGGGTTGGAGCGCGATCGGCGACTGGCGCGGCGTCTCGCTCAAGACCTTCCTGCAGCGCATCGGCGCCGACACGACGGCGCGCTACGTCGGCTTCAAATGTGCCGACCGTTACTACTCGAGCCTCGACATGGCCAGCGCGCTGCACCCGCAGACGTTGCTGGCGCTCGACTTCGGCAACGAAGCGCTGCCGACGGCGCACGGCTTCCCGCTGCGGCTGAGTGTGCCGACCAAGCTCGGCTTCAAGAGCGCGAAGCACGTCGCCGCGATCTTCGTTACCAACACGAATCCCGGGGGCTATTGGGAAGACCAGGGATACAACTGGTTCAGCGGAATATGACATCGTCAACTCTCCGCCCCTCATCGGCAACTCGGTGGCCACGGCCGCCGCCCGCCCGTTCAAGTCACGATTCGCTCATCTGGCACCCGCAGGCCACGCTGATCTCGAAGGCTCGGCGAATCCCTCCGAGTCCCGTCGAAATCGGCTGACGACGAACATCCAAAAAACGCCAATATCAGCCCCATATCTTGAAGGAAACGTTCGCCACCATCCTGGACGTTGCCGCCCTCACCTTCGCTGTCCGCCATATCGCCCGCCACCGGAAGCACATCCTCAGCCGGAATGGAAGTGACGTCCAGCGCTTTTTCCGAAAGCCGACCGAGCACGCGGGCATCGGTGACTGTGGTGGCAAGAACATCTCGTTGCCGGTGGCCTGGATGTTGGTTTCCCTTCAATCTGTCACTCCTGATCTTGCAATTGGCACTGCTGACTCTTTCAGTGTGTCATCGGCGTACGGTGCCCGCGCTGCCTACCCGCCGCTTCACTGCTAGGCGACGGCGCCTCAGAGACCTTCGCCGCGAGGTTTCATACCGTACGTTGCCGCGCGCGTGGTGACAGCTGGAACGGGTCAAATGCAAGGTTGGATGCGACAGTTCAGACCCGATCGGTTGATCAGCGGATCAAACACCTGCTTGCCCAGAATCTCCTCGATATGACGGCATGGCGTGGACAACCGCTTCGCCTCCAGAAGCGCCTCGCCTACCCAGAACTGCCGGCCCACGAGGTGGTCGAGGGGCACGCCCTGCACTGTCACATTTCGCCGATGTTCCTCGGGCAAGAGCCGGATCTTGGCATCGCGAGCGAATGCCTCCAGCGTTTCGATTTCGAACAGGGTGATCTGCCTGCCCTCCCCCGGCTTGTGGGAGTAGAAGTTTCCTTGCCAATCATGTATCGATCCCCCGAATTCCTTCGCCCGCAACCAGGGTCAGTTCCTCGAAGCACTCCATCGGAAGGAAGGCACGGGGAGTGATGTGCAATTGCAGAACCACCCCTGGTCGAGGCGGTGAAACTCTTCGTCGAACTCGCCTTTGGCGAAGGTGAAAGTGGCAGCGAACAAATCAGCTTCCTCACCTCATCCGAGCAAGGTGTACGGCGCTTGCCACCCGGCTGTTTCCGCAATGCGCGCCATCCAGTCCCACATGTGTGGATATTCGGCTCGGATGTCAAACCCGAGCTCTTCCTTCGGGTAGAACACGTAGCCCGCCATCGAGATGTCCGCTATCGTGAGGCGACGGCCGATGATGTACGGAGCACGCTCAAGATGGCGCTCAACGATGTCGAATGCGGCCATCGTTCGCTGCCGCATGTAGGCCAGCACTGCCTCATTGGGCGACGGCTTGGCAAACGTCCGCAGCCATCTGTAGCTCGCCAGGTTGGCGGTGAACTGGTGGTTGTCGAAGAGCAGCCAGCGCAATACTTCCTCGTGCTCGTTGGAAGCGAGTCGCAGGTTCTCCGCTCGCTCCGACAGGCGCATGAGGATGACACCCGACTGGGTCATCTTGCGCCCGTCGGCCTCTAGGACGGGCACCTCGCCGAGTTCGTTCACCTCGGCGCGCCAAGCGGGGCGCCGGGTTTCGCCGTTGAAGTAGTCAACGTTGATCTTCTGCCATGTGAGCCCCGAAACAGATAGCGCAAGGGCTACCTTGTACGAGTTGCCTGACTCCTTGAAGCAGTGAAGTCGATAGTTGGTCATGTCGGTTACTTCGCTGTGCCCTTCATGGCCTGCGCCAAGCCGTGGTTCCCACGCTCCTCGAGGCCACGAATCGCGCCTTCGCGATCACGAGTCTCGTGGTGCTGATTCAACTTGCGCTTGCCTTCGAGTCTGGTCAGACAGACTTCGATGCCGACGATGTGGCTGAGCTCTTCTGCCAAGTAGTCCGGCGGAGCGTCTCCCATCTTCCAGGGTTGAGGCTGGTCGGACTCGTGCTGCCGAGTGAGTCTTGCTACCACGCCCCGCAAGAACTTCTCGTCGTCGCGAACATGGATCGTGCCGTGAGCATGAACGACTTCGTAGTTCCAAGTTGGAACTCGCCGATGCGTCTCATGCTTGCCCGGATACCAGCTCGGCGAGATGTAGCCGTGGACCCCGCGGAACACAACGAGGACGTCGTCGCCGTTCGCCACCTCGCGCCACACGGGGTTGGCGCGCGCCACATGGGCTAGCAGAATCCCGCCGGCCTGCTGATCGCCGTCAAGCAGAAACGGCAGATGATTCGCCTCAAGGCCTGCAGCGGTGTTCGTCAGCAGCATCCCTAGCGAGTTCTCTCGGACGATGCGATGAAGTTCTTCGATCCGCGGCTCTACGAACTGCTTGGGTAGGTACATGGAACATTCCTTGAAAAATGGCCGCCGACGGGGCAACTAGACGCAACTGTGCCTCGGTGCCGGCTCGTTGAAAATATCCACTTCTGTAGTATTTCATTGGGCCAGTTGCATGGGAACGCCAAGCGGACGACCTCAAGGGCTCAGCCGAGCTCTCTATGAAGAGCTTCGAGCACGGATTGGTGACGGCACCTTCGCGCCAGGGTCGACCCTTCCCTCGACGCGAGCGCTCGCAGCTGAACGCGGTTTATCGCGGACCACCGTATCTACTGTGTACGACCAATTGGCCGCGGATGGGTTCATCGACAGCCGCGCGGGGGCGGCGAGTCGGGTGGCGCTTGAAGCCCATCACACATCGTGTGGCCACATCGATTGCCAAGGTCAGCCAGGGCCGCCCCATGGTGCGTCGAAACCACGGATCGACCACAAAGCATCCGACTGAGTGTGGTCGATCTGGACGATCTCCAACTCAAACAGTTGCCGTCACTTTGCCCCTCGGCTGGGTGTTTGCACCTCTGGCGCGTTCAGGACATAGAACTCATGCAGCTTGGCCGCCAGCATCTGCTTGTCCGGCAACTGCGTCTGGTACTGCGCCACGAGTGCCGGCGACAGTGTCCGGCTCAGCGCGTACTCGACCACCTCGCTATCCTTCGACGCGCACAGCAACACGCCAATGGCCGGGTTTTCATGTGGCTTGCGCACATCCCGGTCCAAGGCTTCGAGGTCGAAGTTGAGCTTGCCCAGGTGCTCAGGTTCGAAACGGTCCACCTTCAGCTCGATCGCGACCAGGCAGTTCAAGCCGCGGTGAAAGAACAGCAGGTCGAGCGCGAAATCACGTCCGCCGACCTGCACCGGGAACTCCGAGCCGACGAAGCAGAAATCACGGCCCAGTTCGGTGAGGAAGGCACGCAACTGGCCCAGTAGGCCCCGGTGCAGGTCGGCCTCGGTGTGGTCAGCCGGCAGGTCCAGAAATTCGACCGCGTATGCATCCTTGAAGACGCCGGCTGCGGTATCGCCATGAGTTTGTGCCACCGCCGGTGACATTCTTGGCGGAGCGAGTAACGCGTGCTCGAAGGCGGCCAGCCGAAACTGCCGCTCCAGCTCACGTTTGCCCCAACGTTCCTGCACGGCCAGGCGCAAGTAGAACTCGCGCTCTTCGGGACGCTTGGACTGCGTGAGGATGATCAAATTGTGCGTCCACGGCAGTTGTGTCACCAGCGGCGTCACTTTCTCGTTGCCGTTGTACGCCTCGAAAAACTGCCGCATTCGGAACAGGTTTCTGCGTGTGAAGCCGCGTTGCCCTGGCATCGTGCGCGCCAGATGCTGCGCCAGGCGGTCCACCACGCCTTCACCCCAAACGGCTGCGGCCAGCTTGCCGCTGATGTACTGGCCGATCTGCCAGTACAGGTCGACGAGTTCGGTGTTGACCGCCTGATACGCCCGTCGCCTGGCCTGCTCAATGAGGCCGACCACTTCAGCGAACGAGGTTTCGATGGGCTCTGCAGCGCTAGACTGGACCATGGCCTGGAGGACGGGCGCACGTGCCTTAGAAGTTGCTTTGCGGGAGTTCACGCTGATGTTCCTTGCGCAATTCGTCGACCAGGTCACCGGCCTCGCGTTCGAGGGCGAGCACAGGCGAGCAATTGCGCGCTGCCGAAACATGCTGCCCGAATTCTCTTCTGGCCATCAGTGGGGAACCGCTGCTTGAATGTGCAAATCATCGGGTGAAGAATCCTGCGTCAATCCTGATTTGACTTCCCAAATCCCCGCATCGCCGTCAGGCGGCTCGCCCTTTGCGGTCGTCAGATACATCGACGTCGTCCCTACCGATGCATGCCCCAGGTTGTTCTGCACCACCTCAATCGGCACCGGCGCCTGTCCTTCCCTGCCCTGCAGCGCGTGCGACCCATGGGAATGGCGCAGCCAATGCGTACTGGCTTTTCTCAGTTGCTGAGCGTCAACGCCTTCGACGCTGACGGCGGCCTGCGCGAGGAACGCCTTGAGCGCCTGGTACAGCCCAGAAGCCGACCATCCCACCGGCCGCTCGAGCTCCGTGTCGAAGCGCGCCATCACATGGATGCCCTGGTTGCTGACCGCCCCCACGCCCCGCTCGAAGCCATGCCGCGCCAGCTCGTCGCCGAGCTCCTCGACCAGTTCCGCGGGCACCGGCACCTGGCGGCTGCAGCCGCCCTTGCCGATCACCGACAGCAGCCAGCCGGTCGTCGTCGCTCCATCGGCCGCCTTGTACTCGACCCGCTCCAGGTCCTCGCACTTGACGCTCGTGATTTCGGCCAGGCGAAGCCCAGTGGCATAGAGCCAGCGCATGCCGCGTCGCAGACGTCGCCCGGCTTCCGTGTCGACATGGTCCTGCAGCAAGGCGTCGAGGTGGTCCCACTGCGCAAAGCTCAGGGTCCGACTCGAGCCCAGCGGCCCCTGCGGGTTCTGCGGAAGAATCACCGCCGCAAACGGGTTGCCCACCACGTAGCCCTGGCTCACGAGGAACGCGAACAGGCTGCGCAGGATGATCAGGGACTGCCGCAATGCCGCCGGTGTCAGCGGCCCTTCGAGCGGCCGCCACATCGGCGACCAGCGTTGATGGTGCCGCGGCCCGCACCAGCTCGACGGCGGCTCGACGAGAAAGCCGCGGTAGGCGCTCGCATCCTCCACCGACAACGACGACAACGCCTTCTTCCTCTCGAGGATCGACCAGAGGAGCAGCCGCTCCGCTTCCTTGCGATAGGAGCGCTGGGTCGACGACAGTTCCCTGCTCCCATCGCCCGGCCGCTGGGAGGCCAGCCAGGCGCCGATGGCTTCATGGTCGTTGACCGCCAGGACAAGGCACTTCGCCTGTGGCGCGCGGTAGCGCCCCTCGCTGCCATCGAGCTTGGCGGGCAGAACGAATTTTTCAAAGGGTACGAGGGCCGTGGCCGCAGGCACGACCGAGGCCAAGGCTGTCGGTGTCTGCTGCGCCCGCGGCGTGGCGACGTGCGCACCGACGCGCAAGCCGAGGACCGCTTCGTTGGCATGGAGCCAGTCCAGGATCCGACCCGCCTTGCGCTCGCCCACCCCGGGCACCTGGACCCACCAGCGGGCACCGATGCCGTTGATGCGCTCGACCAACGCGACGAGGGTCGGCAAGCCGGCGCGCGCGAGCCGGGCGGCCAGCGACGGGTGCAGCCAGGCCATTACGCTGTCGCTTGGGCGTGGGTCCTGGACCACCAGCCCCTCGAGCCAGCGCAGCGCCTGCAACTGGTGATCGATGACGCGGGCGCGGCGCGACGGCCGGGCCGACCCAGCGCTTTTGTTACCGCCCTGCCCTCCGCGACCCCCAGCGGGATACGCGGCTTCGTAGGCCTCGATCTGCTCGGCCTCGGAGAAGTCTTCCAGGCCCTTCACGGCCGCGAACTCGGCCAGGCTCGGCAGGGCCGGTGCGACTGTGAAGCGGTCCGGGTCGAGCAGGATCAGCCGCGCCGTGCCCGGCTTCTGCTCGCGCCGCGCCGCAGCCGCGAACGCGTCGCGGATCCAGGCAATGGTCCGGCGCACCGTGCGCAGATCGGTGTGCTCGCCTTCGAGCCGCAGGTACCGGTCCCAGCTGGCCCGCTCGTCCAGGCCCTGGGTCAGCGCCCGCATGAAGGCGAAATGCCCGCGATGGAGTTTGCGGGGTGGCGGCTTTTTCACGTGGGGGACATCGGCCCGCCGCCGGAGCCCGACGGCGAACTCTGCCAGAACTTCCACCAGGGCCGAGGCGCCATCGGTTCGGGCGCCAGCTGGTGCAATTGGCTTTCGCGCAACCGGCGGCGCCGCTCGACTTCCAGTGCATGCGCGACGCCGAAAGCATCCCGATCGCCGTAGCCAGCGCGCGCGCGCCAGCTCACGGCGAGGTGCGAAAGTTCTTCGTCGTCAATGCGTGCGAGCTGCGATGGCGTGGGGACGGCGGTCATGGCACAACGAAGATAGCCGATTAAAAGCTGGACGGTTCTGCATCGATCGCACGCGTGTGTGAAACCGCACGACCTCCCCTTTCATGCCCAGCGGATGTTGGGTTTTGACGATTCAACCTGATGATTATCTACATAATCATCAATGCGATTTTTAGCCGACGCGCCGCCACTTTTCTGAGATCATCTTCCTAAGTCATTGATGACGTTGGGTTTTTATCTCGGTGGGCAGTAGCACGATGGCTCTAAAAGCGAGATCAAGTCCCGTTGCCGGTAGTCGACTCTGTTCTGCTGGCCCGTTTCAGTGAGAACCGTGGGCACTCGGCCAGCTACGCAGTCCATGGGTTGAGCACTTGCAGGCCCATCGCCTCGAACGGCCCGGTGTCGCGGGTCGCCACTGCCTCGATGCCATTGGCGTGCGCAACGGCCGCGATCTGGGCGTCACCCATGGAAATGGTGTGCCCTGCCCGACGCGCCCTTTCCGCCATCTGCGCATAGGACCGGGCGGCGAACTCGTCGAACGGCAAGCACCTGAATCGCGCAATCAGGCTGTTGATGGCTTCCTCGAGACGCAACCGGCGGGCGCCGACATCCAGGCGGGCCGCGCCGTCGAGCATCTCCATGACAGTGACCGCGCTGATGCATAGTTGATCGACCACCTGGTCGTCCAGCCAGGCGATCACGGCGGCGGCGGGGTGAGGCTTCAGAGGCTCTGACAGGACGTTCGTATCGAGCAGGATCATTCGAACGTCGCCGGTTCGTTCTGCTCACCCGAGCGCCTGAACACGGCATCGATCTCCTCATCGCTCATGCCTTCCCCGGCGGCAGCGAGGCTGGCCTGGAACTGGCGGCCAATGGCGGCGAGCTGACTGCCCAGGCCCGGCCCCCTTCTGCGCGTCGCATCGACCAGGAGCGTCCGGGCGAGGCCTTCCACGCTGCGCCGACCGCCTTTGTGCGCGTCGGCTGCCATGACCTTGAGGGCAGCGTGTGCGTCCTCGGGAATATCGCGGATGGTGATCGTCGACATTGCTGTCATTCCTTTAGATTGCTAGCAATCATAGCATGCGCTGCCGTTCCCCTACAAGTCGCTGCGTTGTCGGCGTTGAGTTTTTAGCCCCGAGGTGCTGCGTAGCACATGCATTCTTGCTGTGTCATTTGGTCGCAAATTAGTGAGTGAGCGCTCGCGGTCATTTAACGAATCGAAGGAGCACACCGCTTGGGCGGACGGGGCCTCAGACCTGACTACCGACGAAGGCGTCAGTCATCTTAGCGAGCTTCGGCGCTGGGGCTCGCCATCGCTGGGGCATCCGCCTTCGGCTTCTCCGGTTCGCATTCGCTGCGCGATTAGGTACGCGCCCTTTTCCATCGGACGCGGCACAAAGCAAGCCTCTCGCACGCCAGCGGGCAGGCCGGGCATCCTTGCGCCTAGTCATCGCCGCCTGCCAATTCGGCTTGCCCCACTGCCCACGACGCCCGATCTCTGTTCTGTACGAGGGCCTCGACGCTCTTCAAGCTTGTCGCGCTCGTCGATGGCGGCATCTCACTGGTGTTGGTGGCGCTCTGGACGCGCTGGCGGATGGCGCGCCACCTCGACAAGCTTCGCCGCGCCGGGGCAAAGTCGCGCATGACGCCGCAGGGAGCAAGCCATGAATTTGCGCGGCGCAAGTTTCCCAATGGCACTCACATTGGCGCCCCACCCTCCCCTATCCTGCCGCTCGCGCCGCGCCCTACCCCTGTGCGCGAAGCTTTCCCAACACGTCTGCGATCGCGACCGAGATCGCCTCTGAAGGCAGGTCCGCGATCGCGCCCGGCAGCAAGGAAATGGTCACGCCACCGTCGGCAGCCTGCTGGCACGACCCCACCGTCTTGCCCTGACTCTGCACCGGGATCTTCTGCGCCTTCAACACCGGATCGAGCCCCAGCAGGCGCGCCACCACCACGGCCGGGGCGAGCTTCTGGCCACGCAGCTTTTCGGCCCGCTTGAGCACCGCACGCCGGTCCTTCTCCAGGCCCGCGTTGAGCTGCTCCGCATGTCGGTGGTTGATCTCCAGCGGGCTGCGAAAACACTCGACCACGGCCGGCGGCAACTGCGCCACCATCAGCGCCTTGCGGACCCAGGTGTGGCTCACGCCCAGCTTCTCCGCGAGCTGGCGCTGGGTCGGAAACAGCTGCTCCTCGAGCGCGCGCTGGTACATCATGCCCTGTTCGTACGCGGAGAGATCGGCGCGCTCCCGGTTCTCTCGGTCCATCGCCGCGAACAGTTCGGCATCGCCCAGTTCATCGGTCCAGATGACCGCCAGGACCGGGATGCCCAATTCCAGGCAGGCACGGTGACGCCGATGCCCGAACACCAGCTCGTAGCGGTCGGTCTGGTCGGGCACGGGCCGCACCAGGATCGGCTGCACGTTGGCGCCGGCCTGTTCGATGTCGGCCTTGAGGCCCGCGAAATCCGCATTCTCGAAGGATGCCGCATGGCGGTTGGCCCAGCGGGTGGGCTGGATGGTCGAAGGATCCAGCTTGCGCGCGGGCGTCGAGCCGTCGTACTGGCGAAGGCGCTCGCGCAGCGCCGAGAGTTCGCCCTCCACCGCTTGCATCTGGCCGCGGAAGGCCAGCATCTGGCCAGGCCCTGTCCGCGGCGCGGGATGCCCCACCTGGGCCAGTGGAAACCTGGTTTCCACAGCCGCCGCGGCGCCTGGGAAGCGGGGGTGCGCGGGCGCGGCCGGGGCGGCACTGGGCGCTGCGGCGGGCGGCACCTCCGGGATCGACAACCCAGCTGTCAGTGCTTCGAGTCGCTTGCGGGTACTAGCCATGTTGAGTCTCCATTGCGGTGGAAACCTGGTTTCCACGGACGTTGCGGCGAGCCGGAATTTGGCTTCCGCCGAGGCGCGACCATCCTTTGGGTTTGGGGGTGTGGAAACCTGGTTTCCACACGTGAGAGGTATCCTGGGCCATGGAAACCAGGTTTCCACCAGCCGCGCAGCGCCTTGCGAACGAGGGTCCCGCGGGGCGAGCTTTCATCACCGGATCGCCCTCCTTCTTGCTGCCCTCTTGGGGCACCGGCATGCCCTCTCCATACATTGAGCGCGTCCGCCGCCGCCCCTCGCTACATCCTGGCGGTCGCGACAGCTTGGTCGGTGCCGTGGAAACCAGGTTTCCACCGAAGGTCGCGGTGGAGGCCGTGGCGCCAGCTTCGTTGCCGCTCATTGCACCTGCGCCTTGTCTTGCCAACTGCTCACCACCGACTGCTCCACCAATTCCACGAACGAGTCATAGGCGTCGGCGGCGCGCTTGTAGGTCTTGGCAGCGCCCTCGTACTTCTGCACGTCATAGACCGTCGCAAACTCGGCGGCCTTGTTGCTGGTCACGCTGGTCTTCGGAATCTCCACCGGCAGGGTGTATTCGCCGTAGGTGGCCTGTATCCACTGCCGCACCGCCGGCGTGGCCGGGTCGCTCGGGTCCACCCGGCTGAGCAGCACATGCAGGAAGTCGAAGGCCTTGCCCGCGCGATCTCCACTTTGCGCGTCCAGGTTACCGCCCAAGTCGGCCAGCAGCGACCAGAACTGCGCCGAGGACGCAAAGTCCAGGCCCGACGGTGGCACCGGAACGATGATGCCGTTCGCCGCCCACAGCGCGTTAATGGTGACGTACGACAGCGACGGCGGGGTATCGATCACGATCACGTCATAAAGATCGCGCACGCTCTCGAGGCCGATGTTCAGCACGTCCCAGAACTTGGCGCCGGGTTCCTGCATCTGGCGCGCCGGCAGGGCGAACTCCGCCGAGAAAAGGAAGGGGGCGGCCGCCACCAGATCCAGCCCATCCCAGTAGGTCGAGCGGATCGCATAGCGGATGTCCGATTCGGTCCCATCGCACAAGGGAGCGATTGTCATGTCCTCGCTGATCTCGGCTTCGGGAAGCAGACCATGCAGAGTCGTCAAAGATCCCTGCGGGTCGGTGTCGATGGCCAGCACGCGGTGCCCGCGCAGGCTCAGTCCCTGCGCCAGCACCATCGCGGTGGTCGTCTTGGCCACGCCGCCCTTGAAGTTGCCCACCGCAATGGTGAACGCCTTCTTGCCCGCGGGGCGCATCTTGTCGGCGCGGTAGGTGCGGGTCCACGAGCGCAGCTCATTCAGCTCGAAGTTGCGCTTGCCGCCGGCCGGCGTCAGCCGGCCGGAGGGAAGATCTTCCTTCGTGATCCGATACGCCACATGCGCCTTGTCAACCCCGCACAAGGCCGCCAGTTGAGCGGTAGAGTAGACCGGTGCGACCTTCCTGGCCTCGGGCGCCAGCAAGCGGCCGCGGATCTGCTCGACCATGGAGCTGGCGCGGGTCGCCAGGGCTGCGATCCGCGGCATGTCGATGCTCGCACGGACAGAGGAGGGCGGGGCGGTGATGGGAAGTGCGGAAACCTGGTTTCCAGCATCGGCAGGAGCGGGGAGCGCCATATTTGAAGAGCCTCGTTCGACGGAATTCGGCGATTCTATTGGAATCCGTAGAATGAACAAGATTCGTGAGATTCAGCAGTGTTCGGGGCCTGCGAAGTGTGAGAGTGATTGGGAAACCGGCCGGATCGGGGCTTCACGAGCACTCCCCAAAGGGGTGTCCAAGGCCATCGAACCGACGCATTGGCTGCCTTGCGGCCCTCAACGCGCCTTCGGGGGGCTCACAAGCGCTCCAGCTGCCCCATAAGCCCTTGTCCACTCACGTCAAATCCCATCCGGACACACATTCGACGGCGCGAAATCCCATTCGCTCTCACATTAAACCCCAATCGATCTCACAATGAATCCCAGCCGTACTCACACGTCGGCACGTAAGTCATTGTCGTGATGGGAAAAACCGGCCCGTCAACTCTTCAATTTCCCCAAGTGTTCTTTTCAAATGACTCAAGACGCAGCGGGTTCTAAATGTGAATTGACCAATTCACAAGTCAGATGCATGATGTGAACTGACCTGATTCACTGAAAGACACCATGGAGGAGGGTGAGTTTTCGCGGCCCCCACCGAAGCCCCCGGCAGTTCCCGAGGACCAGAGCGTCGCCAAGGCCAATGAGGCCATCGCCATTCGTCCCAAGCGCGGCCGCCTCACGCTCCTGTCGCGCCGCATTTACAACGCGCTGCTGTACCACTCGCAGCGGCAGGGGGTCGACGAACCCGTCTACAAGCTGGCGCTCAGCGAGCTGATCGGCGACGCCCGATTCAATTCCAACAACACCGAACTCCTGAAATCCCACCTGCGCGACATGCAGGCGACGACGATCGAATGGTCGACCAGCGGCAGCGGGCTGAAGCGCTGGGTGTCCTCGCAGTTGCTCGGCACAGTCACCATCGAAGAGCAGGGGAGGGGGCGGCCGTGCGTCGTCACCTGGCGCTACCCGGAAGAAATCCGGGAGCGCCTGGTCAAGCCTCACCAATACACCCGGGTGCTGCTCGAGATCAGCGGCCAGATGCGCAGCTACCCGGCCGCCGTGCTGTACGAGATCGGCGCGCGCTACCTCACGTCGCCCGGCCGACTGTCGATGCGAGAGGATGTTCTGTGGTGGGCGGCGGTATTGACCGGACGCAGCGACATCACCGAGGTCGATTACCGGTTCTTGAAGCGCGACGTGATCAGCAAGGCTCTCGCGGAGATCGACGCGCTGTGCGAAGACTTCAGCCTCGAGCTCATCGAGCACAAGCGCGGCCGGCGCATCGAAGAGATCCAGTTCAGGGTCGTGCCGAAGGTCCAGCAGCGCCTGGGCGCCGCCGACGATCCGAGCCGCAACGTCTTTGACTTGGAGCTGGTGGGCAAGCTGATCGCGCTCGGCATGAAGCAGGACGAGGCTCAGGATCTGTACGCGACGACCGACGAGGGCCAACTGCGGGGCACGCTGGAACACGTCGAGCAGCGCCTGCGCAGCCAGTCGCTACCAGCCCTCAAGTCGCCGGCCGCATATTTCAAGGATGCCCTCAAGAAGGGCTATGCGGGGGTCAAGGGGCCTGTCCCTCCTGCAGCCTTGCCGCCGCCGCCCGCAGCGCGGCCTGCGCCCGCGCTGACGGAGGGAGAGCGCATGCACCGGATCCGCGAGCTGTGGGATCACGACCGGATGCAGAAAGCCAAAGCCCTCTACCTCGAAATGCCTGAAGCCATGCAGGCTGAGATGCGATCCCGGTTCGAGGCCGATCGGCTGGATGAGATGGCCGTTCCGATCGCACGCGCTTGGCGGCGCGATGGTCCGGGCAGCCGGGTCGCAGCGACCACCTTTCATCGGTGGCTCGCGCAGATCACCTGGCCCGAAGACCCATCCGATCGGGTGCTGCTGGATTTCGCGCTCGCGCAGGGGGTTGCCGGTATGTAGGGGAGGGCGCTCGCGCTCAGTCGGATCCGGCGTTCTATGGCACCGATGGAATGTTTGAAATCGGGCGGCGTCTACGGTCCCATGTGCTGAAGGGCGAGCGCGGTGCCTATGGCGAACAGGTCGTTCGAACCGTCGCCCTCCAGCTGACGAGCCAGTACGGTCGTGGCTGGGGCGAAAAGCAACTTCGACATTGTCTCCGCGTCGCGGAGACTTTTCCGGACGAACAGACTGTCTCCGCACTGCGGGGACAATTGAGTTGGACGCACATCAAGACGTTGATGTATCTGGACGACGCGACGAAGCGGGATTTCTACATCGAGCTTTGCCGGCTTTGCTGTGCAACACACGAAGAATTCCTATTGCATCGCCCAAGAACGCGGTACGCCACGAGGTAGGGCGTCTTGCTGATGATTCTCGTGTCGTTGACGCGACCGGGGCGACCGAACTCCGGATCAATCAGCACATCGATCTGCTGCGCAATCCGTTCGTCGACCAGGACAGCGACGCGGGGGTTGTCTTGATCGAATTCGTAGTAGTCGGAAATTCCGTCCCAGTCTTCGGAGCGTCAGGACTTATCACATCGGAATCCGTACAATTTCTAGAAATCTAATCAAATCAACAAGTTACCAATACATGGCGACAAAGCATGTAAATATTCGGTGAACCCGTAGAGCGGTGGCTACTGGCAGAGGACGGTGCCGAAGTCCTTGCGCAAGGGGTACATCCAGATGTCCTTGATGGGCACGATCTGGCTGTGCACGCGGCTCTTCTTGCCGCGCCCGACGGTCTGTCCAACGTGCACCCAATTGGCGGCCTTGTAGCAGGTGCCGCGATGGCGAGGGCTTTCCACGAAGGTCTCCAGCAGGACGGGACGATAGCCGTAGCGCTGGTGCCATTCGCGCGGCAGTTGCCGCGCGGCCAGCGCGAGGATCTTGGAGGCAAGTCCCTTGCACTGGATCCAGGGCAGGATCAGGAAGCGGGCGTTGTTGACCACGAGTTGCAGGTTCTTCTGCCGCTGGGACTCGCTCCAGCCGATGAAGCGCTCACGGTCACTGAGCTTCCATGCGCTGGCCCCGAAGCTGAGCAAGGCGACCAATTGCTCACCGGCATACACGTAGTAGCGCATCTGGCTTCCCGACATCGGCGTGTAGCCCAGGTAGTGATAGCGCGCCATGTACTCGTTCCACCGTCGCGATTGCGCATGGCCTGCGGCCACGGTGTGCAGCTGGATCGCTCCGAGCTCGTGCACCGGCTGCGTCACCACAGGTCGAGCGTCGGTGTGCGGCGTGGGCAGGAATTCGGGCCGGCGGCGGTGCTGACCCATTTGCGACGCTGGCAATGTGAGCAGCCCGTCGGCCTGCATGCGCAGCATCGCCACCCGGCACGTCATGTCCTTCAAGCGGCCGTCCGGGCGAACCCAGTTCAGCCGCTCGCATACCAGCCGCGACAGCGGCGCACGCTTGAGTTGCGGGTTGCGCTCGATCAGCTGCACGATGGTGTGCAAGTCCTCGTCCGTGAAGTCCCGTCCGCAGTAGCGTTTCATGTATGGCGTGTCATGAAGCGTCGAATCCCCGGTGGCTCGCTCGCATGGTGGCCAACTGCGATGCACTCATTTGCCAGGGCACGAAGGCGCTGAGCTGCGCGGGCGGACGCCCGCCCGAATCGGCACAAGCTTGCAAGTACGCAATCAACCAGGTGCGTGCGTTGATCTTCCATAGCCTGGTCGTCATCAGCAGGCTCATCACCGTGGCCGCCAACTCGCCCGACCACTGGCTGCCCGAGCCGTAGAAGTTTTTGCGTCCGACCACCGCCGCTCGCAACGCGCGTTCGGCAGCGTTATTGTCCAGATCCAGCCACGGGTGCTCGACGAACACCACCAAGCCCGACCAGTGCGCCTTCAGGCTTTGCAGCACCTTGCGCGCGGGGGTGGCCAGCAGCGAGTTGCCCAGCGCGTCGTCGCACTTGCGCTGCATGGCGTTCACCGCTTCGCGCAGATCCCGGTCCCGCTCGATGAAGACGGCCGTGTCGATGCACCCGGCATCGCCATAGGCCTGGCGGCGGCGCCCGTGCAGGTGATACAGCAGGCCGACCTGGTCCACCCAATCCATCGCCCAACTCCACAGCGCGGGGTGGTCGTTGGCGATTCTGAGGAAGTCTCTTCTCTGATGCGCCCAGCAATACGACAGGCTGATCCCTGGGGTCTGGGTCGCAAACTTCTTGTACGCCGCGTACCGGTCAACGCTCAGGATGCCCGACTCCACGCCCCGCAGCGCCGCCCCGGGAACCCGTGCCGAGCGAGACGGATCGAGGATGAACTGCACGACGTCCTGCGCCTGGAACACCCACAGATACCAGCGGTGACCGATCTTGCCCTCGTGTTCCACGAACACTTCCCAGCGCGTCTCGTCGGCGTGCCAGTGCGATTGCGCTCGTAGCTGGTTCGACCAGGCTTGCCCGAGCGGCTCGAACAGCGGCGCCAGCCGCCTGAGGCCGTCCGTGATGGTGCCCTGCGAGATCCGCAAGCCTTGATCAAACCAGTCGTGCAGCAGGCGGTGCGTGGGCTGACCGTACGAGAACTTGGACAACAGCACGTTCACCCAGACCGACACCCCCAGCTTGCCGCGGGGGATCAGGCGGGGTGGCAGCGGCGCGGTGACGATGCCGGCCAGGCAGCCGCATCGGCACGTGGGCCGATAGCGTTGGCGCCGGATCACGCGACGGTAGGCCTTGACCTCCAGCTCCACGACCTCGCTGTCCTCGGTGCCGGGAAACGCACTCAGGCCTTGCCCGCACTTCGGACAAACCGCGTCCAGCTCGATCGTCTCGCATCGCGCGGGCAGCTCAGCCGCACGCCTGCGACCGTGGCCCGGGCGCCCGCGCTGCTGACCCCTGGGGCGCGGCGCACCTGCAACCGCACGGCCTGACGGCGCAACGAACATCGACTGCTCCGTCCTGACACCAAACACCCGTTGGCGCAGATCGAGGATCTGCGCCCGAGCCAACGCCAATTCCTCGCGCAGGCCCAGCTCCCGAAGTCGGGCCTTCTCGATCTCGTGTTGGTGACGCCGCTCAGCCCAGTGCGCACGCGCCGTCGCACGTTCATGCAGCGACTTCCATTGCTTGGCCGCCATGACCAGCTCGATATATGCCTGCCTGGTCAGTGTCACGGTCTGTTGCGCGAATGGGGTCGCGCCAGCGCCGGCCGTGGTGCGGGCGGGCGATGTCTCATCGTCCGCATCGGTTTGCACCACCAACACCGTCGCACTCATGGGGGCAACGGTAGGGGAAAACGCAAAGTGTGTCCAGCGATTCTTGATCGCCTCTCGATCACACCTACGGGTTCACCGAATATTTACCAAAGCATGGCCTTACTGCCGCCTTGCAATGCCTGGATGAGATCCTCAGGCCGTTGCCCAGGAGGTCAACGAGCCCAGCTCACGCCGCACAAGGACCGGTGGCCGAACACCTGGTGGCCTTCGGGAACCAGGCGCTCCCGTTGGCGAGTGACAGGATCTTGGTGTCGGGGGCGGAGGCTGACCGCATTGCGCCCGCCATCCATGTGGTTCATTAACAGTACTTTGACAGACTATTCCTTCGAGGGCATAATCTCTGATGACGTGGGACGTGGAATACACCGATGAGTTGGGCGATTGGTGGAACGGATTGACCGAAGAAGAGCAAATCTCCGTCGATGCGTCGATGCGTCGGTGCGTTTGCTGCAGGAACGCGGACCAAATTTGGGGCACCCGCATACCTCAGACATCAAAGGCTCGAAGCATCGACATATGCGAGAGCTGCGGATCCAGCACAAAGGCCGGCCGTACCGGTTGCTCTATGCGTTTGACCCGCGGCGCTCGGCGATCCTGCTGATCGGCGGCGACAAGACTGGCAAGGATCGCTGGTACGAGGAAAACGTGCCGTACGCGGACAAGTTGTATGACGCGCACCTCGATGAACTGAGAAAGGAAGGGCTGAACAATGGCAAAGAAGTTCGCTGAATTGCGCGCGAAGATGACCCCCGAAGCGCAGGCCCGCTCGGCGGCGCTCGCAGAGGGCATGCTGGTCGAGATGCAACTGCAGGAGTTGCGCAAGAGCCGCAACTTCACACAGGTGGAAGTGGCTCACGCATTGAACGTCGAACAGACTGCCGTCTCCAAGCTGGAGCGCCGAGAGGACATGTTTGTCAGCACCCTTCGTGACTACGTCAAGGCACTAGGGGGAGAGCTACACATGGTGGCCTCGTTTCCAGATGCCGAAATCCGGGTGCATCCTTTTTGAGGTACGAGGCGTCCGGTAGCGTGGCCAGTTTTAGGCCCGGTCCAGCCGCGTCGGATCGGTCGCGATGAACGGCTCGTGGATCAACTGCTGCCAATTACCTGGTTCCCGGAGCTTGCCTCCTGGAAGATGCAGTCGATCACGCCCGTCCCAGGACGCGGACGCGGAATCCGCTGGATGGCTTTGGCTGAATGCAAGACGCTGGAGAAATGGCGAGGAGCGGGTGAGGATAGCTGGGATCGTTCCAGGTCGTGCCCCAGCCTTCGGTCACCTTGGCATCCCAGCCCTGCACCGATAGCGCGTCAGCGAAGTTCTGCATTGCAGCTCAATCGTCAGCGACTCTTCATGTAGGCCGCATACAGCGAGGGCTGAAGGTCGCGCAGCAGCTTGCGTCGGGCCACGATGTCAGCGTGGCGGCCCTGCCGCTCCAGGCCCAGCAGTTCCACCAGGAGACGCATCGCCTGCTCCGGCGCGCTGTGCTCCGAGGCCTGTGCGAGCGCCAGGTGCTCACGAAGACCGGGGCGCTCGGTGAGCACCCATGCCGCAAACCAGCTCAAGCTGCTCGTCTCGCCTCCGCTCGTGGGGGTCGCCTCAAAATTCGCCTCGAAGCCGCGTACCAGCTGCGGCAAGAGCGGGTCGGGCGAGCGTTGCGCGACCTCCTCCAGCAGCGCAGGCGACAGCCACCCCAGTTCCGCGAGCAGCGGCCAGGTCGCCCGCAGACCGAGCAGGTGCAATCGGGCCTCGGCCATCCAGGCCAGCGGCGCCGGTATCCGGCGCCACGATTCGATGGCGGCGACCGCCTGAGCGGCGTTCTCCCAAGCGCCCGCGCGCAGCCAGAGGGCCGCCGCATGATCGTGCGGATGGCGCGCGTCGAACGCGAGCGACCCGGCGCGCCGTGCGAGTTCCTGCCAGCTCGCAGTGAGCCACGCGGCGGCACCCAGGTCCCCGAAAGTGCGCTGTGCGGCGGATCGGACCGTCTCCTGCAACAGCTGCCTGGCCTCGCGCAAGGCTT
This sequence comes from Variovorax sp. LjRoot84, assembly GCF_964254305.1. NCBI lineage: Bacteria > Pseudomonadati > Pseudomonadota > Betaproteobacteria > Burkholderiales > Comamonadaceae > Variovorax > Variovorax sp. LjRoot84. Next base: position 185,445 of record NZ_CAXUTE020000003.1, read on the forward strand.
CGTGGTCACGAAGCACGTCGTGCCGGGCGCGTTCGGCCGCCTCGATGTACCCGCTGAGAACGCGCAGCGCCGACAAGGACGCGTCGGCTGGATATTCGCGGGCCAGGCGCTCGCAAGCTTGCAGAGCGGCTGACGCGTCGCGCCTCTCGAGCGCATCCACAGCGTCATTCCTCAGCATCACCTCGCGGCTGTGTTCGAAGATATCGAGTTGCATTCCATCACCGCGCATCAAGGCGACACGCCAATGGTTTGTGAAAGAGGGTCGTGCGGCCGCCTCAACAGGAGCGATCGCAAGGCCCAAGGCCGATAGGCGCCCGCATGGTCTCCCGAGCTGACGGTTGGGCCAGGCCCGGCACACAGGTCTTGACTGGTCGACATGCGGCGTATCGGCAGAACGCTCAAGTTGAAGGAAGGCAGTCGCGTCATCCGCGCCGCGCCGCGTTCTCGTTCTGTACGCGACGCGGAGACCTTCGCGCTCGGGCAAGGCTTGCCGTTCGTATTGGAAGACGCCGCTGGCGCGCAGAACCTGTCGCCAGTTGAGGCAGTTGTAGCGCGAAGGCGCCTCCTCTTCGGACGTGATCCGGATGAAATCGATGGCGTCCTCAAGGAGCGTCCAGCCGTCGACGGCCAGGAATGCCTGCGCTTCGCGCAGGCATTGCACGATGTTCGAGTCGGCATTCAAGACGAGGGGAGGGGAAGGCACGGTCCGTGCGATGTGCTCCTGGATGGTGTCGCTCGCCAGGGCGCTCGCCATGAGCTCGCGCGCCTTGTCAGAGTGACGCGCCCATTCCAGCAGTTCGAGCAGATGACGATCGACCCGCTCGTAGCTGCGCTCAAGGTAGGCATCGGCATCGGCGCAACTTCCGGGATTCCAGAGGTCGAACCGCTCCATCAGGTGGTGCACCAGTTCGTTGCGAAGCGCCACGAGTTCTTCCAGGCCGCTGACTGTCTGCGCGAAGGCGTCGGGTTCGAGCCGCATCCCGGCTCGCACACTGAACCAGATCCGGTCCGTGACCTCCGGTGCGCTCCCTTCGTCAGCGATTTCCTGACCGGGTAGATGGGTCGAGAGGTAGCTGCGCTTCAAGTGCTTGACCAGGGTGCCGAGGGTCATGGGTGCGAAGAACTCGACACGCGCCTGCCGCCGCGATTGCCAATCGTGCACGGTGCCGCTCAGATCGTGCTCGACCAGCACCGCCTTCATCAGCCGCTCGTACTGCTGGAGCCGGCACATGCACCGGCCGAGCTTGCGATGGACTTCGCTGCGCTGCTCCTGGGTCGTGGTGGCGATGGGTGGCGTCGTGTGTGGCGGGGCAGCTTCGGCGGTTACTGCTGTTGGATCGGTGAGGTGCATGGCGGCTGGCTCGTTCGTCGGAAGGTATCCGTGCGGACATGGCTTCGTCAACTGGCATGCCTCTGGAGATGCACTGGTTTGACGGCAGTGCATGGATTGAAGGCTGGGCGTCCACCGGCTGCACGCCGGTGCCGGGCTGCTCCGGTTCGCGCCGTCGCGCTCATCCCCCGGCGGGGACGGGCTGCGCCCGCCTTGCGCATCCCTGACGCGAGCGCGGGGCCGGGCTTCTGCGGCGTCCTGCACGTTTTCCCTCGAGCTTGTGCGCGTGCGCGCAGGCGAGGGCATGGCCTGCTGGCCGCTGGAGGGCGCGGACGGCTCGTGGATGCGCTGTGCCGGCGGGGTGCGCCGCGGTGCATCTGCCTTCGAAGCCGCCTCTTGACCGACGCATAGCTCGCCCGGGCCGCTGTCCAGGGCTTCGGGCTGCGCCACCGTCCTCGCCCGGTCCTCGGCTCGCGCCTCGGCTGCGGCCTCCGGGCGGTCCCCGGACATCGGCCCTTGCGCTCGCTCTTCATGCGTCGAGGCGGCTCCGAAAGCAGATGTTCAACCACCGCGGCACACCCCGCAGAAAGGCCCAGCCATGCATGCGACCTCTTTCACCCGTCAGCACCATGCGGACACCCAAACAGCCACGGGCGTTCCCCCCGTACCCCCCGAGGACTCACCAAAAGCAGGCACTGTCAAAGGCAAGGCTTCGGCGGCCTCAACTGGCGCACGCATGGATGTGCGGCGGGTCATCACCGATCGGATCATCGCGATGCTGGAGAAGGGCGGCAACGTGTTCCGAGAGCGCTGGACGCGGGCGGCTTCGCGCGGCATGCCGCGCAATGGCAAGACCGGTGCGCCGTACCACGGCGCCAACGTCCTGCTGCTGTGGGATGCGGCGATCGAGCAGGGCTATGCATCGAACGTGTGGCTGACTTACAAGCAGGCAGCGAGCATGGGGGCCCAGGTGCGCAAGGGAGAGCGTGGCGTGCTGTGCGCGCACTTCGAGCGCAGATTCGAGCGTAGAGCGCGCAGGGGTGAAGATGCAGATGACGCGGCGAACGTTCAGGCCGGCGAGGAGGAGGGCAGGGCGGAAGAGGGCAGGGACGAGGGCAGGGACGAGGGGTTGGGCGGCGGTGTTCTGCTGTGCATGCCATTCTGGGTCTTCAACGTCGCGCAGATCGATGGATTGCCGTCGGAGGTGGTCGACCTGTGCATCGAACCGGTGAAGTCGCCGAGTGGCCCAGTGGAAAGCGCCTTGCGCCTCCTGGGCGGCTGCGATGCGACCATCCGGCATGGCTTCGAGCGCGCGATGTACCTGCCGGAGCTCGACGAGATCCGCCTGCCGTGGCCGAGCCGCTTCATCAGCGGGGAAGCCTTTTGCGCAACGGCACTTCATGAGACTGTCCACTGGACGGGACATGCGAGCCGGTTGAATCGGCAATTCGGTCTCCGCTTTGGAGATGCGGCGTATGCGTTTGAGGAACTGGTGGCCGAGCTCGGCTCGGCGTTCGTGATGGGGCACTGCGGATTGGTGGACGCCACCATCGAGGGGCATGCCGCCTATCTGGACAGCTGGCTGCAGGTGCTCAGGAACGATCGCACCGCGATCTTCACGGCCGCACGGCACGCAGGCGAAGCATTCGAGTACATCCTGGCCAGGGAGATGCCGTTACTGGACACCGCGCCGCCACTGCCATCGGATGAATGAGTCCCGGTCGATCGGCACGCGTTCGGTCAGATTGCAATTGTTCGCGGCGCAGGCCAATTTGCGTGCGCGAATTAATTAGACTCCAGCCTTTGCACTTTCACACTTTCAATTTCTTCATGACTCAAACCTACGCCCAGTTGGCACGCCAGATTGCTGCTCTCCAGGCCTCCGCTCAAAAGCAACTGGCGATCGAAGCCAAAGGCGCCATCGCGAAGATCAACGGCATGATCGCGACGTACGGCCTCACGGCTGGCGATCTGAAATTCGCCTCGACCTCCGCAACTGCTGTGTCGCCTTCGGCTTCGAAGAAGACCAAAGCGACGAATGGCAAGGGTCGCGCTGCGGCCAAGGGCGCGAAGTTCAGCGATGGACAGGGCAACCAGTGGAGCGGGCGCGGGCCGAGGCCGGCGTGGCTGCGCGAAGCCATCGCTGCCGGTCGAACGCTCGAGAGTTTCGCGATCGGTGCGGCGGCACCGGCAGCCGCCGCACCGGTCGCCGAGTCGCCCGCGACGAAAGTGCCGGCGAAGCCGGCTGCGTCCAAGCGGATCCAATCGCGCGCCGGCTCAGCGAAAGGCAAATCAAGGAAGACGTCGGCGGCCGCGACGGCGTCTCCAGCCGCTGCGGTTGCAGCGCCCGCCGACCCGGCGACGCATCCGGTGAAGGCCTCGCGGAAGAAGTTGGCTGTGAAGGCTGGTGCCGGATCTGCGGTCGGTTCGGCGTCCACACCAGCGGTCAAGCCGCCGGTGAAGAAGTCGCCGGCGAGGAAGGGCCGCGCGGCCACGACGGCGCGCGCTCCGAACGCAGCCAAGAAAAGCACCCGTCCGAAGACGCCGATGGCGGGGTCGGAGCCTGCCGTGACGGCGAAGAAGGCGCCGGTGTCCAAGGCCCTGCCCAGCCGCAAGAAGACGAACCCGACGAACCCTCAACCTGCTGCGCGCAAGGCGGCCGTGGTGGAGAGCCAGGCGCCTTCGGCGTCTGCAGCGGTCAGCGCGACGGCGGCGTCGGCGTAATCCTCGTTGCAGCACTGCCGTTACAAGGGCGGCGGCATGCCTGGGGCGGCCTTGGCCGTCTGTTCTTCAGCGGGCGCTGCAGGTGTGCGCAGTTGCTGCGACTTCCCCGGAGTCCACGCAAGCCGGAGTGATTCACCCTTCCCGACGATGCTCACGTTTATCGCCCCCTCGAGTGGCCTACGCGAGTTCCATGAGCATCCCTCGCCCGTTCATAGGCACTGCGGCACTGCGGCACTGCGTCTACGCACGGATCTTCTCGGGACGGATCAGGCCGACGTCGACCGCGGCGTCGGTGAAGCGCGCGACGGGGTCTCGTGGCCCACCGACCGGATCGGCGTCCTCGTTCTCGGCCGCCTCGACACGCCCGATGCTGGAAAGAAAGCCCATGCCCATTGGCTTGCTCCTTGCGTACACCCTCAGCCTGGCTGCGGGTCGTCCGGACCGGCCTTGCCGGTGCGCTCTGCGAACCAGTTGGCGTACGGGGTGTTGCGCACCAGACGGCGGTTGAGGTCTGGCGCGCCGTCGGTCCACCAGACCGGGCCGCGCTCGCCCAGGGCGAGCTTGGCGGCGTTCACCCGGTCTCGGGCCTGGCGCAGCGCAGCGGCTTCGCCGCTGCGCCGGGCTGCTGCCACCGCTCGGCGGGCGTCCATCAGCCGGTCGACCAGGTGCTGGCGCTCCTCGCGAGTCAGACCCGGGTTGACGGCGCGCCACAGGCGCCCGCGCACGACGAGGTAGCGCCCGTCGGGCGTGAGCGGGTATTGCTCCGCCGGGGCGGGTTGGTCACTGGACGGCTGTGTCATGCGGTCGAGCCGCCCGCCGCGTGGCGCAGCGCGCCCAGCTGGCGAGCTTCCTCGGCGTCGCGCAGGCTCCTGGCGGCGCGGGCGGCCGAATACTCGACGAAGAGGGCATCGATGGTCCGGGCCCAGTGCTCGACTGCTTTCTGTCGACCGTCGGCCAGCATGCGGCCCTTGAGGATCGGCTCGGCGTCTGACTGCTGCTGCTGATCGGAAGGACGGCGGGAGGGAAAGGCTGGAACGGCGACGCCGGCCCGGCGAAGGATGGTCTCTTTCTGGTCCGTGGTGAGCATGGCGGTCTCTTGCAAGCGCCGTTCCAGCTTTGCTCTGTCCGGAAGAACGGCGCCGTCGGTGATCTCTGGTTCGCGTGGTCGGCCGGCCGGCTCACCTGTGCGCTGGCCGGCCTGATGCTGAAAAAGTAAGGGCCGATCGGTGGAACGCAAGGGCCGCGGCGATGCGCACAGCGGTGCCTGATGCGGGCGCCCCAGCGGCTGCGCCGCTGTCGGGCTGCTCCAGGTTCGCGCATGCGCGCTCATCCCCTCATGGGGACTGGCCTGGTGGCCAGCCTTGCGCATCCCTGGCGCAGGTGCTGCGCCCCTTGAACATCCATTGATCAGACCTGCCTGCGGCAGGTAGAGGCGCTCGCCGCGCGGCGGTTCCGGTACGCGTCGACCTCCTGCAGTGCTGCCGTTTGCCTGAGTCCTTCGCCTTGTCCGGTGACTCTGCGCCCGCGCTGCCGGAGGACCGGCTTCGCCTGCAAGGGGGTGTTCATAACGCTGGCGCGTTACGAATGCTTCCCCCTTGCTCCCCCGTCATCGCAGTCGCTGTCGTTCACCGGGCGAAGAACTCAGGAAAACGGCGGCCAGCTCCGGGTAGGAGGCCGATGCGTACCGGAACCCTTCATCGAAGGGCTCTGAATCTAGGAACCCGGCATCTCTCTTCAACTTCATCTGCAAAGGAACCTGAAATGACTGTCATTGCCAAGCCGAAGAAGGCTGCTGCATCGCGTGCCCACAAGACGGGGAACAAGGCCGCGGCCGCGAAGATCGAGACACCTGTGGCTGTGGAACCCGCAGGGCGCGATGTGCTGGTGCCGCTGGATCACCTCTTCCTCAGCGAAGCGAACGTGCGCAAGGTGCATCACGAGGAGGGGATCCTCGAACTCGCCGCGCTGATCGAGGCGCAGGGACTGCTGCAGCGCCTGAGCGTGGTCGCCGTGCCCGATGGCCGGTTCGCGGTGGTGGCGGGCGGCCGACGCCTGCGTGCCATGCAAATGCTCGCGCAAAGCGGGCGGTGGCCGGCCTCGCAGCCGGTCGAGTGCAAGCTGTACGAGGAGGCGCAAGCGCTGCAGGTCTCGCTGGCCGAGAACTCGGGCCGCGAGGCCATGCATCCGGCCGACCAGATGGAAGCGTTCAAGCGGCTGATCGATGGGGAAGGGCTCACCGTAGCGCAGGTGGCGGGACGCTTCGGTGTCTCCCCGCTGACCGTGGAGCGGCGCCTCAAGCTCGCATGCCTGTCACCGCGCTTCCTCGACATGTACCGCGCCGGCGAGATCGAGCCCGATCAACTGCAAGCCCTGGCATTGCTCGAGAGCCACGCGACGCAGGAGGCGGTGTGGGAGGGCCTGAGCCCCTACGACCGCAGCGCATGGCGCATCCGCAATGCGGTGACGTCTGAGTCCTGCAGCGCGGACAGCCGGCTGGCGCGCTTCGTCGGGCTCGACGCCTACGAAGCCGAGGGCGGCACGGTGCGCCGCGACCTGTTTGCTTCCCTGGACGACCTCAGCGGCATCTACCTGGACAACCCGCAACTGCTGCAGACGCTTGCCATCGACAAGCTGCGCGGCGTTGCCGCCGGGATCAAGGAGGATGGCTGGTCATGGGTGGAATGCTCGCTCGACGCCGACACGACCCCGTGGCGCGGCTATGGCCGCGCGGACAAGGAACGGCGCGAACCGAGCGCCGAAGAAGCTGCGCTGATCGAGCAACTCAGCGCCGAGCAACGCGCGCATGCCGAAGCCTACGACCAGCATCAGGACGAGGGCGACCCCGACGCCGAGGACTTCGAGCTCGTCGAGCAGCAATTGTGCGAAGCGCTCGACACGGTCGAGCTAAAGCTCGAAGCCGCCAGCGAGGGACTCTGGCAATGGTCAGCCGAACGGCTCGCGATCGCGGGGTCACTGGTCCGGCTCGACCGTCGTGGCGATGTCGTGGTCGACCGTGGTCTTGTTCGTCCGGGCGACCGCAAGGCGGCGGCCGCCGGGGCAGGCGCAGGGGAGGGCGGGGAGGAAGAATCGGCACCTCGCGACCTGCCTTCGACCTCCCGTCCGGAGTTCAGCGAGAAGCTCATGCGCGATCTCACTTCGCATCGGACCGCGGCGCTCCAGGCGGCGCTGGTGCAGAACCCCCACATCGCGCTGGTGACGCTGGCGCACCGGATGGCCGAGACAGTGTTCGGTCTCTACGGGTCAGGCGACGACATCGTGAAGGTGTCCGTTCGCGTGACGGGCGACAGCACCTTGGCGCAGGAGGCGAGCGAGTATTCGGAAAGCCCTGCGGCGACGGTGCTTGGTAGCGCAGAGGCGCAGTGGGGCGACCGCCTGCCGGGAAGCCCTGATGCATTGTTCCGATGGTTGTTGGCCCAACCCCGGGAGACGCTGCTCGAACTGCTCGCCTACTGCACGGCGCGTAGCGTCAACGCCGTCGCCGGCCGCCCGCGCTCCTACAACCACAGCGATGCCCTCGCCGAAGCCTTGGACGTGGACATGGCCGACTGGTGGGCGCCGCGCGCCGCCAACTACCTCGGCCGCGTGAGCAAGGCCAAGGCGCTGGAGGCCGTCAAGGAAGCCACCGGCATCGATGCCACCCAGGCCGTGGCCGGGATGAAGAAATCCGACGCCGTGGCACACTGCGCCAGCAAGCTGGAAGGCGCGCGTTGGCTGCCCGCGCCGCTGCGTTCCCTGAGTGCGCAGCCGCGCACACCCGAAGACGACGCCTAGCGACGCCTAGCGAGGATGGCGCGCCGCCGACGCTTCGCGCGGCGCGCTGCCTCTCTTTCTCTCTTATCAGCCCATCCCATCGACGATTTCCATGGAGGCTCACATGAACGCACGAATCACGGTCCTGGCCGCCGCCTGCGGTATCGCAGCGCTGTTGGCCATCCTTGGCCTCGCCGCCTGGCCCACAACGCCCGAGCGTGCCGCCGCCCCGATCCACGGCGCCTTTGCTACCCGGTTCCAGCCCGTCCTGGAGGGCATTGGCAGCACGCGCGACCTGATGCCTGTCCCGCTGGGGGAAGCCGATCAGGCAAAGACCTCGTCATCCGGCGGCAAGCCCGCCAGGACCGATCGCCATGAACCGCGCAGCCGACGGCGCTAACGCCGCGTCATCCGCCGATCGGGCCGGGCCGCTGTCCCGGTTCGAGGGCCGGTGCCTGTACCGCCGCACCTGCGAGTGCGACGAGGTGCTGCAACTGGCCGTGCTCGGCGTGGAGCACACGCAGGAGCGCCATGGCGACGATCCGACGCTCGGCCTGATCGCTGAGTTCCTGCGCGATGCGGAGTACGCCGTGCAGCAGGCGCGGCGGCTGGCGCAACGATGGCAAGACTGAGGGTGTCGGCATGCCGACACCATGTCCGATGTTGGCATCCAGGCAGGCCATGAAGGCGTTCGAGGTCCGTCATCGATGATGACGGGCCTCTCTCTTTGAGCCAGCGGGTGCTTTCAGCGTCAGCCTGGTCGCCGAGCTCGCGCTGGGAAGAGGAGCGCGTTGAGCTTGGTCTCTCGGTGTCGTGCGGATCAAAGGTGTCGGCATGCCGACACCTTGTCCGATACGAGGCCTCGAGGGCAGGCCATGAAGTCGTTGGAGGCCTGTCATCGGTGATGGAGGACCTCTGTCTCTTTGAGCCAGCCGTCGCTGTCATCGCTTGCCTGATCGCCGAGCTCGCGCTGGGCCGAGAAGCGCGTCAAGTTTGGACTGTCGGTGCTATGCGGATCGAAGGTGTCGGCATGCCGACACCCAAGGCCTTGTGCGGTGTTGAGGGCAGGATAGACTGCCGTCAGACTTTGTTAACAACTGGCGTTGCGATGACCAAGACCTCTCGATCGAGCGTGATTGGGACCCGGGTGTCGTCCGATACGAGGACGCGTTTTGCCGCGCTGGCCGCGCGCCATCAGCTCAGCGAGTCGGGTCTGCTCTCCAAACTGATCGACGAAGTGCTGGAGGCCAACAGCCCGGCAGCGCGCGAATCGGGCGAGCAACTCATCGCGCGCGATTCGACTGTCGAGGGTGCTGTAGAAGATCGCATCACGCTGCGGCTTCGCAACGGCGATCGGACGTTGGCGGCAGAGCGGGCCTGTGCCCGAGGCATGAGGACAGGCAGCTACCTCGCCATGCTGGTCCACAACCATGTTCGCGGCTCGGCGGTGCTGCCGCCGAACGAGCTGGACCTGATCAAGGTGACCAGCGCACAACTGGCTGCGCTCGGACGGCAGCTGCGGATGTTCGGCATGCCGAACACCTTGGCGGAGCCGGCGGCGTCGGAATTGCACGATGCGATCGCGCTGGCCCGGCGGGAGATCGAGGCGGCACGCGAGGCCGCGGCCGCCGTCGTGCGTCGAAACCTGATCAGCTGGGAGACCCGCAGCGAGGTGGGTAATGTCTAAGCAGACCGTGAGGTTGGGGCGAAGCAGTCGCGGGTCGACCGACGGCACGCGCGACATGGCTCTGGACATCGTGAGCTATGGACGGCGAGGGCCGAGCGGCACGCTGCGCTTTGGAGCCGACCAGATCGCTCAGATCCAGCGCACGGTGGGCCGCACGCCCGAGGTGATGGTGAAGGTCTCCGGCGGCGGGCGGGATGTCGGTGGGGTAGACGCGCACCTGCGCTACATCGGCCGACACGGCAAGCTGCCGATGGAAACCGACGAGGGGCTGACGCTGCATGGGCGAGGCGCCGCCAGGGAGATCGTGGCTGATTGGCAGCTGGACCTTTGCAGAAGCCAGTACAAGCCCAAGCCGGCCGAGGGCCGAAAGGACCTTCGTTCGAAGCTCGTACACAACATCGTTCTGTCGATGCCGGCTGGCACGCCCGGGCAGAAGGTGCTGGCTGCGGCGCGCGTGTTCGCGCGCGAGAACTTCGCGCTGCAGTACCGCTACGCCATGGTGCTGCACACCGACCAGCCGCACCCGCACGTGCACCTGGTGGTCAAGTGCGAGCACGAGTTCGAGCCTGGCAAGCGCCTCTACATCCGCAAGGAAACGCTGCGGCACTGGCGGGAACAGTTCGCGGCGCTGATGCGTGAACAGGGCGTGGCGGCCAATGCGACGCCACGTCAGGTGCGAGGGCAGATCTGCAAGCCGTATCGGGACGCGATTCATCATCGGCTCCGCACACTTCGCACGTTCGGGGAGTTGTCGACCAGCGAGCGGACCAAGCGTCGGCCGCCCAAGACCTCGACCTTCATGCACGCCAAGCTGGACAGCGTGCTCCAGGTCCTGCGGTCGGGCCGGGGCGCCTTGGATGCTGGCAAGGCGGCGATGCAGGGCATCCGGCAGGAAGCAGTGGCGGACTGGAGCGCAACGGCGGACGCGCTTCGAAAACAGGGCGAAGGTGATTTGGCCGCACAGGTCGATCGCTTCCTTGCGCGTATGCCCGCAGTGCAGACTGATGCGCAGCGAATGGCTGACCGCTGGAGAGAGCAGGCCAGAAGCCGAGCGCTGGAGCGCACCGCTCACGAGCTGCCAGGGCAGCAGACGCGGTGAGCCACAGCGTGATCGTGGCCGTCAGGCCCCTCCTTGTGCTGCCGGGCGAGGGACCGTCTTGCGGCGACAGCCCGATCCTTCTCCATGCGGGAGGAACTGTGGTCACAGTGCGGTTTCCAGGCGTGACCGTTAATGCGCTAGACGCGGTGAAGGTCTCTTCAAGACTGATTGCCGAAGTCCGGAGCGCTCGCGCAGACGGGTACTTTCGGCCAAAACCAGCCGTTCGATGGCGGCGCAGAATCTGAACGGAGAAACGGCTATGTGGACGCGTGGCGATGTCGCCGAAGGTTTGGACTATCAGTTGGGTTTGGTGCAACGGGCCGACGGTAACCGCACCTACGTGCTGCGTGAGTCCGGCCAATGGGATGGCATCGAGGACCTCATGTTCGTCACGGCGGTCGTGCCTCGCGAGCTGCTGGTGAGGCGCGACCTGCTCGGAATTGCTAAGGCGGTCAAGCTGGTGGATGGCTCTTCCTTCGGCGTTGAAGCCCACGGAGTCTGGTTGACGCAAGAAGAATGCGCCGCCTTCGAGCGCAACGTGCCCTGGAAAAAGATGCCTTGGCTGAATGGGCTGGCTCCGGTTCTCCCTTCGAGATGAGCCGTGTACCGCGACCGCCGAACGCGGCCCCGAGCGGACCCTCGGGCTATCCTCCAAACTTCATGCCTGCCATCCTCATTCGACTAGACCCGGCCCGCCTGGCGAACCCGGACCTGGACCTTCGATACGACATTCCAGAACGCCTTGCTCAGGCGTCAGGCGGCTTGGTCAAGAGTTCAGGTTTTGACTACGAGGACTGCACTGATGCGATGCTCATCTACTTGTCGACAAGCAGTGTCACCGAGGCCATGCGCTTCGTCGTCGCCATGCTCGATGACGAGGTGGTGCACGGCAACCGGCTCGCTGACGCAGCCCAGGTTGGTGTTTCGGAGCTCTCGCCGAAGGAAGCCACCAGGTACACGGTGGTCTACCCGAGCGGCAAAGCGGGTGCGCTTCTCCCTTGAGGCTGCACACGGCCAGGAGCGGACTTCCGCGAGCCGGTTAGATTTGCACCTATGACACGCTCACGAACACCGCTCGAAGCCGCCGCCGGCAAACTCATTGCGGCCATACAAAAAGAGTGGGACATGGAACTTGGCGAGCCGGAGGCGGCTACAAGCTTTGACGTAATGAATGCAGCTCACGACCTGCTGCAGGCCGCGTCGAAGTTCGGGTCAATCGAGACCGTCGTTGGCATGAGCTCCATAGCGGCGTTCCTGGGCGAACGGTGGGTTCAGGCGCACCCACGGGTCTCGCCGTTCATCGATGTTCTCGAGAGGGCTCGTTGAGCGCATGACGGCAAGCGGCCAAAACCGGACGGTCGGAGCTCGCGCCCAATCTAGCGGAAAGCGGAACTTCATCACGTCGCGCGCGGCTTTCAGCGCTCTGATGGCTCGACCGGCCCGGGCGGCAGCTAGATTCGGTCGATAGCAACCAACACCCCACCTCGTGGAAATCGAAGCATGGCGGACAAGCTAGACAAATGCAACGACGCTCTCACGGCACTTCTGCATGAGGCGATTCGCTGTTCGCCCGAGTCGTGGGCCCGGGGCGTGCTTACGATTGAGTGCGATGGTCATCGCATCAACTACGGCCTCAAAAACGACAAGTCGAACGAAAGGGCGAACATCTCTCAAGACTTAGCGCAGCTCTGCGAGCAGTACTGGCGGTCTTTCAGGAGCACGGCGACGCTTGGTTGGAATCGACTGTCGAGTTCTATCAGGAAGGAGGAACGTGGAAGTTCAATGCGAACTACAAGCGGCCTGAGAAGGCCCCCCACGCCTCCAAACCATCCTGGAAGTTTTGGCAGTAGGGCGAACAGCGCTTGCCGGCCAGAACCAGTCATTCAGTGAGCAGGCTCAATTCGCCTCATTGGTGTGAGGCGGGACAAGCCTGCTGCCCAGACCCCATCCAGATGCGGTTGACCGCCAAGCCCCCAGCGGCAGCGCAGATCCTGTTTCATGGCCGCCTTCCGAATTTTTGCCTGCAGATGATGCGGCGCTAAACACTGGGCGACAGCTCAATCCAATGGCACGTCAAGGCTCACCTTCACGTGGTCCATCGTCACCAGCGTGCGAAAGCGCTTGACGTTGTTGCTCTCGAAGAAGAGCGCGCGGCTCAGCGCCGTGTACTGCGCCATGTCGCGCACGACGAAGATCAGGATGAAGTCCCACTCACCAGTGACGTAATAGCACTGCTGCACCTGGGGGCAGGCGCGGAAGCTGCGCTTCATCGCGTCGAGAAGCTCGATCTGTTCGCTTTGCGTTTCAACCTGGGTGACGATGGTGAGCGGATGGCCCAAGGCGGCCGGTTCGAGCACAGCTGCGACTTTGCGCACCACGCCGTTGTCTACGAGGCGCTTGAGACGCCGATTGACAGCCGCTGTGGAAAGGTGGATGCGGTTGCCGAGCTCGCTTTGCGGCAGTGAGCTGTCCACCTGGATGAGTTCGAGGAGACGAATGTCCAGGGCGTCGAGTTCGGTCATGTTGTTCGGAGCGAGCGCAAAGGGATGGACACGCAAAAACGTTGCGTAAACAAAGCCGATTCTGCACACCTGTCCCGCGGCTTCGTCAATACCATTTCGTCTCGAACCGCATCTCCCGCAAATTCTCTTGGACAGGAACACATCCATGACCCAGGTCAACCTGAACGCCGACATGGGCGAAAGCTTCGGCAAGTACTCGATCGGCAACGACGAGGAGTTGATGAAGATCATCCAGTCGGCCAACATCGCCTGCGGCTTTCACGCAGGCGACCCGACTGTGATGACGCGCACGGTCCGGCTCGCCACCGAGAACGGAGTGTCGATCGGCGCACACCCTGGCTTCAACGATCTCTGGGGCTTCGGCCGCCGGCAGATCCGGATGAATGCGCGCGACCTCGAATACATGATCACCTACCAGATCGGCGCGCTGCAAGCGATCGCCCATGGTGCTTCGGCCAAGGTCACGCACGTCAAGCCGCATGGTGCGCTGAACAACATGGCGCATGTCGACCTCGAAGTGGCGACGGCGATCGCACGCGGCATACGCGCTGCGGACCCGGAGCTGATCTTCGTGGCCAATGCCTGCTCGGAGATGGTGGCCGCGGGCCACGCGGCCGGACTGCGCGTCGCCGAAGAAGCCTACGTCGACCGAACCTATTCCGACACCGGGCTCATGACCTCGCGCACTGAGGAAGACGCGATCATCAAGGACGCGGAGGTCGCGGTACACCAGGTGCTCTCCTTCGTGGAGGAGCAGGCCGTCATCACCCGGTCCGGCAAGCGGCTTGCGGCGCGCATCCAGACCTTCTGCACGCACGGCGACGAGCCGACGGCCGTCGCGCTGGCGAGCAAGGTGCACGAACAACTCAAGCAGCGCGGAATCCAGCTGGTACCGCTGACCGACCTGAAGTTCTGAACACGAGGATCCACACACCATGCACCTTCATCATCTCCATTGCGGTGCGGCTCGAAGGGCTGCGCTACTCACCATCGCCCTGGCTGGCATTGCGCTCGCCCACACTGCACCCACGCGTGCGGACACCTACCCCGAGCGGCCGATACGCATCGTTGTGCCATTTCCAGCGGGCGGGTATTCCGATGCGCTGGCCCGCATCATCGCGCTCGGCATGGGCAAGACCTTCGGCCAGGCCGCGCTGGTGGACAACCGGCCCGGCGCCGGCGGCAACATCGGCGCCGACCTCGTGGCGAAGAGCCCTGCCGACGGCTACACACTGGTGATGGGCACGATCGGGACCCACGCGATCAACGCTACGCTTTATCAAAAGGTGCCCTTCGACGGCATCAAGGACTTCGCGCCGGTGGCCTTCGTGGCGGACGCGGAAACCGTGCTCGTGGTCAACCCCTCCGTGCCCGCACGCACGCCGAAGGAGCTGATCGCGCTGGCGAAAGCCAAGCCCAATGAAATGACGTTCGCATCCGGAGGAGCGGGCACCACCGGGCACCTGGCGGGAGAGCTGTTCAAAGCGGCGACCGGAACCTCGATGACGCACATTCCGTACAAGGGAAACGCGCCCGCACTGACGGACCTTGTCGCCGGGCAGGTCTCGCTGTCGTTCGCGACGCTGCAGCCGGCGCTGCCCTTCATCAAGGCCGGCAAGCTCGTTCCTCTGGCTACGCTGGGCAAGACGCGCTCGCCCGCGCTGCCGAACGTGCCGACGCTGGAGGAGTTGGGGATGAGCGGGTTCGAAGTGCGTAACTGGACGGGCATCCTCGCCCCGGCAGGCACGCCGTCCGTGGTGCTGAAGAAGCTGTCGGATGAAATCGACAAAGTCATGCGCTCGGAGGAAGTGCAGGCGAAGCTGCAGAACGAGGGGCTCAAGTACACGCCGATGGGGCCCGAGGTCTTCAGCCGGTTCGTGAAGTCCGAAACTGACAAGTGGGCCAAGGTCGTGAAGGCGGCCGGCGTCCAGGCCGACTGAGCCGACGCATGCTCTTCAGCAATCCTCACGCGTGCCGGCGCGCCTATCCGGACGAACTGCGAGACATCCTGAGCATTGCGCAGGCCAGGCGCACGCGACGCTGGCTATCGACCTGGCCGATGCTTTCGCCCGGGCCGACACCGCTGTGGCGCCTTCCCGACCTGGCGCGCGAACTCGGCGTAGCGGCGATCTTGGTGAAGGACGAGTCGAAGCGATCGCCGCTGGGCAGCTTCAAGGCACTGGGCGCACCAGCTGCGCTGGTGCACTTGGTCCTGCGCGAGCGTCCGGGGTGGGATCCGGAAGACCTGCTGCGCGGCGCACGCAAGGCGGAGCTGCGAGGGCTGGTCGTGATCACCGCCACGGACGGCAACCACGGCCGCGCACTGGCCGGTGCGGCTCGCAGTGTCGGCGTACGTTGCGTCGTCGTGCTCCACAAGCACGTGAGCGCCGAGCGCGCGGCAGAAATCGCGGAACTCGGCGCCGAGATCATCCGGGTGGAGGGGAACTACGACGCATCGGTGGCGCATGCGGCGGCGCTCGCTCGGCAGAGCGGATGGCAAGTGGTCTCGGATACCTCGTACGAGGGATATGAGACCGTGCCTCGTGACGTGATGCAGGGCTATGGAACGATTGTCGACGAGCTGCTCGAACAGGAAGTCGGATCCTCGCCGTTCACGCATGTGATCCTGCAGGGCGGTGTCGGCGGACTCGCCGCAGGCATCGCCAGCTATCTGTGGGAGGCCTTCGGCGCGGCACGGCCCGCACTCGTCGTGGTCGAGCCGCGCCAGGCGGACTGCTTGCTGCAAAGCGCGATGCGAGGACGGCCATCGCGGGCCACGGGCTCCGTTGATTCGGTCATGGCGGGATTGGCGTGCGGCGAGACCTCTCCGCTGGCCTGGCGTTTCCTCGAAGGCACCATCGACGGGTTCCTGACCATCGAGGACCATCAGGCCGTCGAGGCGATGCGGCGAATGGCCAGAGGCTCGCGCGGAGACATTCCCATCGTCAGCGGTGAATCGGGTGCCGCGGGCGTGGCAGCTCTCTGCGAACTCGCTCGGTCGGCGATGCTGCGCGCGCGCACTTCTATCAACGCGAAATCGAGGATTTTGCTGATCAACACCGAGGGCGCCACGGCGCCTTCGGTGTACCGAGAGCTTGCGGGCATCGATGCGGCCGAGGTCCTGCAAAGGCAGCGCGACTGGGCCGTCACAGCGACTTGAGTTCCCGCGGTTGGCGCCGAGCGTTCTGAAGAACGACCGCGCCATCTGACCACACTTCACGATACAAGATGGCCGCAGGGAGGCAAACTGAGCCCATGCTCAGGGCACTGCTCTTTATTCTTGCTGCTCTCGTATCGATTGGCCTTGTTTATGCATTCGGCGCGTGGACCCTGCTCGCACTATTCGGAATGGCGGCCGCGACACTGCTGTTTTCAACAAGGAAAGCACGGGGCGCTGAGGCGACGCAGGGTGGCAGGCTTACCGGATACCACACCACCACGGCGGCGAATTTTTAGCCCCCGTGAACGGGGCGAAGAGGAGGCTGCGAAGTAAGCTTGACGGGCAGAATGCGGCCAGAACCGGACGGTCGCACTCGGGCTCCGAAGCGTGCGAACTGACGACATGGCGGGCAACAATCAGCCATAAATGCCAGATTTGCGGGCGTGAGCTCGACCAAGACGACGACCCGTTGTCGGTGGAATGCGCCGGCGACTGCTGGGGGTGTGTTGGCGAGGTCGAGGCGGCCATGGGCTGGGAGCCATCATTGAAAAAGGTGCGCGAAGAGTTCGCTCTCGACCTTCGGCCAGGCTGGACCGCCCCATTCACCAGCCGCTGACGGCCAGAACCGGCTACATGGAGGCAGGTCAAGCAGCCGTTCATCGCGCTGGGAACTCCCATTCCCTACCCTCAGTAGTCAGACCGAAGCTGCGAATTTTCGCAAGCCCTTTGTGCGTCATCGCACTCAGTTTTTGCCAAAGGCCTTGGGGTTGACCCGTTGCATCTCGGCGTCCGTTGCCAAGTCGTGATAGATGCTCTTGGTGTATTCAAAGGCCGTCGTGGTTTCGTTGGGCCCCGTCTGATTCGTCACCCGTCGTTGGCTCCCCAAAGTGAAGATGCTTGTCGTGCGACGGATCAGGCGCACGGTTTCCACGAGCGCCCAAACACTGACCCTCGTATTGGGAGGAAAGGTCACCTCGATGTCTTTTTCTTCGCTCGTCTTCCAAAGCCTGACGACCTCTTCGGTCTTCTGGAGATCCGCCTTGATCTGAACAGTCATGGCCGTTGCCTGGCTACCGGCTGTCAACTCCGCCGAGAGCGTCTGGGTCAGCATGTTCCTTCGTGTCTCGTCAAATCCGTCAGACGTGTGCACCTTCCTCAAAGTGGGAAGCGAATATCGTTCCTGCACTACCACTTGCTTCCAGCATTCATCATGGCGAGTGGTGAACTCGGTAATGTCGCGCCTCCACGCAAGGACCTGCTCGCTCGTGCGAAGCTCTTCGTCCTTTGTCCATTTCGTATCGGGCCGAACGTCCCTGCACAAGGCATCCCGTCCCAAACTCACGACGTCGGCGTGTCGGCTCATCTGCGGCGGCAGGACCCGATTCCACGTGTAGGTTTCGGGAGCGCGCGCCTCGTTGGCAGGCGCCAGCTCGGTTGCCGCTCCTTGGGCCGCACAGGCAATGGAGCTGACAAGGAGCATCGGTGCGAGCAGCAAAGAAAACCCGGCCTCGTAACGGCCAATAGCCCAGGCCGAACGCGGCGCAGCTCCCGAGAAAATCACCATTCCGTCCCTTCCGGTACGTGCAGGCATCATGAAAGCTTCCTCGACGTGATGGAGCTGGGTACCACCTTAACGTTGGAGAGGGCGCCGGAGTTCGGCACCACGTCGATCCAGTTAAACGACCGGCCATCGGCGGCCCGCCAGCTAGGAACTCGCCGCGGAGAAGTGATCCCACCCGGCAAGGAGCTGGTGAGGGTGTACTCGAAGCGGCCTGTGCTTGCGGAACAAATTGTTTGAACGCGGAAGATTACCTCCGTATCCCGGCCCTTCGGCGTCACGGACAACAACCTCACCTGCGCTGCACATTCATTCTCCACCGCCACGGCACCCGAAGCCGCACAGGCTAGGCCGAGGCCTACCAGCGCCTTGCATGCACCACGCCAATGTTGCTGCACCATGTCGGCTCGCGTGTTTGTCGTTGTTCCGGTCGATTGAGTCTACGTTGAATTGCGGGCCTGCGGTGGGTGCTCCGTCGCCAATGGTGAGGACAAGCGAAATGAGTCCCCCGAAGTCGCCAACGGCGGCATGAGTCCGAACAGCGCTGATGAAGCAACGGCAATGGTGCCCGGAAGCGGCCGTTGGGGATGTGCGATGCACTTGCGCCGGCGGAACCTTGAAAATCCGACCGGTGCAATCTTGAAAGCGGCGCTCGTAAGCTGTTGATTTTCCAGGGTTCCCAGGTGCGACAACCTTGGAGGAACTCAGTTCGTGAGTTCGTTCAAAGTTAAGAAGAAATTCCATCAAATTTTACCGCCTAACTTTGACGACGGTGCGCGCAAGTCGTTCATTCGACGATCAGAAACAGCCCGCCACGCTGCTTGAGATGCTATGTGGGACTACCCGAGCGAGACCCGCTTAGCTAAAACGGGATTTCCTCAACCTCTTGGCAAAGGAGACGGAAATGTCGACGACCCAGACAGTCCCACAAGGCAAGGATACGGCGATCGCGGGCGACCTGTACATGAGCTTCGAGCTCGGCGACAAGTCCTGGAAGGTGACGACGAGCGATGGCCAGCGCGGGCCGAGCCGATACAACGTGGACGCCGGCGACACGGCCGCAGTTGCGCACTGCATAGGCAAGGTCTTGGAGCGCTGCAAGCTCGAGCCGCAGGCCAAGGTGCACTCCTGCTATGAAGCCGGCCGCGACGGCTGGTGGCTGCACCGCTGGCTGATCGAGCAAGGCATCGACAACATCGTGGTCGACTCCTCCAGCATCGAGGTGAACAGACACGCCAGGCGGGCCAAGACCGACCGGCTCGATGGCGACAAGCTGTTGGCGATGCTGCTGCGCCATCACCGCGGCGAGCGTGTGTGGTCGGTGGTGCATGAGCCCACGCCCGAGGACGAAGACGCGCGCCGCATGCATCGCGAGCTGGCCCGGTTGACGCAGGAGCGCACCGCGCACATGAATCGCATCGGCTCGCTGCTGGTGCTGCACAACCTGCGCCCGCACGTCATCATCGGCGGGCGCGACTGGCCCGCCTGGTGGGCGCGCCATGGCGAACAGATACCGCCTTTGCTGCGTGCCGAGATCGAGCGCGAGAGCGCGCGGCTCACTCTGGTCAAGCAGCAGGTCAAGGCGCTGGAGGCCGAGCGGCGCCAGGAACTGGCCGATGGCAAGCAGCCGCTGGTGGCGCAACTGGCCCGCCTGCGCGCCATCGGACCCAAGGGCGCTTGGGTGTTGGTCAAGGAGTTGTTCGGCTGGCGGCGCTTCGCCAATCGGCGCGAACTGGCCGGCTGCCTGGGGCTGGCACCCACGCTACAAGGGCTTCCCCAACAAGTCAAATGCGTTTATCCCTCAAGCCTTCCCGTCCGCTCTAGCGGCTTCGCGATAGTGGAGTCAAGGTGCGGACTGGCGATGCTACAAACGGTCATTCGTGCAGCGCATCCGCTGCGGACCCTGATGAAAGACGCACGCGGGGGCCTCATTCCTTATGCGAGAAAGGCAGTTGCCGTCTCCCGTGGGTGCTCAGGCACTCCCCGCGCAGGTCCAACCTTGTTCCATCACTACGAGCCGTCAAGCGGCGGTGGAAATCAATTCGGCGCAGTTGCCGGGTTCGAAGGTTCGAGTTGCTGCTCAATGGGTCATGCCGGCATTACGAACTGCTCCCCTCGAGACAGTACCGCCCAAGCCATGCGGGCATTCTTGGCAGCGATAGCCACGACCGCTCGCCAGTAACCGCGGCGTTCGGCCAGCGCTGCGGCCCATCGGCTGACCGCATCAGTTTTGTTTTTGGCTGAGTTGAGTACCGATCGAGCGCCCAGGACCAACAGCGATCGCATGTACGAGTCCCCTGCCTTTGTGATGTGCCCGAGCCGTGCCTTCCCACCCGAGCTGTACTGGCTGGGCACCAGGCCAAGCCAGGCTGCGAACTGGCGACCACATCTGAACTCATGCCCGTTACCGATCATCGCCAGCAGCGCGGTGGCGGTGTTCTGGCCGATCCCGGGCAGGTGCATGAGCTGCTGGGCCCGAGTGTCTTCGCGTGCCATCTGCGCGATGTGCCGGTCGTAGAGCGAGATACGCTCGTCCAGCCGCGTCAACTCGCTGAGCAGATCGCCGATGACCGTGTTGCTCCACCCAGGCAGATCCTCCAGACACGCCATGGCTTGGCTGCGCACGGTCGATGCCTTCAGCGGCAGCACGATTCCGAACTCACTGAGCAACCCGCGGACCCGGTTGATGGTTGCAGTGCGCTGGTCAACAAATCCCTGGCGCACGCGGTGCACGCTCAGTTGCGATTGCTGCTGCAGGCTCTTGATCGGCACGAATCTCATATTCGGCCGCTGCACCGCTTCGCAGATTGCCGCCGCGTCGGCCGCGTCATTCTTGCCACGCTTGCCGGACAGGCGATACGGGCTGACGAACTTCGGTGCCATGAGGCGCACCGTGTGACCGTGGGCCATGAACTGGCGCGCCCAGTGGTGCGCACCGGAGCACGCCTCCATGCCGATCACGCAAGGCGGCAGCGCGGCGATCAACTCAAGCAATTTGGTGCGCGTCACATTCGGACGCACGAGCTCTGGCTTGCCGGCTTCGTTGACGCCGTGGACGGCGAAAACATTCTTGGCGAGATCGATGCCAACATACAAAATAGCCATGGACTTCCCCTTTCCGAGTGAGTTGATGGAGATTCGCAACCCCATCGTGGCACTCTGTTGCCGGCAGCCGCAATACGCAGCGGCTTGATCGGGACGGGGAAGTCCCTTTCATTCCCTATGACAGCGGCGGCAGCCAGATCGAGCAAGGCATCAGCAGGGCCGGCAACAAGCGAGCGCGCGCGTTGCTGGTCGAACTCGCCTGGAGCTGGCTGCGCTTGCAGCCCGACAGCGCCTTGACCCAGTGGTTCAACCGGCGCTTCGCAGGCGGAGGCAAGCGCATGCGACGCGTGGGCATCGTGATGGTGGCTTCATAAAGCACTCCTTACGATTGAGTGTTGGGATGATAGGCGTCGGGTAGCGTCTCGCGATGGTTCTTCAAGTGACCTGAGATGCGTATGCGATCACGGAGTTGCTGCTCCTGTTGGTCGGTGATCGTGATCCACCAGGGGCCCTGTGCGCCGAGATGGCGTACATCAATCACTCCGCGCTTTATCCAGTAGCGAACGAAATAGACGCTCACGGATAGGCGATCAGCAAGTTGCTCGGCTGTGAGCTCTTCTGGACGCATCAGACAGACGGAAGGCACGGCGTAGCGAATGCGGATCCATTTGATCATCGCCCGCGTAATTGGCAGTCCACGCGGACTGCGAAGGCCCTCTTCATTCAAGGCCTGGACGATCTGTGGATTGGAGAGCCGGCTGGACAGTTCTCGTATGCGTTCGATGATCTGGCGCGGGTAAAGCATTTGGTCTGCGATCGGGCTTGGGAGAGGAACCGTGGTGTCGGTGCAGGCACCCCCTTGCCAGCGAACGTGCAGAACGACCTGTCTCGCATCAGTGAGTTTCTCGACCGTGATGTCGCGGATGAGCAGTCGCAGCATCCGCTTGCGATCCTTCGACTGGGTCGTCGCAGCGCGCCAGACGCGCGGCAGATCACGAGCCAGAGCCAGAACCTTCGTCTTCTGCTCGGGCGTCACGACGTGGGCCTTCTGGGTCTGGAAATTTGCAGCTTCGGACTTGACTTCGTCGATGTGCAACATGGCTTCGTTCCAGCGACGCTCAAGGCTTGCGGCGACCAGGCGATTGGACGGGTCGACTTCTTCATAGCGGCGTTTGGCCAATGCGCAGTCATACTCGGCGCGCTCGATGCGCATGTGCCACTGACGCATGACGGCTTGGTTGCGCTGCTCAAGGTCGTTCAAGGCCGCCAAGGCCAACTCGAGTTCGGCTGGCTTCAGGGCCTTGAATACCTCTGCGCAGATGGCGTCGTCGAGCAGCTCGGTGCGCACGCTGAAGCAGTTCTTCGTGGCCAGCCCTTCGCGGCGCCTCCAAGTGCATTGGTAGGTGGGATAGATGCCGCCGTTGCCTTGATAGCGCACTATGACCGCCCGCCCGCAGGTGCCGCACAACAGCATTCCCTGGAGCAACGCAAGGCCTTCGCGTGCCGGACCGCTGAGCACGGTGCCTTCCGCGTTATTGCGGTTATTCGCCAGGCGCCGCTGGTTCTGATCGAACTCCTCCACGGTGATGTAGCCCTCGTGGTGTTCGCGCAAGTGGACACGCCACTCCGGCATGGGGACCGCCCGCACATTCTTGCGCACCTCGCCCTCGGGGGTGATGCTTCTGGCGTACTGGCGGCGGCCGAAAACGTAGCTGCCGGCATACGTCGGGTTCCTCAGCAGGGTCAGAATGCGACTCTGGCTGAGTCGACCCCAAACGAGCTTGGTAGCCCACACACCGCCATTGGCGCGCTTCGGGAAGCGCAGGCCGTCCCGTGCAAAGCGTTGGACAACGGCGTAGGCACTGCCCGTTTCCCGGAACACTCGAAACGCCAGTTGCACGGCCCCCCGCACTTCGTCGTCGGGATCCATGACGATGCGGTCGTGGTCGTCATAGCAAAAGCCCACCGGCAAGGGGAACCGCAACTCACCCTTCTGCGCCTTGTTCAGCTTGCCGCCCAGGAGGCGCCCGCGCAAGAAATGCAGTTCGGCTTGGGCCATCGTGCCCTTGATGCCGAGCACCAGTCCGTCGTTGAAGTCCGCGGGGTCGTAGCAGCCATCGGTATCGATCACCAGGGTGTGCGTCAGGGCACACAGTTCCAGGAGCCGATGCCAGTCGAGGCTCGAGCGCGCCAGGCGCGACACCTCCAGGGCAAACACTGCTCCGACCTGGCCCATCGAGACATCCGCCACCAACGTCTTGAAGTCCTCGCGACCGGCGATCTGTGCCCCCGACCGGCCCAGGTCCCGATCCAGCACGCGGATCGACCCCTGCGGCCACCCCATGGCCCGTGCCTTGTCCTGCAGCGCATATTGGCGCTCGGTGCTCTCCTGGTTGTGACGCACTTGACCCGGTGTCGACTGCCGCACATAGATGTACGCCGGTTTGCTCAGGTGAGCTTGAGTGATGGTCGTGTTCATCGCAGGCCTCCACACTGGACATGAGTGTCGGGTCGGCCTCGATCATGGCGCTGAGCATGTTGGCCAACAGAGTCGCGCCAACTGAGAGATCGATGAGGACGGTGGGCGACAGGGGTGATGCCTGGCTCACCGTTGCACCTCAGAGTGGCTCTCGCCGACGCAGCAGTTCGTGGTTGATCTCGGAGATCTCCTCCAAGATCTCGCGCACTTGGGCGTAGTTGGCCAAGTGCTCGCATACCTGGGCGTGCTCGGCCTGGGGGACGTAGTCCATCTGAGGCGACCTGCCCGAGTAACTCACCGAGAGGTAGTACTTGGGTCCGTGTCCGGGACCCTCTGCACACTTGCAGTTTGGATTGCCGCAGCGCTTGTAGCGTTCGATCAAGGAGCCCCGAAGCACGGCGTCCAGCGGCGGCATCTTGCGCAGCAGTTGCCTGCGGCGTCGCTTGAGGGCTGAAGAGGTCGGCTCTGTCATTCTTGACGGACCACGGATATAACTGGTCCGAGAATAGTTTATGAGAGCTCATTTGACAAGCCCTCCGCACGAGCGAGCTGTCAGGATCTCAAGCAACGCGACCAGATCGCACAGCGAGCCCAGGTCCAGCCGAGCCGTGGAGCCGTCAACTCGCTGGCATGGATTGGGCACGGCGAGGTCGGTCCATTCGCGAGCGATGGCGAAGCTGAGGCGCTCGCCATCATCCTGAAGGATCAGCGTGTCGACACCAGCAACGTATCGCGCCTTCAATACAGGAAAGCGCTGCCCCCTACGTGGATGGAACGGATGCCGAATCTCGGCCCAACCCCACGACTGGTTGGACGAGAGTGCAGTTGACGTTAACCGTGGTCGCCCTGGCGAGAAGGCTGGCGATTGCGCTGTGGCGCTATCTGCAGTACGGCGAGATACCGGCCGGAGCCCAGCTCAAGCCGGTCACTGCCTGAAGTCCCGAGCAGCCTGGTCCCAACACACAGTGGCCAAGGAACGCATCATCATGATCAAAGGTCGACGCGCCCGCAACGACCGCGGGTCACTGCACAGTGGCCGTCCCAAGAGATGGGGCGCGCCGGTAACCGGGGTTTGCCAGTGCGCTTCGCGCGCATGCAGCATGAGGTGCAGGGTGTCCACGCCCTACTGAGATGGACTCGGCGCCACCCCGATAGGAAACTGAGCGACTCATCAACCGTTCTTGTGGAGGTCCGCGATGGAAATCGACATTCTCGGCATTGACTTGGCCAAGCGCGTGTTTCAGCTTCACGGTGCGGATCGCCGCGGTCACGCCTTGCACCGCTCCAAGGTCATGCGTGATGACTTCGTGGAGGCTGTTCGCTCATTGCGCCCGCGCGTCGTGGCGATGGAGGCGTGCAGTTCGGCGCACCACTGGGGAAGATGTTTCCGGGATATGGGCATCGAGGTGAGGCTGATCAGCCCTCAGTACGTCACCCCGTTCGTGAAGACCAACAAGAACGACAGCAACGATGCGCAAGCGATTGCCGAAGCAGCCAGCCGGCCGACGATGAACTTCGTGGCAGTGAAATCCGTTGAGCAGCAAGACATGCAAGCGGTCCACCGGGTGCGCGAGTTGCTGGTCCACCAGCGCACGGCGTTGATCAATCAGGCCAGAGGCTTGCTGGGCGAACGCGGGGTGGCGATGGCAAAGTCGCCCGAGGCATTCAAGCGTGCGGTGCCGCGGATTCTCAGCGCTTGCGAAGGCGAGGTCACCAGCATCTGCCAGGCGATGGTGCTGGAAATCATGCAGCAGATACAAGCCATTGAAGGGCACATCGAACGTGCCGAGACCTGGCTCAAATCGTTCATGAAGCGCTCGCCGCTGTGCAAGAAGATCGCGGTCGTTGACGGAGTCGGGACGATCACGGCGACGGCTATGGTGGCCTCCGTCGGAAACGCCAAGGAGTTCAGGAACGGGCGGCATCTGTCGGCCTGGATCGGCCTGGTGCCGCGCCAGTATTCGTCGGGTGGAAAGTCGCAGCTCAAGGGCATCAGTAAAAGGGGCGACACCTACCTTCGTACCTTGCTGATTCACGGGGCGCGAACGGTGCTGCGCTACGTCGCGGGCAAGACCGATGCGCAAAGTCGCTGGCTTCAGGACCTGATCGCGCGACGGGGCTACAACCGCGCGGCCGTGGCCCTCGCCAACAAGAACGCGCGGGTAATCCAGGTATTGCTCAGCAGCGACACGACTTACCGGTCGAGCGCCACGGCGCGCTGAGCGAACTCGATCGACCGCCTCGAAACTGTACTGTAAACACAACGTTCGTTCGGAAGGGATGGAAAGACCCAGCACTGGTTTGCGAAGCTTTCGGAAGTGGATGACAAAACTGGTTAGACCAACACCCTCAAGCCTGTTATCCGTGCTGGCTGCTCCTTCGGGTTCAAGCCGTCGCTCTGCTGAGGATCGGGTGTGCGGATCTCATCGAGGCTGCGGGCATGTTTCGACGGGCCCATCGGCAAGCCGTATACATGCATGCAAACCGTTTTACGTCGTGTCACCGAAGAGAGCTTGCAAAAGGCGCCGAGTCCATACATGCACGGATAGAAGTTCGTCCGAGCACTGGCTCGAACGCTCGTCATACCCCGACCTCGGATCAGGATGCATCACCAATGCCAGGCCACCGTCTCATCCGCTCCGCAAAACACAGGTGCCGCCATGAAATGCCGCTCACCGATACGTTGATCAAAAAGGCTTGACAAACGAGTCCTCATAGAAGCGGTCGTTCTGGAGCAATGGCAGAGAGCGGGCAGGGTAGGGCGGGCTAGTCGCAGCCCGCGATCACATCTAAGCGCGTGCGCGCTGACTGAGCGCCGGTCAACAATCCTCAGCTAGCCGCTCGTCCAGTCAGAGGCGACGCGAGTGGTGTTTGAGTCAAGCAGATCACACGAGGCAGTAAACCGGTCGCATCAATTGCCGTGGGGCTGAGCGAGCCTTGGCTTATAGCCCAAAACTTCGCTCATCTTCCGTGCATGCCCGACCAGAATATTTGCGAGCTCTTGCTCCTTCGAATCTTCGAACCGAGTTTCTGGCATGGTGACGCATAGCGCGCCCACGACAAGCCCGGCACCTGTGAACACAGGTGCGCCCAACCCAACGGCGCCTGCGACCCGCTGTGATTTGGTGAAGGCGTAGCCTTTCCGCCTGATCTCGGCAAGTTCAAGTTCTAGGGCTTGGGAATCGATCGGTAACCCGGAGACAGGCGAAACGTCCCCCCTCTCTAGAATTTTTTGAGCGCTCTCTCGAGGTAGAAATGCAAGGACTGCCCGCCCTGTTGCTCCGAACGTCAAAGGCGCAATCTGGAACATTTGAGATTCATACCTTAGTGGATGCCGCCCATGGACCACCTTTGCAACCATCCCCATTCCATCTGACGGTCTATAAAGGTTGAATATGCAGGTCTCTCCTGTCGCAGTGGCAACCTCCTGCATGAACGTTTCGGCAACGGTGGTCACATCGGTGCGTCCAACCACCAAGCCGCCAAGACGAAGGAACTCAAGACTGAGGCGGTAGGTACCTGGTCTTCCCCCTCGCTCGGCAAGCCCAGTGTCGACAAGTAAGCCGAGGAGCCGGTGGCCCGTGGACGTCGGCAGATTCATTTTGTCGCTGACCTGCGCTACCGATGAATCGCCCTCGGATTCCGCCAACACTTTTATCAACAAGGCGACTCGAGCGACCGTCCCTGTCATCGATTTGTCACTGTTCATTGTTCGTCAACGGCGAACCCGGGTGACAGTTTCGCCGTGCCCGTCTGTGGTTTCAAAAGCGGAACTATAGAGGAGTGAGAGCTGACACGCCGAGTGGCGCTCGGTATCCGCTAACCGCATACCTGCAATCGCGAGGGCAAGAGGTTCTTCACATTCCGAATCAACTCCTCCAGCCACTGAGCGACTGGGGCATTCCGGCCACCCGCCGCGTCGCTGTCCGGGGTTGACATCCAACCGCCGGTATGGGATATTACCGATCAACGGGATGCCATCCCGTTGATCGGGATGCGGCGCAAGCATCGCGACAGTAGCGCTTATGCCCGCATGAGCATAGGCGCGATCGGGATTGAGATGGAGTTCTAGCCGCCACAGTGCTACGTCATTGGTCACATCACATCTGAAAGCCATCTATGTCGCAGACTCTTCTGGATATCACACGTGAACACGGCATCGCGACGCTGACCCTGCAAGGACCATCGAACGGCAACAGGCTTACGCCGGACGCTTTAAAGGACCTTGCTCAGCTCGTTAAGGACTTAGAGCAGGACGAGGCCACGCATGTTCTGATCATCACGGGTTCTGGCAGTGAGTTCTTTTCAAGTGGAGTGTTGAGTCCCGCCATTCGTCAGGAGCTGTCCAAAGAAGAAATCGTCGGAATGATCAAGTGGGGGAACAGGCTCTTCGACGATATTGAGGCGCTGCCGCAGATTGTCATCGCCGCATTGAATGGTGAGGCGCGCGCCGGCGCGGCTGAATTAACCATGGCTTGTGACATAAGGGTGACGGCCGACACTGGGTCCATAAGCCTTCCGGAAGCCGCCTGGGGCGGATTCCCGGGCGCTGGAGGACCAGTGCGTTTGCCGAGCATAGTCGGGCGTGCCCGCGCGCTTGAGATCATCGCCACGGGGCGCCGCGTTACCGCCTCGGAATTGCAGCGCATTGGCTATGTTGTTGCAGTACATCCCGCGGAAGAACTAATGCCGCAAGTGCTCAGTCTCGCAAAGCAGATCGTCGCCAATGGTCCGTTAGCAATACGCGGAGCTAAACGAATCATCAATGCGCGTATGAATTCCGGCTTCGCCAGCGCCCGCCTGTTGTCAGACGCGCTCAGAGCATCGGTTGAGTACAGCAACGACGTGACGGAGGCCACCGCGGCCGCCGCTGAAGGTCGTCCGCCGCGATTCACGGGCCGTTAACGCACCGGGGGCGCATTCAAATGACTAATTCACCTGTTCCCGCCAAAGATGGGCCGAGCTCTATCGCGAAAACGACTCGTGAGCTGCCTCAGCCTCTTTTCGCATGTTCTCACTGCCCGGCCTGCGGGTTCAACAACTTTCCGCCTTCGGATGTGTGTCCGCAATGCTGGTCGCGCAACCTTCAGGTCAAGGAACTGTCTCGGACTGGCGTTCTATATAGTTTTTCGTCGCAACTACTAGAGGGCGAAAAGCATTTCGTGGGGTACGTCGACTTGCCCGAGGGGGTTCGGGTTTTCGGTCGCTTGACGGGCAATGAGCCGCAGCAACCCAGTTGTGG
Organism: Variovorax sp. LjRoot84; assembly: GCF_964254305.1. Lineage (NCBI taxonomy): Bacteria > Pseudomonadati > Pseudomonadota > Betaproteobacteria > Burkholderiales > Comamonadaceae > Variovorax > Variovorax sp. LjRoot84. The sequence continues at coordinate 214,062 of NZ_CAXUTE020000003.1, forward strand.
CATTCCTGTCAGGTTTTCATCCGTGCAGCCAGCTAGCGGCAGACCGTCCTTCGTGTTCGCCTTGCCAACCGGAAAGCAAGAGGACTGAATGAACCGCACCGTATATGTTCTCGGAACCGGCATTCAAAAGTTCGGCCGGTTCCCTCACCTTACTCATAAGCAATTCGCTGCGCCCGCAGTGCTTGAGGCACTTCGAGAAAGCAACGTCGAACGCCAGGACATTGATGTCGCCTACGCATCGTCGGTGTTTGGCGGCTCGATGATCGGCCAGCAAGTTCTTGGGCAACTTGGGCTATCTGGCATCCCCATCATCAACGTCGAAGATGCGTGTTCCAGCAGTGCGGTCGGAGTGCATGAAGCGGCAGCTCGCATCGCAACTGGTCGCGCCGAGGCGGCTGTTGTGATAGGCGTTGACATGCTGTCCAAGCTCGGCGGCGGCAGTCTGCCATTGAATCGTGAGGACTGGGATGCCATCAACGGCCTAAGCATGCCGGTTCTATATGCGATGCGAGCGCGTCGTTACATGCACGAACACGGGCTGGATGCAACCAACTTCTCGGAAGTCACGGTGAAAGCAAGAAAACACGGTGCGCTCAATCCGCTAGCCCAGTTCTTTCAGAAACCGGTGACGCTAGACGAGGTGAACTCTTCACGCGAGATCGCAGACCCGTTTCGACTCCTTCACTGTTGCCCGACTGGTGACGGTGCGGCGGCGGTTGTCCTCGGCTCGGAGAGGCTGCTCAAAAGAGCTGCCAGCGGACTGCGTCCCGTCCAAATCGCTGGCTCAGCGCTGCATTCCGGAAAGTATGAGCCTGGGCCTTATTCGATGACAACCTCACATGTGTCAACGCTTTCGGCGAACGAGCTATACGAATCCACCGGAGTGTCTCCTCAGGACATCGATGTCGCTGAGATCCACGACTCGTTTTCAATTGCGGAGCTGATGTATTACGAAGCATTTCAGTTCTGCAAGCCTGGAGACGCTCTCGCTTTGCTCCGTAGCGGGACGACTTCGCTAGGGGGCACACAAGTAGTCAACCCTTCCGGGGGCCTTATGTCGCGGGGGCATCCGGTCGCCGCCAGCGGCGTTGCCCAGATCGCCGAAATTGCACGCCAGCTTCAAGGTCGAAGTGGCGCACACCAGGTGACCGATGCGCGTGTGGGTCTTGCCCACGTGACCGGCGGAGGCGTCTCCAATTTTGAGCATGGCGCATGCGCTGTAACCCTCCTGAAAAGTTAGTTCACATGACCAAGACTCAGGGCCCTCTTGCCGGTGTACGCATCGCCGATTTCACGTCCTTGCTTTCAGGACCGTTCGCAACCCAGATTCTTGGCGACCTAAATAATCCACAAGTGATTCAACGCGGGATGCGTCTGGAGGTGCAGAGCCCGCGAAACGACGAGGCGATCGTTGTAGCTGGCGATCCACTGCGATTCTCTCCGCTTGGCCGGACCAAACACGACTGCCCCCCCCGTCTCGGCGAGCACACTGAAGAAGTGTTGGGTCGCGTATGAACCAACGATTGTTGAAGCTCCCTTCCGGGACAACCAGGCTGCATGAATGGGGCACCTCCGCCGATGACGCGATCCCCTTCGTACTATTGCACTCGCTCGGCCTTGAGGGGTCCTCGTTTCGTTGGTTGGCAGCTGCAATGGCACGTCGCGGGGCGTGCTGGATTCTTGCTCCGGACTTAAGAGGGCATGGGGCATCCACTTCCGACGACGATTCGATCTCTCTGGAAGCGATGGCTCAAGATGTTCTTGACATGCTGGATGCGATGAATGTGAGGAAAGCACGACTACTAGGTGCTTCCATGGGTTCATCAGTTGCCCGGATGGCCGCCTCCCAGGACCCGACTCGTTGGACGAGCGTCGCTCTCGTAGCCGGAGGGCCCGGTCCGGTGTCCGCACTCGCAGGTCGAGGGCCTCCAGCCCTGGCCGGCGGCATGGCGGCAGTGGAAATCGAAACTATCGCGCGCTGGTTCTCGGAAGCGGACATAGCAGCGGACCACGAATGCGTGAGATATGCACGGCAGACGTTGCTCGCCCTGCGGCCTGCGATTTGGGCGGCAAGCTGGCGGGCAATGGCTTCATTTCCGCCCATACCTCCCCTGAGCAACGACCTGCGCTCCATCTGTATCGGCGGCAGTTCAGACGCCTCGGCTACGCCCACCATCATGCATGAGTTGAAGAGGGCAGCCGGGGTAAAGCTTGGACCGCTGTTTATAGACGGCGGGCACCATCTGCTTCCGCTGTCAAAGGCAGATGAACTGGCAGAGATTGTTGTTAGACACGCGTGGCCCCCTCACGGCGTCACTGATAAGGGTTGAACTAGTGAAATGCAGTGGTTTTTTTAAGCAATCGCAACTTTAAGACTTCGGAGGCAACATGAATTTTTCCCGATCCGCCTTTCACACCACTCGCCGTAAAGTCGTCCTTGCTGGCGGATTTGCGACGTTGCTCGCTCCACTTGCGGCCGTAGCACAAGGTGAAAAGCCTCTTTCGATCGTTGTCGCATACCCCGCCGGGTCGGCGGCCGATGTGATGGCTCGAGCACTAGGTCACGAACTTGGACAGGTGCTGAATGTCCCGGTCATAGTAGAGAACAAGACGGGCGCAAACCAGATCGTAGCCGCCACCTACGTCGCTCGCGCGCAACCCGCCGGGAGAACCCTGTTTTTGGCAGCTATGCCATCTGTGATCCCGCCGGCACTTCAGGGCAAACTGCCCTTCGCCGGGTTGTCGGATTTTGCTCCAGTGGCATCGCTCCTGACAATTCAGGCCCTGCTTGCTGTCAGAGCGGACTTTCCCGCCAAAGACATTGGAGAATTTGTTTCGACACTCAAGGCCAACCCAGGAAAATACAGCTACGGGTCAGCCGGCGTCGGTAGCCCACTGCACCTGTTCTGTGAAGAACTGAATGCGGCGATCGGGGCGAAATCCATTCACGTGCCATACGGCTCCGGACAGGCTGCGCTGCTAGAGCTCACGGCCGGCCGTTTGGATTACGCAATGGTTCCAGTCTCGGCCCATGACTTTGTGGCGAGCGGAAAGCTGAAAGTTCTCGGAACTACAGGGCTTGAGCGCGCCCCGGAATTGCCGGAGGTGCCTTCCCTGCACGAAGGGGGTCTCAAAGGGTTCGAAGCAACGTTTACCTATGTGCTGCTGGCCGGGAGAGAAACTCCGCAGGATGAGGTTGGACAGCTCAATAAGGCCATCAATGCGGTGAAGCAGAACCCGGGGTTCGTCGCAAAACTGAAAACCTTGGGCGGCATCAAGATTTCAAAAGCTTCAGATCCGAATGAGACCAGGGCTCTCGTTTCGAGAGAGGAAAAGCGATGGAATGACTTGGTCAAAGTCAGAAAGATTGAGTTCAACTGAAGGCCGAACTGAGTGTGCTCAGTCAGGTACGCATTGGCCCGTCCGCGTCGGCGATCCAGGCCTCTCGCATAGGATCGGGCGAGACCGATGTCCTGATCGGCACCGACCTGGTTGTATCCGCGGGCGACGATACGATCGCGCGCTTGTCCGCCTTGCGCTCGGCCATCGTGCTGAACGAAGATCTGACGCCCACTGCGGCAATCGTGCGCCAGCGCGACGCAGAACTTCCGCGGGAGCAAATGCGGGCGCGAATGCAGAGCCGTTCGAGGCCCGATGCCTTCCATGCCTTCAGCGCAAGCTCGCTCACCAAGGCGGTATTCGGCGAGTCGACAGGCTCGCACGTGCGCGGCCGCCCCCGAAAGATTAGGTTTGGCCCCTGGATCTTCAGTGCGTTTGCTGTCCTGGCGCGCATGAGAGGCCTTCGCGGCACGCGCTTCGACCCTTTCGGTCTGAACCCGGAACGAGCGGCAGAGCGCAAGCTCCTCGAAGACTATCTCCTCGTGATAGATGAGCTCGCAAACCGACTGAAGCCCTGCAACCTGAATACAGCTTTGGCGCTCGCGGCGCTGCCCGATCAGGTTCGCGGCTACGGTCCAGTCAAGATGCAAGCCATCGCCGAGTTCGACGCAGCAAAGGAACGCCTGCTCAGAAAATTCCGCGCGGCGCGTTCCATTCCAATTTCTAGCGCCGCTTGCGGCTGATTTCTCTGGAGCACATCATGAAGATCGAAGGAAACGTTTTCATCGTCGCCGGCGGCGCGTCGGGGCTGGGAGAAGGCACGGCGCGGATCCTCACGGCGAACGGCGGCAAGGTCGTCATCGCCGACATGCAGGCGGACAAAGGCGAGGCGGTCGCCAAGGAGATTGGCGGCGTTTTCGTCAAGTGCGATGTCAGCCAGGAGGTGGATGGACAGGCGGCCGTAGCTGCCGCTCAGAAGCTGGGCAAGCTCGTGGGGCTCGTCAATTGCGCCGGCATCGCGCCGGCCGAGAAGACCGTTGGCAAGACGGGGCCGCATGCGCTGGCGGTGTTCAGCAAGACGATCACCGTCAACCTGATCGGCAGCTTCAACATGATCCGCCTCGCCGCCGATGCGATGAGCAAGAATGAGCCTGAATCGACCGGCGAACGCGGCGTCCTGATCTCGACGGCGTCGGTCGCAGCCTACGACGGGCAAATGGGACAGGCCGCCTACAGCGCCTCGAAAGGCGGGGTCGTCGGCATGACGCTGCCGATTGCCCGCGATCTGGCGCGCAACGGCATTCGCAACATGACGATCGCACCTGGCATCTTCGGCACGCCGATGCTTTTCGGCATGCCCCAGGAGGTGCAGGACGCGCTGGCCGCGAGCGTTCCTTTCCCTTCGCGCCTCGGCACGCCGGAGGACTACGCCAAGCTTGCCAAGCACATCATCGAAAACGAGATGCTCAATGGCGAGGTAATCCGACTCGACGGCGCCATCCGGCTGCCTCCTCGATGAACTGCGACGTCGCGCTAACCCAGCCAACCACTCCATCCTCTAGGAAAATCCATGACTGAATCCATTGTTATCGTCGGCGCTGCCCGCACCCCGATGGGCGGCTTCCAGGGAGACTTTTCTTCCCTTGCTGCGCACGACTTGGGCGGCGCAGCCATCAAGGCGGCCGTCGAGCGCGCCGGCATCGCACCCGACGCGGTCGGCGAGGTGCTGTTCGGCAACTGCCTGATGGCCGGCCAGGGCCAAGCCCCGGCACGCCAGGCTGCCTACAAGGGCGGCCTGCCCGACAGCGCCGGGGCCGTCACCCTGAGCAAGATGTGCGGCTCGGCCATGAAGGCCGCAATGCTGGCGCACGACCTGCTCCTGGCCGGCACGCACGAAGTGATGGTGGCCGGCGGCATGGAAAGCATGACGAACGCGCCTTACCTCATGCTCAAGGGCCGCGGCGGCTACCGCATGGGTCACGACCGCATCTTCGATCACATGATGCTCGACGGCCTCGAAGATGCCTACCAGCCGGGACGATCCATGGGTACCTTCGGCGAGGACTGCGCCGCCAAGTACAAGCTCACCCGCGAAGAGCAGGACGCCTTTGCCACCGCCAGCGTGCAGCGCGCCCAGCATGCGACCCAGGACGGTCTGTTCAAGGCCGAGATCACGCCCGTTACCGTCAAGGGCCGTGCCGGCGACACCGTAATCGCCATCGACGAAGGCCCGGGCAAGGTCAAGCTGGACAAGATCCCCACGCTCAAGCCGGCCTTCAAGAAGGACGGCGGAACCATCACCGCCGCGTCGAGCTCTTCCATCAATGACGGCGCCGCAGCGCTGGTGATGATGACCGAGTCGCACGCGAAGAAGCTCGGGGCCAAGCCGCTGGCGCGCCTCGTCGGCCATGCCACCCATGCGCAGCAGCCCGAGTGGTTCTCCACCGCCCCGGTCGGCGCCGTGCAGAAGCTCTTCGCCAAGACCGGTTGGGGCGTGAAGGACGTGGACCTGTGGGAAGTGAACGAGGCCTTCGCCGTGGTGCCGCTGGCGCTGATGAAGGAGCTTGGCGTGTCGCATGACATCGTCAACGTGCACGGCGGCGCCTGCGCGCTGGGCCACCCGATCGGTGCCAGTGGCGCGCGCATCATGGTCACGCTCATGCATGCCCTGCAGGCGCGCGGCAGGAAGCGCGGCGTGGCCACCCTGTGCATCGGCGGCGGCGAAGGCACGGCTGTCGCACTCGAGCTGATCTGATGCTGCTCACCCCCGACCAGGAATCGATCCGCGACGCGGTCCGCGCCTTCGTGCAGGCCGAGTTGTGGCCCCACGCGGCACGCTGGGACCGCGAGCATCTCTTTCCCAAGGAAGCCCACGCCGGCCTGGCGCAGCTCGGCGCCTACGGCATTTGCGTGCCCGAGGAAGATGGTGGCGCGGGCCTGGACTACCTCACGCTGGCGCTGGCGCTGGTGCTGGAAGAGATCGCCGCCGGCGACGGCGGCACCAGCACCGCCATCAGCGTGACCAACTGCCCGGTCAATGCCATCCTGATGCGCTACGGCAACGCGCAGCAAAAGAAGAAGTGGCTGCAGCCGCTGGCGCAAGGCCGGATGCTGGGCGCCTTCTGCCTGACCGAGCCGCAAGCCGGCAGCGATGCGTCGTGCCTGCGCACCACCGCCAGGCGCGATGCCGAGGGCTATGTGATCGACGGCGTCAAGCAGTTCATCACCAGCGGCAGGAACGGCCAGGTGGCGATCGTCATCGCCGTCACCGACAAGGCGCAGCGGGCAAGCGCGGCATGAGCGCCTTCCTGGTGCCTACCGACGCGCCCGGCTATAACGTGGCGCGCCTGGAAGACAAGCTCGGCCAGCATAGCAGCGATACCGCGCAGATCAACTTCGACGGTTGCCGCATCCCGCACGAGAACCTGATCGGCAAGGAAGGCGAGGGCTACAAGATCGCCCTGGGCGCGTTGGAAGGCGGGCGCATCGGCATCGCGGCGCAGAGCGTGGGCATGGCGCGCAGTGCCTTCGATGTGGCGCTGGCCTATGCCAAGGAGCGGCAAGCTTTCGGCGGATCGATTTTCGAGCAGCAGGCGGTCGGATTCAGGCTGGCGGACTGCGCCACCCCGCTCGAGGCGGCCCGGCAGCTCATCTGGCATGCGGCTAGCCTGCGCGATGCCGGCCTGCCCTGCCTGAAGGAAGCAGCAATGGCCAAGCTCTTCGCCAGCGAAATGGCTGAGCGCGTGTGCAGCGCCGCGATCCAGACGCTGGGCGGCTATGGGTACGTCAACGATTTCCCGCTGGAGCGGATCTATCGGGACGTGCGGGTATGCCAGATCTACGAGGGCACTTCGGACATTCAGAAGCTGCTGATCCAGCGCGCGCTTGCGTAGGACCGGTTGGCAGGTGCCAGGAACGATGCGCGGGTCAAGAGAAAGCAAGATGTTAGAGATCTCGAGGACCATGCACTATCTTCACGATGCTACAAAGCTTGCCGAACTCCTGCGGGCCGCATTGCTCGAAGTGGTCTCTGCATCGGATGTCTGCGAAGGGCACCCGACAAAGGTGTCGCCAAGGTCGCTGCCGCAGGTCCAACGCATCTTGCGTATTTGCTGCTTTCACAGGGTGCATGGACGCTCGATAGCGACTCGAAGAGGTTCGCCGATGGAGAAAGGCGCTCGGCGTTGACGTCGTTCTCTCCCTGAACTTCCTAACGGAGCCGTAAATTCGCGGGGAGTCTGCTCGTGCCGACGGCTGCCATCCAGCCGCAGTATCACGGGGGAAGGCGAAAAGTCGGTCCAGGTCGTCACCCGTTGGGAAGGCGCAGATCAGGTCGCGGGTCGAGCCAGTCGCTGCACAAGCAGGCGAATCGAACCCGGCAATTCGTTACTGGCGTTTTCGAGGCATCGTCGTTGTCGCGGCGTGCCGCGGAAATATTTTATGAAGCGCCCGCCATACGCGCCGGATGGCGGGCTGCGCAATCAGGCAGGCTTCACTCGAACAGCTTGCGCGCGATCAGGTCCTTCATGACCTCGTTGGCACCGCCATAGATTTTTTGGATGCGCGCGTCGGCATACAGGCGCGCGATGGGGTACTCCACCATGTAGCCGTAGCCGCCGAAGAGCTGCAAGCATTCATCCGTCACGCGGCACTGCTGCTCGCTGCACCACCACTTGGCCATGTAGGCCGCCTCGTCTTCTAGCGTCCCGTCCAGCAGGCGCTGGGTGCAGTCGTTGACGAAACTGCGCACCACATGCGCGATGGTGGCGCACTCGGCCACCTTGAAGCGCGTGTTCTGGAAATCTGCAATCGTCTGGCCGAAGGCCTTTCGCTGCTTCGTGTATTCCACAGTCAGCTCGACGGCGCGCTCGATGGACGCCGCCGCCGGCACTGCCAGCAGCATACGCTCATACGGCAACTGGCTCATGAGCTGCTTGAAGCCTTCGCCCTCCCTTTCCCCGATTAGATGGCTGGCCGGCACGCGTACGCCATCGAAAAACAGCTCCGCAGTATCCGAAGCATGCTGGCCTAGTTTCTCCAGGCGCCGGCCTACGCGGAAGCCCGGCAGGTCCTCGGTTTCGAGAACGACGAGCGACACGCCCTTGGCACCCGCCCCACCGGTGCGCACCGCCATCACCAGCAGCGTCGCGCTGAAGCCGTTTGTGATGAAGGTCTTGGCACCATCGATGGTGTAGTGATCGCCATCAAGCCGTGCGTGTGTACGCAGCGCCTTCAGGTCCGAGCCCGCGCCTGGCTCGGTCAGCGCGATGCCGGCCAACAGCTCGCCGCTGGAAAGTCGGGGCAGCCACCGCCTCTTTTGCTCCTCGGTGCCGTAGTCCAGGATGTAGTGCGAGGCGATGGTGTGCACGCTGGTGTTGAGCGGCATTTCCGCCTTCGCTAACTCGTCCTGCACCACCAGCTGGTACGCCAGGCTGCAACCCGAGCCGCCCCACTCTTCGGCCAGCTCGGGCAGCATGAAGCCCATCTCGCCGAAGCCACGCCATACGTGGCGCGGCACGTAGCCCTGCCGACGCCAACTTTCCAAGTGCGGACTCATCTCGCCGGCGATGTAGCGCCGGACCTGCTCGCGGAATGCCTCGATTTCCGCATCCATCCAGGGATGCCTGTGCAGTTGCGGCAGCATGCTCAAACTCCTGTGGGGCCACTGGTCCACATCAGCGTCTGGCCGCTGACGCAGTCGAGCTTGAGGGCGATCGAGCGGCCGACGCCGCGACCCGAGCCGGAAACGAGGGCAACCATTTCATCGAGTTTTTGAGCCATATGGATATGTCCTGCCTTGGATAGACATGGGATCGTAGAATTCATGCTTGGCTTCGTGCAGTTGAGGCAGTGGGGCCTCAGTCAACGCGACGAGATCGTGTGCGAACTCGATCGTTTCATGCTGCCTCCGAAGTCTTGAAGTTGCGATTGCTTCGACCAAGCCCGTCAGACACGTTCGAAGATCGCGGCGATCCCCTGCCCGCCGCCGATGCACATCGTGACCAGCGCATAGCGACCACCGGTGCGGTGCAGCTCGGCGATTGCCTTCGTCGTGATGATGGCGCCTGTCGCGCCGACGGGATGGCCAAGTGAGATGCCGGAGCCGTTCGGGTTGACCTTGGCCGGATCGAAACCCAGCTCCTGAATGACGGCGCAAGCTTGCGCCGCGAAGGCTTCATTCGATTCGATCACGTCCAGATCGCTCACCTTGAGGCCGGTACGTTCCAGCACCTTGCGTGTGGCCGGCACCGGGCCGATGCCCATATACGCCGGCTCCACGCCGGCATGGGCATAGCCGACCAGACGTGCCAGAGGCTGCAACCCCAGCGCCTGCACACGGCCGCCCTCGGCCAGCACCACCGCCGCCGCGCCGTCGTTGATGCCCGAGGCGTTGCCCGCGGTGACGGAGCCGTCTTTCCTGAAGGCCGGCTTCATCTTGGACAGTGTCTCGACGCTGGTGTCGGCACGCACGTGCTCGTCGGTGTCGAACAGCACGAGGCCCTTGCGCGTCTTCACTTCGACCGGCACGATCTGCTCCTTGAATCGGCCGGCCGCGATCGCAGCCGCGGCTCGCTGTTGGCTCGTCACTGCCAGTTCGTCCTGCTGGCCGCGCGAGATGTTGTATCGCGCCGCCACGTTCTCAGCCGTGATGCCCATGTGCATCTTTTCCCACGGGTCGTGCAGGATGCCCAACATGTAATCGACCAGCGCCGCATCGCCCATGCGCGCGCCATAGCGCGCTGCCGTGTCGAAGTAGGGGCCGCGACTCATCGCTTCGGACCCGCCGCCGATGGCGATGTCGCAGTCGCCCAACGCAATCGCCTGCGCGGCCGAAACTATCGCTTGGAGCCCCGAGCCGCACAGGCGGTTGACGTTGAACGCCGGCGTCTCGATCGGGCATCCGGCGTCGATTGCGGCCACGCGGCTCAGGTACGCGTCCTTCACGTCGGTGGGGATCACGTTGCCCATCACGACATGCCCGATCTCGTCGGGCGCGACGCCGCTGCGCTCGAGCGCAGCCCTGACGGCCGTGGTGGCCAACTGGGTATTAGGCACATCCTTTAGCGATCCGCCGAAGGTGCCGATGGCGGTGCGGGCGGTGCCGACCACGAAGATTTCGCGCTGAGATGTCATAGATCGCTTTCGTTAGTTAGTGATGTCCGGTCAGCCGTGCGTGAAGTTCGCAGGCCGCTTGGCGACGAAGGCGTGCATGCCTTCCTTTTGGTCGGCGGTGGCGAACAGGGCGTGGAATAGGCGCCGCTCGAACATCACGCCGTCGGACAGGCCCGATTCGAACGCGCGGTTGACCGACTCCTTGGCCGCCATCACCGCGATCTGCGAGAAGCCGGCGATGGTGAGCGCAGCGCCCAGCGCCTCGTCCATCAGCTTGTCGCCAGGCACCACGCGGCTGACCAGCCCGGCGCGCTCGGCTTCGGCGACGTCCATCATTCGGGCGGTCAGCGCCATGTCCATCGCCTTGGCCTTGCCGACCGCGCGCGGCAGGCGCTGCGTACCGCCGGCGCCGGGGATCACGCCGAGCTTGATCTCGGGCTGGCCGAACTTCGCGTTGTCGGCGGCGATGATGAAGTCGCACATCATCGCCAGCTCACAGCCGCCGCCCAGCGCGAAGCCGGCCACCGCCGCGATCACCGGCTTGCGCACCGAGCGGATCGTTTCCCAGTTGCGCGTGACGTAGTCGCCCTTGTAGACGTCGACGAAGCTGTAGCCGGCCATGGCGCCGATGTCGGCACCGGCGGCAAAGGCGCGCTCGCTGCCGGTGACGACGATGCAGCCGATCGCGTCGTCGGCGTCGAAGGCCTTGAGCGCGTCGCCCAGCTCGGTCATGAGCGCGTCGTTCAGCGCGTTGAGGGCCTTGGGGCGATTGAGCGTGACGATGCCGACCTTGCCGGCTTCGGTCCGTACTTCGATGTTCTGGTAGCTCATGATCTTCATTCAGGCATAGGTAGGTGTAGAAGCCGCGACCTGTCTTGCGGCCGAAGCGGCCTGCCGCCACCATTTCTTTCAATAGCGGCGCGGGCCGGTACTTGGGATCGTTGAAACCTTCGTAGAAACCTTCATTACTGAAAGCAAGGTGTCCAGCCCAATCAGATCGGCGAGTGCCAGCGGGCCAATCGGATGATTGCAGCCGAGCTTCATGCCAAGATCGATGTCCTCGGCGGTCGACAACCCCTCCTGCAGTACGAAGATCGCCTCATTGATCATCGGCACGAGAATGCGATTGACCGCGAAGCCTGGACTGTTCCTTGCAGTGATGGGGGTCTTGCCAATCGTTCTTGCAGACTCAATCGCCAGCGCATGTGTCTCATCCGAATGAAGTGTTGGAAGCGATGATCGAGTTTGCGGAAACCGTCTCGCTGATTTGCTTGAGTATCTCGTCCCGCCCGCGCCTGCCTTTCCGTCGACGATCACGGGCTGACCCAGGCCTTCCTGCAACTTGCGCGCGACGATCCGTGCAAACTGGTCGGTTGGTCCGCCTGGGAAGGGATTGATGATCTTCAGCGGTCGATCGGGAGAGTGCTGGGCCGCTGGCAGCGCCGCGCCAGCCAGGATCGCTGCCGAACCACAAGAGAATTCCGTGCATGTTCTGACTCCAGACGAGGAAATTAGGGCGCAATCGCCTGTTCCAGGCGGCCCAGGATTTCCGAGTTGTGCTGGCCCAGTCGTGGCGGGAAGCTGTGGACTGTTCGTCCTGGGGGGTTGAACTTGAGGGGGTCGCCGGCCACTTCCATTTGTTGGCCTGGCAATTCGCCTTCGAGCTTGAGCCTCATGCCGCGGTGCAGAACCTGCGGGTTGTTGAAGACGGCTTCAAGGTCGTCCACTGCGGCTGCCGGCACCTCCGCGGCAACCAGCTTCTCGATGAGTTCGGCGGAAGGAGAGCGCGCGAACGCACCATTGAGCAATGCGATGAGTGCCTCACGGTTCGCATACCGGCTCGCGGGATCGACGAAGCGCGGGTCCTTGGCGAGCTCGGCAAAGCCGAGTACCCGCACCAGACCGCGAAACATGTTCTCCGTGTTGGCCGTCACGGCAACAACCTTGCCGTCGCCTGCCCGAAAGCAGCGATAGCTCGGAATGAAGTCATGCGCACTGCCCTGGAGATCCGGAATGGGTCCGCCTTGCAGATAGCTGGCCGCCTGGTATGTCAGCAGGGCCACCTGGACGTCGAGCATGGACACCTCGACCGACCGGCCCACACCGGTGCGCCGGGCCTCGATCAGCGCCGATAGCAGTCCGATGACGGCGTACAGGCCTGCGCACAAGTCACCGACCGGGACGCCGGCGCGCACGGGTTCACGTCCCGGCTCTCCGGTCAGGCTCATGACGCCCGACATCGCTTGCACGATCATGTCGTAGGCCGGGCGTTCACGCAGGGGACCGTCCTGTCCAAAGCCGGAGATGCTTGCCCAGACCAGCGAGGGCTTGCGCGCCCGCTCGGTTGCAGCGTCGATCCCCAGCTGTGCGAGCTTGCCCGGGCGGAAGTTCTCGAGCACCGCGTCCGCCTCCCCTATCAGCTGGCGGGCGGCGGCCAGGCCCTGCGGCGTGCGCATGTCCACCATCAGCGACTTCTTGTTGCGGTTCGTGCTGCCGAAATAGGTACTGGAGCCATCGACGAAGCGCGGCGGGACCGTGCGCGACATGTCTCCGTCAGGCGCTTCGACCTTGATGACCTCGGCGCCCAGGTCGCCAAGGATCTGGGTTGCGAACGGGCCCGACAGAAAGAGCGTGAAGTCGACGATACGCACGCCGGCCAGGGGGCCAACGGATTGGGATGCAGTCATGTGGAAATACCGTTTCAGAAGGGCCGATGTATGGGGTCAGCGGACAGAGGAAACAAACCAGCTATCTCGCTCACCGGGATGCCATCTCGCTAAACAGACTGGATTCTCGGGGCGAGCGGAAGCCATGTCAAGCTGGAACAGGAGGCGCGGATCGCAGCCTGGCACGTACCTTGTCGGTGTGGAATTCCTGCGGCTGGGGGCTTAGTTGTCTCGCGTACTGAGGTGACTGCTGTCGCTGAAGGGTTCATGCAACGCGTCGCTGAAGTCACGGGGGCCACAGCAGCGCCAGCTTGCGCAGTGCCTGGATGTCGACCTTCGTGTAAATCATCGTTGTCTGGGGATGGCGATGCCCCAGGAGGTCACCGATCTCGCCGAGCGAAGCGCCCGTGCGCCGGTCCTGGTGTTAGCTGGCACTGAGGACAAAATTCGTCCTCCGAGGGATTCCGCATCGATGGCAGTTGATCGGCCTGGTACCTTGTTCGCTTGTATAGCCGACGCCGGTCATACACTGATCGTGGAGCGGCCTTCTTCGGTCGCGCGCATCATTTTGAGTTGGTGGGCCGGATTCGGCACGGAATCGGCATGCAGTGACTCCGTATCCGGTGCGCGAGAGCAGGTGCCTTAGCTTTGCAGAGCCGCAGGCGGGGCCACTTCGCATTTGGAGAACGGGACGCTGCGCAAAGGGAAGTTCTTCATTCTCGCGAGGAAACTTAGACTCGCAGGAACGGAGAGAGCCCAATGACCTACCTCGAACTTCCTGGCCGCATTCTCTTTCTTTCCAATGACGGAGAAAAAGTGCGAGCCCAGTTGTGCGGCACGAATTTGAGCCTCAGCGATGCGGGGCAGCTTCGCAATGACATCTCGACAGACGAGATTACCCCGGGCCCATCCTTGATCCACGTCGATGAGCAGCTGGGCCGGCACGTCTACACCGGTTTTAGCGCCGCAGGCGAGCGACCCATCAACAAGGATGACGCGCTCGCGGGAAAGTTTTCAGTCACCGTTGGTGGCCGACGTTACGGGAAAGGCTCCTCCCGGGAGCACAGTCCAGTGGCCGAGCGGTATGCGGGGATCCGCTTGGTCATCGCCGAAAGCTTCGAGCGAATTTACCGCCAGAACGCCGACAACGTCGGCCTCCACACCTCGACGGATTTCGGTCTGATCGAGCGTATTCAGCGAGGCGAGCCCATCGAGATCGAAGAACTCCTTGCGCCGCGGGACAAGTTGGCGGCCTCCATCTTGCGCATGGGCGGGCTGCTTCTCTATGGGCGCGAACACCTGAAGTCGGTGCGACGATGCCACGCGCCGAAGGACGATGACCGACCTTTGACGCTCACGCAAAAAATACTGGCGCGGCACACGGTCGAAACGAATCACACCGGTAGCGAGCTGATTCCAGGACAAGGCGCGTTCGTGCACGCGGACTGGCGTTACATCATCGAGGTCTATACCGGAATGGCGGCTCACATGATGCATGCCACCTTTGGTCGGCCGTTAAAGCTCATTGACGTCCCCACCATCTTGGGATTCGCTGAGCATGCGTCGTATATCGCTCTGCATCCCAAATACGTTCATCCCGGCAAACCGCCGGTGCTCATGAGAGTCATGCACGATGTGCACGAAGAGTTTCTGAAAGAGTATGGCATCCGTTCACATGGCTACCTGCCAGGCCCCGGCGGGTCCGAGGGCATCTGCCATCCCCTCATGGCAGAGCGATACGCGCTGCCTGGCCAGGTATTGGTGGGGACCGATTCCCACACTCCCCATTCGGGCGCGCTTGGATGTTTGGCCTTCGGAGTAGGCACCACCGACATGGCCAGCGCCATGCTGACAGGCGCAGTGCGGATCACGGTGCCCGAAACGCTGCGCATTGAATTCAACGGCGAAGTGCCGGCAGGCATCACAGGCAAGGACCTCGCCTTGAACCTGCTTGCGCATCCCAAGATTCGAGGAGGACTCGGGCTCGGAAAGGTGTTTGAGTTCTCAGGCACCAGCATGCGCTACCTCTCGATCGACGAGCGAACGACGTTGACAAACATGGTGGCAGAACTCGGCGGATTCGCCGGCATTGTCGAGCCCGACGAGAAGACGTGCGAGTTCCTCCGTGAAAGGCGCGGCATCGACTTCATCCTGGATCCCTGGATGAAGAGTGACCCGGGAGCGAGCTATTCGGACACCATCGTTGTCGATTCGGCGCTCCTGTCGCCCATGGTCGCTGCGCCGGGCGATCCGGGAAACGGCATCGCACTGTCCAGCCTGCGCGAACGGCCGAAAGTTGATATTGCCTTTGCAGGGTCATGTACAGGCGGGAAGCGAGAAGATTTCGATGGCTATCATGCCGTTCTGTCTTGGGCAGCCGACCGTGGCATGCGGGTGGCAGAGGGCGTTGAGTTCTACTTGCAGTTCGGAACGATGGCGGTCCGCGACTACTGCGAGGCCCAAGGCTATTTGCAGACGTTTAAAAGGGTCGGCGCCACGGTCCTTCTGCCTGACTGCGGAGCCTGTGCCAACTCGGGTCCGGGAGCGTCGCTGCGGCCCGACCAAGTCACTGTCAGCGCGCAGAACCGCAATTTCCCCGGTCGCTCTGGCCCAGGTCAGATCTGGCTGGCCAGTCCGCCGACGGTCGCAGCAAGTGCGATCGCCGGCGAGTTGTTGTCGTTCTCGGAGCTCCAGGAGCGTTTCGAAGACCAAGCCGTGGGGGCGGACTAAAGGACCGAGATCCTCCCGCGAGGCGCTCAGTCCAGCTTGATCCCCATTGGCTTGACAATGCCCTCCCAGAACACCGCCTGCTCGCGACCGAAGGCTGCCACCTCCGCGCCCGTCTTGAGGAAAACCTGAGCGCCGATCGTTTCGAACTTCGACTTGGCTTCCGGCGACTCAAGGGACAACTGCGCGGCATGCGCCAGTCGCGTCACCGCGGCCTCAGGTGTGCCTGCCGGAACGGCAAGGGCAAACCAAAGGGAGATGGGGACATTCTTGACCTCGAGTTCATCGAGGGTGGGCACGGCAGGCAGTTGGGACAGCCGCATTTCCGTGCCGACTGCGAGGATCCTGATCCGTCCGGACTCGGCGAAGGATCTCGCGGAGCCGAAGTCGACCAACGCGGCCCCGATCGTTCCAGTCGACAGGTCCGTCAGGATGTTGCTCATTCCCCGATAAGGCACGTGCAGCATCTTCGTGCCGGTCCGCGTCTGCAGCAGTTCCATCCCCACGTGCAGAGGCGATCCGACGCCGGGGGAGCCGTAGCTGATCTTTCCTGGGTTCGCCTTCGAGGACTGGATGAAATCCTGGAAGGTCTTGCTTGGACTGTCGCCGGGCACCGCGAGGACGAGCGGAATGCGCACGAGCGTGGCGACGAGTTTCAGGTCTTTCGGTGCCGCATAGGGCAGCTTGCTGAAAACAAGATGTGCAGTCGTGAAGAGTGAGTTATCAATGGTCAAGACGGTGTAGCCGTCCGCGGCGGACTGGGCAACGTACCCGGTCCCCATGGTCCCTGCTGCGCCCGCCCGATTGTCCACAACAATCGGCTGGTTCAGGGCAGTGGCCATACCCGCGGACACGATGCGCGACACCGCATCCATCCCGCCGCCCGCCGGGACGGGGACCACCCATTTGATCGGCTTGTCGGGGTATGCGGCGGTCTGCGCCCATGTGTCCGCTCCAACAATCGCAAGCATGGCTGAGCCTAGTGCGGTCATCAGGGTCTTCGTCACGGCGCGGCGACTGGGCTGGGTCTTTGATTGGTTCAAGGTTGTCTCCTGGGGGATCTGTGCATCGAACGGCACTCGCGGTTGATCCTAGTGATGCTTGCTGCCGTCACGATGGTGATTCATCAGCTGGCCATTCGCGAATGGAGAAGCACGGGTGGCACGAGCGACGCTAGACTTTGCGTCGTCACATGGAAGAACCTCGCAGTCACCCTATCAAGCTCGATTTTCATGGCGAGCACCTTTCACGGCCGGAAAGTGTCTTGGTGACGGCCAATGGCGGGGTGTTCGTGTCGGATCATGAAGCCGGTGTGCTCGAGCTGGGTAGCTCGCGTCGCCCTCTGGTCGGCCCACCAAAAGACTTTGTGCCGAACGGCTTTGCGCTCCTGAAAGGTGGCGACTTTCTGATCGCCAACCTTGGCGGGGAGGGTGGCGTCTGGAGGTTGGACGCCACACGCAGTCCCTCGCCGTTCCTGATGGAAGTGGAGCGCCAAAGCATGAGGAATACAAATTTCGTCATGTTGGATCACAAGGGCCGGCTCTGGATCACGGTCTGCACCCGTCAGACGCCCAGGGAGCTGGCGTTTGACCGCCGCATTGCCGACGGCTACGTTGCTGTCATTGACGAGCACGGGGCGCGAGTTGTCGCCGATCAGTTGGCGTTCGCGAACGAGTGCCGCATTCACCCTGGCGGCGAATGGCTCTACGTGAACGAATCGGTGGGGCGCCGACTCGTGCGGTTCAGGATCCACGAGGTATCGGGCCGCGCGACTTTGGGCCCCAAGGAATGCGTTCATGAATTCGGTGACGGAGACTTTCCGGATGGGCTTGCGTTCGACTGCCTTGGTGGCGTCTGGGTCGCATGTGTGATCTCGAACCGCGTGATCCGCATCTCGCCTGGCGGGGAAAAGCAGGTGATCCTGGACGACTCGGACCCTGAACTCAATGCGCGTGCCGAAGCCGACTACGCAACGTTTGGGGTCGCAAAATCTGTATTCGAGATGGGGATGAGCCGCAGACTTCGAAATGTGTGCAGCGTCGCCTTCGGAGGAGCCGACCTGCGCACCGTCTACCTGGGCTCTCTCGGTGGTGATCGCTTGGCGAGCTTCCGCTCCGAAGTGGCAGGCCACCAACTCGCACATTGGCAGTTCGGAAGTTGAAGGTCGCGCGGGTAACGCACTACCTCGCTTTTCTGGTGTCGGTCAGAAAAGTGGTCAACGCCGTCAGCGCGACGGAGTGGGGGCGCGCCGCCAGTGTGAGGATGCAGAGATCGCGCTCCGCCCACTTGTCCACGATAGGGACTGAGCGGACCCGTTCCGCATCTTCATAGGGCCAGACCATCCCCGAGGGTTGTATCGATACGCCGAGCCCGGCGCGGACAAGACTTCGTGCGGCTTCGCCGGAGGCCACTCGATACTTGGGCTGGTATTTCATCTTCAGCTGCGCCGCCGCCTGTTGGAGCAGCCGGGTCGTTCCGCTCTTTGCGCCGCCGCCGATGAGATTGGTTGCCAACAGCTCCAGAAAGGTCACTTTCTCCGCGTGGGCGAGAGGATGCAACACGCTGACCACCGCCACAAGACGGTCCGTGCGATAAGGCTGGATGGAGAGCTTGGGAGATGCGTCGAGGGGTGGCGCACAGATTCCAACATCGGCAATACCGGAGGCCACCGCGTGTTCAACCTCAGCGGAATCGCCCTCGTCGATATCCAGCGTCACTGACGGAAAGTTGCGGTTGAAGGTGCCCAGATCATCGGCCAGGTATTCCACTAGCGCCGACGCGTTGGCCCAGAGCCGCACGTGCCCCTGAACACCCACGACGAAGTCACCAAGTTCATGGTGGAGGTCATCGATGGCCGCCAGGATGCGCTTCACGTGCAAGTCCACGATGGCGCCTGCCGCTGTGAGGCGGGTCCCCTTCGGGTCGCGGTACATCAGCCTGAAGCCAAGCGTGTCCTCCAGCTGCTGGATTCGCTTCGTGACGGCAGAAGGAGCGATTGATTCGCGGACTGCAGCCCGTCCGATATTGCGCTCCTCGGTGATTGAAGCAAACAAGCGCAACGTCATGAGATCCAACTTGCGGATCCACGTCCGCACGTTCATTGGAACTGTTCGCGCTCGATCAACGCGCTGAGAGTCCTCAGCCTGCGACGTACTTGGCGGTAGCGGCGATCGCATCTTGGACCTTGATGCTGGATTCGTTCAGCCCTGGCGGCAGAACAATGACTCCGTCCTCGTCCGCCACAAGACGCGCACCAGGCGTGAATGTGATCCCGCCGAAATGGACCGGGACATCTAGTTCACCCCTGCTGCCGATGTTTGCGCGGCGCGGAACGGTTCCGAGCGCCTTGACGCCTACATCCATCGCGTCGATCTCAATCCGATCGCGGATCGGGCCGTTCACGACCACGCCGGCCCAACCGTTGCGCACCGCGATGCCTGCCATGATGTCTCCGAACAGAGCGCGCCATCCCGCCTCCGCGCCATCGATGACGAGCACCTGGTCGTGTCCCTGCTGGTTGATCAATTCGCGCAGGACATTCAGGCCCTGCGAGTAGCGCGCCGTGCGGATGGTGCCGGCGAATGCGCGCTTCCTGCCGAACCCCACGAATGGCAGTTCACAGGCTTGCGCTTCGTCGCAGGCGTCACATAGGTCCGTTGTCTTGTATTCCATTCCCAAATGGTAGATGGGTCCCGCGCCTGCTTGATATGCCAAGCCGCGATAGCCCCCCATGCGCATCAGCACTACGCGCCAATACGGTGCCGCCATAAAGTTGCGGCATCAAGGCCTCATGCATGACAACGATCCTCTTCAACCCGCGTGTGCTCTTCCTGAGCGATGACCCGGACGCAGTCGAGCGGCAGCTCCAAGGCGACGACATAGCTCTGGTGGACGCGGGCGCACTTCGCGACAACATTTCCACCGACGAGATCACTCCTGCCACGCTGGGAACGATCTGGGACGAGCGCCTGGGCCGCTACCCCTACCTGGGCTTCATTTCCGGAGGCCGCCAGCCGATCGGTGTCGATGCCGTGAAGAACGCCGGCTTTTCCGTCACTGTCGCCGGAAAGCGGTACGGCAAGGGATCCTCGCGCGAGCACAGCCCGATGGCCGAGCGCAGCGCGGGTATCCGCCTGGTGATTGCCGAAAGTTTCGAGCGCATCTACCGCCAGAACGCGGACAACCTGGGCCTGTTCACGTCCACAGACTTCAGCCTGATCGAGCGAATCCAAAACGGCGAGCCGATCGACATCGAGGAACTCGTTTCTTCGCGCGACGCACAGGCGGCGGCCATACTGCGGCACGGCGGCCTGCTGCAGTACGGGCGCGCGCGGATGACGCAGGTCGGCACGCCGCCGGCTGAAGCCGTTGATGGACCCACAACGCTCGCCGAGAAAATCCTGGCCAGGCACCTGCTGGTCACCGGCGACAGTCAAGCTGGTCTCCAGCAGGGCCAAGGTGCCTTCGTGCGCGCGGATTGGCGCTTCCTGATCGAGTACTACACGGCCATGTGCTCGCATTCGCTGCACGCAGCGTTCGGCCGGCCGCTGCAGCTGCACGATCCGCAGAGCGTGCGCCTGTTCGAGGACCACACCTCCTATATCCATCGCAGTGTTGCCCACATCCGTGCCGGTTTGATCCCCGGAATTCAAAACCTGGCTCGGGAGCACCGAAAGTTCGCCGATGACTATGGGTTGAAAGTCCACGGCCTTCTGGCAGACGGCATCGGCAGCGAAGGCATTTCGCACCCGATGATGACCGAACGCTATGCATTGCCCGGGCAGATCGTCGTCGGCACCGACTCGCACACGCCCCACAGCGGCGCACTGGGCAGCCTCGCCTTTGGCGTGGGCAGCGCAGAGATGGCCAACGCCCTGGTCACCGGGGCTGTACGTATCACGGTTCCCGCGTCGCTGCGCGTGGAACTCTTCGGTCAGCTCCCGGTGGGCGTCGGCGCCAAGGACGTCGTCCTCTCGTTGCTGGCCGATCCGCGAATTCGCGCAGGTTCCGGCGTCGGCAAGGTGTTCGAGTTCACCGGATCGACCATCAGCCAGCTGTCCACGGACGAGCGTGCTACGTTGACCAACATGACGGCGGAGCTTGGCGGCTTCACCGGCATCGTTGCCCCCGACGAAGAAACCGTTCGCTTCCTGCGCGAACGCCGCGGCATCGACTTCCAGCTGGAAGACTGGATGCACAGCGATCCGGGAGCAACGTACGCAGACACCATTCGGCTCGACTGCTCGACGCTCGCGCCGATGGTGGCTCGACCCGGCGATCCCGGCAATGGCGTGCCGGTCACGGAACTCGAGGACCGTCCCAAAGTGGATATCGCCTATGGCGGTTCGTGCACGGGCGGCAAGCGCGAGGACTTCGACGCCTACCACCAAGTGCTGTGCTGGGCCGTGGAACGCGGCCTGCGCGTGCACCGGGACGTCAAGTTGTACCTCCAGTTCGGCACTGTGGACGTCCGCGACTACTGCATCGAGAAGGGCTACCTTGCGGTGTTCGAGCGCGCGGGGGCGGAAATGTTGCAACCCTCCTGCGGCGCCTGCGTCAACGGTGGGCCGGGCACGTCGGAACGGGCCGACGAAGTGACCGTCAGCGCCATCAACCGCAACTTCCCCGGGCGCTGCGGACCGGGAAAGGTTTGGCTCGCGAGCCCCGCGACGGTCGCGGCCAGCGCGATCGCCGGCGAACTCACAGCCTTTGGCGAGCTTGCGGCGCGTGTGGAGGCAGGCGCGCTGCAGCCGGCCTGACTCTTTTGGGTTCGCCTGGACTGAAGCCATGCTGATCCTCAGTAAGCAGGAGCGCCAAGCCATCGATGCGGATCCGTGGTTCGCGTCGCTCTCTGGGTCACTTCGCCACGACATTCTCAGGCGCGCGAAAGTGCGTCACTACGCTGACCGCGACTTCATCTATTCTCGCGGTGCTCCCGCTGAAAATTGGAATGCCGTGGCGAGGGGAGCGGTCCGGATCGGATCCAGCTCACCCGAAGGAAGGCAAGCGACGCTGCGCTACTTGGAACCAGGTGTGTGGTTCGGCGAAGTCGAGATGTTCGACCTGAAAGGCCGACCCTACGATGCTTCCGCACACGGTCCGACGACGCTGCTGTCTGTGTCGCGCGGTGATGTTCACGCCATCCTGGCGGACCACACCGAGTTTTACGCCGCGCTCCTGCGCCTGAACTCGCAGCGCACACGGCAGCTCTACAGACTGGTGGAGGACCAGGTTACCAAGCCACTCCGCGCTCGTTTGGCGAGGCAGCTGTCTCAGCTGGCGCACTGTTACGGCAAGCCCGCGGGGGAAGCTGGCAACGAAGTTCGAATCGACCTGCGTCTCCCGCAGGAGGAACTGGCCCACCTTATCGGGTGCTCGCGGCAGAGGGTGAATGGGGAGCTCAAGCTGATGGAGCGTGACGAAACCATCCGCATTGAGTCCTGCGGCGTCGTCGTACGCAATGGCCGAGCCCTACGGCAGATGTACGAACCTGCTGGGTGACAGCAGTCCCCATGCCGCTGTCGGTGACAATGCAATTCGCCGAGCCATAGCCATGCCCCGCATTGACCCCCTCAGTCTTCAGCTCTTCCTCGCTGCCGCGCGGGAGGGCTCCATCAAGCGCGCAGCGGAGGCCGAACATATCGCCCAGTCGGCGCTCAGCCGACGTATCGCAGACCTGGAGCACGCTCTCGGCGTACAGCTGTTAAGCCGCTCTCCCCTTGGCGTTACCCTGACGGAGGCTGGACATCGGGCATACGCT
Source organism: Variovorax sp. LjRoot84 (assembly GCF_964254305.1). NCBI lineage: Bacteria > Pseudomonadati > Pseudomonadota > Betaproteobacteria > Burkholderiales > Comamonadaceae > Variovorax > Variovorax sp. LjRoot84. The sequence continues at coordinate 236,667 of NZ_CAXUTE020000003.1, forward strand.
CTCGGCGATAAGCTCAATGCAGACATCCAGGCGTTTGCGCGAGAAGTGCAATCGCTCAGCGGTGAAGTCGCGGGTACGGTCCGCCTGTTTGCCAACCTGTCCTCCGTGGTGGGATACCTGCCGGAACGGCTGCATGCATTTCGAGTGAAGCATCCGAGTGTTGAAATCGCGCTGCAAGAGCGCAATTCCGCCGAGTGCATCCGCGCCTGCCTGGATGACCGTGCCGACGTCACCGTTTGCATGGCGCCAAGCGCGCCGCTCCCTGCCATCGAGTCCTGGCACTTTGCCGACGACCCGCTCATCGTCGTCCTGCCCCCGAACCACCCGTTGGCCAAACAACGGGCCCTTCGCTTCTCGGAAGTGGTGAAGTATCCGATCGTGCGGATCCAGACCGGCGGTGCCGGAGACAACTTCATGCAGGAGCAGGCGGAGAAACTCAGGGTCCCCTATACCCCCGTGGTCGCCGTGAGCAGCTACGAAGCCGCATGTCGCATGGTTGAGGTTGGATTGGGCATCGCGATCATGACGGGAAGCGCACTAAGCGCGCTCGCGGGTACCAAGCGATTCGTCCGTCGACCACTCGACGAGCCCTGGAAAGACAGGGAATTGCGAGTCTTTGCGCTGAAGAAGTCGAGCCGGCTCCGTGCCGTGGACGCCATGATCGAATCCCTGCGCAGCTGAGCACTACGGATATCGCGTTCGGACATATCCCGTCTGACGCAAGAGCACTTCAGCGTGGAGAGGTTGCGCACCTAAAGTCTCCGGCATTCAAGCCACACCGGAGACATCAATGCACACTCTTCCGCTTCTCGGCCGGCGAGCCGTCCTTGCCTTTTCGCTCCTCTGCGTTGCCGGTGCAGTTTTGCCGGTGAGCGCGCAGACCTCCGATGGCAAGGCGCTACGCCTCATCGTCCCCAATCAGGCGGGCTCGGGGGTTGATGCCGTGGCGCGAGCCATGACCAATAGCATGGCCACAGCCTTCGGACGAGCTGTCGTGATCGAAAATCTGCCGGGATCCGGCGGCATGACCGGAACGCAACAGATCGTGCGCGCGCCCAAGGATGGCTCGGTCCTCGGCATGGTGTCTTCCAACCATGTCATCAACCCTTTCATCTACAAGCAGGTCCCGTTCGACGCTATCAAGGACATCACGCCGATCTCCGTGATCGCGTCATCCGCCCTTGTGTTGGTGGTGAACCCAGACCTCGTGAAGGCTAAGGCGACCCGCGAGTTCATCGCGGAGCTCAAGGCGAATCCCAAAGCATACTCCTACGGTTCCGCAGGCAATGGGACCGTGCTGCATCTGGCTTCAGAGTACTTCACGAGCGAAGCTGGCGTGAACATCCTGCATGTCCCGTACAAGGGCGCCGCCGCCATGACCACCGACATCATCGGTGGTCAAGTGAGCTTCGGCATGCTCCCGTTGGTCGTGGCGGCGCCTCACATCAAGTCCGGCAAGCTGCGCGCCATCGCCGTCACCACCACTAAGCGGAACTCAGCCTTCCCCGAGCTACCGACACTGGCCGAAACTGGCCTTCCCGGCTTCGAATTCGACAGCTGGGTGGCCGTCATCGGGCCGGCCGGCATGCCGGCGCCTGTGGTTGCCGACGCCTACAGGAGGATCAAGGAAACGATGTCCCACAAGGAGGTTGTGGACAGCTTCCTGGCGCAGGGTTTCACCCTCTCAATGACAACGCCCGAGCAGACACCGCCCTTCTTCGAAACCGAGCTGGAAAAGCACAAAAAACTCGTGAAGCGCTCCGGTGCGATCGCCGACTGATGCAAGCCTGCCCATACCCAGTTCGCGGAGAAAATTCATGAGTACCCCTGTTACCCTCAACGACAAGTACGAACTTGCAAAGGGCCGTGTCTTCATGACGGGGACGCAGGCGCTAGTTCGTTTGCTGTTGGCGCAGAAAGCAAGAGACGAGGCCGCCGGGCTCAACACGGGCGGCTTTGTGTCGGGCTACCGCGGGTCTCCGCTGGGCTACGTTGACCAGGAGCTCTGGAAGGCCGGCAAATATCTCGACCAGCACAACATCAAGTTCAACCCTGGCTTGAACGAGGAGCTTGCTGCCACCTCGGTATGGGGGGCGCAGATGGCAGGCATGGACCCCAAGGCCACGGTCGACGGTGTCTTTGCCATGTGGTATGGGAAGGGGCCGGGCGTGGATCGCAGCGGCGACGTCTTCAAGCATGGCAACATTGCGGGCACCTCGAAGTTTGGTGGCGTGCTGGCCATTGCCGGTGATGACCACACCTGCAAGTCATCGACCCTGCCGCATCAGAGTGAACAGGCATTCATCGCCGCCGCGATGCCGGTGCTCAATCCCTCCGGTGTCCGCGAGTTCTTGGAATTTGGCTTGCACGGTTGGGCGATGTCCCGCTACTCGGGCTGCTGGATCGGGTTTAAGGCGATCAGCGAAACAATCGAGACGACGTCATCGTTCGACATCGATCCCATGGCGATCGAGATCAAGGTGCCGGTCGACCACCCGCTCCCTGCGGGCGGCTTGTCGATCCGATGGCCGGACCCGCTGATGGAGCAGGAAGAGCGGCTGCTTCGCGACAAGCTCCATGCCGTGCTGGCGTATGCGCGGCTGAACGGTTTGAACCGCCAGGAGTGGACCGCTCCCAACGCAAAGTTGGGGATCGTCGCAACCGGCAAGAGCTACCTGGACACGCGCGAAGCGCTCTCGCTGCTTGGCATCGACGAGGCGGGTGCGAAGTCTCTCGGTGTGCGCCTGCTGAAAATAGGCATGACCTGGCCGCTCGAACCGAACTGCGTTTCGGAGTTTGCGCAAGGCCTGGATGAGATCCTGGTCGTGGAAGAGAAGCGCGGCGTCATCGAACCGCAGATCAAGGAACAGCTGTACAACGCGCCCGCTGCCGACCGCCCGCGTGTGGTGGGAAAGGCTGAAGGCGAGGGTGAATGGGTCCGCTCGCCGAAGGGATTCCTGCTTCCTCCGAACGGCGAGCTCTCGCCCGCTCTGATTGCCAAGGTCATTGCCCAACGATTGCTGCAGGTGCTCGGCGCGGGCGCACTGCCACAGTCGGCCACCGCAGTTTTGGCTGACGCAGGCTGCGCCGCTGCCCTGGACCCGACGCTGCCGCAGCGGTTGCCTTTCTTCTGCTCGGGTTGTCCGCACAACACGTCCACGAAGGTGCCCGAGGGCTCTCGCGCGGGGGCCGGCATCGGTTGTCACGGGATGGCGATCTGGATGGACCGAAGCACCGCCAACATCACGCAGATGGGCGGCGAAGGTGTGGCCTGGATCGGGCACGCGCCGTTCACCTCGGAAGGGCACATCTTCCAGAATCTCGGGGACGGTACGTACAGCCATTCCGGCTCGCTGGCTTTGCGCGCGGCGGTCGTCGCCAACGTCAACATTACCTACAAGATTCTGGCGAACGACGCGGTCGCCATGACGGGTGGTCAACCGGTCGAGGGATCGTTGACCGCAATCCAGATTGTCCAGCAGGTCACGGCCGAGGGCGTCAAGCATGTGCATCTGGTGTCCGATGATCCTGATGCGTGGAAGGCGTTGGGCGGCCTGCCGGAAGGTACCGTGGTCAGCCATCGCGAAGAAATGGATACCGTGCAGCGGCGGCTGCGTGACACACCCGGCGTTTCTGTGATCGTCTATGCGCAGACCTGCGCGGCCGAGAAGCGTCGCCGCCGCAAGAAGAAGGAAATGGTCGACCCGCCGAAGCGCGTCGTGATCAACGAGGAAGTCTGTGAAGGCTGCGGTGACTGCGGTGTGCAATCGAACTGCGTGTCCATCGTGCCGCTCGAAACCCCGCTCGGCCGCAAGCGGACGATCGACCAGAGTTCCTGCAACAAGGACTATTCCTGCGTGAAGGGCTTCTGTCCCAGCTTTGTGACGGTCGAAGGCGGTGGACTGCGCAAAGCATCCAAGAGCAAGGCGGCAGCGCCCTCCGATCTGCCGCAACCGGTCATTCCGGCACTGGAACAACCGTACAACGTCTTGATCACCGGGGTCGGCGGGACCGGCGTGGTCACCATCGGTGCGCTCCTGGGGATGGCGGCGCACATCGAAGGCAAGGGCGTGATCGTCATGGACATGGCGGGATTGGCGCAGAAGGGAGGTGCGGTGATGTCGCACGTACGGCTTGCGGCTCGCCCGGAATCTCTCTATGGCGCGCGCGTCGGCCAGAAGCAGGCGGACTTGCTGCTTGCTTGCGACCTCATGGTCGCTGCCGGCAAGGAAGCGATGACTGCCTCGAGCGCCGAGCGGACAGCAGCCGTGGTGAACACGGATGTGGCGCCGACGGGCACCTTCGTGAAGAATCTCGATTGGGAGGCACGTCCCCAGGAACTGCTTGACCAACTGAAAGCCGGCGTGAAGAACGTCGCAACTGTCGACGCGTCCCGGCTCGCTACCAAACTGATGGGTGATGCGGTGGCCACCAACGTCTTCATGCTTGGGTTCGCGTGGCAACACGGCAGGGTGCCGCTGTCGGAGGCCGCGCTGCTGCGTGCCATCGAGCTCAATGGCGCGGCCGTGGAAATGAACAAGGCGGCGTTCGCCTGGGGACGGCAGGCGGCGCTTGACGTGAACAAGGCGCGCACGGTGGCAGGCTTGGACAAAGCACAGGTCATGCTGATGCCGCAGCCAACGCTCGCCCTTGACGCGCTGCTTGCTGATCGCCGGACACGACTCACCCAGTATCAGGGTGGCAGCTACGCGCAGCGCTTCGAGGACACCGTGCGCGAGCTTGCGGCCCTTGAGAAGACTCATTTAGGGTCGGAGCGCGTCTCCCGCGAAATTGCGATCAGCCTCTACAAGCTGATGGCATACAAGGACGAGTACGAAGTCGCTCGTCTCTACACCCAAAGTGGATTCTTCGACCGCATCGGCCGCGAATTTGAAGGCGACTACAAGCTGCACTTCCATCTTGCCCCGCCCCTGTTGGCGAAGCGGGATGCGAAGGGCCACCTGCTGAAGAAATCGTATGGGCCCTGGGTGGCCACTGCGTTCCGTTGGCTGGCCAAGGGCAAGCGCCTGCGAGGTACGCCGCTCGACATTTTTGGCTACACCGAAGAGCGCCGCACGGAGCGGGCACTAATTGCGCACTACGTGGCACAGATTCGCCAAGCGCTCACGAGCGCTCGGCCGGACCAGGTTGCCACCGTTCTCGAGCTCGCCAGGCTTCCGCAGACGATGCGCGGCTACGGCCATGTCAAAGAGGCGAACATCAAAGCCGCGCAGATCCGTGAGGCCTACCTCAAGGCCGAACTGAGCAAGCCTCCCGTTAGCGACGTTGGTCCCGTGGCAGCCCCAGAGGTAGCGTTGACGTGAAAAACCATGACGTGTACGTTGTGACGGCGGTGCGTACTGCCATCGGCTCCTTCGGTGGGTCGCTCAAAGACATTCCCCTCACGCAACTGGCCACGGCGGTGGTTCAGGCGGCGCTGGATCGCAGCCGGGCTGATCCTGCAAGGGTCGGCCACGTCGTGATGGGGAATGTGATTCCCACCGAACCGAAAGATGCCTACCTGGCCCGCGTGGCCGCGATGGATTCGGGCATTCCCGAGCTGACTCCTGCATTCAACGTGAACCGCCTTTGCGGGTCCGGCTTGCAGGCCATCATCTCGGCGGCGCATACCCTGATGCTGGGCGAGGCAACCCTTGCCGTCGGCGGGGGAGCCGAGTCCATGAGCCGGAGCCCCTACGTCATGACCGGCGCGAGGTGGGGCGGCAGGATGGGAGACATGCAGACCACGGACTACATGCTAGGCATCCTGCACGATCCTTTCCATCGGATCCACATGGGCATCACCGCTGAAAACGTCGCGGAGCGGGCTCTGGTGACGCGGCAGATGCAGGATCAGTTGGCTGTGGAAAGCCAAGCCCGCGCGGCCAGGGCCATCGCCGAGGGAATGTTCAAGTCGCAAATCGTTCCGATCGCGCTGGAGAGCCGAAAGGGAACGGTCCTTTTCAATGCCGATGAGCACGTTCGCGCCGATACGACCCTCGAGCAACTTGCGAAGATGAAGCCGGCGTTCAAGGAGGACGGCACAGTCACTGCCGGCAATGCCTCGGGGCTCAATGACGGCGCTTCCGCGGTGGTGCTCGCCACGGAGGAGGGCATCGGGGAAGGCGGCTTGAAGCCGCTGGCACGGCTCGTGAGTTATGCGCACGCAGGCGTAGATCCCAGGTTCATGGGGATCGGCCCTGTTCCTGCGACTCACCTGGCGTTACGACGCGCTGGTCTGACCGTGAATGATCTGGATGTGATCGAGTCGAACGAGGCGTTTGCAGCCCAAGCTTGCGCCGTGAGCCGGTCCCTCAAGTTCGACCCGGCGAAGGTGAACCCCAACGGGTCCGGTATTTCGCTCGGGCATCCTGTTGGAGCGACGGGCGCGATCATCACCACCAAGGCGATCCACGAGCTTCATCGCATTGGAGGGCGGTATGCGTTGGCCACCATGTGCATCGGTGGTGGACAGGGCATTGCGGCAATCTTCGAGCGGGTGTGAGCTTCCTTGAAACTGTGTTGAAGAACTCGCTCGTGAGCGGGCGCGGCAGTGACTTCCCGGCTCCCAGACATACGAACGCAGCATAGGTTCATCCTCGTCGCCGCCCCTCGCGCTTGCGTCCGCGGTGACGAGGGCTCGCCGCCGCGAGACTAATCTAAGGAAGGTCTGATCAATCGTGAACGCGATCCGGAGTCGGCAATTCATATTCTTCTGACTAGCAGATGGTTGCCCAACCAGATGCCGAATCAGCCAACTACTTGCCAGGAGAATGACATGTCAGTGATCCTCGAATCTCTCCTCGACGATGAGCGCCGCGCCGAGTGCCGCGCCAACGATGGAGCCATGGCCATGGGCCGCCCCATCATCGCGAGCCCACCCACGATCCTCCCCGTGCAACGCACCAGCAGGCTGCATCCTGCAAGAAGCGAACGTTCCAACGCGGCGCTGGGCGCCACGGACGAACTCTCGTAAGCCAAGGAGTACGCCATGCACGACGCGAGGGTCAAGAGTGATCGGCTGGTGTCGTTCAATCAACCTAGCGGACGGCGCGGCGCGCTTCACATCCGAAATGGTGCTGCCAAGAGCGGCCTCTGCCGAGGTCCCTTCCCGCGTGAAATCCAGGCTCAGAGGGCCGACCCGACCGATGCCGACCAATGCGTCGTCGCAGCCGTGGCGCCGGGTCGCTCCAAAACATCGTCAACCGAGACATCGCGTCGCTCAGTTCGTACTACAACGTGAATGCGTATTCCATCGTGGCCTCGAAGCGTGATCGATCTAGGCGCGCGCAGGGCAGAATGCCGCCACAGCCGGTAACGGCCAAGACCGGAAGTTCATCACGACCCTCCAGTTTTCCGCCAGCGGCGCCTTACAGCCGCTCTCGAGCTGGCTAAAGTCGGGAGAACCGGACCTTCAGAGAAATTCCCGCCCATGCTCTTCAACTTCGCGATGGTGCCTCTCGAAGAAGTTCAGCCCTGGGGCAAGCCCGGCAGACTTAGCCTCAGCTGGTTCGGATTGACCGACAGTCAATACTGGGTGCAAGCTGGCACGTCCGTGCTTCTGGAGTACAGCGACGTCGCGCGGAGGCTCGGAAGCTCGCGGTACTGCGACTATCAAGTTGTCCGCCTATACGAAGATGTGATGGCGTTGCTTCCATACGTACTTGAGCCGGTGCCGGCCGATCTCATCCAATATATTTCGGGCGATCGCAGCTGCGTGCTGGAGCGAGCGGCCGCTTGGCACGCGGCGAACAGCGAGCGCGACGACGATCTCTATTGGGAGATCATCGATGATTCGAGCACCTGGATCGGCAACCGTAGCCTCTACTTCTCCTACTTGTCGCCGTCCGCAAACATTCTCATGTGGTCAGATGAGTCTCTGGTACACATCGAATGGGACAACCGGGCGAAGCTCGTCGATGGTTTCTGCGCGTGGTCGGCTGAATGTGGCTCTCACAGCCTGCCTCGCAGCGAGTTCGAAGAGGAAGTTCAATCGTTCCACAAGCGGCTCATGGATGAGATGTCTGTTCGAGTGAGTCGCGTCGTCGCCGGCGGGCTTTCGGCAGACGTTCATGTTGATATACCTGGCCTTCTGCGCGAGCATGAGCAGCGGAAGCTCCTACCGGCGTCAGCGTTCGAACTGCCTTCATCACATACCGATTGGCAGGCAGTTCGAAAGGCGCTGCTCGCCGTCGATTGCCAAGGTTCGGTCGACTGATGGCGTTGAAGCAGGCCTTTTGGATGGTGTTTGGCTATTCGGTGGCAACGCTCGTCTTACTTGCCGTGTTGACCATCGTCGGGTCGCTATTGATCGCAGCGGTTCTTCCACGGGGACATCTGATTGCGGATCGACTGAGAGCATTCGCCGGCCAGGTCCCAGGCTTGGTTGTACGCGGCGCTGTGTGGCTCCGGACGCTGATTGTCGTCGGTGGACTAGCCCTACTCGTGATCCTGATTCTGGTAAACCTCTAGCCCTCGTGCTACGCCAGAATGCGGGCCACAAGCTGCCATTCGCACTGAATGCCCCATGACAACCTTCGGATTCCTCCTCGCAACGATCTTCTTCGGATGCCTGAGCTACGACGCCTACCAGTTTCGGCACTCGGCAAACTATCGGGTCTGGGCCGTTCCGTCGCCAATCATGCGTAAGGGCGGGGACCCGCTATCGCTTCGAGAGCAGGAGCGTCTACAGACAAACAAGCTGACAGCGATCGGCGGGATTCCCGGGCTCCATTGGGTTTTTGGGATTCTTGCCGTAGGCTCTGCCGCATGTTCGTTATGGTCCGTCCTTCGATGAGGCTCGAGATCTTCGAATGAACTCGGCGTCCGGCGATCGGCGCCTCACGGCCAGGACCGGACCTTCAATCCAACCGCGAATCTCGGTATGAACTGTCAGATTTGTGGGCGTTTGCTCGACCGAGACGATGACCATTTCGCTTGACTGCGGCGGCGATTCCTGGGGATGCGTCGTTGAGGTTGAGGCGGCCATGGGCTGGGAGCCATCCTTGAAGAAGGTGCGCGGAGAGCACGGTCGGCTTCTCGGCCCTTCAAATCGGCTGACGGCCCGGTTTCTAATTCTTGGTTTTGATACAAAAGAGGTGGAGGCTCAATGTGTCAAGCTCGTTGATGACCTTTCGAGGCAAGAGCTTCTGGATGCACAACGCAGTGGCGGAGGTGTGGTTCGCCGCTTTCACGCGGGAAGTTGTAGGCGAAGCAGACACGCCGGAGTGGGTTCAGTCTATGTTGGGTGACGTTGCGCCGGCGCTCGAGCACGGGTGGGTCGACGGAATAGTGATGAGTTCCTTCGACAAGCACATCACATCAAATCAGAGGCTGGAAGCCTTCCTGCCACGAATGGCAAGGACGAATTCGTACCTACGTTCGGTCGTTGTTCCTGGGGACGTGGTGGTGGTCGGAAAGGTTCGCGCCAGCAAGCAATTCTTGCTGCCGGAAATTGAGCGACTGGAAGACCTTTTCCTACGCCCTCAGGCACTCTCTGAGCCATGGGAGATATTCACAGTACCGACAGGTTGGCGAGCCGCATGACAGGCAGCAGCCGGCCAGCAGCGGAAGTTCGTCACGGCCCTCCAGTTTTCCTGAAGAGGGCGTGTTTTTGGCATGAGCTGACGTTCGAGGTCAGCGAGCCCTGACGCGAACCTTGGCGTCATCGAGTGCGTGGATCAGCAGCCTCGAATCCCGGTCGGCCAAGTACGTCGCCGGCGCTTGCAGCACGATATCCCTCGGATCACTGTCATGCGTCAGCCACACGCACCCGGCCAGACACTCGATGCGCATGCCCCTGGGATGAAGGATCGATTGGGTCGCGGCCTTGTGAAGAGTCCACGTCAGGCGGGTAGGACTGATCGGCCTTGCAGCGGCTCGGCCGGACACATGGCTGCGTGCAATCCAGGCGATTGCGCGGCCGAACAGCTCCCGCGGAGAACTCCAGTGTCCGAAGACGGCAGGCAGTGTGAGGTTCATGATGGACTCCGCAATCGTTCTTGACGACTAGAGTCTGGTCGCCAGTGAGCCTCGCCACCAGTGTGCCGAGCACGGTACGGGGAAGGTGCGCGCCCCCGTAGATCTACCGTACTCGATGCACCTATCGCAGAAGCCCAAGGTGCGCGGCGAGGTGAACGCCCTCGGCGCGGGTGCGGCACTTCAGCGCCCGGAGGGCGTTGCCCGCGTGCATCTCCACCGTTCTCGGGCTCAACCCCAAGGCGCGGGCGATCTCCTTATCGGTGTTGCCTTGGCTGATCAGGAGCAGCACCTCGATCTGTCTCGACGTCAGGCTGGCCGTGGATGGTGCCGCGATGACATCGGCCGGCGTTGCCTTCGGCATTGGGTCCTCCATGCCGAGAAATCCGCGCAACTCGGTCGCCACGCGGGGCCAGTGCGGATTGCCCGCAAGTGGAATGTTGCTGTCGTCGTCGAGCGGAACGAACCGTGCCTGCGGGATCAGCGAGGCGAGGTGGCAGCCCTCCTCGAACGGAACCGCCAAGTCTGCACGCGCGTGAAACTGCAGCGTGGGACAGGTCACGCGTCGGGCATGCTCACTGACATCGCACTCCAAAGACAGGGTGGTGTATGCGGCGGCCACGCTTGCAGACATCCGTCCCGCAATGGCTGCTTCCACCTCATCCAGTTGCTGCGGGCTGGCGCTGGGGAACAGGCGCGAGTTCACGGTGCGGAGGAATGCACTCCTGTACGGCACATCCTCGCCGAACGCCACCTGCATGGCTTCCAGGATTGCCTTGGCCTCCTGGGCGTGAGCGACATCGGGACCGCGCTGCAGGCGACCGCGGGCATAGCCACCGTATACGACCAGGCGGCTCACGCGCTCGGGATGGCGGGCCGCAAACGCGACCGCGACCATCGAACCATGGGAAAGGCCAAGCAACACAACGGGCCCGGCGCCGAGCACCCCAACGACCGCTTCCAGGTCCTCCAGGCAGCTGTCAAGCGTGATCGGCTCGGCTTGACGATCCGAGAGCCCACAGCCCCGAGCGTCGTAGGGCACCACGCTGACATGCGGCGCGAGCGCGTGCTGCCAATGGCGAGACCCGATGCCCGGCGAATCCAGCTGGTCGCCCAAGTGCAGCATCACGCGCACCGCTGGCACTCCGCTGCCGTGAATGGACATGGCAAGCCGAGTGCCATCACGACTCGTGACGTACCGGATATCGGACATATCGCTCTCGTTCACGATTCCAAAAGCTGAAGCTGCCGTCCCTACGCACGCTTGTCATGGAGATTCGGCACCGGCGCCTCGACTTGATTTTGTCACTGGCAACGCCCGGGGTTGCAGCGGCATCGTACTGTATTGGATCCGTACAAGTGCAATGCCTTTGGACCTCGGGAGGCCACGCCTCCTTCATCAGTCAACCTCGAAGTTCGTCGGGCGCGGTCCGAAAGTCCGTTGGTGCCGCGCTGTAGTCCGGGCTCATGTTCCGCTGAACATCACCTTGCTTACCGTCCGTTGGCCTGGCTCGAGCATCAGGGACGAGTCGAGCTCGCCTACTCCCGCGCCGGAAGCGACAGGTTGCTTTCGCACTCATCACTGTCGGGTCGACCGCTTTCAGTTTCAAGCAGCCACCAGCTTGCCGTGACCAAGGACTGCTCAGGCCGGGATGGTGAGCTCGAGGCGCAGCGGCGAACGGCAGCAATCGCTATATACCTGCCGTAGGTCGATCGGAGGCGACGGACGGCATCGGGCCCGAAGCTCCGAAGGCCGCAACCGGCTACAGTCGGCCATTTCCGGAATTTCGTGGGTGGCAGCTGTCGGGCAACGTCGGGACACGTCCCCCGTGGAGCATGCGGAGGATCCTGAGACGTACGATTGCTCCGCCATTCACAGTTTCACAGTGGCACACGAGCGCGCACCAGGAAGGCAGCTCACCCGCGGGCAGTCGTTCACTCCGACGCGACGATCCCCGCGTCGCGGCGGAGTTGCTTCGCCTGCATCTTTGCGATGTCGAACTCGGCACGTCGGCGGCCGAGGTCCTCGGACGTCAGGCGCTCGACGTTGCAGTAGTCAAGCTTCCAGTCCGGGCTCGCGCTCCATAGCAGTGGAGACTGCACCGTCGTGCGCGGCGCCGGCGCCGTCTCGAGAACCTTCAGCGCCAATTCGAGCGTGAACGCTTGCGAGCTGCCATCGTTCGGCCGGCCGGCCGCGTTGCCGAGGGGAAAGTCGGAGAAGATCAGTCTCGGCACGCCCACATGCTCGACGACGTCTTTGGCGCAGCCCATTACGACCGTCGCAATGCCGGCCTCTTCCAATAGGCGCGCAACCAGGCTCGTCGTCTGATGGCAGACCGGGCAATTCGGTACGAGGATCGCGGCATCGGCGGCATCGGCGACGCATCGCGTGACAACCTCCGGGCCATCGACCCCGAGCGTGACCCGATGGCTTCGGTTGGTGGGCACGCCATGGAACCGCGCCGCCACCGCTGCGATGCGGCCTGAGCGCACGCACTCGCGCAGCATCGGCAGCGGGAAGTAGCTTGCCGGGTCCTCCGCCGTCGTGTGTTTGCGGTCGATCGCGACGTGCGAGATCCGCAGATCGTGGTCCTGCGCTGCGTCGCCGGAGTACACGGTGTAGAACTTAGCCCTTGCGTTGTACGGCGCTCCCGGGCCCTGGTCGCCCTTGTCCGCTTGATAGGGCGCAGCAGTCGTGATGAGGACGATCCGGCATGCCGCGAGCGGCTTTGTCAGCGGTTGAAATGGGACCTGCGCGTAGTGCGCCCACTCGTACGGTGCGCCGTAGCCCAGGGCCTGGTAGTAGTCGCGGGTGCGCTGCATGTAGGGCACTGGCACGTCATGCGTGACGGCGAGTCCGTGATCGGCGGCCCGGTCGCGCGTCATCGCAGTGGCTCCGATGGGCTCGCATCGCCCGAGGCGAGCGCGCGCAGTCGTACCTTGTCCACCTTGCCCACGCTCGTGACCGCCAGTGACGCCACGACGTGCACGCGACGCGGCAGCTTGAAGCGAGCCAGGCGCTCGCGGCAGAAGGCGTGCAGTTCGTCGACGACAAGCACGCCGCTCGCGCGAGGTACCACGAAGGCGATGACCTGTTCGCCCCACTCGCGATCGGGCGCGCCGACCACGGCCGCCTGCGCGACTGACGGAAACTCGAGCAGGACCTCCTCGACTTCGCGCGGCGAAATGTTCTCGCCGCCGCGGATGATGATGTCCTTCTTGCGGTCGGCGAGGAAGAGGAATCCGTCGGCGTCGACGTAGCCCATATCGCCGGTGTGCAGCCAGCCGTCGCGAAGGGTCTGCGCCGTCGCGTCGGGCGCATTGAAGTAGCCGGACATCACGTTGGGGCCCCGCACCGCAACTTCGCCGACTTCGTACGGCGGAGCCTCGCGGCCATCGGCGTCGAGGATCGCCACCACCTCGTCACCGAGTGCGCGGCCGACCGAGCCCGCGCGCCGGGTTGCGTCGGGTGGATTCATGGTGCATGTGCACGTCGCTTCCGACAGGCCATACGACAGCACGACCGGCACGCCGAGCCGCTCCTCGACCAGGCGCTGCAGCGAGGGCGCCATCGGCGCCGCGCCGCTGCGAACGAACCGCAGTGACGACGTGTCGGCGCGGCCGTCCCAGGCATCCATTAGGCGCGCGAAGACCGTCGGCACGGCGGTGAAGTAGGTGGGCCGGAACTGCCCGACGATGCGCCAGAACTCGTCGAGGTCGAAGCGAGGTTGCAGCACGATCGACGCGCCCGCTCGCAGGAGCAGGATGGTGTTGTTCATCAGACCGTTCGCATGAAACAGCGGCATCACGGTCAGCACGCGGTCGCGCGAGCTCAGGGCGGTCCGATCGGCCACCTGTGCGGTATTGGCGAGCACGTTGCGATGGGTCAGCACCACTCCCTTCGGTCGACCGGTGGTGCCCGACGTGAAGATCAGCAATGCGGTGTCGTCTGCGTCCCCGCCGATCTCCATGTCGATCGTGGTCGTCGGGCAGTCCAGCGGTTTGCCAGGATCGACGCTGATCACATGCTGCAGCGACGGCGTACTGCTGCGATCGCTCACGAGCTGCCGCGCCAGCTTGGTGATCGTCACGACTGCCCGCGCGCCAGATTCGTGAATGAGCCAGGTCAGCTCATGCAAGGTCAAGCCCGGGTTCAACGGCACGACGATCGCGCCGATCCTCAGGATGCCGAAAAGGTATGCGACGAAGGCCGGAACATTCGGCAGGGCAAGCGCCACCGCGTCGCCGGTGTGAAGCGCGCGCAGATGCAGTTCCCGCGCTGCGCCCGCACAAGCTGCTTCCATCTGGGCGTAGGTGTAGACCTCGTCCGCGAAGTACAGGGCAGGCGTTTGCGCAACGTGCGTGCGAGCTGCCTGCACCGACAGAATTTCGCCGAGCTTCGTTCGACCTGCCAAGTCCATCGCCGTCTGCCTGGGTGGGTAACAGGCAATATGGTGGAGACTTGCGACTCGCGCGTCAATCCCGACTGCCGGCAGCAGCGACGGTCAATCCGTCCGCTTACTGGCGGCGCGATCCTGCACCTCGAACGTCAGGTTCGGGCCCATTGCAGTCAGTGACCGTCGCACCGCCAAGGACAGCAGCGCAGCGTGAGCCGACCCTCGCCTTGGTCTGGCGAACTTACAGTACCGGCCATGAGCCGTCGACCACGATGGTCCGCTGTCCGGCAGCGCCGAACCCTTGCGAGCGGCCAGGAAGCCTTGACGTGGGGCCATGGGCCGGTCGTCTTCGGGAGCCTTTGCGGCGAAGCTTGTGGACTATTTGGCGGCGACGGCACCTGAGTCCGGCTCTTCGCCCAGCGAAGCGGCCACGTCCTCGAGATACGCCTGTCGATTGACGAGCCGCAGAAACTCGCGCCGATCGTCTACTAACGCAACGAACGGCATCGGACAGCGCAGTAACGCGCGCGAGCGTCGCGCCCGCGATTCGTCGCTCAGCGCCTTGGCGCTGGCGGCGAGTGCACTCTCTGGCAGCAACTCGGCCAGCAAGCGCCTCGTCACCCAGCTGGCTCGTTCTTCCGCGTGCCCCAACGGAACCCAGTCGCCCGACGCTGGCGCAATTGGGGAAGCCGGCGGGATCGCTGGGCGCTGCAACGCTGCAATGAAGCTGCTCACCAGCTGCCGAGCCATCCATGGCTCCATCGCTCCGGTGTCCGAAATCGTCTTCACAGTCGTGGTGATCTGCGGATTTTCTGCTTGCGACGCCTCCGCACTAACGAACGCGGCCTGCAGCCACGGGAAGCGCCTGGCCAGTGCCCACCGCAGGTGCCGCACATTGGCCACCGCCACGAACTGGCGCTCAGCATTGGGGGTACGTTCCACGAACACGAACACCTTGACGCCGCGCATGCGTTCCATCATCACCGCAGCAATGAAAAGGCGCGACGTGAGCCATTCGTCACCTTGGCCCAGCGCGATGAGCGAGAAGTCCGCAGGCTCGGTGGACTGGGCCTGCTCCAACATCATCCGGCTCGAATCGCTGACCTGCGCCGAACTGGTCGCAGCGCGAATGTCGTCCAGCAGTGGCGTCGCGGTCGATGGCTTAGCGGCCGCGAGCTCGAATTGCAGACTGAACACCGAGAGTTTGCTGATGCGCCCGCCGATGGCTCCGATGAAGTCGCCGATCGGCTTGCGAAACCACACCGCCACGACCAGGGCTACCAGGGGCCACGCCAACGACTTGGTCAACTCGACAAGCGCACCCAGGCCGGAATAGGTCACCGCGGTCGGAGCGGATGCAGCTGGCGCGCCAGAGAGAGCTTGCGCGGCACAACACAACGGCGCAAGCAACGCGGCCGCTGCGATGACAAGAGATCGGTTGGTCTTGATTGACATGATGCGTCCGAGTAGATGGCGAAAGCGCGCAGGCCACCTCCACACGCCTGTGGACGCTGGCGCGACTAGCTTAGCTTGGGGCACTCGCGAGCGGCAGCAGATGGAGGACATTCGACAGCGGAAGCCGGCCAGGAGCACTCCTTGGCGAAAGTCCACTTCCTGGCTCAGGGTCGAATTCGCCAGTTCGACTTGTCCCAGCGAACATCCGCTGCCCAGTCTGTTCCTGACCTTCGGCTCGCGAACCTGGATGTCAGGTCATGGCCCGTGATGAGTCGAACGCGCTCCGACTCTGGTTCATCGGCAGCGCCTGCAACTTCGGCACCACATGGCTGTAGAAGTAGCCGACCGCCTTCCATGTGGCGTCCCACTGCGTCGCCGCCGTGAGGATCTCCTCGCCTTGATAGAAGATGCTTCGGTGCCTTCGCTCGAATTCTGCGAGACCGTGAAGAAACGCGATGGTCCACGTTCGTTCGGCTGTTTTCCAGTAGCGCCATGTTCCGGGGGATGACGTCTTGCCGCCATACCCAAACGCAAGCCATCGCCGCAAATGCCCGTCCCTTTCCACGCTCATGAGTGAACCCCTTCATTTTTGGTCCTTCGGACTTTCCTGTGGGTCGAAATCAGCCTGCCGAAGGTCCGTTCAGCAGTGGGCGTGGTCGTTGCCCCGCTGCACCCCGCGCCAATGCTCGCTTTCCGAGCACATTGGCCGCCTGGCGGGTCTTGAACGCTGGTCGCGAACTGCCGACGTGCGGTCTTCGCGCCCCCGGCGACCCACAGGAAAGTCCGAAGGACCTCATTTTTGAACGATTGAACGAGCGCGTGCTGCGATGGAGGAGACGCACCTTGAGGTCCTGCTCCAATCCCTGGATGAGCCGTGTCACCATGGCCTTCGGCACGTCGAGCTGGCTGGCCGCCTTGGTGAAGCTGCCCGACTCGACCATCCGGACAAAGGCATTCATCGCATCGATGCGATCCATGATGACCCCCGTTGATGGAGAAAGCGGCCACTGCAGGACGCGATGGCGGGACTATTGCGTTGAACGCGCGGGGTTCGCCTCCGTCACGCCTTTCGGTCGGCCCGACGGGCGCACCCACTTCGGCCCTGAACGCGGGACGATCGAAATGTTCGGGGGCGTTGTGGTGCGCGAAAGGGAAGATCCGCGGGCGTCGTTCGACGGCTCTGGCGGCGGAGTTCAAGACAGCCGCAGGCATCGAGGAACCACCCGGTCCGGGCGAGCGCCGAAGCAACCTCTACCAGCGCCTGCCGACTGTCAGGATGAATTGTGAAGTGCGACGGTGAAGCAACGATTACAAGACCCAACGCCGCTTGCAACCGCAGTTGGATTTCGCGCTTCCTTGTCGGCGGCTCCGCAAAGCCGGGAACCGGCGCGCTCAGGCTGGAGGATTTTCTTGTGGTCGGCGCTCGAAGCGCCAAGCGGGCGTGCCATGCGTAGCGAGCCAAGCCCGCCGTTCCAACTCGCAAGCCTCACAGGTCGCGACTTCAGAGTCGATTTGCGTGACCAGGTCATCGTCCGAACCGTAGCGAGCCCGGAGATCGCCGACGAGCGTGACCAAGTCGTTAAGGTGCCGGGACGTAGAAGGCATAGACATCGCGTTCTCCTCGGGGGGACGAAGCTTAGGTCATGCCCTGGGCGTTTGGCAAATCAAGAGACGATTCGTTTCACCCCGCTCCTTTGCGCGTCAACCGTGGCGGCGCGCTACGACCTGCAGGCGATGGCGCAGCCGTTGCGCGCCCCGCGCCCCGCGGCTCAGGGCGCAGGCACGGCCTCGCGGTTGCCGGGCACGATCATCGGCTGGTACGAGAAGACATCGCGACTCTTCGGGTCCACGAGGACCTTCAGCCACTGGACGTCGTTGTTGCCGTTGGCCGCGTTGTCGCCGAAAGTCTCGACGCGGGTGAAGTTCTCGAGCCGGCGGCCGCGGGCGTCGAGGAAGGGCTTGTCGATGCGGAAGTAGTGCGAATCGCCATGCACGTACGCCACCGGGCGCCGGAACGCGATCACCTGTTCGCGCAGGGCCAGAAGGTATTCCTTGTAGCCGTCGGGCGCACCGTCGGTCTGCTCCAGCGTCAGCGGGTCCCGCACCGGCGCGCGCGTGGGGTCGCTCTTGTCCCAGCCGGGGTTGGCCTGGGCAATGATCATGAGCGCCACCGAGCCCGTTTGCGCCGCGGCCGCGAAGGACTCGCGCAGCCACCGGATGTTCGCCGCATTGCGCACCTGGAACTCCGCAGGATCCGGGGTCGTGTCGCACAGATTGTTGCAGGAGCCTGGAATGTTCAGCGTGACGTAAGTGACCCTGCCCACTTTCCAGCGTCGATTCTCGACGCAGGGCACGGCCCCGGCCTGGCCGAGGCACAGGGCTTCGGTCTGGACTTCCTGCACGATCGGATCGCGGCCCATTGAGAGCGGCGTGGAGAAGAACACCTGGCGTTCGCGGTCGAGCCGCTCGCGGGAGTTGAAGCCGCCGTTGGCCGGCCGGTCGCAATCGGTCCAGTCGTTGTCGCCCGGCGTGAACATGGCCGCGCCCTGCAGCGTATTGAACCAGCCCACCGCCCGGTGGAAGAGGGCGTCGTCGCACAGGCTACCCGAGCCCTGCTTGAGGTCGCCGTTGTGCACGGTGAACGTCAGCTTCTGCGCGTTCATGTCGGCCAGCAGGTTGGGCAACCCGACGGCTTCCTGGACGGGGGAGTAGGGAAGGTCGCCCCAGAGTCCAATCGCATATGCTGCGTTCGCCTCCCCCTGGTCGGCGTGGGCCGGCAGCGGGATGCAGGCGACCAGGCCGAGAGTGATCAATCCTGCGCTTAGCCGCGTGGCGGAGCTGTGCAGGCGTCGAAGCAGCGAGCGGGGCATCGGGTGTTCTCCTTCAACGGGCCGGCGGGATCGCCGGGGCGCATCTTGGGGTTCACTCGGTGACGCGCCGATGACATTCGCGGCGCCGCCGCCGTGCGGATCGATCGCCTTTAACTTGCTCCAGGATCGCTTTTTTTCACGGCCATTGAAGTCGCAAACAGGCCAATAGAGTCGCAAACGCAGCGGCCAAGCAGGGCAAGAGCGTGGGGCGTTGCCGGTGCGTAGCGCGCGGCTCAGAAAGCGACCGATGCGCGCGACCGTTCATGCGATTGAGACCGCGTGCCACGGCAAAATCACCCAATGACTGAACCCGCGAATCAGTTGAGGGAGCGAAGCGAACGACCGGTCCTGGCTGCGGTAGTACACGAGCATAGACCCAACGACTGCTCCCGCACTGCGACGCGGTAGTTCATATGGGTCTACCCCCAGAACCGCTCTCGCTGAAGGCCTTCCACTCATAGCCGAGGTTCAGTGCTTCTTGTGCCGCGAACCTCAGCGCGTAGACGGATCCCTCGGCGGCAGCTCCTTGGCCTTCTGCTCCTGGGCCTTCTCGCGTGCCGCGATCCGCGCCATGTCGCCTCGCTCGATCCGCTGTGCGATGTTCTCGCGCGCGTGAAAGAGCAGCCGTTTGCCTTCCTCGCCGCCGTACTTTTCGGCCTCGATGACCGCCATGCCCAGGGATCTCACGGCGCGGGCGTGGTGCGGGAACTCCTTTTCGAATTCGAAACGGTTCATCGCCCGGAAGGCACCTGCCTCGCGGGCCCACTTCAGCATCTGGGCAGCGGCCGGATCGTGCTCGCAGCGGGCCACGGCCTCGTTGCGCCAAGTCAGTGTCTGGCTGGCTACATCGCGCGGCACAGCCGGGTCGTTGGCCAGGCGCTGGACCAGGGTCTCCCAGCGCATCGCGAACTTGACCAGCTCCTTGGGTGATCGAGGCTTGTCCAGCAGCACGTCCAGCGTCTCCTGCGCGCGGGGCAGGCGGTTGATGTCGCCGTCAACGACGCGGCTCTCGTAGATCTGCGCACCGTCGTGGCCGATCACGCGCAGGCCGTCCACCGCACGGCGGTGCTCCATCGCGCCCAGCAAGGCGCGGACGTTCCCGAACGCCAGCTCGTGGTTCTGCACGGACGGCTGCTCGACCGCCAAGCCAGCCCGGCGGCGCATCTCGTACCCTGCCAGCAGGGCCAAGCGACTCTCTTCGCGGGAAGCCGCCACAAAGACGGCCTGAACGACATACCCGTTGTGCCGGAGTTCGGAGGCCAGCTTCGGCATGGCCTTGACGTCCAAGGTCTCGACTTCAGCGACAAGGTTCAAGCGCTTCCTCTGAACTTCCTCGACGAGGCGGTCGAACCAGGTTTGGCAGTCGCTGGTGATGCGGGCAGCGGCCATCGGCGGGATGTCGCCTCCAACCGCCCAGACGGGGTGGTAGGCGCGCAGCCGGTTCATGGAGACATGGACGGCGGTCGCCACAGTCTGGGTCAGCTGCCGGCGAAGCTGGACGGTGGCGTAGGTGACGCCCGCGCCGGGCGGTCCGGCGACGATCATGGCGACAGGCCGCTCGGCAGTTTGGGCGCCGGCGAGCAGGTCGGGCGAGACGCAACGCTCGTACAGCCGGCGAAGCTCACGCTCGGAAACGGCGGACGGCCCGGACGCCGGGGCAGGGGAGGGCGTGCGCGTCATGCCAGACCCTCTGCCGGGTCCGCATCGCGAGGGGCACCGAAGCGGGCCAGGACGTCGCGGATCGCATTCGCATCGCTCGGATCCAGGACCGCGAGGACGTTGCGCGCATCGTCACGTTCCTGCTTCAGGCGCGCGATCTCCGCAGCGTCGGGATCGGCGGCCGCCGCCAGGTCCTCGATCAGCAGCGTGCGGGAGGCGATGTACTGGTCCACCAGTGCCAGCGCCAGCTCGGCGTCGAGCACGGACTTCATCGAGTCCCATTGCCGCTTGTCATAGGCGAAGTAGGGCCGGGTGGACTCAGCCACGTGGTGGACCAGCGGCCGCTCCTCATCGATGGAAAAGTCCCCGATGCGCACCGCCTTGGCGAGCATCATGCGGATCGCGTCCGGCAGCTCCAAGCCGCGTGCGTGGGCCATCTTCATGGCTTTTTCCGCGATGGCACGGTCGATGCGGAGGTGAAGGTTCAGGCTGTCCATTCGACCGCGAGTTATAGCAGCCCCCATGCCGCATCCGCGAAATCGATCCCCTAGCTTGAGCCGGGGCCGCTACGGAGCTCAGCCTGCCACCGGCTCGTCGCGCCCACCATCCGGGCCGTTCAGATCAGCTGCTGCACGAGCGCGATCAGCGTGAGGTGCGCTGGATAGAAGGCGTAGAAGACCCAGCGGTTGCGCGGCATTGGAATGTCGACCTGACTTGCGCCCCAGATCAAGGGCAGGGCGGCCAAGGCGGCGAAGTTGCCGTTGATGACGGCGAGTGACGCTGTCGCCGAGGCCCATAGCAGCAGCCGAAGCGCGCCTGGCCTGCGCAGGAAGGCCCAGGCACCCAGGCAGTAGAGCAGCGCCGGCCACCAGAACTCCACCATCGCGCCACCGAAGAGGAAGGCGATCAGCGCCGCGCAGCGGTGGGCCCGGCCGCCCCGTTCGAGCAGCCAGACGATCAGCGTCGCCAGGAAGAGCGTGGCCAGGATGTTCAACGGCCACCCGCCGACCAGGTGGATGAAGGCCGGCGTCGCCAGCAGCGCAAAGATCGCCAGGCGCTGCATGATGCGCAGGTGGATGCCGGCCTCGAGCGCCCCGGGCCGTGCCAGGTGGACCATGAGCACGAAGCCGAAGAGCGGCATCGCCATGCGGCCCAGCGCGTAGAGGGCCGGGCTCGCCTCATGCAGCAGGTACTTGTTGACGTGGTCGCCCGCCATGAGCAGCAGGCCCACCCATTTGAGCGCTTCGAGCGAGCCGTCCGAGAGTGACCAGGCGTTCATCGACGCCAGGGGTTTTCCCCGGGCGGGCACCTGGAGCCTTCGGGCCCTGGCGGCGGGATGGCGGAGACCTTTCATGAATCAGTACGCGGGCGGCAAGTCGGTGCCTTCGTCCCACAGGCGTCGCCACTCCGCGCCGTATTGCGCGGCGAGCGCCGGCGCGTTGCGCACGACCAGCACGTTCTCGGCGTTGCGCTGCGCGGCCGAGGACGTGTAGTTGAAACTGCCGGTCTGCACGGCCGTGCCGTCCGCCACGATGAACTTGTTGTGCTGCAGCGCATGGCGGGCATTGGTGCGAACCGGAACCCGTTCGTTGGCCAGGAAGCGCGCGGCAGAATACGCCTTGGCCGCCTCGCCGGCATCGACCACCACGAAGACCTTGACGCCGCGGCGCTGCGCATCTCGCAGGGCGGTGGCTACCGGCCGGCTGGTGAAGGAGTAGGCCGCGACCAGCAAGGTCGAGCGGGCGCCCCGGATGGTGTCCAGTACCAGGGGCAGGGCCTGTCCGGGCGTGAACGCGGCCGCGTACGAGGCCGCCAGTGTGGGGGCGGGGGTGGAGGCGAGGGTGGGCGGCGCCAATTGCGCAAGGCCGGCGCGAGGCGTAAGCAGCGCAAAGGCCAGACTTGCTGCCAGGGCCGCGAACTTCAGTCCTGGCCCCCAACGAAGGCTAGAAGCGCTCATTGCTCAACTCCTCCCTTTCTCGGCCCGTGCGCTGGCGCACCTGCATCGGCGCGGGGCGCATGCGGCGATCCGGGAGATGGATCTCCCGGCCCTGCTCCAGCGCATCGGCCATCCGCTCGCGAATCAGCTGCACCAGGCGCTGCTGGGAGGCTGGGTCGGTCGTGACGCGCTGGGCGTACTGTTCGGCCAGCTTGAGGCCCGCCGCCGCCGTGGCCAGTTCCGGGTGCTGGTCCAAGGACGCATCGGACAGGAGTTCACCGGTGCGCACGAGCCTGGCGCGGCGTTCCATCGCGCGGAGGTGATCCGCTGTCTCGATGCTCCACCGGGCGCGCTGCGCGACGATCTTCTTCTCGCCCACCAGTTCGCCGTCTGCATTGCGGGCGGGCACGCGGACGTTGACCGGACGGGTGCCGTGCTGCGTGAGCACCACGGGGTCGCCGATGCGCGGCTGCGAGGCCGATTCGGCCAGCGCGCGCTCGAGGTCCGCACCCCAAATGGTGCGCTCGCCGACTTCGGTGCGAACCATCACGTAGAAGGACATGCGTTGCGCTGGATCGAACTGGTATGGCGCGGCGGCCGCCGCCACCAGCAGGCCGGTGACGGGCGCTCTCGGGCCTGCGCGCAGCGATCGACCGTCTTGCACTGCCTCGGGTGGATGACCACCGGCAATCCCGGCGGGCTCGGCGGGCGCAGATCCTTCGCGCGCGGTCGCTGCTTCGCGGTCGGTGGACGCCGCCTGCGGCCTCGGACCCTGTCCCGTCTCGTGCGGTGGCCGCCACTGCTTCAGCGCGCGCTGCACCTGGAGGATCTCAGCCTCGCTCGGCTCGTAGCCGCGGGCCTCGATGCCGCGCAACGCCGCTTCGCGCCACATGCCCTGGCGAAAGGACTCGGTCCCCTTGAGTTCGATCACTTGCCAGCCGCGCGCTTCCGCGATCGCCACGACGCTGTGCAGCACCTCGCGGTTCTCGGTCCGCACGCGGATGCGGTCGCCGTCGTCGATGAAGGCGAGGGTGCGGTCCGGGAAGAAGTAGCGATCATCCACGTGCAGGTAGCGGCGCTCGATGGCGTCGGGCACGCGGAGACGGCCGTGGCCCGCGGGAGGTGCATCCCCTTGGACGGAACCGGCGAAGTCCCCAGGGGCGGTGCCTGCGGTTCCGGTGGCGGAGATTTCGGGGGGCTGGTCTGTGGACATTGCGGGTCCTTTCAGGTGCGTGCGTGATGCTTGGCGATTCGGGTTGTCCGAGCTGACTCGATGCGACTTCAGTCCAGGAGTCGCGCCATGAACTCATCGGCCCGGTGCTTCATGTCCTCGTCGCTGAGCTTCTCGGTGGGAATCTCCACGTCGTCGAAGTCGAACGAGAAGTCGTCCAGCTTCAGGTCGTCGTTCAGTACATCGCTGGCCATGGTGCTGCCCTCCTTCGTCAGTGCAGCGCCACCGCCTGGTGGCGTGGCGTTGGTGAGGGATCCGGGATTCGTGCCTGCGGCGTCGTCTTCGTCACCGGGCGTCGCCGCCCGAGCGGTCGCGATGACGCGACTGGACCTGTCCACCTCCAGCTTCGGCACCGATGGCGGGGCCAGTTCGCGCTTGGCGAAGAACCTGTCACGGAAGTAGCAGACCCGGTGCGCCAGCACGGGGCGCAGGCCTTCGTAGAACACGATCATCCGATCCGCGCCCAGTTCCTTCACCTCCTGCGGCAGCAAGAGGCGGCGCGGCTGCTCGCTGATGCTCACTGTCGGCGCCTTGCCCCCGCTGCCCATGCCACCCCACATCGGGCGGCTCACGTTCTTCTGCTGCACGGTGTAGGTGCCCAGCTCGCGCGAGATGGCTTCGGCGTCCTCGTACTCCTTGGGTGGGAACACGATGCGCGCGGCCAGCATCTTGCGGATCGACTTGGCGCCTTCGACCCCGTACTTCTCGATCAGCTGCGAGTGGGATTGGACGATGACGACGGTGCGCACGTTGTAGCCGGGCAGGAAGGCCGTGGATTCGGCGATGACGGGGATGCGGCCGAGCGCCGGAAACTCGTCCAGCATCAGAAGCAGCTGGTGGCGAAGCTGCGGGTTGTTCTCCGGCAGCTCGCGCGTCTGCAGGCCGATCGCCTGCTGGAAGAAGAGATTGAGCAGCGGCTGCAGCCGGGCGATGTTGTCCGGGTTGATCTGGACGTAGATGGAGATCGGGCGCTTGCGCAGCTCGCGCAGGTCGAAGTCGTTGGCCGAGGTCGCGGCATCGATCATCGGGTTGAGCCACAGGTCCAGGCGACTGGTGAAGGTCTTGCGGATGCTCGAGGCCGTGGTGGGTGCCAAGTCGATCACGTCGTACAGGCTCTGCACCGCCTCCTGCGACAGCGGATAGCCGGCCCGCTCGCAGGCGTCGATCACGCGCTTCCAGTGCTTCTGGAAGCCCTCGGCGTCGCTGGCCATGCCCTGGCGCAGCACCTCGCCCAGGGTGCGGGTGGCGCCCTCGGTCTCGAAGAGGTACAGCGCGATGCCGAGGAACAGCGAGCGGGCCGAGGATGTCCAGAACGGGTCGCCGACCTGCGGGTCGGGAAAGAGCATGGTGCCGATGCGCTGCAGGTCGTCGATGCAGCGATAGGGCAGCTCCGACACGTAGCCGAGCGGATTCCAGCGCGCCGAGCGCTCGCGCTCGGAAAGCGGATCGAACAGGTGAACCTCCTGCCCATGGGCCTGGCGGAAGCCCGCCGTGCGCATGAAGTTCTCGCCCTTGATATCGCTGACGATGGCGGAGCCGGGCCAGTTCAGCAGGTTGGGAATGACGACGCCGACGCCTTTGCCGCTGCGCGGAGGCGCCTCTAGCTCCACGCCTTGTTGGCCCGGCAGGACGAGGTAGCGGCGGCCCAGGCGGCCAAGGATGATGCCGTTCTCGTTGAGCAGGCCCGCTTGCGCAATCTCGCGCCGGGCGGCAAACCGGGCATCGCCGTGCAGGGGTCGGCGTCGGGGCAACATCGCGAAGGCCACCAGCCCCACCATCATCCCCTGGGAGCCGACCAGGGTCGCAATGAGAGTGTGGCGAACGTCGGGTCGGTCGCCGTATGCAGTCCAGTATTGATGGATGGTCAGCAGCGTTGCATGCTGCGGCGGCAGCCTCATGGCCATCAGGAAGGCGTAGCCGGCGACGTACAGGCCGACCACCGCCGCCACCAGCAGCGCAACCGCGATCTTGAAGGGGCTAGGCAAGCCCTCGGAGCTTGGTGCCCGGGTCATACCAGATCTCCCGCACGATGCGCCGCTGCCGGCCATCCTGCCGATCTCTCGCGCACTGCACGACGATGTCCACGCTCAGCTGGGCCAGTTCCACGCCTTCGCGCGTGCTCATGCCCTGGCCGGCCTGGCTGCGCTTCATCAGCTGGGCCAGCGCCACAAAGGCCATCTCCGCGCTGTCCGCGTGCACGCTGGTGATCGAGCCCGGATGGCCAGTGTTCACGGACACCAGGTAGTCGTAGACCTCTTCGCCGGTGCGCAGCTCGGACACGAACACGCGGTCGGGGCGCTGCCGCTTGGCGCTGGCCAGCAGCTGGCCGGGCGTGACCTCGGCCTGTCCTTGGGCGCCCTGTGAGTAGAAGAGCCGCACGTGGTTGGGCTGGTTGCGCAGCGACAGCTCCTTCACGTCCTCGATGGTGATGAGACGGTCCTCGCCAGGCACCTCGAGGATCAGCGCCTTGCTGACGGTGGTCTTGCCGGAGCCGGTGGCGCCGGACAGAAGGATGTTCTTGCGCAGCTGGACGGCGCGGCGCAGGAAGGAGACGAATTGCCTGCGCGCGAGGAGCCCCGTCAGCTCCCGGTCGCCCGGCGACAGGTGCTCCAGGTCGGCTTGCCGTGCTTGGATCGCGGGAAGGCTGCGGGTGGCCTCGAAGATGCGCAGGCTCTCCAGATCCTCGAG
Organism: Variovorax sp. LjRoot84; assembly: GCF_964254305.1. Lineage (NCBI taxonomy): Bacteria > Pseudomonadati > Pseudomonadota > Betaproteobacteria > Burkholderiales > Comamonadaceae > Variovorax > Variovorax sp. LjRoot84. Next base: position 262,881 of record NZ_CAXUTE020000003.1, read on the forward strand.
GGTCCAGAGGGCGTTGGACGGACGCCGGATCGTGATCGAGACGGTCCGGTCCAGGGTGGCGGGCGGCAGCACGATCTGGATCCGTTCGCCGCCGGGCAGGGTGGCGGACAGGAGGGGCTCGTTGGCCGAGATGCGCTGGCGCGTGAAGTTGGCCACGAGCTTGGCGATGGACAGGCACCAGTCGAAGCTGGCGAAGGGCAGTTCCTCGCGCACCCAACCGGACTGCCGCTCCACGAAGGCCACGCCCGGCTCGTTGATGCAGATCTCGGTGACCTCGGGATCGTCCAGCAACCGGCTGAGCGGACCCAGAAAGAGGGCGAGCGACGAGGGCGGCTCGGCAGACGCAGCAACAGGTGCGGGTCGACTCGTCGCCTGCCAGCTGGCTGTTGCGGCGCCAGGCTCGCGGTCAAGGGGTGGCCGGGTCGGTTCGAAGCGCATAGACGCTCCTGAAATCCACGTCGCGCGCCACCAGGATCTGGATGCGCTCGCCCTGGTTCTTGATGACGGTGGGTGGGATCGAGACGGTGCTGCGCAGCACCTCCGTGATGATGTCGCGGCTGCCCTGAGGGCCGAGCACCACGCCGCCGCCGCTGCCGACGTTGGTGCCGCTTTGCTGATGGGCTGCGATGGCCTGCATCGTGCCGTCGATCACCGAGATCAGGATCGCGGCACCGAAGCGGTCCCAGAAGTGGGTGTCGACGAAGCCCGGCAGGCCGTTGCGTCCCAGCTCGTCGGTGCCGGGGGAGGCCAGCTGCACCACGACGCCGGTGGGCGTGCGAGCCTCGTTCCACACGACGAAGACCCGGCCCTGTCCCTGGCGCGGCGTGCCGCGCTGCTCGCCGACATACTTGGTGCCACGCTCCAGCAACACCACCTTGCCGTCGGCACCATAGATGTCGCTGGCGCCGATGCAAGTGGTCATGCCCTCGTAGGTGGAATCGATGGCGGTTTCCAAGGTGCAGTCGATGAAGGCGCCCTTGGGCAGCAGCATGCGCCGCGTCGGCAGGGTCTGGGCGGCGACCGCTGGGGTGGGCGTGGGCCGGAGGCTGGCGGCGAGGCTGCCGCCATTGGGTGCTCCTGGGGTCGCCCCCGGCGCCTGCAGCGCGCCGATCAGCTGCGCCATCCCAGGAACGCCACCGAGCAACGTCGCCGGATCTGCGAACGCGTGCGGCGTTGTGGCGCCTGCCGGCTGGGCTGTCTGCGCGCGGCGAAGCACGGGAACGCCCAGCTGGCGTTCCAGCGCGATCTGCTCGGGCGTCTTCTGCGGCGGGCCCGCGTTGGCCGTGTTCGCTGGCGCCGGAGGTGGCGGTGGGACTGGGTTCGTGGAAACCGGTGTCGGGTCCATCGGGGCCCTCGGCGGCTCGATGCGGCCCAGCGGGGGCACTTTCATCTCGCCGCCGGCGCGTGCGGCGGCTGCCTTTCTCGCGGCTTCTTCGGCCTCCCGGGTCTTGGTGTACTGCGTGTTGTAGTACCAGAACAGGAAGCCAGCGCCCAACAGGATGATCGTTGCCAGCGCCAGCGAGCCGCTGATGCGTGACTGGATGGAGCGCTCGCGATTGACCGACGGGATGGCACGCTCGCCCTGGATCGTCGTGCTCTCTGGGGCGGCTCGGGATGCCTCATTTCCTGGGTCCGTGGCGCGTCGCGCAGACAGGACCTCTCCGGTGTCCGGATCGATGTCAGGTGTGTCGTCATCCTCCGGCCGATTCGCCTGGGAGCCGCGGCGAGTCCGATCCAGCCAGGTCATGGCCCGTCTCCCGTGGTGATGCGCTGCACACCTGGCGCGTTGGTGTGGGTCGGGGTGCGTGCGCCGCCGCCGGCGAAGGACTGGTTGACGACGCAGCCGACCAGCTTGCCCCGGCGCAGCACGAAGCGGCGCGCCACGCGGTGGATGACAACCTCGTCATCGTCGACGTTGAAGTTCAACAGCGACTCGGACCCGTCGTCGTTCTGGACGAACATGGCCGGGAACTCGGAGCGCGCCTGGAAACGCAGCCGGGTGTGCACCCCATCGTCGTACGCGCTCATGGGCTTGAGCGACTCGCTGCCGCAGAACCAGTAGTCGGTGTTGCGTGGGCGGTCGGCCGCCCCTCGGCTCATGCGCGCTTCGGTCCGGCGGCGTTCCCGGTCCGCTGCCGCGGCGCGGGCCTCGTCCTCCGGGTAGCTGAAGCGAACCGAATAGACCATGCGCCTGGCGGCAGGGCCCGTGGGAGCAGTGGCCGACACGACATAGTCGAAGTGGTAGGCCCGCCGGTTGGTGAGGACGGTGAGGTTGGTCGAGGCGCGCGCCTCCCTGGGCTTGATGAAGAAGTGGTTGCGCTCCGCGCCGACGTCGAAGGCGCCGTTGTCTCCGGAGCCCAGGTTCACGAACTCCTCGCCTTCGGCAAACTGCAGGTGGATTTGGTAGCCGACGTAGCCCTGCAACGTGATGACGTCGTCGGGGTTGTAGGCGACCACGCGCACGCGGGCGTCTATCTTGCCGGCCGGGGGCACGGTCGCGGCAGGGGCGAAGGACGCAGAGAGCGCCAGACCCGCCGCCAATCCGATGGCGAACGGAAACGTGCGGTGGGCGCCTTGGGGCCTCATCGCGCATCCTGCCTGCTTGGCGCCACGCCCGCGGCGGCGACCTCGGGCTCACGGCGGTACTCGACGATGCGAAAGCCCAGCGGGTTGAGCGAGCGCATCTTGTCGTCCTTCGATGGCTGGACATAAGCGAACTCGATCGTGGAGACCCAGTGGCTCGCCTGCTCCTCCCCGGTACCGCCGGCGCGCGTGGCGCGGGTGAAGCGGACCTGGGCCAGCTTGTCCTTGCCGCTTTCCAGCTTGAGGAAGGTGACCGAGCGCACCTGGGTGCGGATGGACGTGCCGTCCTTGTAGACGTTCAGCGGCGAGGCTGGGTTGTTGGTGGCCCACAGGGCCGCCCACTCCTGGTTGAGGCGAGGCGAGTTCTGCGAAGCGACCAACTCGTAGTCGGCCTCGGCGGTGCCGTAGAAGTAGCGCTCGCGCGCGATCACGTAGTTCTGCAGCAGGTTGCGCGTCACAACCTGCTCGATGTCGGTCGTGCCCTCGTAGGTCGGAACGATGTCCACGACCCCGCTGCTGCTGTCGACGCGGATGAGAACGGGAACGGGCTGCTTCAGCGGCGTGAGGCCGCTGATGGCGGCGACTGCGAGCAAGGCGACGGCTGCCGCCACTGCGGCGACGATCCAGGCGAGCTTGGCGGAGCGCTCCGCCCGACGCGCGCGGTCGAGTTCCCAGCTCTGGGCCTCGAGCAGGTAGTTCTCAAGAGCGGCGTCCCGGTGCATGAACCGCTCCTGAGTTGGAGGCACCGGTCGAGGCGTTGATCGGTGTGAGTGGCCCTTCGCACTCCGGCGGCATCGGCGGGCGGGTGCCGCAGGCCGCCAGGAGCACGGCCAGCAGGGAGAGCGCGGTCGATGGCTTCATTCGCACGCTCCACCGCTAGCGATTGCGCGAGGGGTTCGGCATGACTTGCTCCCTTGGAAGAACGGTGCCGCCGCGGCGTGAAGTGCCGATCTGGCCGATGGAGGCTACACCTGCACCGACGCGATTGCCCGCCAATCGGCGGAACGAATCCCAGCGACTGCCCGGCTCTCGCCGCAGGCCGTCGAGCACGCCGCGGCTGAATTCGTAGCTGGTGCGCTTGGCACCTCCGAGCCCCCAGCGGAGCATCCCGCTAACGACACCATAAGTGCTCAGCGCGACACCGCTCGCAAGTCCTGAAGCGATTGGCATAACTTGGCGCATTACTAGGAAAACGAGGGCCGAGGCAATGCAGACTCGCGCACTGGCGGCAATGGTTATCCCAGCACCTGCGGCCGCTGCACTGGACGCGTACGCCTTGACGATGTTGAGGAGTAGCGATGCAGCGAACATGGTGAGCACGCCGACGAGTGCGTAGTTGGCTAGCTGCGCGGTCCAAGATTCAAAAAATCGTCGGGTTGCATCAAAGAAAAGCAAGACGATGAAGATCGGGCCCAACGCCAGCAAGATTGCAGTGGCCACCTTCGACAGCCCAAGCATGAATGCCGTCACGACAACGGTCAGGCCAACCAGTAGATAGACCAGAAACCCTGCCGCATAGAACGCAAAGTCGCTATCAAGCACGCTTCCCTTCTTGAGCAGTTGTTCGGCAACCGCCGTTCCGTCAAGCCAGACTTGATCAATCACGCTTACGACTGTCGGTGCACCAACGACAGATGCCGCCAGCTGCTCAGGTGCTCGATAGAAGGTATCCGTGATGACTTGGTTGTAGGTCCACAGCCGAAGCCCCACGCCAAGGACGATCGCGATGGTGAAGATGCGCTTGACTCCCTCCCAGATCGGCTCTTGGATTCGTCCAGTGAGGCTGAGATAGCCCCAGATCATCACGTACATGGTTGCGAGCGTCACTGCAGCAGGCTCAATTGCGGACGCGACCTGCGCAGAGTGCGTGCCAACATAGTTGGCAAGCTGGCCATCGAGCCAAGAGAAGAATTGAGCGAAAAAGCCCATGATTGCTAGCGGGCGTTGCCCTGCGGAATCGGAACCGGCTTGAGGTCTCGCGTGCTGCCGATGCCTTCAAGCTTTCGCCGGGTCAGGTCGTCATCAGTCATATTCGGTGCTGGAGCCGGAGGCAGGGGTGGTTGCTGCACCACGGAAGGCGTCAGTTCTACGGCCTGGTGCTGGATGAGGTAGTACGCTCCGCCCCCTGCTGCTGCGGCAACGATGATTGCGAACAGTGTCCAGGTTGTCTTCTGCATATAGGTCCTGCGCGTTAGTAGTCGACAGTCGGAAGCGATCTCATCGAGCCGATGTCCGATGCAGATTGCTCTCGGATGCGCTGTTTGCGCATGAGCTCTTCAGATTGGGCGACTTGATAGAGGCTCTGCAATTTCGTCTGCTCATTGGTGAGCATGTTCTGCTCCGCCTGGATCCTTGCCTGCAGATCCTGGATGGCCTTAGGGTCCTGGGCAGTGGCGATGCGATTGATTAGCTGCTGCAGCGCCGAGAAGCGCTGGCTGGTGTTCTGGTACGCGCTCTGGGTCATTCCATTGAGCATGGCCGCCGACTGTCGGCCTTGCTCGACGATCTGGCGCATCTCCGGACTCAGGGCATCCATCTGGCCGCCTGAGAGGACGCTGTTGGCCTTCATGATCGACTGCACGTGGCTGGCCAGTCCGGCATAGCTTGTCGATGAGCCGTTGAGCGTGTTCATCAGTTCGCCGTAGCTCGGTGGCAGGTAGTTGCGCGCAAGGTCCGAGGTCGGGAGCAGCTGCTCCATGCCTCGGGTCCCTGTCATGGCGCCGTAGGTTAGAGCCAACTGGTCCTTCGACTGTCGGAGCTGGTCGTACTGCTTCTGCATTGCCGAGATCTGCTGCTGCCAGTACATGACCTGCTGCATGAGATTCGCGATGGCCGTGATGTCGATCACCGGGATGCCGGCCTTCGCGTGCAGCGGCGCCAGGAAGGCCGCCGCGGCGAGGAAGAAGGCGAGAAGGTGCTTACGCATGGGAGACCTCCTGGGTCAAAGGTGAAAGGGGCGAGCGATCGGCAAGGGCCGCTTGGAAAGGAGCCAGCCATTGATCGGGGTGCGGCCCATGCGTTTCGATGAGCTCGCGCATGAGGCGGACGTTGCTGGTGCGCCCCGAGATGACATGCAAGGCGTCATCGAAGCCATGGAGATCGAGCTGCGCGACCACGCTCACGTGGTTCTGCTTGATGAGGAACTGGCGCGAGCCGGGCTCGAGTTCCTGCTTGATCAGGGCGAACTCTCGGTCCGTCAGGTTGAAGCCCTGGGTGTACTCGTCGTAGTCCGCCTCCGGGTTGGGAAACAGGATCTTCGTCGGCGTCTGCTCGACGATGGCGCGGGCGATGCTGGAATCGAGCACATGGCTGGTGCTCTGGGTGAAGGTGGCGATGTTGGCGTTCTTCTTGCGCCAGGTCTCCAGCCCGTTCTTGGCGAACTTCGCGAAGGCCGGATCGCTCAGGAGCTTGGCGAACTCGTCCATCCAGCACACCAGGGGCCGGCCGTCGACCATTCGGTTGACCAAGTGGAAGAGGTACATGGTCAGCGGCGCCCGGACCACCTCGTTGTCGAGGAAGTCGGTGACATCGAAGCCAACCAGGGAGTGGTGAGCAAGCAGGGGCGCCACTTCGTCATGGTCGTTGTCGAAGACCCAGGCGTAATCCCCATGCTCCGACGCGCACCACTTGCGAAGGCGCGCGTACATCCCCTCCGGATCCGTGATGTCGAGGAAGGCGACGAGACGGGACAAGCGCCTGAAGGGCGGATCAAGCCTCAGGGTCCCGCGCAGCGCCTGGTCGAGATCGTCTTCTTGGCGGACGGTCAGCGTGTCGTTCGGCGTGCGCATCGCGAGGCGCCTCAACCAGTGGCGCATGAATTCGACGTTGTCGGCGATCGAGTCGTCGAGCTGCAGCGGATTGCAGCCGGTGGGAGCCGCGTTCTTGAGGGGGAGGTACTGGCCGCCCAGCACTCGCACCAGGATGTGCAGGCCTTCGTCCTTGTCGAAGATGACCTGGGTCGCGTCCAGCCGGTTGCAGATGGCCACCATGCAAAAGCCCAGCAGGGTGGTCTTGCCGGTACCGACCGGCCCCACGCCCGTGATGTGTCCCACGTCCCGCCGGCTGCCGCCGTCCGGGCTGCGGGGATCGCTCGCATGCAGCGAGAAGTAGTAGGGCGAGCCGGCGCGCGTCATGAACATGGCCAGCGCATCGCCCCAGTAGTTGCCCGTCGCCCGGCCGGTGGGGAAATTGTGGAAGGGCGACATGGCCGCGAAGTTGCGGCTGGTGATGGGTGCCTTGCGGCTTCGATACGCGAAGTTCCCCGGCAGCTGGGCCCAGAAGGCCGCCTCCAGCGCAAGGTCCTCGCGGGCCACCACCATCCCGGTGTCGCCCAGCAGGTAGCGGGCGCGCGCCACGTGGTCGTTGAGCTGCTTCAGGCGAGGCCGGCCCTCGGCCTCGCTGACGCCGTCGTAGGTGTCGGCCAGCACGTGCAGGCTAAAGTGGTGGTCGCCCACGACGAAGCGGTTGCTCATCAGGTCGTCCAGCGCGTCCTTGAGCTCCTCGGCCTGGGAGACCGCCAGGTCGCCAGCGGCCGCCATCCGGTGATGCTGGCGGCTCATCATGTCGGTGGCGGTGCCCTTGGCCAGGAAGGTGAAGCTCTGGGTCAGCACGAAAGGGAAGGGCGCCGTCAGCAGGGCGCCGAACATGCCCGGCGCCGTGGGCGTCGGATATTCCTTGATGCCCAGGAAGGCGCCGATCCGGGTCTGGGTACCCGTGCGGTACTCCATGGCTTCGTTGCCGAAGAAGGGCCGCGTGGTGGCCAGGACCTCGTTCAGGGGCGAGCGGGGCAGGGGCATGCGCTGCCATTCTCCGTTGATCAGCAGGCCGTAGAACTCCACGAGCGAGGAGAAGAGCACGTCCTTCCCTTCCAGCCGATAGACGCCCAGGGCCTCGGGGTCGTAGCGCTCGAGGGCCGCGAGCAGTTCCTGGCGCAGCTTGGTGCAAGCGTCCAGGGAGTCGCGCAGTTCCGTCTGCGCGCCCTCCCGGTCCGTGCGCTTGAGCAGGCGCAATGCCGCGTTGCCGATCCGGGTGGGTTGCGGTCGAAACACCACCGACAGGTACAGCTCGTTGACCATCAGCCGCTCGCCGGCCATCTTCCGGCGGTAGCGCTGTTCGACTTCATGGGCGAAGCCGGGGATCGTCCGCCCGGCCGGGTAGCCGGTCTCCCGACGCCGGATCACGTGGGTCCACAGCGCCAGATTGGGCGAGGCGATGTTGCGCAGCAGGACATTGAGGCGCTCGTGCCAGCTGTTGATGTCCTCGTCGTCCGCGCTTTCAAAGCTCGCGCCGGCCAGGCGCAAGGTCTGGACGTAGTCGCCCGCGCGCGTGCGGGCCACATGCTCGTCCACATGCGCCGCGAGCGGGATCATGGCCGCGGCGCCGACCTCGCGGCGCAGCGTCTTCTCGGAGCGGGAGAGCAGTTGCATGACGCTATCCCGTATCAGCTCACCGCCGCCGGCGCCGTCCGCATGCGGCGGCGCCCCCGCAGATCCGGCATGTCCAGCGCCAGCGGGCTATAGGAATTGGCGCGCCAGTACCGCAGGTTGCCACCGAGCATGGCCGGAAGGCGCGTGCGTCCCCACAGCTGCAGCAGGTCGAAGAACCGAGGCTCGTACAGGCACACCAGGTAGAGCACCCCGTGGACCGGCACGAAGGCCAGCAGCCAGGCGAGGTTCTTCGTCACGATGAACGACTCGGTCGTGATGATGATGTTGAACATCATGGCCGAGTAGGTGACGCCCCAGACCATGGACGGGCGGGTCATCCCGACGAAGAGCGGGTCCGCGACGATGCCCTGGTTGCGGCTCATTTGCCGTGCCTTTCAGACCCCGAAGAGCCCCCGGATCCAGGACACGATCTGCGGGCCGCCGAAGACCAGCACGGTCCCGATCACGACCGCCACCATCCACCACCAGCTCAAGCGCCCGAACCACGCCATCGCGCCGGAGACCATGACGGCGACCGCCGCCAGCGGCGTCAGGATGGCCACGAGCTGCTGCTGGGTGGCGTTGGCGCCCGTGGCGAACGGGCTGCCGGCCAGGGCCACCTCGGGCAGGAAGACGCACAGCCAGGTGAGAAGGGCCGGCCAGATGGGGGTGGCCCGGATGCGCGCCGTAGAGACCGGTGAGGGCTGGGAGGCGGTTAGTCGAGCAGTTCCATCCGCACCACCGTGCGCCCGGTCCCGAGCGTCTTCAGGTGCGTGGCCAGGGTGTCCAGGCTGCGATAGGTTCGAGGCTGGCCGCCCGAGCCCAGCAACACGCTGCGCCCAATGCGCCAGGCGACGATGGGATGCACCTGGTATCGGGCCGGCTCTACCTCCACGATCACCAGTTCGTTCACCGCACGCTTGTGCAGCAACTCGACCAGCTCGAGCTGCGTCACCGGATTGGCGGGTGGGTCCTGGTTCTTTGCGGTCTGGGTCTTGCGCCGAGCCGTTGTGGCCATGGGGGTGCGTGAATTCCGTGAAGTAGAGGATCGGGTCGGAATTGTGAACGAAAGTGCTCGCAGTCATGGCGCTACTCCGGTCGGCGGGCGGAAACAGTGCGCGGACCCGCCGCGGCGGGGGCGATGAAGACAGGCGTAGAGATGGGCGAAGAGGGCGAGGGCGACTCGGTGCGCCGGGCCTTGCCGTAGACGTCCCACCACGGCGCGGGAGGCAGCGACCTCGCGGGCCGGGATGAAGGAGCGGTGGGAGCGGCCTTCGGCGTGACCGCAGCCTCAGCGCTGCTCTGGGGGGGCGTGGCGGTGCGTGTGGCCGCGGCCAGTTCGCGCTTGAGGCCTGCGATGTCGCTGAGCGTGCGCCCGCGCTCCTCTTCGGCCTCGTTGGCACCTTCCACATCGGCGGCGGCCAGTCGTTCGGCCCTGCGGCGCGCGAGCGTCTCCAGCAGCGCTTCCGACTTCTTCAATTCCTGCCGGAGGATCTTCACGCGATCGCTGTCGCGCGCTGCTTGCTCCGCCGAGGGGATGACGTACTGAGGTGCTGCCGGCGTCTGGGCCAGAGCGCCACAAGTCAAGCAGCCCAGGACCGCGACGAGGCTGAGCGACATGGTTCGCCATCCCGCCTCAACAACCCTGCAGTGATCACGGTTCCTTGCTCGCATGGGGCGCAATGTCCGGCAGCGAGGCGGCGCCTGTCAATGAAGCACCTTTTTCTTAGTTTCTATAGTAAAGCTATAGAAACCTAGACAAAGCGAAAATCCAAGACTACGCTAAGTGCGCGATTTCGCTGGAAAGTCGTCGTCCAATGCGGCGCCGGCAGCTCGCTGAAAACCAAAGTCCAGTCGAATGCATCTGGACAAATGCTTTACGTGTTGTAGCGAGTACTCGCCGCTTCGGCTCTTGGAGCGACGGGGTGTGGTCGGGTTACTGATCCGCGAGGTGCCTCATGAGCCATGTGGTGGTGTTCGGCAATCAGAAGGGTGGCGTCGGCAAGTCGACGCTGTCGGTGCTCTACGCTCATTGGCTGGCCGACGTGCATCGCCAGTGCGTGTGCGTGATCGACCTGGACACGCAGGCCAACACATCGAAGACGTTGCGGCGATTCGAGTCCGGTGTCGTCGCTGCTGACCTGTTCGAAGAGGGCCTCATCGGCGAGATTGCAAGCGATGCAGCGTGCGGCTTGGCACTCGTGGCAGGTGGCAAGCGGCTCGCGGATATCGAGCTTGCGCGTCCGGAGGCCGTGATCCCAGCGTTTCGCAGGAACGTGGCGAGGGTGGCACGGCGCTTCGACACGGTCGTGATCGACACGCCGCCGGCGCTCGGGCTGCGGATGAGTGCTGCACTGATCGCGGCCACGGCGGTGGTCTGCCCGATCGAACTGGAGGAATACAGCATCGACGGCGTGACCGACATGCTCAAGACCATCTTTGGGGTTCGTCAGCGCTACAACCCCCGGTTGCAACTGGCGGGCATCGTGCTCAATCGCTTCAATCCGCATTCGGTGCGTCAGAAGGCCGCGATGCAGCAGCTGGTCGACAGCTATCGGGAGTTCGTGATCCCGGCGCGGATCTCGACGCGTTCGGCCATTCCGGAGGCGCTGGCCAGCGGTCTTCCCGTGTGGGATCTGCCCAAGAGTTCGGCGCGCGAGGCAAGCGCCGAGCTCAAGGCCTTGTTCGGTCTCCTCCAGCAGCGCATGGATTCGGCTGGCGTTGGCGCCTCGATGACGGGAGTCAAGGCATGAGTGCGCCCGCGCTGGACCTCAGCGGTCTTTCGCAGTTTCGCGCCTCCGACCTGCTGGCGGCTGCAGACGATCGTCCCGACCGCGGCGCCCCCACCGCGATCGCTGTGGAACTCATCGATTACGACCCTTCGCAACCCCGCCGCACTTTCAAGGAAGAGAGCATCGAGGAGCTGGGCGTGTCGATCCGCACGCACGGTGTCCTGGAGCCGGTGTCGTTGCGCACGCACCCGCAGCTGCCCGGGCGCTACGTGGTGAACAGGGGAGAGCGGCGCGTGCGCGCGGCGCGCAAGGCGGGCCTGCTCAAGGTCCCGGCTTTCATCGACGAGCGCGTCGATCCCTTCGCGCAGGCCGCGGAGAACCTGCATCGGGAGGACATGTCGCCGTTCGACCTGGCCGCCTTCGTGTGCGCGCGGGAGAAGGAGGGGCTTTCGAAGTCCGAGATTGCCAGGCGCCTGGCCAAGCCGCGTACCTACATCAGTGAGGCGGCGGCGCTCATCGACGCGCCGGAGATGATCCGGAATGCAGTCGAATCGGGTCGCCTCGGCTCCGATGTGCGAACCCTCAACCGCCTCGTCGCTGCGGCACGCGGCTTTCCGGAGAGGGTCGAAGACCTTCTGGCGGGGGACACGCCGATCAACCGGGCCAGCATCGATGCACTGCTCGGCGAGGCGCCACGAGTGCCATCGCCCGTCGCATCGCCGACACCCGACATCGTCCAGTCGCCAAGAGTGGTCAGTGGCGGCCGGACCGTGCTGGTGATCGAGCACGGCGGCCGGCGCGGCTCCCTGCGGCTCAAGGCACAGGACAGCGACGTCGGAGAGGTGAGATTTGGCGATGGCACGCGGAGCGTGCTGCCGCTTGCGGAGCTGCGCCCCGTCTGCTGGGCCACGGAGGAACTGTCATGAATCACCTGCGAGTTGGAACGGATCTCCGGCATCAGCGCGGTGCGACGGCGCTTCATTGGATGCTGGTGGCGGCTTGGTGGTGCCTTTGCGCGGGCTTGCAGCTCGTGCGATGGGCCATCTGCGCATTGCTGGTTTTGGGCGAACCCGTCGTGCGTGCGGTGCTCGTGCCGGTCGCCTTCCTGAGCTTCCTGGTGACCTTGATCTTCGGCTTCCTGATCGGCGACGTGCGCTTCCCGCGCTGGGGCATGTTGGCGTTCTCGGTGGGCGCATTGATGCTCTACTGGCTCTACCTCGGGCTGATGAGCCTGTTCATGACGCTGCCATCGCATGACCACGAGCGTTGACGAAAAGCAGCTGGAGCGCATCGCCAGGCAGCGCAAGTTCGATCCCCGCACGCTGGAGATCGCGCGGCGCCTCTTCATCCACCACGAGAAGCCCAAGCTGCTGTCGGCCGAGTACGGGGTGATCCTGCAGCGGATCTATGCGATCCGCAAGGCCGTGCTGGATTCGGCTGGCCATGACGAACTGACGCTGCGTGGTCCCGCCGAGGCCCTGGAGGCGGCACGGCTCGCCTACGAGAAGCAGATGGCCAAACTGGCGAGGCAGACGCGCAGGGGATGACCGAGAGCAGGGATTCCTCAGACGACTCTGGAGTAGAGGGTTTGGCGCGGCCGCGCACCTGGTTCGCCTACGCGCTCGGCAAGGCTAGCGTCTTGACCAACAATGCCGGCCGATCGTCTCAACCGCAAAGCAGCGCAAGACAGCAACTGCCTCAGTCCGTGCGAGAGACTCCGACGACGCGCGCACGAACGCGATAAACATGGGATTGACGAAAACGGGCACGGCTGGGCGGTACTGTTGATCGAACCTGTCCATCGACGCTGGTCCCGCTAGTACCCAGTCCTATCGCGCCCTTGTGCCGCGGGCTCGACGCCGCTTCTATCTGGCCAAGTCTTCCAATGACTTCCCGGCGTCCAGTGCCGCCTTCAGCCATCCGGGCTTGGGGCCGAACCCACTCCAGGAATTGCCAGCGGCATCCTTGTAGCGGACCTTCGCGGCGCGCTTCGCTTTCTTGCGGGCGGGGCGGGCAGCTGGCGCAACAGTCTCGCCGGACACGGTCTCCACGGAGTCAGGCTTCGACTTCTTGCCCGATCCCACTCGGAATTCGTCGATCGAGCGTCCAGCCGTCAGCGCGTCACGAAACCATTGAGGACGCGGGCCGCGACCCGACCAGGCGTTGCCATTGCCGTCACTGAACTTCGCAGCGGACTTGCCCGAAGCGTTCGTGGCCTTCTTCGGCTGAGCAACTGTCTTGTTCTTGCCAAGTCCCAGTTGTGCAGCCGTCAGGCCGTAGTGCGCAATCGCCACCTTGATACGGTCGATGACACCCTTGACCTCACTGTTGCGCAGAGCTTCTGCCTGTCGTTGAAGCTGTTCGATCTGCTTTTGGATCTGCTTGTACGTCTGGGCCATGGATACTTCCATTGAATGAATAGAGGGCCCGACTTTACTCGGTCATCAATTGGCAGCGAATTAACTCCATTCGCCAGACCTCCAATGCGACTGATTGATGGGCGCCCGTTCGACAGTGTGAATCAGATGTTAGACCACATCTTCGGGACTGCTCACGACTCTGCGGTATTTGCCCATGGCCTCGGGCTCGACCCCAAGCCAACGTGCCACCTGATCCGATTCAGTCCCCCGCCGCAGTTGCCGCAATGCGAAGGTATGCCGCAGTCGGAACGAGCCGCCCTCGCTGGCATCCAGCCCCGCTTCCTCCAAGACCTGCCGGGCGGCCTTGTATTGCGCGTCCTTGCTCCAGGGCTTGCCGCTGCGGGTCGATGGAAAGAGGAAATCTCCGAGAATGCGCGCCTCCGCGCGTACCTGGAGCCAGTGCTGCAGCAGCTCACCGGCCCATGGAGCAATAGGCGTTTCGCGCGCCGGCGAGTTGCCATTGCCGGGCACGGCGACTTTCCATGGGCGTTCGCGTACGCGGCCGCCGCGTGATGTCGGCGCATCGAGCGTCAGTACCCGGACGTCGCCAGGTGCCAGCCCGCCGCCCAACTGCAACGCAACGGCTACCCGATTGCGCAGCTGCTGCCAGGTGAAAGCCACATGACTGTCGCGGCGTGAGCCCGACAGACCCGGACGAGGGCGCGCATCCGACAGAAACGTGATCAGGTGCCGGGCCTCGGCCACCGACAGGAACTCAGGCAAGGGATCGGCCTGCGCGGCCTCGGCGTACCGGATCTCCGGGTGGTCATCGACCCAGTCGCTCGCCGCCGTGTTCACGGGCTCGCCAGTCTCCTCGGCATGGTGGCGCAGCACGCGGTCGATGAGGCGCAACAGGCGAAGCGCGTGGCGTGGAGTGAGCGACAGGTCGGCGCTTTTCATGCCGAAGCGGGCCGCCTGGAACGCCTCCAGGTCGCGGGCATCGATCGACGCCAACGTCACCGCAGGGGATTGCCCGAGGCACCAGGCCGTGAAGCTGCCCCACATGTCACGGTAGACCTCGATGGACGAGGACTGCCGCAGGGATCCGGTCGCGCGCTGGTCCTGCAGCCATCGCTCGAACGCCAAGCGATGACCAGCGGCTGGGGATTCTTCGAAGAGGGAAAGTGAAGGCATAAATACGCTAACGGCGAGGCGCTATCTTGTGCCCAGCTGAATTGGGTGTTGTCAGCGGGAGGGGAAGTGGGCTGTACGAGGTGTTTGGTTGTAAAGGTACGCCGTTAGTGTATTTGCGAAGGCGAGAGGCGCCAACTCAAAATCAGTCACCGAATGGGCGCCAGGGGTCAGATGCAGATGTCGTGGCAGGAGTGCGAAGCCGCCGGGCTAGATGCGCACCGGTCCCTGACCCAGAGGACGTGTTTCCGGATCGATGGCTCAGCCAGGACAGCTTCCAGTGGGTGCATCTTCCATACCAACCGCGGGCATGCAAGTGAGCCCAATCGCAGCGCCCTGCAGGAAGCCGGAATGCGAAGGTCCACGAGCTCGCCCGGCAATCCGTACCACAATGCGCAGGCCGAGCGCTCTACGTGGAGATCTTTCCCCCCCGAAGTTCGCTACTCCGGCATGGCAATCGGCTACACGCTCGGGACGATCATTGGTAATGCTACGGCGCCCGTCATTAGGACCTATCTTCTCGGCACGACAGGTAGCTGGCATGCTGCCTGCGACGAACATGCAGGTGGTCGATCGACCTCAGCTCGGCTGACGTCGAATTCTTGAACGTCACGTTCACACAACCGCGCGGAGGCACTTGGCGAACTCACTCCGGCGCGCCGCAAGTGCTGCGGGGAGGGCGGGCAGATCAATTCCCCAGCGCGAGAACGAAGCGATTGACAGGGACTCCGCCGCACCTTCGATCGCCGGCCACCCTCGGGTCCGAGTAGGTAGTCCGCCTCGCTGCCCTTGGGGAGTGCTTGCGATGATCGATCTGACGTCTTGCGGGCGCGATACACCCGGAGTGAAAGCGAGTTGCGGAATTCGCCGGTGAGCGTGTCCAGGTCCTGATTGACCTCGATGAAGTCGCCGGGCGTCGCCCGATCGGGCCCGGACCAAAGCGCAAGTCCGAACAGGCTCCCTCTCGCTCTGAGCTGGCGCTGTATCGCTTGGCCGTTTGCTGCACGTGTCATTGCGCAGATTCACATTGCGTGCAGCCTGTGCGGCCAACATACTGCGACGCCGCGCTCGATTGCTGACGCGGAGAGGATGGGCCTCTCCATTGTGGCATTCGGCGAAAACGCTGGAGAAGACATGCTCGCAAAATCTCTGAGGTTCCTGTTCCTGGTAGCAGGCGTGCTGTCCGCTGCTACAGCGCAAGTCTCGGCCCAACCCATCAAGGTCGGCGTCCCAATGATTCTTTCGGGGGCGGGCGCCCAGTTCGGCGCCCCGATTCTGGATGGTGCGCGCCTGTATGCAGATCAGGTGAACGCCAGTGGCGGCGTGCTTGGCCGCAAGATTGAACTGGTGCCGCGCGACACGAAGTCCCGCCCGGAGGAAGCCGTGCGGGTGGCCCGGGAGCTGATCCTGCGCGACAAGGTGAATTTTCTCGTCGGCACCTTTACTTCGGCCGAGGGAACGGCGATCTCGCAGGTCGCAAAGGAGAACGAGATCGTTACGATCGTTCCGGGGCCCAAGACTGACCGCCTGACCGCGCCGGATCAGCTGCATCCCTACATCTTCCGCACTTCCGGAAACACGACCACCGAGGGCCGAGTGGCGGCGGAGATCGTCGCCTCGATGAAGGTCAAGCGAGTAGGGACAATCGCTCCGGATTTTGCCTATGGCCGTGACGCGGTGACGGCCTTTGCCGCGCATCTTCGCAAGCTGGTGCCCGATGTGCAGATCGTGGACCAACAATGGCCAAAGCTCAACGAGTCCGACTACACGGCCTTCGTCACCGCACAGCTTGCAGCGAAGCCAGAGGCAGTGTTCTCGGTAATCTGTTGCGGCAACTTCGATGCTTTCGCCAAGCAGGCCAGCGCGCTTGGCTACTTCAAGCAGCTTGGGCCGCGCCTGGTAGCCGTCGGCGAGGCGGGATCCGTGGAGATGTTGAAAGCGCTGCGTGACGAATATCCGCTAGGCATCTGGGGTAACACCTACGACGCCGACAACTGGGAGTCACCGCCGGCGCACAAGGCATACCTCTCACGCGTGCGCGAGGTCACCAAGCAGGCCGTTCCTTCTTCATGGGTCATCCAGGGCTATATCTCCATGCAGTTCCTGGTCGAGGCGATCAAGAAGGCCAACTCAGTCGATGCCGTGAAGGTTTCAGCGGCCATGAAGGGATTGACCATCGCTTCGCCGCAAGGGCCGATCACGATGCGCGCCAAGGATCAGCAGGCCGATCGGGCGCATCTATGGGGCCAAGCGGCCAAGGTCGCCGGCTCGGAGACCCCGGTTCTCACCAACATCCGCAGCATCGCCGTCGGCGGCCTGATGGACTAGTCAGCCGGATGCGGGAGAAGCCATGGACCTCTCTTTTGTTCCGGCACAGCTGGTCAGTGGACTGACGACGGCCATGACGCTGTTCGTCACGGCCTCAGGCCTGTCGCTCATCTTCGGTGTGATGGGGATTCTCAACTTCGCGCATGGCAGTCTGTTCATGCTTGGCGCTTTCCTGCTCGCCTCGCTGGCGCGGCTGCTTGGCGCCTCGGGCGTCGGCTTCGTGGCCGCGCTGTTCATCGCATCGGTCGCGGTGGGGGTGATCGGGGCAGCCCTAGAACGCTGGCTCATCTCACGTCTTTACGGCAAGGAGGAGCTGTTTCAGCTGCTCTTCACCTATTCGCTGGTCCTGGTGCTGGCCGACTGCGTCCGGATGGTGTGGGGAGTCAACCAGCAATCCGTGATGCGACCGGCGATGCTGTCCGGATCCTTCGAACTCGCTGGTGCGACACTTTCCCACTACAACCTGCTGCTCATTGGCGTGGGTTTCGCCATCGTGCTCGGCCTGTGGTTCCTGCTGCATCGCACCCGCATCGGGGAGCTGATCCGCGCTGCGTCGCAGGATCGAGAAATGCTGTTGATGCTCGGCAAGAACGTGCGCTGGATTCAGACCGGCGTCTTCGCGCTCGGGGCCTTCCTCGCCGGCTTGTCGGGTGCGCTGATGGCGCCGCTGGTGTCGGTGGTTCCAGGCATGGACTCCGAGATCATCATCGTACTGTTCATCATCGTGGTGATCGGCGGGCTTGGCTCACTGGCCGGCACGCTTGTGGGTTCGCTCGTCTACGGCGTCGCCTACTCATTCACCGTGTACTTCTTCCCTCAGCTTGCCCTGTTCGTTGTCGCAGCCCTCATGGTGATCACCCTCACCTTGCGCCCGCAGGGCCTGCTCGGTCGGCGGATTGGCTAGTGCTCCCGCAGATAGGTGCATCATGAAGAGTCATATTGAAGCCACGCTCGCGCTGATCCTGTTTCCTTTGGCGCTCGGCATCGGCATCTTCGGCTCCCGCCTCTGGCTGAACTTTGGCGCCGAGGTGGCGATCTGGGCATTGTTCGCCGTCAGTCTGAATCTCCTGGTTGGCTTTGGCGGCATGGTGTCGTTCGGCCATGCCGCCTACTTTGGCCTCGGCGCCTATGGCGCGGGGCTCGCCGCCATGCGCTGGGGCATCGGGCTCGTTCCGGCCACATTGATCGGCATGGGCTTGGCGGCACTCTTCGCGTTGCTGTTCGGCATGCTGTGCGTGCGGCGATCGAAGGTCTATTTTGCGATGTTGACACTCGCATTCAGCCAGCTGGTGTGGGCGGTGGCCTTCCGATGGAACGACCTCACCGGCGGTGATCAGGGGATCAATGGCTTGCCGATGCCGCAGTTCGGGAACCTGCTGGGGTGGACCAATCAACGCTGGTTCTACTGGATCTGCCTCGTCCTGCTGTGCGCCGTCCTGTACCTGTTGTATCGTCTGGCGCGCTCTCCATTCGGCACCCTTCTCAATGCGGCGAAGCTCAACCCGGAGCGGGTGCAGTTCCTCGGTACCTCGGTGCCGAGGGTGCAGCTGGTGGCCTTCGTGATCGCCGGTGCGCTGGCGGGACTCGCTGGCTCGCTGTTCGCCTTCCATACCAGGGGACTGTTTCCCGACTATCTGTTCTGGACAAAGGGTGCCGAGGCGCTGAACATGGTCGTTCTGGGCGGCATGAATCAGTTGCTCGGACCGGTGCTCGGAGCCGCCACACTGCTGTTCATCAATCAGGAGGCTACCGCCTTCACCGAGTACTGGTCCGCAGTGACCGGTGTGATGCTTGGTGCGCTGATCCTCTTCGCACCCGGGGGGCTTGCGGGCGGTCTGCAGCGATTGTTCGAGCTAACCAAGCGCAGGGGTGCACGCAAAGCCGGCCAATCCGTGCCCGATCTTGAAGCCGATCTCCGGAGGCCTCAATGAGCGTGCTGATCGAGATCGAGGGCCTGAGCAAGACCTTCAGCGGCTTCAAGGCACTGAGCGATGTGGGTTTTGCCATCCCCGAAGGCAAGATCACGGCGGTGATTGGGCCGAACGGCGCTGGGAAGTCGACCTTGTTCAATCTCATCACGGGCAAGCTTGTGCCCACCAGCGGGGCAATCCGACTTCGGGGCCGCGATATCACCACGCTGCCACCGGAGGCGCGGGTACGCAGCGGGTTCGGCAGGACTTTCCAGCGCACCAGTGTTTTCGGTGAAATGAGCGTGCGGGAGAATCTTCGGACCGCGCTGTTGTGCCAGGGGCGTCACGTCTGGTCGTTCTGGCGCGCGGCAACTGCTTTCTTCGAGTCGGACGTCCAGGCGCTCGCGTCTCGCTTCGAGCTCGGCGACGCGTTGGATCTGCAGGCCAAGACCATGTCGCACGGCGATCAGAAGCAGCTCGAGCTGGCCATGGCCGTCGCCCAAACGCCCAAGGTGCTGTTGCTGGACGAGCCTCTGGCAGGAATGTCGCCGGTGGAAACACGAACAGCCGTCGCAGCCATCGTCGACGAAGTTCGCCAGCGCGGCATCACGCTCCTGTTCACTGAACATGACATCGATGTTGTGTTCGAGATTGCCGACGTGATCGTGGTGCTGGACAAAGGGCGCTTGATCGCCAGTGGGCCAGCGGCGCAGATCCGTGCCGATGCGAGGGTGCAGGCTGTCTATCTCGGCCAGAGCGACGCGCTCGAGGCGCCGGCACTGCAGTGACCAACAGGCCTTCTCCGAACCTATCCGACCATGGAACCAATCCTTGAAGTTCTTGCGCTGAAGGCTGGCTATGGCTCCAGCCAAATTCTCTTTGACATCACATTCAATGTCTATGACGGTGAATGCGTCTGCCTGCTCGGCCGTAACGGGATGGGCAAGACGACCACGATGCGCAGCGTGCTCGGCCTGACACGCCGCCTCGGTGGCAGCGTGCGCTTCCGCGGTCGCGATCTCGGCCGAGCTTCGGGCTTCGAGGTTGCCAGGCTGGGCATCAGCCTCGTCCCAGAGGACCGACGCATCTTCGCTGATCTGACCGTCGAGGAGAATCTGCGAGTTGCGGATGCGCGCGGAGAATGGACGCTGTCACGCGTCTATGCGCTCTTTCCCGAGCTTCAGGAGTTCGCGACTCGCAAAGGCGGGCTGCTGTCGGGTGGACAGCAGCAGATGCTGACCATTGCGCGTTCGCTAATGACATCCCCCCGCCTCCTGCTGCTCGACGAGCCGTCGGAAGGAATCGCCCCCATCGTCGTGCAGCGGCTGCGCGACCAGATCCGGGAACTCAAGCGGTCTGGGCTGACCCTGGTGCTGGCCGAGCAGAGCCTGGCATTCTGCCTGGCAGTGTCTGACCGGGTCGTTGTGCTTGAGAAAGGACACGTGCGCTACAGCGGAACAACCTCCGCATTCTCGAGCGATGCTGCATTGCAGAAGCGGCTGCTTGGCGTAGGGCACTGATTCACACTACCGAAGAAAACCATATGACAGCAAAGATCACCGAGAACGCGCCGGCGGAAGCCTACGGCCCCTCAGATCGCCGATTCCCCTTGCGCAAGCGCGAGGGATTCGTTCCCCAAGTGCAGCGCTGGTCCTTCCAACTGCCGCCCGACTGCATGCAGATGCGCGTGGGGTTCCTGGCGGTGCAAGGCCTGGACGATGCAGCGCTCGAGCAAAGCGCCTTCTTTCGATGGGCACAGAGTGCGCTGTCGCATGCTGCCGGGCCGACGACCTTTGATCACGCTCGCTTCACCGACGCGCAGGGATTGCGCAATCACGTGATCGCAGCCTACTGGGTTGACGAGCGTCGGTTCGAACGCTGGCGCTCTGACGACGTGCTGCAGTCGTGGTGGGCCTCGAATGAGCGTCTGCACGACAAGACGGGCGTGTGGCGCGAGATACTGCGCGTGCCGCGTGAACGCCAGGAGAGCATCTACTGGCGGGACTATCCGGCAGGCCTGATGTCGAGCGACGAGGTGGCGATCTATCCGACCCCTTACTGTGGCTACTACGGTGCGATGCGCGATCGCATTCCGCTGGCCGCGCGTGATCCCCTGGATGCGCCGGAAGACTCCGGGCTTGTTGAGCGGACCGGGCGTGCTGGGTACGGCGAACGCTGGCGTATCACCCCGCCTCACAATCTGGCCGTGATCCGCTCAGCCAATACGTGGGGACGCATGGACGAGGAGCAACTGGCCGACTACGAGAAGAACCTCAGGCAGCCGCTGGACAACGGCATGGCCTACTTGCGCGAATCACCGTTGCCTACCGGATGTGCCTCGTTGCGCATGCAGCGCAAGTTCGACACGCAGGGGCGCCCACTGCCCGAGGAGCATGCGCTCGGGCATTTTCTTTCGCTACGCCACATGGAGGCTTGGGCGGAGAACCACGCGACGCATGCGGCAATCTTCAAAGCCGCGATATCTCGCTACAAGCGCTACGGCACGGACAATCAGCTGCGTACCTGGCATGAGGTCTATGTGCTTCCGGCCGGCGATCAGCTCTTCGAGTACATCCATTGCGGCCCGGAAACCGGTCTGCTGCGATGGTTCGACGGCGAGCGTGTGGGCTGAGAAAGCCTGTTTCGCGGCGCCGGGGGCTTGCGCCACGCGAGCGGGCAGCACGTGGGGGAAAGTCCGCGGGGCAACAAACCGGGCGCGGTCCTGAGGACCCCGTTGCCGATGCTGCATTCTGCGTGCCCCACACACGAGGCCAGATGCGGGCGCGTCGGCTAGCCGCGCGGCTTCACGTCGGGGGGGCCGTTGAGCCATTCTTGCTTCGACTCAAAGAGCCGCTGCAGGTAATCAGTGACGGCCCGGATTCGGGCGGAGTATTGGAGATCATGGTGCACGCTCACCCAGAGCGTTCGCATCACCCTCGCCGTATCGGCTAGCACCGGCACCAGCGTTTCCTCTTTCACGACGGAGAACTTGGGAAGCAACACCAGGCCCAGCCCAGAGGCTGCGGCGGCCATCTGCGCCAGCATGCTGTTGGACTGGAAGCTCATCTGAGGTCTTGTGATCAGTTCATCGAGCCAGCGTACGGCGTCGAGCTGGATCAGGTCGTCCAGATAGCCCACGAACTGATGTTTCGGAAGGTCGGACAGCCCCGCGGGTGTTCCGTGGTTCTCGAGATAACTCGGCGACGCATACAGGTACAGCGCGAAGGAGCCCGCTGTCTCGCATGCCAATCCTTGCCCGATCGGTTTGAAAAAGCTGACGAAGACGTCGGCTTCCCTGCGACTGACATTGACGATGGAGGGGGAGGTCACGAGTTCCACCCGCAGCTTGGCGTACTTGCGCAGCAGCGACGCGAGTTGGCGAGCCACGAAGGTGGTACCGATACCCTCCATCATGGCGATGCGCACGCTGCCCGATGGCTCTCTGTCGGTTCCGCCGAGCTCCTCCTGCAGCGACAGGACTGCGCGCTCCATGTTCTCGGCCTGAAGCGCGAGGACATGAGCCAGCTCGGTAGGCTTGAGTCCGGCGCGGCGACGTTCGAACAGGGGACCGCCCAAGCACAGCTCCAACTGCGACAGCCGGCGGCTGACCGTGGAGTGATCGATGTGGAGCTGCCTGGCCGCCTGGGACAGGCTGCCGGTGCGGTTGATATGCAGGAACAGGCGCACATCGTCCCAATTGAGATTGGTGAGAGGTACCTTCTTGGTCGTCATGCAGCCTTCGTGGTCGTATGCAATGTTGCTCCTCTGGGCTTAGATATCAGTTTGTACAGTGATGCGCAATACAGAAGAACACTGCGCTTGAACCACGGTGGGAGTGGGAAAGCAATTTGCGTTCCGTCGCCAGCGGCGGTGTGCCACGGCATCGCTGGGCCATGGCGTTTGACGCATGGGCTGGCGCGCGAGGGGGCGAGCGGCCGTTTTCTTGGCGAAGAGGGGTTCTCAGCCCGAGGTTGAAGGTTGGGCTGGAGAACGGGGCGGAAAAATTCAGCCCGTGGGCTGCTCGACGTGCGCCTGGCGTCGGTACAGGAAGTCCATCAGTGCCCGCCTGCACTCTGCGTAGGTCGGGTCGGTGGCCAGGCTGACGCGGTCGCGTGGGCGTTCGATCGGGACGTCCAGGATCTCCCCGATGCGTGCCGCCGGACCATTGGTCATCATGACGATGCGGTCCGCAAGGAGCACTGCTTCGTCCACGTCATGCGTGACCATGACGACGGTGCTTTCGGTTTTCTCGACGATGCCGAGCAGCTCGTCTTGCAACTTGGCGCGCGTGAGCGCGTCGAGCGCACCGAACGGCTCGTCCATCAGCAGGACCTGCGGTTCCATCGACAGTGCCCTGGCGATGCCGACGCGCTGCTTCATGCCCCCTGAGATTTCGCTGGGCTTCTTGTGCGCGGCATGAGCCAGGCCGACCATCTCGAGCGCCGCCTCGGTGCGGCGATCGACCGCGGAAGCGGACTCCCCCCGAAACACGCTGCGCACGGCCATGCGCACGTTGTCGAAGCAGCTGAGCCACGGCAGGAGAGAATGGTTCTGGAAAACCATCGCGCGCCGAGGGCCCGGTCCACGGATGACCTCCCCATCGCACGAGACGGTTCCTGCGGTCGGGGATGCCAGGCCGGCGAGAAGATTGAGCAGCGTGGATTTGCCGCAACCGGAGTGGCCGATCAGGGCGACGAACTCGCCTCTGCGGATTTCCAGATTGATCTCGCTGAGCGCAGGAAATTCGCCCTTGGGCGTGCTGAAGGTCTGCTGCACACCGCAAACCCGCAGGAACCCAGGCGTCGCGCTCGAGGCCATCAGGGCAGTGGAGAAAGTTGGCCGCAACATCGTCTGACCTTTCATTCGCGAAAGCTCAGCTGCTTCATCAATGCGCCCAGCAACTGGTCGAGCACCAGGCCGACGATGCCGATCATCACGATGGCGACGATGATGCTGGAGATCTGCAAGTTGTTCCATTCGTTCCACACGAAGAAGCCGATCCCGCTCTGGCCCACCACCATCTCCGCCGCCACGATCACCAGCCAGGCGATACCGATCGAGATGCGCATGCCCGTGAGGATCATGGGAACTGCTGCCGGAAAGACGATCTTGCGAGCGCGTTCCAGTGGTGTGAGTCCGATGACGCGACCGACATTGGTCCAGTCCTGACGCACGCTCGCGGTGCTGTAGAGGGTGTTGATCAGTATGGGCCAGATTGAACAGATAAAGATGATGAAGATCGCCGAGGTGCCGCTGTCCTTCAGCGTATAGAGCGCGAGCGGCATCCAGGCCATGGGGGATACAGGCCGCAGCAACTGGATAAACGGATTCAGCGCCTGGCCCAGCCATGGAACCAGTCCCAGCAAGAAGCCCAAGGGCACGCCGACCAGCACAGCCAGGGCGTAGCCGCTGAACACGCGCCTGAGCGAGTCAAGCAGGTGCCAGGCGATGCCCAGGTCGTTCTCGCCGTTGCGGCGGAATGGATCTGCAAACAGTTCGCCGGCGCGCTTGAACACTTCCGTCGGGGCCGGAATGGCTGAGCGCTCGACGGATGCTCCGGGACTTTTTCCCATCAGCCTGTCGTACTCCGAAATCTCCGCCGGCGCACTGCCGCCTTCGCTGGAGGCGAGAGCCTGCCAGACTGCCAGCAAGAGCAGGCCGATCGCCAAGGTGGCCAACCACGAGCGTGAGGTCGAGCTCTGCATGATCACGTCCTGCTCAGTGACTTCAGATATTCGGCGGGGCGGTCGGAATCAAAACTCTTGCCCAAAATGGTTTCCTTGCGGAATCCGACCTCGGGTGCCCTGCCGCCGCGCTCCTCGATAAGGCGCTTTGCATCGGTGGCCAGCATGACCTGGCGGGCGAGACCCTTGTAGTCCAGATCCTCCTTGATCATGTTCCATCTGCGCATCTGGGTCAGAAGCCACACCGCGCTCGAGTAGTGAGGGAAGGGCTGAAAGTCGACGCGGCGCGGTAGGGTCTTCACGTTGCCAAGTCCATCGGCATACCTGCCGGTGAGGACCTGGTCCACGACCGTTTCGGGTTGGTTGAGATACTGGGGCTGGGAGAGGATCTTGGCCATCCCCGCGCGGTTGGCAGGCTCGGACACATGCAGGCTCGCCGCGATGATCGCGCGGTAGGCTGCCATGAAACTGTTCGGATGGGCCTTGATCCAGGCCTCGGTTGCTGTGACCGAGCAGCAAGGATGCTCCGGCCAGATCTCGCTTGAGACCAAGTGAATAAAACCTGCACCTTCGTACACGGCTCGCTGACCGCCCGGCTCGCCGCCGAAGAAGCCGTCGATGTTGCCCACGCGGAGGTTGGAGACGTACTCGGAAGGAGGAACGACGCGGTAGGACACGTCCCTGTCCGCATCCAGCCCCGCCGATGCGAGGTAGTGGCGCAGCTGGAGCATCTGGTGGGATTGCTCGAACGGCACGGCGAATCGGAAGCCCTTCCAGTTCTTCGGGTCGCGGTTGTCCTTGTGCTTCATCGCAAGGACCAGCGAATTGCCGTTCTGGTTGAGCACCGTCATCACCCGGGCCGGGATGGGAGCGCCGCCTATGCCGACGGACATGGCCAGCGCAACGGGCATCACCTGCTGGGAGATATCCAGTTCGCCGTTGACCATCTTGTCGCGGATCAGTGCGATTCCGGCGATCTTCTGCAAACTCAATTCAAGCCCCTCGCGCGGGAAAAGTCCGAGTTGCTCCGCATAGATCAACGGCGTCGCGCATGTGATGGGCAGGAATCCGACTGCGAGTCGCTTCTTCTCCGGCGCACCCTTGCGCTCCTGCGCGACAGCGGCAAGCTGGGTCAGGGGCGTGAGGGCCGTGAGTGCGGCCAGCGTCCCGGCCCGGCCCAGCGTCTTGACGAAGGCTCGGCGTAGGCTGCGCTCGGGAAAGAGGCCGTGCAGCATGCCCTCGGCCATAGCGCCGGCCAGCGCCTTGTCGGCATTCGCCGGCGTTCCTGCGAGGCACTCTTCGCTGTCACCATGCGTGCTGCCGCATGCGCAGAGGCCTGCGCTGGAAAGGCGAACGTACTCGTGAGATGGGTTCATAGTCCCTCCAAGCTGGGTTTTACGGAGCGGATCCGCGACATCGTGATGGTGAGCATGTTTCGTGCAAACGACCGCCAGGAAATTCGCAACCCTCTGTGCACAGATCCTCCATGGCGCGAGCGTGGGCGGCGCATTCACACGGAGCGCGCTGCTTGAATCGGCGGTCGCCATTCGGACGGACTTGGGTTGATTGGACGCACTTGAAAGGTTCAAGGACTTCGATCCAGTGGAGCCTGCAAAAACGCACCTCTCATTGCGTTTTTTGAGCATCTACGCCGCCGTACTGGCAACTATCCTGTGAGCCTCAGCAACGCAAGCGAGTACCTGTCATGAGTTCATTGCCCCGGGTGAAGGTTGCCGCCGCCCACGCAGCGCCGGTGCTGCTGGACAAGACCGCCACGACCGAAAAGGCGGTTTCCATCATCAAGGAGGCCGCGCTCCATGGCGCGCAGGTGATTGCGTTTCCAGAGACCTATATTCCGGCGTTCCCGGTCTGGGCGGCCCTGTGGGCGCCCATCTACAACCATGATCTGTTCGAGGCGATGGTCGAGAACAGCGTCTACGTGCCGGGGCCCGAGGTGGCCTTGATCGCCGCGGCGGCCAGGCGCTTCGGGGTCTGCGTGTCGATGGGCATCAGCGAACGCAGCACGGCCAGCGCCGGCTGCATCTGGAACTCGAACATCCTGATCGGCGAGACGGGCGAGTTGCTCAACCATCATCGCAAGCTGGTGCCGACCTTCTACGAGAAGCTGGTCTGGGCGCCCGGAGACGGCCAGGGACTTCGAGTCGCCGAGACACGTTTCGGGCGCATCGGCGGCTTGATCTGCGGCGAGAACACCAACCCGCTCGCACGCTACTCGCTCATGGCCCAAGCGGAGCAGATTCATGTATCCAGCTGGCCTCCGATGTGGCCCACGCGCAAGCCGTCGGGAGGCGGAAACTTCGACAACGTTGCGGCGAACCGCATTCGAGCGTCCGCTCATTCATTCGAGGCCAAAGCTTTCGGGATCATCTGCGCGAGCTTCATGGACAAGGCCATGCGTGATTTTCTGGTGGATCGTGATCCCGCCGTGGCGGAAGTGGTCGACGGCACTCCGCGCGGCGCATCGATGTTCGTGGACCCCACCGGCACGCAGATCGGGGACACGCTGCAGAACGAGGAGGGGATTGCTTATGCCGAGTTCGACCTGAACAAGTGCATTGAGCCGAAGCAGTTCCATGACGTGGTGGGGTACTACAACCGATTCGATATCTTCTCGCTTGGCGTCGAACGCCGCCGCCACGAGCCGGTTGTGTGGTCGGGGCAGTCCAGCCCCCAGTTCCCCCGCTTGCTTGACGATGAGTTGACGGTTGGGGTCCAGAATGAGTAGCTCCGCGTGCCTGCCACCGTTCCTGCCGCCACTTCCCGAAGGGGAGGAGCGTCGGTCGGTGGTCCACGGGGGGTCTCCCGGATTCCATCTGAAGCCGCCGCCTGATCCTGCGATGCTGCGCGACTTCATCACGTCCGATGCGCATCTCTTCGAGACGATCCACATGGGGTCCGTCGAGGTCGACGTCGAGCGCTGGCGACTGCAGGTGGACGGGTTGGTTCGCAGGCCTTTCTCGATCGGGCTGGAGGGCCTGAGGCGGCTGCCCACAGCCTCCGTCACCGCGTTCCACGAATGCTTCGGCAGTCCCCTGGTGCCGGCCAGCGGCAATCTCTTGCGGGTGGGCAACGTCCGATGGACGGGCGTGCGACTGGCGGTGCTGCTCGAGCAAGCGCAGCTCGAGACGGGTGCCACCCATGTCTGGTCGGACGGGCTCGACAGCGGCGAATTCGGCGGCCGCAAGATGAACCGGTATCGCAAGGATCTGCCGATCTCGAAGGCGCTGTCCCACGAGGTGCTTGTGGCTTACGAGATGAATGGCGCACCCCTGACGCGCGAGCGGGGCGGGCCGGTTCGGCTCATCGTGCCTGGCTGGTTCGGCACCAACATGACGAAGTGGCTGTGCAGGCTGTCGGTCCGGCGCCGGCGTGCGAGCGACCCCTTCACTACCGTCTGGTACAACCGTGACATGGAGCGCGGGGGAGCGGTGGTTCGCGAGCCGGTGTGGGAAGTCGAGCCCAATTCGCTGATCACCCAGCCCGCTCCCGGCGATACCATCTGCACGGACAAGGTGGAAGTCAAGGGCTGGGCTTGGAGCAACAACGGCGTCAGCGGCGTGGCTCTCAGCACCGATGGCGCAGCAACGTGGCAATCGGCCGAGGTCCGGCCCCGTCACGAATTCGAATGGCAGCAGTTCGCAGCGACGCTTCCGCTGCCGCGAAGGCCCAGCTCAGTGCGCATCATCGCGAGGGCCCGTGACGCCGATGGATCTATTCAGCCATTGAGCGGGGCGCGAAACACGGCCCATTCGGTCCAAATTGAGAGACGCCTGGCCAGCTCCTGAAGGGAGTGACGATGTCTTCGCAGCCCCGAACAGAATTGAACACCGCCGTCAAAGCTAGGAGGTCGATATGAATGCATCTTGTCTTTGTGGCGCGGTCGGCGACGAGGTGGATGGGTTTGCCGGCCCCATCATGCATTGTCACTGCGCGACATGTCGCAAGGCGCAGGCTGCGCCTTTCGCGACGACGGCACGCGCGGGTGGGAAGAGCTTCCGCTGGCTGAGCGGCGCCGACGAACTCGCATCGTTCGAGTCGACACTGCGGAAGCTGAGGCATTTCTGCACAAGCTTCGGTTCTGAACTGATGGATGAACGGGTGGCCCAGGCGCAAGTGATCGTGCATGCCGCGACATCGAGCTCGGATCCTGGCGTTCAACCCTCGGCACATACCTGGACTTCGCACGACGTGCCGTGGTGGTTAGCCTTCGACTACCCGCTGACCTCTTTCGCATGGGCCGTGCCGCCAAAGGCCGGTGGTTGAGGGGCGGTTCGATCCTCGAGGCCACGTTCTCTACAAGTCAGTCGGACGCGAATAGCATCGTGCGCGGTTCGCGATGCATTCGTAGCAGCAAGTGGAGGAAACATCCGTGAACGCACTCTGTATGGGACAGTCCACGTTGTCCGCCTTTGGCGGTCACGCATTCCCCAGGTTGCTGCGCGCTCTGTCGATGAATTCAGATCCCCGGACGCGATTGCGGAATGGGTCAAGAGAACTCTGAGCGAGCATTGAGGCGCGGGCGCAGCGGCAGCAACCCCGCGACTCAATGAGTGGCTCGCCTGCGTTACCCCTTGTCGCTGGCAACGGCGCGGTACTCCCCGACCAGATGACTGACCAACGTTGCCGCGGGAAGGCCGGGTGCTGATGGTGCGCCTTGGCGGCATCGTAGGCAGTCCTACCAGTTCTTCGGCGCCCTGATCGTGCTGGGCCTGCTGTACTGCCTCTGGTGGCACGCGAGGAGCTCCCATTAGCAGGGTGCGGAAATACTCCCCTTCAAAGCGAGTCCTCCCTGCCGGCCGAGGGTTCGCTTTTCACATGGTGCGTCAGGCAGGGTTTTTGCGAGCCGTTTTCTCTGATTTGAGGATGTTTTGCGCGCCTCTGGTTGCCTCAGAGCCCCTGCGGACGGATTTGTCCCAGCGAACGCATGCGCGTCAAGTTGTAGGCCGTCATCGTCAGCACGAACAGGTGGTCCACGCGCTTGAGTCCACGCACCATCACCTGACGAATTCCGCCCACCGTCTTGGCCCAGCCGAAGCCCTGCTCGATGAGTTTTCGTTTGCGCTGTGACAGCGCATAGCCTTCGCTCGCAGCGATGGCATCGGGCACCGCGGAGCGCCGCCCCGAAGTGTTCTGGGCTACGTGCGGTATCACGCCCATGTCCTGACATGCCTGGACGAACTCCTGCGCGTCGTAGCCCTTGTCTGCACCGAGTGTGACCTCGGTATCCGGACTCGCGGCCGCTTGACGGGCATCCTTGATCATGACCTTGGCCGCTTCGCGCTCGGCAAAGCCGTCAGCCTGTGTGACCATCGCGTTGGCGATCAGGCCATGGCGGTTGTCCGATAGGGTATGACCCATGTAGCGCAACTCGCTGGCGGTCTTGCCCTTGCGGTACAGACGCGCATCGCCATCGGTGCGCGAGGCGTGAGTGTCGTTGCTGCGGCTCTGGCCTTTGAAGCTGGTGCTACCCGTTGTGTTGTTGCCCGCATCATCGTCGCCGCCGTCCTTGCGCACAAAGCTCCTGTGGCTGGCCCACGCCTGAATAAGGGTGCCATCGACGCTGAAGTGCTCGCCCGACAGCCAGCCCTTGCGATCCGCGGTTTCGACGATGTGGTTGAACAGTTCGATGATCGCGTCGTGCGCGATCAGCCGTTCGCGGTTCTTGGTGAAGACGCTGGGCACCCAGACCGCATCGTCCATGGCCAAGCCAATGAACCAGCGATACAAGAGGTTGTACTGGGTCTGCTCCATGAGTTGACGCTCCGAGCGGACGCTGAAGAAGATCTGCAAGAGCATCGCGCGCAGCAGCTTCTCTGGTGCGATGCTGGGACGCCCGCCCTTGATGTCGGCCTCATACATGCCGGCGAATAGGTTGTCCATCTTGAGCAGCGCTTCATTGACCATCGCGCGGATCGGGCGCAGAGGATGATTCGCGGGTACGAAGTCCTCCAGGCGGCGCATCGTGAACAAGCTCTCGGTGAAGGTGTCGGCTCCGCGCATCGTCTGGGGTCTTGTCTTGCAACTGTCGGGGGATCAACTTCCAACGCTTGAGGGCCGTCGCACGCCGACCGGCGGGAGAGGTATTTCAGCACCCTGTTAGGCGGTTATGACGAACCGCATCCCTCAGCAGCATTCACCAAGCCAAAGGGCTCGAATGCGAACCAGCAATCCGCAGGGCGATCCGTCGAAGGTGCGCCGACTACGCTCCGGCCAGAATCCACGCAGCGGCTTTTTCCGCGATCATGAGCGTAGGACTGTTGGTGTTGCCGCTGGTGATGGTCGGCATTGCACCGGCATCTACCACGCGCAAACCGGCGACGCCCCGCACCCGAAGATGGCTGTCGACCACTGCCGTGGGGTCGTCCGCGCGCCCCATCTTGGTCGTTCCGACAGGGTGGAAGATGGTGCTAGCAATGTCACCGGCCAAACGCGCAAGGTCCTCGTCGCTCTGGTACTGCAGACCAGGCTTGAACTCCTGAGGCCGGTATCTGGCAAGCGCGGGCTGAGACACGATACGGCGCGTCACGCGCAAGCTGTCCGCTGCTACCCGGCGATCTTCCGGCGTGCTGAGATAATTAGGCGCGATCGCAGGTGCATCTCGATGGTCGGAGCTGCGGATCTTCACGGTCCCGCGGCTTGTAGGATTGAGGTTGCAAACGCTCGCGGTGAAAGCCGGAAATGCGTGCAACGGATCTCCGAAAGCTTCCAGGCTGAGCGGTTGAACGTGGTACTGAATATTTGGGCTCTGCTGGCTGGGATCGCTTCGGGTGAAGGCGCCGAGCTGCGATGGCGCCATGCTCATCGGCCCACTACGCTTGAACAAATATTCAAGCCCGATGCGAGCCTTGCCCGTGAGCGTCGAGGCCAGTACGTTGAGCGTGGGCGCATCCTGCACCTTATAGACCGCGCGGATCTGCAAGTGGTCCTGTAGATTGGCACCCACCCCGGGCAGATCGGCGATCACTTCGATGCCATGCTCGCGCAACAATGCACCCGGTCCGATCCCCGAAAGTTGCAACAGTTGCGGCGAGCCGATCGCCCCCGCGCACAACACCACCTGCTCGGCGGCCTTCACGGACACGCGCGTTCTGCCGTCCCAGACCTCCACACCGGTACAGCGCACGCTGCCATCAGGCTCGCGCTGCGTCAGCAGGCGCGTGACCTGCGCTTTAGTCCAGAGCTCAAAGTTGGGTCGACCGTAGCAGGTCGGCCGCAGGAAGGCTTTGGCAGTGTTCCAACGCCAACCCGCCTTCTGATTGACCTGGAAGTACCCCACGCCTTCGTTGTCGCCGCGGTTGAAGTCGGCCGTGGCGGGGATCCCAGCCTGCTGCGCCGCTTGCGCAAAGGCGTCCAGGATGTCCCAGCGCAGGCGCTGATTCTCCACCCGCCACTCGCCGCCATGTCCGTGGTACTTGGCGAAGGAGGCGTCGCTCTGGCTCGCGTTCTCCTTGTCGCCAAGGGAGTGGTTCTCATGGCGCTTGAAATCGGCTAGCACGTTGTCCCAGCGCCACGCATTGTCGCCGGTAACCTCAGCCCAGTGATCGTAGTCACGCGCTTGTCCGCGCATGTAGATCATCCCATTGATGCTTGAGCATCCTCCCAGCGCCTTGCCGCGGGGATAGCGCAGCTGGCGGCCATTGAGCCCGGGCTCGGCTTCGGTCTGGTAAAGCCAATCAGTGCGCGGGTTGCCAATGCAATAGAGGTAGCCTACCGGGATGTGGATCCAGTGGTAGTCATCCTTGCGCCCAGCTTCGATGAGCAGCACCCGTTTGTGCGGGTTGGCCGACAGCCGGTTTGCCATCAGGCATCCCGCCGTGCCGGCCCCGACGATGATGTAGTCGAACGCGATGTTGTCGCTCATGCTTGTCTGGATCTCTCTTGGAATTTCTTGTCGCGCTGCGATATATCCCGTCGCGAGGGGAAACATCGCAGTAGCAGCGCCTGGACGCTTTACTTCGCCGTTGGCATCACGAACTCGGCGCCCTTGGGCGTGCTCTCGGGCCAGCGCTGCATGATCGACTTCTGCTTGGTGTAGAAGCGCACGCCCTCTTCACCGTATGCATGCATGTCGCCGAACAGCGAGCGCTTCCAGCCGCCGAAGCCGTGCCAGGCCATGGGGACCGGGATCGGCACGTTGATGCCCACCATGCCCACCTGGATGCGGCGGCTGAACTCGCGCGCCACGTTGCCGTCACGCGTGAAGCAGGCCACGCCGTTGCCGAATTCGTGAGCGTTGATCACGTCGACCGCTTCCTTGAGGTCACGTACGCGCATGCAGCCCAGCACCGGGCCAAAGATTTCTTCCTTGTAGATGCGCATCTCGGGCTTGACATGATCAAACAGCGTGCCGCCCATCCAGAACCCTTCTTCACAACCGTTGCCGGCCTTTGCGCCATCGAAGTCGCGGCCGTCGACCAGCAGCTTCGCGCCTTCCTTCTGCCCGATGTCGATGTAGCCCGTGATGCGCTCGTGCGCGGCGCGCGTGACGATCGGGCCCATCTCGGCCGCGAGGTTCTCGCCGTCGAGCACCTTCAGCGTCTTCGTGCGCTCGATCAGCTTCGGCATGATCTTGTCTGCCGCGTCGCCCACCAGCACCGCGACGCTGATCGCCATGCAGCGCTCGCCGGCCGAGCCGTAGCCCGCGCCGATCAGCGCGTCGACGGCCTGGTCGATGTCGGCGTCGGGCATCACCACCATGTGGTTCTTGGCGCCGCCCAGCGCCTGCACGCGCTTGCCGTGACGCGCGCCGGTCTCGTAGATGTAGTTCGCGATCGGCGTGGAACCGACGAAGCTGATGGCCTTGACGTCGGGATGCTCGATCAGCGCGTCGACCGCTTCCTTGTCGCCCTGCACGACGTTGAACACGCCGTCGGGCAGGCCTGCTTCCTTGAACAGCTTGGCAATGAGCAGCGAAGGGCTCGGGTCGGTCGGGCTGGGCTTGAGGATGAAGGTGTTGCCCGCCGCGATCGCGACCGGGAACATCCACATCGGCACCATCACCGGGAAGTTGAAGGGCGTGATGCCGGCCACCACGCCGAGCGGCTGGCGCAGCGTCCAATTGTCGATGCCGGTGGAGACCTGGTCGGTGTAGTCGCCCTTGAGCAGCTGCGGGATGCCGCAGGCGAACTCGACGATGTCGATGCCGCGCGCCACCTCGCCCTGCGCGTCGGTGAAGACCTTACCGTGCTCGGCGGTGATGAGGTGGGCCAGCTCGTCCTTGTGCTCGTTGAGCAGCTCGAGGAACTTGAACATCACGCGCGCGCGGCGGATCGGCGGCGTGTCGGCCCACTTGGGGAAGGCCGCCTGCGCGGCAGCCACCGCCGTGGCGACGTCGGCACGATTGGACAGGGCGACGCGACCGGTGACGCAGCCGACAGCCGGGTTGGTCACGTCCTGGGTGCGAGCTGACGTACCTGCGACAACAGTACCGCCGACAAAGTGATTGATATTTGAAATACTCATGACTGCCTCCTAAGAGAACTGCAGTCTGACGAGATAGTTCGAAGAAATCCAATGAGAAGTACAGTAATCTGATATAAGTTTTTTAAATAATCGTCATGCCGGCCCGACCTCACCTTCCCATTGAGCCTCAGGCCCTGCGTGCCTTCACAGTTGTGGCACGCGAGGGCAACGTCTCGCGCGCAGCCGAGCGATTGCACCTGAGTCAACCTGCAGTGAGCCTGCAGCTCAAAGCCTTGGCTGGTGCCACGGGTCTCAAGCTTTTCCAACGCACGCCTCAGGGCATGGCCCTCACCCCTGACGGCGCCGCGCTGCTCCCGCTGGCTGACAAGGCGCTCGCCGGGCTGGGTGAGTTCGCCAGCGCCGCTGCCGCGCTGCACAACGCGGTGCGCGGACGCCTGCGTATCGGGACGATCCTGGACCCCGAATTCACACGCCTGGGGGCTTTTCTGCGCCAGATCGTCGAATCCAGCCCGCAGATCGACACGGTGCTGCACCAAGATATGAGCGGAGAGGTTCTGGCTCTCATCGACAGCGGCCGAATCGACGCTGGCTTTTTCCTCGACCTGCCCGACCACCCGGTAGGTGCCCCCTGGGCGCGCAAGGCACTCACGCGCTTCACTTATCGCGTGCTCGCGCCGGCGGGCTGGGGTCCACAGGTGCGCGGCAAGGACTGGAAAGCCCTGGCCGCGCTGCCCTGGTTGGCCACGCCACCGTCCAGTGTCCACAACCGCCTGCAGCAACGTGTGTTCGGCCCTGGATCGCTCACGGGCTTGGAACCTCGGCGTGTATCCATGGTGGACCAGGAGCCCTCGATGCTCGACCTGGTGCGCAGCGGAGTGGGCCTGTCGCTGGTGCGCGACTCGATCGCGATCCACGAGGCGCAGGCACGTGGCCTGTGCATTGCCGACCGCGTGTCGCTCGACTGCGAGCTGAGCTTCGTGTGCCGCGCCGAACGCACGGCAGAACCCGTCATTGCGGCGGCCTGGGCAGCGCTCGATGCGGTGTGGACCTAGGAGGCCGGGAAGAAACATCTGCGCATCCCGCTCCCTCTTTGTAGGCCGCGCCTCGGCCTGGAAAACAACGCTGTCGACGAGTTGGAACTCCTCACGTCGCAAGGCTGCGTCACCTGGCAACCCATTCGGTAGGACTACATCCCATCTCCTGCCGGAACATGAAGGTGAAAGCCGAAGTGGAAGCGTAGCCGAGCTCGAGGGCAACTGTTGTCACGCTGCGTCCCGCGCCCAACCATTCCAGCGCCCGGAAAAGTCGCAAGCGATGGCGCCAATCCCGCAAGGTGATTCCTACCTCCTTCTCGAAGCGCCGTGCAAGCGTTCTCGCAGAAGCACCCAGTTCGCTCCCCCATTCCTCCATGCCGCGTGAGTCACCGGGATTGGCATAGAGGGATTCACAGATCTTGCGCAATATGGTGCTTCGTGGCCAAGGCAGGTGGAAGTCCTGCACTTGCAAGCGATGCAGTTGCTCAACGATCAAGTCATTGATCTTCTCAATGTAGGCGGTCTTCTCGTGCCCTCGTTCAATCTCCTCCATTTCCACGACAAGCGCTCGGAGAAGCGGCGACACCCTGAGTACAGTGCAGGCCTTCGGCATGTCCAGAGGGGAGAGATCGGCCACATAGAGGTTTCGAAACTCGGCGCCATAAAAGGTGCCGACGGTATGCGATACCCCCGTGGGCACCCAAATAGCCTGCTCGGGGGTAATCACGTACCGCGAGCTCTCCACCGTCACGATCAAGGACCCGGCCTTGGCATACACGAACTGGTTCCATCGGTGCGTATGCTCCGGAAAGATCTGCCGTGGGGACAGGCTCTCTGATCGCAGGAAGACCGGCGCGGGCAGCGTGTCGATCTCCGGAACAGCCAGGGAACTCCAGCCGTCGGCCTGCTGCGTGCTCTTCGCTTTGCTTGTCATCTCATCGATACATGTAGTCTGCCCATCGAAAGACGGGCAAGACAATAGTTCATAGCATCCCGATTATTCGTTCACCAAACATTCAGCGAATCAGATGCAGTCATCCACCATCCCACCTTCAACAAGCAGTGAGCTCGATCGTTGGCGGGTCACCGCCGCGGGCATCAGTGCCCTTGTTCTGACCGTTGGCGTAGCGCGGTTCGCATACACCCCCCTTTTGCCGATCATGCGCAGTGAAGCGGGACTTTCGGGTCTGGCGGGGGGATGGTTGGCCACGTCGAACTACCTTGGCTATTTTGCTGGAT
Organism: Variovorax sp. LjRoot84; assembly: GCF_964254305.1. Taxonomy (NCBI): domain Bacteria; kingdom Pseudomonadati; phylum Pseudomonadota; class Betaproteobacteria; order Burkholderiales; family Comamonadaceae; genus Variovorax; species Variovorax sp. LjRoot84. The sequence goes on from NZ_CAXUTE020000003.1 coordinate 298,812, forward strand.
TGTTGATCGCATCCACGCTCAGCAATCTGAACCACAAGTTTCACCTCTATCGGCTTGGTCTGGTGGTGGCCGTCCTCAGCACCGCCGGAATGGGAATGACCCAGGATTTCCGTCTTTGGGGCTTCCTCCGCTTCATCTCCGGGTTCTCAAGCACCGCGGGCCTGCTGCTCGCATCCGGGCTCGTCCTCAACTGGCTGATCCGGCACAACCAAAAGCCCCAGCTGGGACTGCACTTCACCGGGGTCGGGCTGGGAATCATCGTTTCCAGCTTGGTGCTGGCCGCATTGGCGGGCAGCTATTCATGGAGGTTTCAATGGATCACGCTGGGGTTGCTCGGAGCGGTGTTTTTCGTGCCCGCATGGTTCTGGCTCCCCGCCCCCCGGAGCATCAATGTTCGCACCCAGGTGCCAGTCCCTTGCGCACCCTCACCGCGCTGGATGTACCTGATGATCGCGGCTTACTTCTGCGCCGGGTTTGGCTATGTCGTCAGCGCAACGTTCATCGTTGCCATCCTCGAAAAACTGCCCATGCTGTCGGGTCGAGGAACCTGGATCTGGGGGCTCGTGGGTCTGGCAGCAGTGCCATCCTGCTTCCTTTGGGACCGGATCGCGCATGCGGTAGGTCAAGTTCCGGCACTGATCCTCGCCTATGGCCTGCAAACCATCTCGATCGCCTGGCCCGCCGTCAGCGACAGCGCCTGGACAAACATGTTCAGCGCCGTTCTCTATGGTGGCACGTTCGTCGGCATCGTGAGCCTGACCCTAGCGATCATCGGAAGACACTTTCCAGCGAATCCAGCCCGGGCCATGGCGCGCATGACACTCAGCTACGGCGTGGCTCAGATCGCAGCGCCAGCCATGGCGGGGTACATCGCGAGCGCCACCGGCAGTTATCGAGGCGCGCTCGTCGTTGCGGCGCTCGTCATGGGATTCGGGGTTCTGCTGCTTGTCGTCCTCGGCCGCGAAGACGCAAGAAAGATGAAACGGGCCGCGGCGGACACGAAAGACTTTCGATCGAATCCTAGAGTGACGTCACCTCCCACCAGCAATCGCGATTGCATTGGCAACACGATTTCGTGACTCGGCATCAACGCGTTTCGGTGAGTGCATCATGGAGGGCGGCCTCGACAAGGCCATCAATCTCCGGCCTTCTCCGCAATGAACGGTGGCGCGAGCTGGATCGAGTCTGCGCCCTGGCGAACATAGAAGCCCTTGCTCCAGCACGCCCTGGCAATGTCATAGGGTCGACGGCCCGGCGCGTCGGGCGTAGCCGCGATACCGATGCCGGCAGCCAATCCAAAGTTGCGGATATCAATGACGTGCTTCGCCTGGGCGAGGGAATGCACGGCATCTTCGAAGTATGGTGCAAGGGCCGCAGCGCGACCGACCATCTCTTCGTTCACAAGCACCATCAACGGGAAGTTGGCGTATGAAGAATAGCACCAGGTACCAGCACCCAGCGAGATTTGATCAGTGCGTCGGTGCACATTCCGCAGCGGTTGCGACGCGGCACTCGCCGCGTTCGAGGAACACGGTCTGGTCGGGCAGATCGCGCAGGAGGCTGCCGTTCGACTCGGTGACGAGCACGCAAACTTCCGGCGCCAGGGTGCGCAGTTTGCGCAGCGACTCCGCATATTGGTGGGCCAGTACCGGAGCGAGCCCCTGGAATGGCTCGTCGAGCAGAACCAAACTGCGGCCGACCATCAGCGCGCGGCCCAGGGCGGCCATCTTGCCTTGGCCGCCCGACAGCGCGGATCCGGAACGCGGCAGAAGATCCTTCAGTTGCGGCACGACCTCGACGGCTCGCTCCAGACTGCGGTCCACTTCCGCCCGCTTCACGCCGAGAAGTTCGCATGGCAAGCGCAGGTTCTCCTCGACCGTGAACGTGGGAAACATGACCCGATCCTCGGGGGCATAGCCGATCCCGATACGCGTACGTCCATGGGCGGGCACTTCGGACAGATCCTGACCGTTGAGTTCGATACGCCCCTCGTCGAGCGCAATCAGTCCCATGATCGTTCGCAGCAGGCTCGTCTTGCCGGCACCATTGCGCCCGACCACGGCGGTAAGCTGTCCCGCCCGGGATTCCGAGGTCACGCGTCGCAACACGGTGATTCCTGCGAGGCGGATACTGATTCCGCTTAACTTCAGCATGTCATTCTCCCAGCACGTTGGTACGGATCTCCGGATCGGCCAGCACTTGCTGCGGCGGGCCGTCCGCAGCGATGCGGCCGGAGATCCAGGCGGCGACGCGCGTTGCATAGCGCGCCACGACGTCCACGTCGTGCTCGACGAAGATCGTGGTGATCTTCTGCGCGTCGAGCGCAGCCATGATCGTGGACATCAGTGAATGCTTCTCCTCCGTCGAGACGCCGCTGGTGGGCTCGTCGAGGATCAACAGGGTGGGCTCCAGGACCATCGCCATGGCGATGTCCAACAGCTTGCGGTGGCCTTCGGGCAGCGCCTTGCACGGTTCGTCACCACGATCGCGCAGGCCAACCAGTTCGAGCACGTGGTCGACGGTCTTCGACGGCACTGACGTTTCCAACGCGCTCCAAATCCCCAGGCGCCCGGTCTTGCCGGCCGCGGCGATGCGGACGCAGTCACGCAGCGTGTGCTCCAGGAAGAGCTGCGGCAACTGGAAGGAGCGCACCATGCCCTTGCGGGCAATCGACCGAGGCGGCAGCGCCGTCACCTCTTCGCCGCGGAAGCGAACCACGCCGCTGCGTGGTTTGATGAGGCCGGTGCAGATGTTGATGAACGTCGTCTTGCCGGCTCCGTTCTGGCCGATGACCGCCAGCCTTTCGCCTTCACGCAGCTCGAAGTTGATGTTGTCGGCCACCACGATGGCGCCGAACGCCAGATTGAGACTCTCAGTCTGCAGCAGCGTAGCCGGCATCACTTTCCTTCTTCGGGCTTGCGCGCGCTGCGCAGCAGCAGGCCTGCAATGCCTTCGGGCGCAGAGAACACCATTGCCAGGAGCACGATGCCAAGCGTCAGCTGCCACGCACCGGTGATGTACGCGGCGGCATACAGCTTCACGAACTCGAAGATCGCCGCGCCGACGAAGGCGCCGAACGGACTGACGACGCCGCCGAGGATAGCGATGAAGACGAACTCCCCGGACCGGACCCAGTAGCCCATCTCCGGCGTCACCAGGCCTTGCGCCACGGCGAACACCGCTCCGGAAAGCCCGCACAGGGCGGCCGAGATCACGTAGCCTGTCAGAAAGACACGGTAGGTGCAGAACCCAACGTACTCCAGGCGCGTCTCGTTGGTCTTGATCGCGGACAGCGCCTGACCGGCCACCGATCGGTAGTAGCGGTGCACGCCGTAGGCGACCGCGATCGCCAGCGCAATGGTCAGATACAGCAGCACGGTCTCGAAGCCGTCGCGCTCGAGCGCCTGCCCGAAGATGGTCGATCGCGTCACGCGCAACCCATCCGTGCCGCCGGTGTAGTGGAAGAACTTGCCGAGTGCCGCGAAGAGCACCATCGACAGCGCCAGGTTGAGCATCCCGAAGAAGATGGTCCGATAGCGAACCACGAACGAGCCGACGACCAAGCCGCACAGCGCGGCGAACGCGGTCCCCATCGCCATCAGCAAGACCGTGTCGACGCCCTTGAACCAACGCGAGCCGTACGCGACACAGTAGCCGCCGAGGCAGGCGTACATCGCATGACCGAGCGAGACCTGGCCCGCGCGGATCAGCACCGAGACGCCGAGCGCCGCGATGCCAAACGAGGTTCCGAAGAGCAGCGGCGTCTTCAGCCACGGCAGTGCGATCGGCAGCAACATGGAGCCCAGCACGAGCAGTGCGGCGGCGACATGGATGCGCGACGGCCGGGCCAATGCGCCGGTGCGCGGCGCGGCAGCGGCGCGCTGCGGGATGGTTTGGATCTGCGCCATCACACCCTCCGCGCCTGGGCCACCGTGAACAGTCCCTGCGGACGGATCAACAGCACGAGAGTCATGATGATGTAGGGCATCAGCACTTCGAGCTCAGGCATCAGGTACACCGAGAAGGAACGCGCCAGGCCGATCAGCGCGGCAGCCACCAGGGCGCCTTCGATCTGGCCAAGGCCGGCCGTTGCAGCCACCGCGAATGAGAGAACGATCATCTCGGCACCGATGCCGAGCACCCAGGAGGTGGTCTGCACGGACAGCGCGCCGCCCAGCGCGCCGAGCGTCGAGCCGAGGACGAACGTCAGGAAGCACACCCGCTTGACGTTGATGCCGAGAGTGGTTGATACCTCGCGGTTGTGGGCCACTGCCACCACTTGGCGGCCAATCAGCGTCTTGCGCAGCGCGATGCGCAGCCCGAAGAAGACGGCCAAGGCCACGCCGGGCAAGACCAGCAATTGGTACGTGGTGTACGTGATCCCGAAGATGTCGACGACGCCCAACGCCGTGACGAGCTCACCAGTCGAGTACGGCGTCCCACCCCAAACGATGCGCTGCAGATCCTCGAAGATCATGAACGCCGCGAACGTCACGAGCAGCTGCAGGACCGGATCCTTGTCGTAGATCCGACGTATCAGCAGCCGCTCGAGCAGCCCGCCCAGCAGGCCGCCCACGATGATGGCGGCCAGCGGGATCAGGAGCACCGACCAGTACGGCGAGAAGTGAATGGACGCCACGGTCGCGACCAGCGTCGCGGTGAGGTAGCCGCCGATGGCGAACGTGCTCCCATGAGCCATGTTGATGATGTTCATCACGCCGAAAATGATCGTGATGCCGACGGCAACGAGAAATAGAAGTGCGCTGTAGGACAGCCCGTCCAGGACTGCGAGCAGCACGGTTTGCGCGTTCACTTGGACGCGGCGCCGTTGGCCGGGAAGGTCACGATGCTCTTGTCGTGGACGACGGACGGCTTCAGCGTCGAGACCCACTTCAGCGAGTTCTGTCCGACCGGCGCGGTCACGAGCTCGGGCGGGTACATCGTGATTTGGTCCAGCACGGCGAAGTTGTACTGCGGCACCTTCTTCGTCACGCCCCACATCTGCCACTCAAGTCCCTGCCCGTCCTCGCGGATGTGGACCTTGTTGGTCAGCCCGGTGAACTCGGCTTGGTGCAGCGCGTCAGCGACCTGCTCCTCCGTCGGCCAGGCGCCCTTGTTGCGCTTGATTGCTGTCTCGTAACCAACCTGGAGGGCGGCGAGAGCTTGAGCCATGTGGAAAGCTGAATAGATGGGGTAGGCACCCGTGCGCTGCTTGAAGCGCTCGACAAATGCCTTGAACTTCGGGTCGTCCTTGACTTGCGGATGCAGAAAATAGTGGTCACCACGGGCACCGACAATCACACCTTCAGGGAGCACATTGCCAAGACGCTCGAGTGAGCTCTCCCCCTGCGCCAGAACGAACTGCGAGTTGCGCATCAGTCCACGCTGAGCGGCTTGGCGGACAAAGGTATCCAAGTCACCACCCCAGGAGGTGGTGAACACCACGTCCGGACGCAGCGCCTGAAGGCGGCTGATCTCCGTCGAGTAGTCCGTCGCACCGAACTTGGGGAACAGTTCGGCCACCACCTGCACGTCCGGCTTTAGTGCCTTCAATGCAGTGAGCGCCATCTCCCAGGAGTCCCGGCCATAGGCGTAGTCCTGGTTCACAACCGCAATTGTCTTGAAGTTGGGATGCTTACGCAGCAGGTAGAGGATGCCCGATACCTGCTCTGTGGTCGTGTTGGCCTGGCTGCGGACCACGTACTTGTAGCGCCGATCCTCCAGGATCTTCTGCGTCGCACAGTCCCACATGATGTTGACGACTTTCAGGTCCTCGGCCACGGGCGCAATGATGTTGCAGCTGCCGCTTGAGATGGACGCGAGCATCACCCGCACGCCCTGTTCCTGAACGAGACGCCGGTATTCCGACAGCAACCGGTCGCCGCCCACGCCTTCGTCGATGAAGATCGGCACGATCTTCACGCCAGCGATCCCGCCCTTGGCGTTGATGTCCTCGATGAGTATCTCGGCGGCTGCTTTGCCTGACAGGCCAAAGACCGACGCGGGTCCCGTGAGGAACGTGGTGATGCCGAGTTTCAGCTCGGCCGGCTTGCCGGACTGTGCGTGGGCTCCGAATGCCAATGTCGCGGCAAGCGCGCCCGCGGCAAAGCGGCTGAGAATGGTCTTCAACATGGTGACTCCTACCTCGTGTTCGATACTGGGTTCTGGATGCGGCCGCACGCTCCCGGCTCGGTGCGGGGCCCTGGCTGCCGGAGCCGTTCGGTGACGACATCTTCGGTGGGAATGGTTTAGATCAAAGAGCCACTTTGGGACAAACTTGGATAGACCACTATCCATGCCACGCAGACCCACCACCGTAGAGATTCCGTCGCTGGGCTCCCTTGACCGCAATTCAGGACAAGTCGGGCGCCAGCTGGCTCATGGCCTGCGCAATGCCATCAAGAACGGAGAGCTCAAGCCAGGCGAACCGCTTCCCTCGACGCGCACGCTGACCAATGCATTGCGGCTGGCCAGGGGCACGGTGATGGAGGCCTTTGATCAGCTTGTTGCCGAAGGCTTTCTCGAGGCGCGCACCGGGACCGGAACCCGTGTTTCGATGGCTCTTCAGGGCAGCGCGCCCCTTGCTCAGCCGCCCCATGAATGCACGACCCCAAACCATGTTGAGACAAAGCTGTCGCCAGTCGCTCGGCAGCTTGCCGATGTCGCCCGCTGATTCGCACCGCAACGACCGGTTCCGTTCGCCGTGACGGTGCCAGTGGGTGCGGCGGCCCCCGACGACACCTGGCGCCGTCTGGGCAGCAAGCTTCGTGTGATGGGCAATGGCGCTCCTGGGGGGTACGGAGACCCGCAAGGATTGTTGAGCCTGCGGCGCGCCGTCGCGGAACACATGCGCAAGGCGCGGGCCGTCCGCTGCGACCCGGAGCAAGTCGTCATCACCTCCGGCACGCAGCAAGGGCTGTATGTCGCCGCACGCCTCCTCGTCGGTGAGGGCGACACGATGTGGGCCGAGGATCCTGCCTACCCGGGGCTGATCTCCATCCTCGAAGGGCTGGGCATGGGTACGCGCGTGCTGCGGGTGCCGGTGGATACCGAGGGCATCGATGTCGAGGCCGGGACGCGGGCGGCACCAGAATCGCGCGCCGCGTTCGTGACGCCATCGCACCACTATCCGATCGGCATGCCAATGAGCATGGCACGGCGCACAGCGTTGCTGGCATGGGCGCGTCGCGCCAACGCCTGGATCGTCGAAGACGATTACGACAGCGAACTGCGGTATGCCGGTCACCCCTTCCCGTCGCTCCAGGGCGTGGATCCAGCGCGCGTCATCTACCTGGGCACCTTCAGCAAGATCCTCTATCCATCTTTGCGCTTGGGGTATGCGGTGGTGCCGGACGGATTGGTGCAAGCCTTCATCGGCGCACGCGCACTGATCGATAGACACCCACCGACTGCCGAGCAGCACGTGCTCGCTGCGTACATGCAGGAGGGCCATCTGCAGGCCCACGTGCGAAGGATCCGGGCGGTTTACGCCTCACGTCGGAGCGCGCTGATCGCAGCGATCGAGCGCTGGCTGAACGACTGGGTGGTGCTGCAGCCAAGCGACCAGGGCATGCACGTGGTTGTGCGGCTGCGCGGAGCTGAGAACGATGTCGAGTTGGCCTCGCGTGCAGCGGCCGCTGGAATCGCGATGCGTCCGGTCTCGCCGATGTTCGCCGGCGGCGCCGGCCGACCGGGCTTCGTGCTCGGGTTCGGCGGATTTCCCGAGGCCGACCTCGATGCGGCGGCCAGGAAGCTCGCCAACTTGTTCGCGGACGAGGCGCGCGCTCGCAGCCCACACGCCATCAGTCCGCGGGCAACGAGGACCCCGACCCCTTCGCGAGGCGCAAAGCGAGCTTCTTCCGCACGGCCGGCAACTCGGACGCGATGATGCTGTACACGTACGTGGCGCGCAGCACATCGTCGCCCTCGACGATCTGCGCAGGATGCCGTCGAGCTTGGCGCCCAGCCGGCACAGGGAAAGCTGCGCAGCCTGTCACAGACTTTGGGCGAGTTGCTGCCGCATGCCGCGTTGTTAGGTGCCCCGGTGCAGGCAAAGGTACGCAGGCCCGGGTTCATTTGCCAGAAGTACGGCATTCCTCATATCTCCACCGGCGACTTGCTGCGCGCCGCGGGCAAGGCCAGCACACCGCTCGGGCTCCAGGCCAACCCGCCGACACGAGCCGTCCTTGCTAGCCCGCGTGCGTCTCGCCGCGGTGAGTGGCTTCCCCGGTCCTCTGGACGCCTTGCTTAGCCCTTTAAGCGCTGCTGCCTGCATGTGATGTGCGGCAACTTTCCTCGTGGCCTCCGTCCCTACCGCCGACTGAGCAGCCACTGCAGGTTCCGTCGTACGGCGGGCCACTCAGTCGCAACAATGCTGTACACGTACGTATCCCGCAGCAAATTGCCTTCGACAATCTGATGGCTTCTCAAAATGCCGTCCAGATTGGCACCAAGTCGTTCGATCGCGGCCCGGCTGCGCAAGTTGAAGGAAGACGTTCGAAACTCGACGGCAATACAAGACAGCGTCTCGAACGCGTGCTTGAGCAGCAGCTCCTTGCATTCTGTATTGACCCCAGTGCGCTGGGCTGATGCTCGGTACCAGGTCGAGCCAATCTCCAAACGCCGATGCTGAGGCTCAATATTCATGTAGCTGGTCATCCCGAGGACGCGAGCGGTCTGCTTCTCTTCTACGACGAACGCAAGCATGCTTCCCGCTTCCTGCAAAGCCAGCCGCCTTTCGATCTCAGCCTCAACTTTGTCAGGTGCCGGTATTCTTGTGTACCAGAGATTCCATACCTCACCATCGGCAACAGCCTCGCTTAGTGCAGCGGCATGTCGACAGGCCAGAGGCCTGAGCGCGACTGCCTCGCCGATCAATTCCACGGGTTCAATCCATGCCAAGGGTCATTTCTCCCCTGCTACAGAAGAATCGACAATGTCATGCATCAACGCGTCTCGACGAGTGCGTCATGGAGGGCCTCGACGAGACGATCAATCTCCGCCTTCTCCGCAATGAACGGTGGCGCGAGCTGGATCGAGTCTGCGCCCTGGCGAACATAGAAGCCCTTGCTCCAGCACGCCCTGGCAATGTCATAGGGTCGACGGCCCGGCGCGTCGGGCGTAGCCGCGATACCGATGCCGGCAGCCAATCCAAAGTTGCGGATATCAATGACGTGCTTCGCCTGGGCGAGGGAATGCACGGCATCTTCGAAGTATGGTGCAAGGGCCGCAGCGCGACCGACCATCTCTTCGTTCACAAGCACGTCGAGCGTCGCGATACCTGCCGCGCAAGCGACCGGATGGGCCGAATAGGTATAGCCATGAGGAAACTCGACCGCAAACTCCGGAGAAGCCACACCCATGAACGTATCGTAGACATTGCTCGAAGCGACGACTGCGGCCAGCGGCTGCGCGCCATTCGTCACCTGCTTGGCGATGGTCATCATGTCCGGCACGACCCCGAATGCTTCTGCGCCCGTCATCGTGCCAAGCCGGCCAAATCCGGTGATGACCTCGTCGAAGATCAGCAGAATGTCGTGCGCCGTGCAGATTTCCCGCAGCCGCTGCAGATAGCCCTGGGGCGGCAGGATCACGCCGGCGGAACCAGAGATCGGCTCGACGATCACGGCGGCAATGTTCGACGCATCATGCAAAGCGATCAGGTCGATCAGCTCGTTGGCAAGTTCGGCGCCGTCCTGCGGTAGCCCGCGGACAAAGGCGTTGCTTGGAAGCTGAGTGTGGGCAAGATGGTCGGCATCCACACCAGGGCCAAAGAGTTTGCGGTTACCGCTGATGCCCCCCACGGATAGTCCACCGAAATTGACCCCGTGATAGCCCTTTTGCCGACCGATGAAGCGGGCCTTGGTCCCTTGCCCCCGCAGACGCCAGTAGGCTCGTGCCAACTTCAGCGCGGTATCCACCGCCTCCGAGCCAGAACTGGTGAAGAACACATGGTCAAGCCCCTGCGGCATGAGCGCTTTGATCCTGTTCGCGAGTTCAAACTGCGCAGGATGGCCGTGCTGGAAGGCGGGCGAGTAATCCAGCTTCGCAATCTGCCTCGAGACAGCCTCGGATATCTCGGGCCGCCCGTGCCCCAGTCCCGAGCACCACAGGCCCGAAAGCCCGTCAAAGATCTTCCGGCCATCTGCATCCGTGAAGTACGCTCCTTTGGCTTCGACGATGACCCGCGGGAACTCCTTGAACTGCCGGTTTCCGGTGAATGGCATCCAGCAGGCATCGATCCATTGCGGATCCAGGCTGCGGGACGGCTGTTGATGCTGTTTCAGGAGAGTATGCATAGCTGCTTCCAATTGAGGAGATGAGTTGCAATGGTCAGGCAGCCCCGACGCTGAGGTACCGATCCTTGACGGCCTCGTCGGCCAAGAATTGCGCGTTGCTGCCCTGGTACACGATCGTCCCTTGCTCGATCACGTAGTGCCGATCGGCCAATTGCGTGCAGACCTCGAGGTTCTGCTCCACCAGCAGGACCGCCACGCCAGCACGCCGGATCTCCTTGAGCTGGACAACGATTTCATCGACGATGACCGGTGCCAGCCCTTCGACCGGTTCATCCAGCATCAGAAGCTTGGGGTTGTTGAGCAGCGCGCGTCCGATCGAGAGCATCTGCTGCTCCCCACCAGAGAGCTGCCCGCCGCCGTTCTTGCGGCGCTCGTGCAGGCGCGGAAAGATTCGATAGATGTCGGCTAGTGCCCACGGGGAACCGCGCCTCTGACCGAGCAGAAGATTTTCTTCGACCGTCAGGAGTTTGAAGATTCCTCGGTCTTCGGGCACGAGGCAAACACCGCGAGACGCGATCTGATGGGAAGGCAAGCCTTGCAGCTCGACGCCGGAAAACACGATCTTGCCGCCCGTGGCTCGGACAGCGCCCGCAATCGTTTTGAGCGTGGTGGACTTTCCGGCCCCGTTTCGGCCGAGCAGGGTCACCAGTTCCCCGTCCCCGACCTGCAGATCAATGCCCTGCAGAACGTGGCTTTTGCCATAGTGGCTGTGCAGCCGATCCAGGCGAAGAATCATTTGCGGCCTCCCGTGATCATGCTGCCCAGGTAGGCAGTTCGCACGCGCTCGTCGTCACGCACCGCATTGGGTGCGCCCTCCACCAGCACCTGTCCCTGCTGCATCACCGTCACTGTGTGGGAAATGTCCATGACGATCCCCATGTTGTGCTCGATCAAGACGACCGTATAGTCGCGACCCAGATCGGCAATTAATGTCTTCATGTCGTCCAGATCGTCGATCCCCATGCCGGAGGTGGGTTCGTCCAGGAAGATCGCTTTGGGCTGGGCCGCAAGGGCCATTCCAACCTCCAGCCGACGCTGCTGACCATGCGACAGCGAGCCGGCCGCTGAGCGTTCCTGGTTTTGAAGACCGAGGCGCTCGATCACCCGATCCACCAGCTCTGCACAAGACCACCGGCCCTGCGGCAAGCGCCAGAGATTGAACGCTCGTTTTGCATTCACACCCTGCGCCGCCAATCGCAAGTTCTCGCGCACCGTCAGGGTGGGAAAGAGGCTCGTAACCTGGAACGACCTGGCCATGCCTTTGCGCACCCTTACGTGAACGGGTTCGCGGGTGACGTCCTGACCATCGAAGGTGATGCTGCCGCCGGTCACACCCAGCGTGCCGGTGAGCATGTGGAACAGCGTCGTCTTGCCCGCCCCATTGGGACCGATGACCGAGTGCACGGTGTTGCGCCTCACTCGCAGGTCCACGCCACCCAGGGCCACGAACTTGCCGTAGTGTTTGGTGACCTGCCGTGCCTCCAGAAGGAATTCAGTGCTCATACCCGCTTCTCCTCAACCCGATTCGCACCGGCCTTCGTGAGTCTCGCCGCCACGGCGCGGAAGGCGTCTTCGACAAGCCCCCACAAGCCCCGCTGCATACCCAGGCTGATGACTACGAGAAGCACGCCCAGCAGCATCAGCCAGCGCGGCCACAGCGTGGATAGCCAATCGGCTGCGAGCACGTAGAACAAGGCACCGATCAACGACGCGGCGAGATTGCCAACGCCACCGATCACCGTCATCACGAGGATCATTTCACTCACATGAAATTCGGCGTTCGCGAGCGGTGCAACACCGACCATCATCGCGTTAAGTCCTCCGGCCAACGCCGTCACAGCGCCCGAGAGCATGAAAGCGAGCAACTTGAAGCGCGCTACGTTGTAGCCGATGGCACTGGCGCGCACCTCGTTGTCCCGGATCGCCAGCAACGTGCGCCCGAAGATCGATGTCGTCACCCGGTGCAATGCGACGAAGACCAACAGGAAGATGACCGCAACCATCGTATAGAACTGCCACGCCGTGGTGTTGTTCCAGATAACCACTCCGAACACCGACACAGGCGGTCTCGGTATGTTGAGCAGCCCGTTGTCGCCTCCGGTCAGGGAGGGAGCGCTGTACGCCAGAAAGTAGAACATCTGTGCGAAGGCGAGTGTCAGCATGACGAAGTAGGTTCCCTTCTGTCGAATCGACACGATGCCAACCAGGCCCGCCGCGAGGCCCCCGACGACGACGGAGGCCACCAGCGCAAGGGGCATTGGCATCCCGGTGCGAGTCAACATCAGGCCGATCGCGTAGCTGCCGAGCCCGAAGAAGATACCCTGCCCGAAGGACAGCAATCCGGTATAGCCCAGCAGCAGGTTGCAACCGAGAACGGCCAACGCATAGATCAGGACTTCGCTCGCCAAGGAGCCAGAACCCAACAGGAGCGGCAGCGCCAGCACCACGGCGAACGCGACTGCGATATCAAGATTTCGGCGCATGGTTCAGCCTCGCTTTCCAAGCAGGCCATTGGGGCGCAGGAGCAGAACCGCGGCCATGGCAACATAGATCATCAGACGGGCACCCTCGGGCCAAAGGGTGCTCATCACGCTCTGCACGACGCCGATGAGAATGCCGCCGACGAGTGCTCCTGTGAAACTTCCCAGGCCACCGACTACCACGACAACGAACGCGACCGCCAACGCTTCGATGCCCATGAACGGTTCGACGCCCCGGATGGGTGCCGCAAGGACACCCGCGATCGCCGCAGTCGCCGCGCCGAGCGCAAAAACCAAGCTGAAGAGGCGAAAGACGTTGATGCCGAGCAGAGAGACCATCTCAGGCGACTCACTCCCGGCGCGCACCGCACTGCCCAGACGAGTGCCTTCGAGCACCCACCAAAGCAATACGGCCAAACCGGCCGTCACGGCGATCACGAACAGACGGTACTTGGGATAGATGAAATCGCCCCACATGACCACGCCTTCCAGGCCCGACGGGACTGCCACGCTGTCGCCCAGCGGACCCCACTGCACGATTACCAGCTCTTGGATGATCAGCGCGACGCCCACCGTGATGAGGATGTGGAACTCGTGCGGCTTGGAGTAGACATGTCGGAGCAGGGCCTTCTCGGCGGCCCAACCAACAGCGGCAGCGAGCAATGGAACCAAGAGCAAGGCAGCCCAGAAGCTCATCCCTTGCCTTATGACCTCAAAGCAAAGATACGCGCCGAGCAGATAGAAAGCGCCGTGGGCGAAATTGACGAATCGGAGCAAGCCGAAAACGATGGACAGTCCAACGGCCAACAGGAAGTACAACATTCCTATGCCGATGCCATTGACCGTCTGTAGAAAGTAAACACTCATATGCGGCGACTCCGGTGGTTCGCGGCCGGCTTCTCAGCTCAGCTTGCAGCCGGTTTGTTCGACGGCCAGGAAGGACTGGCCGGAACTGACCACGTCAACATAGTCGTCGGCATCCTTCATCTGCTTCTTGGCTTTTCCGCGCACCAAGTAGTAATCTTTGATGACCTGGTGGTCTTCCTTGCGGATTTGCTCTTGGCCGGTAAGGCCCGCGTACTTCATACCCTCCAGCGCCGAGATCACCGCCCTCGGCTCGGCCGAACCCGCCTTGGCGATTGCGTCGATGATGCATTTGGTGCAAATGTAAGCAGCTGCCAAGGTGTAGTTCGGCGTAACTTTCAGTTCCTTGGTCACCTGCGTGATCAGCTCACGGTTGGTCGGCGAATCGACTTTGTGCCAGTACTGTGCACCGAAGTAGATGCCCTCTGTGGTGTCTGCGCCGAGCGACTGAAACTGCTCCAACCCGGACGTCCAGGGCACAAGAATCGTCATGTTCTTGTGCATTCCGAAGCTGATGGCTTGACGCAGCGCATCGGTTGACTGCGTACCGAAGTTGAGCAGCACCAAGACATCCGGCTTGGCTGCGATGGCATTGGTCAGATAGCCGCTGAACTCCTTCTCCGCCAGCGAGTGGTAGCTGTTACCGACCAGCTCAACGCCCTTCTCCTTGAGCACATCCTTGGTGGCGGCCAACATTCCTTCGCCAAAGACGTATTGGGCCGTGATGGTGTACCAGCGCTTCGCCTTGGGCTGAGCCTCGATGAGCGGACGCACCGTCTGGGCGATGGCGCCATGGGCAGGCACTGGCCACCGAAACGTCGCGGGATTGCATTCCTTGCCCGTGATCTCGTCTGCACCGGAATAGCAGAAGAAAACGCCCCCGAGTCGGTTGACCTCCTTGCCCATCGCCAGCGCTTCGGGGGACAGGATCCCGCCAACAAAGAACTTGGCGTTCTTTTGCTGTGCGGCCTCCTGCACCTTGCGCACAGCCGTCGCCGGCTTTGCCTCCGTATCAAAAACACTGTACCCGAGGCGACGACCGATCACGCTCCCATACCGCTGGATCGCCATGCGCACACCGAGCTCTCCGTACTTGCCGTTGACGGCGAATGGGCCGGACATTGGGAAAGGTGCGCCGAATTCGATGCCTTCGGCCGCTTGCGCCGACGCCAAGCGAGAAAGCGACAATGGGGCGATGCCAGCGGCGGCCAGCGCAAACAGGTCACGTCTATTCATTTTGAATCCTTGAGTGTTTCAGTTGGAGAAGGGATGCCGGCGACTCAGCTCGCCACGAGGAACCTATGGCGAGTTGAGAAGTTGTGCGACTGCGGCCGCTATCGACAGCAACCGGCCGTCTTCGCCTCGAGCGCCAACCAGTTGGATGCCGATCGGGCGACCGTCGCTTGTCAGACCACAAGGGACAACGGTGGCGGGTTGTTGGCTCAGATTGATTGGAAAGCTGAAGCCGGTCCAGTCAGTCCACCGGGACATACCGCTGCCTGGCGGCGCCTCGTGACCCGCCTCGAACGCGGCGACCGCCGCGGCGGGCGAGACGAGGACGTCGTACTCGCCCAGCAGCTGATCCATTGCGCTACCGAATTCGGCTCGACGCATCTGCGCGGAGACGAGTCCCCTGGTCATCTGCCCGCCGAGACGGGCTGCCTCCAGCAACCCTGGATCAACGCGGCTTCGATCTCTTTCAGGGATCGAGTCGATGCGGGCCGCCGCGCCACAGAGCCAGTGGTGCTGAAATATGTCCAGGACGTCGTCGCGGGGGAGTTGCACAGGCTCCACACAAGCGCCTGCGCCTTCGATTCGGCGAACGGCGCATTCAACGATCTGAGCGACCTCTGGATCGACCTTTCCCGTAGCGGGCTGCGACCAGTAGCCAACTCGCGCGCTAGTGAGCGCGGTCTGGCCACGCTCAGACGATGCAGGGCTGTGTGCACACTGTGTCCAGTCGCGCACGTCTCTGCCCGCCATCACCGTGAACATGGCCTGCGCGTCGGCGACGGTCCTGGCGATGGCTCCAATATGGGACAGGGTTCCGAACGCGCTCACTGGAAAGGCGGGAACGCGCGCGAAGGTCGGCTTGAATCCCACAGTGGCGGTGAAGGAGGCCGGAATGCGCGCCGATCCTCCGCCGTCGGTAGCGAGATGAAAGACACCGGCGCCAGTGGCGGCCGCTACGGCCGCGCCACCGGACGACCCCCCCGCGGTCACGTTGGGCATCCATGGATTGCGCGTGATGCCACTCGAGGGACTGTCCGTGACCGCCTTCCAGCCGAACTCGGGCGTCGTGGTCAGGCCGAGAAAGACGGCTCCGGCGCGGCGCAGTCGCCCGACCGCTGGCGCGTCCTCACGTTGAGGCTGCGTCTGTGTCGTCAAGCTACCGAAGCGAACCACCCAGCCCCTGACCCAGACGATATCCTTGATCGTGGTCGGAACGCCGTCGATCGGCGACAGCGGTGTCCCGGCTCGCCAGCGCTGCTCGGCCGAACGGGCCTGCTCGATCGCGCCCTGGTGATCGATGTACGTGAACGCGTTGAAGAGGCTGTTGATCGCTTCAGCCCTGGCGAGTGCCGCACGGGCGACTTCGACGGGAGAGAGTTCGCCCGAGCGATAGAGCGGGACCAGCTCTGCCGCGCCCAGGCGGCAAAGCGGATCGGCGTCCGAAAGGGGAGACTGGATAGAGGGGTGCATGGGTCGGTTCCGATTGCGCGGCGCGAAGGACCGCGTTGAGCGCCCCTTCATTCCCGCAGACGCTGGCAAAGCCATCACGCCAGTTCGAAGTACTCGTTCTCCAGCCGCTTTCCCTCCTCCCAGACGTGGAAACACGCATCCCAGAGGGCGAGCCTTCCATCCCGATACTGCAGGAACTCAATCCCGCGTCCTTCCATGTTCTTCTTGGTTCGCGAGTCGACCCACTGCCCGGTCCAGCTCCTTGTCACCTTCTCTCCGTCGATGGACAGCAGCACCTTCTTGAGGGTGTAGTTGATCTGTCGCTCAAGACGCTTTTGCAGCCACCGCCTTGCGGCCTCTTTCCCATGGATATCGGGAAGTGACGCGAAACGGATCACCACGTCGTCGTGATACTTCGAAATCAGGCCCTCCACGTCACCTGCCTGGAACCTTTCTTCAGACAACTTCAATGCCGCTTCGGCAGCTTCCCACGTGATAGGTGCCGTCGTTTTCTGACGGGGTTCCAATTGATCGACCATCTCCGCTTCCTTTCGCTTGTCATTCCAACAATCAATTCGTTCGCCATTGCTTCCGTCGAAACCAGCCCCACTTCACTGGTCAGCGTTCGACTCAGAAGAGGAAGGGCTACTTGAGGCACTGCATAGGACCAATCTCTGCGCACTCCTAGTCGAGCCGAATGCCGGTCTGATTCACGAGCTGTTGCCACTTCTGGATCTCGGCCGCCTGGAAGGCCCCAAGCTCTTCGGGTGTGCCTCCGCCTCCGGCGTACTCGACGAAGTCCAAGGCACGGATGTAGGCTTCATTGCTTTGGAGCGCGTTGACTTCCGCATTCAGCTTCGTGACGATTTCCTTGGGAGTGCCCTTGGGCGCGTACACCGCGTACCAGGTGTCCACCTCGACGTTCGTGGTTCCTAGTTCTGAAAGCGTCGGCACGTTCGCGTTGAACTTCCCCCTAGCCTTGGAGGTCACGGCCAACGGGATCAGCTTGCCGCTGCTGATGAGTGCTCGGGAGGTTCCCGTGTTTTCAATGGAGAAGCTGATCTGTCCTCCCAGCAAGTCATTAAGCATGCCTCCCGCATTCGTATAGAGGATGGTTTGCGCCTGAATTCCGGTTGCGGACTTGATCAGATCGATCCACACGCGCGCAGTAGTGTTGGCAGCGCCGAAGTTGATCTTGCTGGGGTCGGCCTTGGCAAGCTTGACCAGTTGTTCCATGCTGCGCACGCCTGACGCGGGCGTTGCCAATACGACCATGGCGCCTTTGCCAATGAAGGCGACCGGCGTGAGGTCTGACTGAGGGTCAAAGCCCAAATGGCTGTAAAGACTCTTATTGGCAGCCACGCCGGAGTTGGCTGCGAGCAGCAGCGTATAGCCGTCGGGCTTCGAGCGAGCTACGTATGCAGTGCCAATATTGGTGCCTGCTCCCGGACGGTTCTCCACCACGACCGGTTGGCCAAGGCTTTTTCCGAGATTGCTCGCAAGGGATCGCGCCAACCCATCCACTCCCGTACCTGCAGCGTACGGTACGACGAGCGTGACGGCACGCGTTGGATAACTCTGCGCACGCGCCTGAGGCACGAGAGAGGCGCAGAGACAGAGGAGCAACGCTTTGATATGTTTCATTAGATTCTCCAACTCGCTATACATGAAACGTGCCGAACGAGTTCGGAACGGACGTGGCGCTCCCTGGCGATGGTCCGAACGCCATAGGAGACGGTTCAGCGCAGTACTATTTCGTGTGCGCAGTTCAGGGGAGATTGCCCGGCCGATCGCAGGAAACGAGCTCCCACTTGGCAAGCTTCTTGCCGCGGAAGGTCAAGATCTCAGATCCTCGTGTCCGGCGCGGCTGTCCCTGCGAGGCCTCGCCTGCCCATTGGATATCCAGCTCCGTCAGCACCACATTGCCTTGCACCAGGCGGACGGTTTTCTTGAGGTTGTAGGACGTGAAGGAAGCCAACCGCTCTCTGATGAAGGGCTCGAGTTCCCGTTTGCCACGCATGACCGGCAGATCGCCATAGCGGATTTCGACGTCCTCCTCAAGACCGTCGAGAATGGCCGCGAGGTTGCGCTCGTTGTACAGCGACGCTCGCACGTCGAAATGCGCCTGCGCCTCCTCAACGGTCTGGAATGGCGGCACTGCTGTCGAGATCGTTGTGAGCATGTTCGTCTACCTTTTTTTGTGCTCTTGGGGCTGAACTCTTGTTCGACGTCGTTCGGAGGTTAGGCGAGCCGCTACGAACTGCTCGATCTATGGGCTTGTAGTCATTGCAAGCAAGCTCTTGAATTCCCTGATGGGGCCTGCAATGTCTCGAACCGAGCCCATTGCACTCACGCCACGCAAAACTCCCCCGGCATCGGAGGAGAGGAACAACCGGGAGTGGCCAATCGTCTCGAGCTTGGTTTCGATACCCAGGGAGGGAAGGCCAGCGACCTGGAGCGCAAAGTCGTACTGATTGCTCCAGAACCAAGGCACCGCGTCAAACGCAAGTTGCTGACCGAGCATATTTCGGGCTGCAGTGTCGGCCTGATCCTCGGCGTTGCGCCAGTTCTCTAACCTTATCGCCCGCCCATAGCGTTGGCTGTCGTAGCAGCACACATCGCCGCACGCAAAAACGCGGTCATCGGCGGTACACAGATACTGATCGGTCCGTACGCCGTTGTCGGTCGACAAGTCTGCGCTCGCGGCCAGATTCACATTGGGACGGACACCAAGGCCATAGACCACAGTGTCACATGCCAAGGCTTCGCCAGTCGCAAGGTGCACGGCTTGCACCCTGGTCGCCCCCTCGAGTTTCGCGACCTCAACGCCGAATCGCATATCCACGCCTCGCCGTTGATGCTCGGCCACCACCGCCTGCGAGACGATGGCGGGCACACTCCTGCCCATGGCCTGAGGTGCACGTTCGAGCACTGTGACCGTGCAACCGCGCTCCAGCGCTGCAGCCGCAACCTCCAGACCAATCACACCGGCACCGATGACAACCAGACGGCAGCCGCTTTGAAGCGAATCTGCAATCGCATGAGCATGTTGGGGCGTACGCAAGGGCAATACCCCATTCAAATCCGCACCTGGCACTGTGAGCGGATTGATACTCGACCCCGTGGCCAGCAAGAGCCGGTGGTACGCGACGTCTCGTCCTCCCTCCAAGACCACGCGTCCGGAATTTCGATCAATGCGATCAACACTCTGGGCGAGCAGCAGCTCGATACCATTCTCCGCATACCAGGGCGCAGCGTAGAAGGCACACTGTTCACCTGTCTTCTTGCCTAGAAGCACCGCTTTGGACAGCGGGGGACGGTCATACGGAAGGCACTGCTCCTCGCCAATCAGGCTGATGCCTCCGGTCCAACCATGCTTGCGAAGAGCGGCGGCAGCCCTGGCTCCGCTGTGACCCGCACCAACGATCACGATGGGGTCTGGATAGGTGATCATGGTGTGCTGTTCGCGCCAGGCGTCTATTGAGCGGCCTTGGCTTCGGCACACGCCAACATGGCGTCACCGATCATCCGCTCGCCTTTCGCATTCAGGGCTTCCCCGGCGCTTTGAATATCGCGCACTTCCTTGTTCTGGCTCAGCTTGGCCTTGCCCACAAAGCGCGTTATCTCGATCTCGATTCCGACGATGGCCTTGAGCATCATGTCGATGTAGTCTTTGGGACCGTCAGTCATCTTCCATGGCACTGGCTGCGACGCCTCGTGAGTGCGGGTGAGCCGAGCCACCATGCCACGGACATATCGCTCATCGTCCCGAATGGTGGCGCGCCCGTAGACATGGGCCACGATGTAGTTCCAACTGGGTACCTGCTTGTGGAACTCATGCTTGCTGGGATACCACTGGGGCGAGATGTAGGAATCCCCAGCACGAAACACCACCAACACTTCGTCGCCGCTGGCGATGTCTTGCCACACCGGGTTGTTGCGCGCAACGTGGGAATGCAGCACCCCCATGGCGCCTTCCTTGGCGTTCAGTTCGAACGGAAGATGGTTGGCGTCCAGACCACTCTTGCCATGCGTGAACAGAATGCCGAGAGGATTCTTGACGATCAGGTCGTGCAGAACCTCAGGACGCGATTCTTCGAAATGGGCGGGAACGTACATGTTTACCTTCTGTAGTAGTTTGCGTTTCAAGCCGGACGCGATGCGTGGATCGAATGCAGTTCAGATTTCGATCATTTCGAAGTCGCTCTTGCCGCCTCCGCATTCAGGGCATACCCAGTCCTCGGGCACATCTTCCCAGCGTGTTCCGGGCGCGATGCCCTCGTCAGGCAATCCTTGCTCTTCGTGGTACTCGAAGCCACAGAGGACACAGAGCCAACTCTTGAAAGCCACCACTTCCCTTTTCGCTGTCGTGCAATCACTCATGGGGTGCCTCGCTTGTGTCCTATCAGCTCTCGAAATGAGCCTTCCGTCCAAAGTAGTATCGTTCGGTCTGGCACAGCGATGTAGACCAGTATTCATCTATTTAAAGAGGCCAGAATCCCATGGCGAGAACTGCAAAGACCCCAGAGGTGCCGTCCATTGGGCAACTGGACCGCAAGATGGGCGGGCTAGGGCGGCAGCTCGCTCAGAAGTTGCGCCAGGCGGTGAAGGAGGGCGACCTACAGCCGGGGGAGGTGCTGCCATCCACGCGTGCGCTCGCCAAGTCGCTGGGCGTCGCACGCGGCACCGTCCTCGAGGCGTTCGAACAACTGATCGCCGAAGGATTTCTCGAAGCCATACGAGGCGGGAGCACGCGCGTAGCTTCATCGTTAGCCGACATACGTCCAGTGTCTGGCGCTGCGCGCAGGGCGAAGACAACTGCAAAGCCATTGCCATTGCCATCACCAGCCGGGGCATTCGCTGCGATCGCCCGGCAATTCCTTCCGTTGCCGCCAGTGCCGTTCGCTGTGTCCGTGCCCGCTGGAGCCGCTGCTCCTGGTGAGGTATGGCGCCGTCTGGGAAATCAGATTCGCGCTCGCGGGAAAGGCGTGCCAAGCAGCTACAGCGACCCCCAGGGCGCCCTGCCATTGCGGCAGGCCATCGCCGAATACGTTCGAAGGTCTCGTTCCGTGCACTGTGACCCTGGCCAGATCATCGTGACTGCCGGCACTCAACAAGGGCTGTATCTTTCTTGCTTGACACTCCTGGGCAACGAGGACTTTGCATGGGTTGAGAACCCTGCCTATTGGGGCATCACGGCAATTCTGGAAACCTTGGGGCCAAGTGGCCGCATGGTGCGCGTTCCGGTCGACGCGGAAGGCTTGGTCGTCGAAGAGGGCTTGCGGCTGCGTCCCGACGCACGCGCTGCGTTTGTCACCCCGTCCCATCAGTATCCGCTCGGCATGCCGTTGAGTATGGCGCGCAGGAACGCGCTACTGAACTGGGCGCGTTCCAACGCGGCCTGGGTCGTGGAGGATGACTACGACAGCGAATTGCGTTACGCAGGACATCCCTTCCCATCATTGCAGGGCCTTGATCCTGATCACGTGATCTATCTTGGCACCTTCAGCAAGATTCTCTTTCCATCGCTTCGGCTCGGATACGCCATCGTGCCTCAGCGACTGGTCGAGGCATTCTGCGGGGCTCGCACGCTGCTGGATCGTCATCCCCCCAGCGCCGACCAGCATGTCCTGGCAGCCTACATTGCCGAGGGGCATTTGGATCGCCACATTCGGCGCATCCGGGGTGTCTATGCGGAGTGCCGCAGCCAGCTTTCGCAAATCCTGCAGGAAGCACTTCCAAATGACTTGGCATGGCTGCAGCCGAGCGACCAGGGCATGCACTCGGTGCTGTGGTTAGCCCCGGGTATCGATGATCAAGCCGTCTCCATTCAAGCAGCCAGAGCCGGCGTAGCCGTACGCCCGGTGTCTCGCATGTATGCGGGTGGCAGCGGACGCCCCGGCTTGATCTTGGGCCTGGGAGCATTCACCACGGATCAGATCGCAGATGCCGCGAGGAGGCTCACGTCCATTATTGCTGCTGCTGCCGTGCCCGAGCGCCGCAAGTCCCGCAGGTGATCGATGTCGATCCCGTCCTTGCGCACGCACTCGACCGCATCGCTCATCCGGCCGCATACTCCAGGCGAGCACGATGTTCGTCAGCAATGCATGGGACCCAGAGATCGCCTTCATCTCGTCGCGCCGCCGTCCCGCGCTCGGATGCGACCTTGCCGGTCCAGACCGCACGTTGCAGCTGATGCACCGATACATCGCAGCTCAAGAGCTCAAGAGCGTGTGGATCTCGCGCCGGAAGTCGGGAATTGCGAGAACGCCTGCAGGCCGAAGCGCGGATCCACATCACGCACGAGATCGTGCCAGACGACGCCAACGTCGGGCAGGGCAAAGTCGCCGGGGCAGCTCGTACGCCTTCGCTGCCTGCAGCTGGCGCCACGCGCCCCAACTGCTCGAAGGCCGGATCGTGCGCTCGGCAGCCACATTCCAATGACTGCAAACCTCCCAGAAACGCCCTGATGCGCTGGTGGTCGGTCGGCAGCGCGTTTCGCACTTCGGACGCAGGCTCTTCGGCGCTGCGTCAAGCACCTTGCTCAGCAGTCGATCGGCTTCGACGCACCGCGCCTTGAAGGGCTCCGCTGCATCGCGCAGCACGTCCCGGGCGCGGCGCGCCTGGTGGCGTGCGACGCCGTCCGAACGTTCCGGTGTCGTCTTCACCTTTGGGGGGCGAGGAGAATCTTGCTGAAACTCTTCGCCATCGCTCCGTCGATCAACCCCGTGCATGAAGCCTCACATCGGTGCTGGCTACATGCTCACTTACGGTGAGGCATGCACCCCTTAGTGCCCCTCATGGAGGCATTCAAAATTCTGATTGATCGCATCTGAATAAACCGTTTCTCGCCTCCCGCAATGGCTCCCTAATATCCGAGCTGGTAGCCAATCTTGCCTTGAAGACAGAAGGAACGTCAGATGATCTCGAATCGCTTTACGCAGAAGTTCGGCCTCAAACATCCCATCGCGCTTGCGCCCATGGATCCTGCGTCCGGGGGGGCGCTCGCTGCTGCCGTGGCGGATGCTGGCGGCCTCGGGCTGTTGGGAGGCGGCTACGGTGATCACGCCACACTGCGGCGTGAGTTCGAGCTCGCAGGTAACTCCAGGATTGGTTGCGGCTTCATCACTTGGTCGATGGCTCGTGACGTCTCCCTGCTCGAGTACGCACTCGCACAGAAGCCGCTGTGCATCATGTTCTCCTTCGCCGACCCTCAACCCTTTGCGAGGTACGCCCACGATGCCAAGGTACCCATCATCGTCCAGGTGCAGACGCTGGATCATGTCCAGCGCGCCATCGACATCGGTGCGACCGTGGTTGTCGCGCAAGGAACTGAGGCGGGAGGACACGGCTTCAACCGCCAAACGACCATGACGTTTGTGCCAGAGGTCGCCGACTATCTCCAAGCAAAGAGCCCGGAAACGATGCTTCTCGCAGCTGGTGGGATTGCCGACGGTCGAGGGCTCGCGGCTGCCTCGATGCTCGGCGCCGATGGCGTGCTGATGGGAACGAGGTTCTGGGCGACCCAGGAGGCACTGATCCACCCCGCCGCGATGCACAAGGTCTTGGCCGCCCGCGGTGACCAGACCATACGCACTTCGGTGTACGACATCGCCAGGGCGCGGGACTGGCCCGAGGAATATACCGGCCGCTTGATGGTCAACGACTTCATTCGGCGCTGGCACGGTCAAGAAGAGGCCCTCAAGCAGATCCAGAGTGCGGAGAAGGCAGCCGTCGAGGAAGCCTACGCTTCGGGCGACTACGAGTACGCCAACGTGACCGTGGGACAGGCGATTGGGCTGATCAGAGACATTCTGAGTGCCAAGGAGGTCGTGGAGCGGACGGTCGAACAAGCCGAGCGACTACTAGGAAGGTCGAGCATCAGCTCGGGAAAGTAGCAGGTGCAGCGTGCCACTGCTGAAGTTTGACCTCATCGAAGGCCGCAGCAAGGAAGAGATCGCGCTGCTGCTCGACGTAGCACATCGAGCAATGGTGAATTCGTTCTCCGTTCCCGAAACCGACCGCTACCACGTCGTTACGCAGCATCCGCCGCACGAGCTCGTCCTTCAGGACACAGGGCTCGGAATGAAGCGCAGCGTCAACGTGATCGTGCTTCACGTCGTCACGCGTCGGCGCACGCAAGCCGACAAGGAGGCGTTCTACCAGCGCCTGTGCTCAGATCTGGAACGTGAGTGTGGTCTTTCCCCAGACGACCTGATTGTCTCTCTCGTCGAGAACGGCGACGCAGATTGGTCGTTCGGGAAGGGACGGGCCCAGTTCCTGACCCGAGAACTCTAGTCAACAGCCACCGTGAAGGACGCACCATGAAAGCTTCGCCGCAAACGCTCTCTTCAGAGCCTATAAAACTTGGACTTCTGTTGACGGCGATTCAGATCGCCGTCTATGCAGGTTTCATCCTGCTTTGCTGCTTCGACGTACCTGTCCTCAGAGCAGAAGCCTCGGCGGGTGTTCCGCTGTCCTTCGTTCTGGGATTCGGCGTTATCGCTTGCGGAGTCGTCCTCACAGCTGTCTACGTGTTCGCAGCCAATCAAAGAGAGGGCAACTAGCATGAGGAAACTCGCTGTCGGAGGGCTATGCCTTCCCCTTGTCGCCGGCGCACAGGCCGGCCAAAGTGCGCCGAGTCCGGCCGGAGTTGGAGGAATGGCGATCGTCCTGTTCCTGCTGGTGATCGCGATCACACTCGGAATCACGTGGTGGGCCGCGCGCCGCACGAAATCCGCGAGCGACTTCTACTCTGCAGGCGGACAGATCACTGGATTTCAGAATGGCCTGGCCATCACAGGGGATGCACTGTCTGCAGGGGCGTTTCTTGGCCTGACCGCGCTTGTCTTCTCGAGTGGCTTCGACGGGCTCATCTACGCCATTGGCTACACCACAGGTCTGCCAATCGTTGTTTTCCTGATGGCGGGTCGCATGCGACGCCTTGGGAAGTACACCTTCACCGATGTTGTGTGTTCACGGCTGCCAGGAGCAAGCATTCGCGTGTTCTCTGCGTGCGCTTCTCTCACGATCGTAGCGTTCTACCTGATCGCCCAGATGGTCGGTGCAGGCCAGCTGATCCAGCTGCTCTTCGGGATTCAGTACAACTACGCCATCGCGCTGGTCGGTGTTCTCATGGTCATGTACGTCATGTTCGGCGGCATGATGGCGACGACCTGGGTGCAGATCGTCAAGGCAGTGCTCATGCTCTTCGTTGGCGCCATGATCTGCCTTCTGGTGTTGAAGAGCTTCGGCTTCAGCCTCGCTTCGCTCTTCGAACGCGCGTCCGCTGCGACCCCCGCCGGCAAAGATGTGCTGGTACCGCGTGCGCTGTCCAAGGATCCGCTTTCCGCGCTGTCTCTTGGCATCGCTCTCATGTTGGGCACGGCGGGCCTGCCGCACGTGCTGATGAGGTTCTTCACGGTGCGCGATGCGCGTGCCGCTCGCAGCTCCGTCCTCTGGGCAACGATCTTCATGAACAGCTTCTACGCGATGGTCTTCGTCATCGGCTTCGGGGCGTTCACGATGCTGCGTGAGACGCCGGGATTCCTCGACGCCAAGGGCGCGCTGATCGGTGGCGGCAACATGGCCGCGCTGCACCTGGCGCACCTGTTAGGCGGTGAGGCGATGTTCGGGTTCGTCTCCGCCGTCGCGTTCGCGACGATCCTCGCCGTCGTGGCCGGTCTGACGCTGTCCGGTGCCGCAGCGATCAGTCATGACATCTACGGAAGCCTCAACAGGAGCGGAAAGGACGATACGACCACGGAGATGAAGATCATGCGGATCTCCACGCTCGTGCTCGGAGTCCTGGCCGTGATCCTGGGGATCTCGTTCAAGGGCCAGAACGTCGCCTACATGATCAGCCTGGCGTTTTCAATCGCGTGTTCATCGACCTTCCCGGTGCTTCTGCTGGCCATCTACTGGAAGAAGCTCACGCCGTTGGGCGCCATCCTCGGCGGCGGCGCGGGCCTGGTGTCTTCGCTCGTCCTAACAGTCCTGGGGCCCTCGATCTGGGTCAAGGTGCTCGGACACGCGTCCGCGGCATTCCCGCTCGATCCCCCTGCGCTTGTCACCGTACCGCTTGCCTTCCTGGTTTGCATCGGCGTCTCGCTGGCTACGCAAGCCAAGGGAAGCGATGCGGTGAAGGCGATGGCCTTCCCGTAGAGGCAGCGGCCGCATCACCGACGACACGTCAGGCGGTGCGGCCTCTTACGACTCGGCCGAGGTGTGACGCGTGGCGGTCTTGCCCGGCACTTCGCCGGTCTCGGTATTGAAGGCGCGTACAGCGAGAGCGTTCCCTGAAGTACTCAAGGCCAAGACGCTCGGCGCGCCCCGGCGTCAGCGGCAACACCGGGTCTTTGCGATCGAGCGCCTGAATCGCCGTCTTCTCGCAGCGAGCTTGCGCGTGGACCAGTGCGTGGAGCCGTCAGCGGGCGTGTGCTTGGTCGTGCGCGCCAGCACACGCGCTTCGATGCGATCGGCAACTTGTAGCGTTCGCGCCCGGAATGACGAGCGAACAACCCTGCCAAACGTTCAGCAGCAAAGCGCTTGCTCCAGCGATCGATTTGGCTGCCACGGCCATCGAGCTTGGCTCTGATGTCGGACCAAGTCAGTCATTCAGTCTATCGGCAAGCAGCAAGATCAGGCGCGCACGACGCGTCGAATCCGCTCGAACGGCTTTGGCACTGGCTCGCCGCTGTAGCTCCATGATTTCGGTTTCGGTCAATGCTACTTCCTGTTTGAACGTTTCAGTTCTCACTAGCCGACCGTCCCACGCATTCAAGCAGCAGCTATCTCCTGAAGAGCCAGTTCCTCTGGAACTTGCCGCAATGCCTTGACAGGAATGCACTCCTCAAAATAGCGCATCAATGTTCCGTAGTACGCGTTGCGTCGGCGGATGAATAGAGTCGGCGCGATCGCGATGGAGCGATCCACAGCGTGCACATGCAGTAGAGATCGCGCGCCGGAATGCTCGACCACAGTCCGCGGCAAGAGAGTGACTCCGACATCTGCGGCGACGCAGCCCAGTATTCCTTCAAGCGTTCCGAATTCCAATCGCTGGAAGGACGGGCGTCCCAAGCCGATGAGAGCCTGTTCCAGACGTTGTCTGTAAGAGCATCCGGTGCGAAACATCAACGCAGACAGCGGTGCTGTCTCTGCACGCAGCGCTGCAAGGCTCGACCAGCGATGGGACGTCACCAACACCAATTCCTCTTCGAAAGCCTTTTCAGCCACCAACGCTGAATGGTCGATCGGCCCGGCGACGAACGCCCCATTCACTTCGTTGTTCAAAACCATCTCGACAAGAGATGCCGTCGGGCCGGCTCGCACGGCGAGCTGAACAGCCGGATGCTTGGAATGGAAGCTCGCCAAAACGGATGGAAGCCGGACGGCGACTGTCGTCTCCATGGCGCCAATGGTCAACAGGCCGCGAGCCTCTCCATCATCTCTTGCCACCGTCGTGGCCTCTCGCACCAGCGCCGCGGCGCGTTCGGCGTAAGGAAGCAACCGCTCGCCAGCACTGGTGAGAACAACACCACGACTGTGGCGCTCAAAAAGCGGGACGCCTACCTCCTCCTCCAGCGACTTGATTCGCATGGTTACGTTCGACTGGACGGTGTTCAACTCCCTCGCGGCCCTGGTGATGCCTGTGCATCGTGCAACGGCTGCGAACGTGGCCAGATCGGAAATTTCCATGTCAGACCCATCTCTAAAAAAAAACGCCAACCGCTGATGCGATCGGTATAGGAGAACCAAGCATGAACCGTGCCAAGGATTCGGTTCGCCACCGGAACGATGCGTCGGGCTCACCAAGAGGCTGGCGGTCGACTTGGCAGAGGGGCATCTCGCCTGCAAGGGGCGCCAAGTGCCGCGCCGCGTTCCGAGCGCGCTTAGCGTGCTTGTTGGCGGGTTCAGGGACTCAGGAGACGGTGGAGGCCTCACAGTAGTGCGGTCGCGATCCATGTTGGCTGGCAATGCGCTCCAGCTCGGAGCCATGTCCCAAGTGATTTCTCCAGCGGCATTAGATATTTCGCTTTGTCTTTCAGTTTGCGCATTCTCCCAATGCGGAACTGGCTTCAGCCATATCGGGATCCCCTCCGGCTTGGCAGTGAACGACCCTATCTGCGCATCCTGCCGAGCCTGCTTCTGCTGGCCATCGGCGCTGGCATTGGCACGCCGGCCTTGACGTCATCGATCCTCGGCAGCGCGGAGCCGTCGCGCTCGGCCACGGCATCGGCGATCTTCAGCGCGGCCCGCCAGGTCGGCAGTGCCATCGGCGTTGCCCTGTTCGGCGCGCTTCTGGTGGGCCTGCCGGCACAGGTCGCTGCGGGTGCGGGGTTTTCGTTCGACCTGTCGGCGTTTCTCAGGCTTGCGGGTGTGTTGCTCGCCATGCTGTACCTGTGAGCTGGGGCGCTTGAGCGTCTCTCGCGCCGCAACGTCAGATCGCATGCGCCGCCTGTAGCGCGTGGCGGACCTCGGCGATCGCCGCCGCCACCCGAGGGTCATCGCGGCTGCGCGCGCGCGGCAGTTCGATCGGGACCTGCGCCGTGATGCGACCCGGCTCGGCCTCGAACACGATCACACGGTCGCTCAGGTACACCGCTTCGTCGATGTCGTGCGTGACCAGCAGGACCGTGATGCGGTGCGCCTGCGCGATGTTCAGCAGCAGCTCCTGCAGCTTCAGCCGCGTGAAGGCGTCGACCGCCGAGAACGGCTCGTCGAGCAGCAGCAGCCGCGGCTGCACGAACAGGCCGCGCGCGATCGCGACGCGCTGCGCCTGCCCGCCCGACAACTGCTTGGGCAGCCGCGTGCCGAGTCCGGCGAGCCCGACCTCCTGCAGCAGCGCATCGACCCTGGCCGCGTCGATGGCGTGCCCGCCGAGGTCGAAAGCCACATTGCGCGCCACGCTCAGCCAGGGGAAGAGGCGCGGCTCCTGGAACACGAAACGGATGTCGCGCGTCGGCCCGGTCACAGCGCGGCCATCGAGGCGGACCTCGCCTTCGTGGTCGCGGTCCAGGCCCGCGACGAGGCGCAGCAGTGTGCTCTTGCCGCAGCCGCTGGCGCCGACCAGCGACACCACTTCGCCGGGGCGCAGCCGCAGATGGATGTCGCGCAGCACCTCGCGCGCGCCGAAGCGTTTGCGGGCGATCCGGACGTCGAGCAGCGCGCTCATGCACGCGTGTCCAGCGTGTCTCGCCAGGACAGCCATCGCGCTTCCAGGCGCTGCATGCCCGTGTCGGTGAGCTTGCCCATCACGGCCAGCAGCACGATCGCGGCAAGCACGATGTCGGCGCGGCCGGTCTCGCGGCCATCGGTCAGCAGGTAGCCCAGCCCTCGCGTGGCGGCGATCAGCTCGGCTGCCACCATGAACATCCACGCCAGCGATAGCCCGTTGCGCAGGCCGGTGAGCAGCGCGGGCAGCGCGGCCGGCAGCAGCACGCGACGCGCCATCGCGAGCGGCGAGAGGCCCGCCATCTCGGCCACCTCCACCAGCTTGCGGTCGACATCGCGAAACCCCGAGGCGACCCCCATGTAGACCGGGAAGAAGGCGCCGATCGCGATCAGCACGATCTTGGAGCCTTCGTCGATGCCGAGCCACAGCAGCAGCAGCGGGACCCAGGCGAGCGAAGGAATCGCGCGCAGCGCCTGGAAGCTCGGGTCGAGCAAGGCTTTGGCGCGCCGATCGAGCCCCACCAGCACACCCAGGCCGATGGCCAGCAGTGCGCCGGTTGCGAAGCCGGCGAAGACGCGGACCGTGCTGGCGAGCACGTGCGCGCCCAGGCCGTTGGCGGACAGCTCGACCAGCGTGCGAGCGATCTCGCTCGGCGGCGGCAGCAGGTGCGCCGGCACGGCTCCGAGGCGAACGGTCAGTTCGAGCAGCAGCAGCGAGCCGGCCGGCAGCAGGGCGCCCCACCAGCGCGAAGGGCGACGCGGCGCCGCAGGTGCAGGCGGCTCCGACGCCTCCGCGACGGGCGCGGTCGGCACTGCCGGCACCAGCCCGGGAGGGTAGTGCGCGCTCATCCGCTAGCCTTCAAGCGGCGCTGCCCGCCAGCCCGCGGGCGAACTGGGTATCGACAAGATCCGCGATCGCCCTGTTGAGGTCGGTGCCGGGCTTGACGAGTTGCTCTTCCAGCAGGATGGGAGCGGCCGCCTGCAGCGCCTTCACATGCTCGCTGGAGGGTTGGGGATTGCTGAAGTCGGTGCGCAGCTTGAGCTGCAGCAGCGCGACCTCCAGGCTGACCTTGGCCTCCTCGGCCAGGATCTTCGCCGCCTCGGTGGTGTTGGCCAGGATCCAGCGGCGTGCGCGCTCGTAGGCAGCGATCACGCGCTTCACCTCGGCCGGATGCCGGGCGAGGAATTCCTCCCGCACATTGAGGAAGCCATAGGTGTTGAAGGCCACGTTGCGGTAGATCAGCCGCGAACCGGCATCGAGCTCGCTGGCCGCCATCAGCGGATCCAGCCCTGCCCACGCATCGACGCGGCCTTGCTCGAGCGCCGTTCGGCCGTCGGCATGCTGCAGCGCGACGTGTTCAATGTCGCTGCGCTTGAGCTTGACGGTCTGCAGTGCGCGCAGCAGGAAGAGATAGGGATCGGTGCCCTTCGTCGCGGCGACCTTCTTGCCCTTGAGGTCGGCGAGCGAGCGGATCGGCGAATCGCGCCGCACGACCAGCGCGGTCCATTCGGGGCGCGAGAAGATGTAGGGCGCCCGGATCGGGTTGCCGTTGGCCTTGGCCAGCAGCGCGGCGAGCCCGGCGCTCGAGCCGATGTCGATGCTGTTGCCGTTGAGATATTCGAGGGCGCGGTTGCTGCCGGCGCTCAGCACCCACTTGACGCCGATGCCGTCCTGCTTGAACGCCTGCTCGAGCCAGCCGAAGCGCCGCAGCACCAGGCTCGACGGCGAGTAGTAGGCGTGGTCGAGCCGGATTTCCCTCGGAGCATCGGCGGCTCGCACCATGGCGGGCAGCGCGAGGCCGGCGGCGCCGGCCGCCGCGCCTTGGAGGATCGATCGACGTTTCATGATTCAGCTTTCTTCGAGGGTTGTCGCGGTGGAGCAGGCTTCCACAGCGCGGCGGCATACAGGTCTTCGTCGAAGTCGGGCGCAACCTCGACGCGGATGCGCTGCTCGTGCAGTTCCAGGTCGGCCAGCGCCAGGTCGCGGCTGATATGCGCGACCACGGCCGGGATCTCGCGGCGCATGCTCGGCACGTCGCCCAAGGGCAGGCCGGCGCTGACGAAGCCGCCCGGGTTGTACAGGTGGATGTCGCGCAGCCAGGGCGCAGCGCCGGGTGTCTTCTCGAGGTATTCGAGACCCTCGCCGAGGTAGGGCGAGCCGCCCAGCTCGTCGTCCCGTTGGTCGGCCGGCAGTTCGAAGCGGTCGCGCCAGCACAGGATCACCGTGACCCGGCCGATGCCCGCGCGCTGCAGTGCGAAGGCGAAGGCGCTTCCGTTCTGCCCACCGCCGACGATGGCGACGTTGTATTCGACGCCGGGCCGACCGAGCACCCAGTTGTCGGGCGCGGGGCCGAGCAGCCGCAGCGTTTCGCGCGCGAAGCGGTCGGGGTCGACGGGCCTGGCGTGAAGCGGGGGCGGGCAGAGCGTCATGCCTCAGCGCAGCGCGATGCCGGCCGTCCTGATGGCCTGTGCGTATTTGGGACGCTCGGTCTGCAGGCTGGCTGCCAGTTCGGCCGGCGTGCCGCCCGCGATCTTGAAGCCGAGGTCTTCGAGCTTCGTACGCACCTCGGCCGACTGGAGCACGGTCCGGATGTCCCGGTTGATCTTCTCCACCACCGCAGGCGGGGTGCCGGCCGGCGCGAAGTAGCCCTGCCAGCTTTCCACCGAGAAACCGGGCAGGCCGGCTTCGGCCATGGTGGGCACGTCGGGCAGCGCGGGGGAACGGTAGGGCGTGGTGACGGCCAGCGCGTGCAGGCGGCCGGCGCGCACGTATTCGGTCACCGCCGCCAGCGTGATCAGCGTCGCGTTCGTGTGGCCGGCCAGCACGTCCACGGTGGCCGGTCCGCCGCCGGGATAGGGGATGTAATTCACCTTCGCGCCGGTTTCCTGCGTGATGATCTCGTGCGCCACATGGGCGATGCCGCCGTTGCCGGGCAAGCCGAGGCTGATGCTTTCCGGCTGGGCCTTGGCGCGCGCCAGGTAGTCGGCGAAGGTCTTGAGTCCGGTGCCCGGGTTCACCACGAGGATCTGCGGATTCACCACCGCCTTGATGATGGGCGTGAAGGCCTTCTGCGCGTCGTAGGGCAGCTCGCGGTAGAGGATGGCGTTGAGCGTCAGGCCTTCGCCCTGCTGCAGCAGGGTGTAGCCGTCGGGCGCCGCCTTCGCCACCTTGGCCGCACCGATGGTGCCGCCGGCGCCGGTCACGTTCTCGACCACCACCGACTGGCCCCATAGCGCGGCGAGCCGGTCGGCCAGCGTGCGCGTGAGCTTGTCGGCGCTGCCGCCGGGCGCCACCGGGACGACGATGCGCACGGGCTTGCTCGGGAAGCTGCCCGCATCGGGAGCGCCGAAGCTCGTGGGCGCGTGCAGTGCGACCAGCGCCAGAGCGGCTGCCGCAGCCAGCGCGCGAAGAAGGGAGCGTGTGCTCGTCATGGGGTTCGTGGAGTCAGCAAAGATGCGGCCGACTCTAGGCAGCAGAAGCGCGGGCGCGAACGAATTTCCGCGGATATCGATAGTCGATTTGCTTCGTTGGTGCGCGCACTCGCGCGGCGTAGGGTCGCCAGCCTCCACACATGCCGAATCCCCACGCACTCACGATGACTTCGACCGCCCGCGCCGCCCACCCGTTCATCACGTCCCATGGGCTGAAGGCCGCGCTGGCCGACGGCGAGGAAATCGCCGTGCTCGACGTGCGCGAGACCGGCGTCTACACGCACCGCCACATCCTCTTCGCCGCATCGGCGCCGCTGTGGCGGCTCGAACTGCTGATCGACCGGCTGGTGCCGCGCCGCGGCACGCGCATCGTGCTGGTGGATGCCGACGAAACGCTGGCCCACCAGGCCGCCGCCAAGCTCGTGCGCCTGGGCTGGAACCAGGTGTCGGTGCTGGCTGGCGGCACGGATGCCTGGGCCGCCGAGGGTTTCGAGATCTTCAGCGGCACCAACGTGCCGAGCAAGGCCTTCGGCGAGATCATCGAGCACCGCAAGCACACGCCCTGGATCGATGCGGACGAGTTGCAAGAGCGCGTCGCGCGCGGCGACAAGCTGGTCGTGGTGGACAGCCGCACGCCCGAGGAGTTCGCGCAGTTCAGCCTGCCTTTCGCGCACAGCCTGCCCGGCGCCGAGCTGGTCTACCGCATCCAGGAAATCGCGCCGGACCCCGAGACCCTGGTGGTGGTCAACTGCGCGGGGCGCACGCGCAGCATCGTCGGCGCGCAGACGCTCATCGACGCGGGAATTCCGAACCGCGTGGTCTCGCTGAAGGACGGCACCATGGCCTGGCTGCTGGCGGGCCGCGCGCTGGCGCACGGCCGCCACGCCGCGCTGCCCGAGCCCGGACCGGCCACGCTGGCCACTGCGCGCGATCGGGCCGAGGTCGTGGCGCGGCGTGCCGGCGTGCGCCTCATCGATGCAGACGAGCTGGCGCGCTTCGAGGCCGAAGCCGGCGAGCGCTCGCTCTACCGCTTTGACGTTCGCACCGAGCAGGAATATGTGGCCGGCCATCTCGAAGGCTGGCGCTGGGTCCCCGGTGGCCAGCTCGTGCAGGCCACCGACGAATACGTGGCCACGCGCCGTTCGCGCATCGTGCTGGCCGACTGGGACGGCGTGCGCGCCCTCACCACCGCGGCCTGGCTCGCGCAGCTGGGCGGCCACGAGGTGTTCGTCCACGCGCCGCCTGCGCTCGCCCCGCGTGTCACCGGCGCGGAGCCGGTGCGCGTGCTGCCGTCGCGAGCGGCCGCGCCCCTGGTGTCGCCGCTGCAGGCTGATGCCTTGCTCAATGCGGGCCAGGCGGTCGCCTTCGACGTCGATCGGCGCGCGGCCTATGAACGGCACCACGTGGCCGGCGCGCGTTTTGCCGTGCCCGATCGCCTGCAGTCCTTCACCGCCGAGCTGCCGCCCACGCAGACGGTGCTGCTGGTCTCGCCCGACGGCGTGCTGGCCCGCATCGTCGCGGCCGAACTGGCCGCGCGCACACACCGCGACGTGCGCGCCATCGCAGGCGGCACCGGAGCCTGGGCCGCCGCGGGACTGCCCACGGCCAGCGGCGCCGAGGGCGTGCTCACCGGTGACGACGACCATTGGTACAGCCCCTATGCGCATGCGGACCACGCCGCGCGCGATGCGGGCTTTCGCGCCTACCTGGCCTGGGAACTCGGCCTGGTGGCGCAACTGGAACGCGAAGGCGAGGTCGGCATCAGGCTCATACCGGCCGCCTGAAAACATGCACTGGCCGTGGCTTCCCAACCTTCCTGCTCTTCATCTTCGTGAAACTCTGCAAGCTCCTGACCAGCGTCGTGCTGGCGTCCGTCCTCCTGCCGTCGGCGGCGCTTCATGCCGAGACCGTGCGCTGGGCCCGCTCCTCCGATCCGGCCACGCTCGACCCGCACGCGGTCAACCTCAACACCAACGTCACCTTCCTGCACCAGGTCTACGAGCCGCTGGTGCTGCGCACCGCCGACGGCAAGCTCCAGCCGGCGCTGGCGACCTCATGGCAGGTCACGCGCGACCCCACGGTCTGGGAATTCAAGCTGCGCCCCGGCGTCAGGTTCCATGACGGCGCCCCCTTCGGCGCCGACGACGTGGTCTTCTCGATCCAGCGTGCCAAGGCGCCCACCTCGGCCTGGAAAACGCTGCTGGCGCCGGTGGTCGAGGTGCGCAAGGTCGATGCGCTGACGGTGCAGCTGAAGACCTCCGGCCCCAACCTGGTCCTGCCGCACACGCTGACCAATCTTTTCATCGTCAACGCGGCATGGTCGAGGGCCCACCAGGCCGAGCAGCCGCAGGACGTTTCGGGCAAGGACGAGAACTTCGCCACCCGCAACGAGAACGGCACCGGTGCCTACCAGTTGGTGTCGCGCGAGCAGGACACGCGCACCGTTTTCAGGCAGTTTCCCGGTTACTGGGGCAAGGGCCAATTTCCGCTGGAGGTGACGCAGATCGTGTTCCAGCCGATCAAGACGGCGGCAACGCGCGTGGCCGCACTGCTGTCGGGCGAGGTGGACTTCGTGCAGGATGTGCCGGCGCAGGACGTCGCGCGCCTCAAGGCCGATGCGCGGCTGCGCGTCACGGAGGGCCTGGAAAACCGCACCATCTACCTGGGCCTGAACGTCGGCGCCGGCGAGCTGAAGTATTCTGACGTGAAGGGCCGCAACCCGCTGGCCGACGCGCGCGTGCGCGAGGCCTTCCGCCTGGCGATCGACCGCGACACCCTCAGGACCGCGGTGATGCGCGGGCTCTCGGTGCCGGCCGGCATCATCACGCCGCAATTCGTGCACGGCTACGAGAAGGCCTTCGACACCTGGCCCAAGCCCGATGCCGCGCGTGCAAGACAGTTGCTGGCCGAGGCGGGGTACCCGGGCGGTTTCGGCATCACGCTGCACTGCCCGAACAATCGCTATGTCAACGACGAAACGATCTGCACCGCGGTCGCCGGCTTCCTGGCGCGCATCGGCGTCAGGGTCTCGGTCGCCGCGCGGCCGATCGCGCAGCATGCGACCGCCATCAACCAGGCCGACACCGATTTCTATCTCTACGGCTGGGCCGCGCCGACCTTCGACTCGGCCTACATCTTCGACTACCTGGTGCACACCCGCGGCAAGGATGGACGCGGCTCCGCCAATGCCATCGGCTACAGCAACCCCGACATCGATGCGAAGATCGCCTCGCTCGCCGCTGAGCGCGATCCGGCCAAGCGCGACGCGACCATCCACGCGATCTGGCAGACGGTACAGCAGGAAGGCTTCTACATCGCGCTGCACCACCAGGTGCTCGACTACGCGATGCAGCGCAAGCTCGACATTCCGGTCAGCCCCGAGGACGCGATCCTCTTCAAGAACGTGAAGGTGGGCGACCCCGCGGCGGCGCGCTGAGTCCGGTCGGCGACCTACCGGGCCGCAAACGCCCGTGCCAGGTCCGCAATGAGGTCCTGCGGATCCTCCAGCCCGACGTGCAGCCGCACCACCGGCCGGGTGCTGGTCCAACGGCTGTGCTCGCGCAGGCGCTCTGGCGCGGCGACCAGCGCAAGGCTTTCGTAGCCGCCCCACGACGCGCCGATGCCGAACAGCTGCAGCGCATCGACGAAGGCATTCGCCGCCGCGGCATCGGCATCGCGGAACTCGAAGGACACCAGCCCGCTCGCGCCGCTGAAGTCGCGCTTCCACAGCGCATGGCCCGGATCCTCGGGCAATGCCGGGTAGAACACGCGCGTCACCCGCGGATGGCGCTGGAGATACTGCGCCACTTCAGTGGCATGGCGCTGGTGCTGGGCCAGGCGCACGGGCAGCGTGCGCAGGCCGCGCAGCGACAGGTAGGCGTCGTCGGCGCCAATGCCCAGGCCCAGCGCCTCGTGCGCGGTGGCGATCTTCGTGGCGAGCGCCGGGCTGTCCACCACCACGATGCCCTGCATCAGGTCGGAGTGGCCGGCGATGTACTTGGTCGCGGCCTGGATCGAGATGTTGGCGCCCAGCGCCAGGGGCTGGTGGAACCAGCCGCCGCTCCAGGTGTTGTCGGTGGCGACCATGACGCCGCAGTCGCGGGCGATGGCGGCGAGGCGGGGCAGGTCGAGCACCTCATAGAGCAGCGAACTCGGCGATTCGAGGTACACGAGCCGCGTGGTGGGGCGGATCTTCGCGGCCAGGTCGTCGTGCGCGGGCGAAAAATACTCAAGCGTGATGCCCAGGCGCTGCAGCAGGGTGCTGTCCACCCGGCGCACGGGCGCATAGACGCTGTCGGCCACCAGCGCATGGTCACCGGGCGACAGCAGCGCCAGGAACACCAGCGCGATGGCCGAGAGCCCCGAAGGCGCGAGGAAGGCCCGGTGGCCGAGCTCCAGGGTGGTGACGGCATCCTCCAGCGCGCGGTGCGTGTCCAGGCCGTGGCGCCCGTAGGCGGCGACGCGTTCGCCGGCGGCACGACGACGATGGTAGTCGGCATGGGTGAGGGTGTCCTCGAAGCGTACGGTGCTGGTCCGTACCACCGGCACGTTGACCGGGCCGGTGCCGTCGCGCAGCGCGGGCACGCCGGCATGCAGCAGCCGGGTGCTCGCGCAGAGAAGCGTGTCGGCGCTCGCCGCGACGCCCTCTTTGCTCAAGCGGCCACCTCGCTGGGCGTGAACTGCGTGGCGTTGTAGTTAACAACCGCGCCGGTCTCCAGGTTCACGCCGATGCGGCCCGAGAGCGTCTCCAGCGGCTGGCCGTAGAGATGGAAATGCAGCGTGGGTTGGTTGCCCACCACGTGGATGCTGTGGATGTCGTCGGGCAGGAAGGCGACCGACGTGCCGGGCTGCACGGTGAGCTCGCGCACCAGTGCGAGCTGCGCCACGGCCGGATCGCTGCCGTCGTCGGTGCGACGGTAGATGCGGTTTTCCTCCTGGCCCTCGATCGCCACGATGACGGCCCAGGTCGTGTGGTTGTGCGGGATCGTGGTCTTGCCGGGATTGATGGAATTCAGGTAGAGCGCGATGCCGTCGTCGCCGTCTTCGAAGTTGAGGCGATAGCGCGTGGACGCACCCACGCCCGCCGATTCGGCGGGCGGCGGAAAGTCAGCGCGCGTGAAGAGCGCGGTCTGCGTCGCCAGTTGTTCGAGCCGCGCGGTGATCACGGCCAGCGTCGCGCGGTCCGGTGCGTTGCCGGCGGCAATGCGCCGGATCTCGTCCAGCGCCTCGGCGACGGCGGCGCGGCGCTGCGCCGCGATGGAGGTGTTGTCAGTCGTCATCGATGTTCTCCAGGGTGGGGTGGGTTCAGAGCGCGAAACGCAGCCGCTCGAAGGGCAGTGGCACGAACGCGGGAGCGGGCGGCAGAGGCGCGGGGCGGGCGCGAGCGCCTTCGCCGAGCGCGCGGTGCAGGAAGGCGCGGGTGCGCTCGCTGGCCGGGTCGTTGAAGATGCGCGCGGCCGAGCCGTGCTCGACGATCACGCCCGCCTCGGTGAAGTACACCTCGTCGCTGATCTCCTCGGCAAAGCGCATCTCATGCGTGACCAGCACGCAGGTCAGGCCGTCCTGCACCAGGTCGCGGATCACGGTCAGCACCTCGCCCACGGTTTCGGGGTCGAGTGCTGAGGTCACCTCGTCGAACAGCATCAGCTCGGGCCGCATCGCCAGCGCGCGCGCAATGGCCACGCGCTGCTGCTGGCCGCCCGAAAGCTCGCCCGGATAGGCCGCCTCCTTGTGCGAGAGGCGCACCTTGTCCAGCAGCTCGCGCGCTTCGCGTTCGGCCGTTGCGCGCTCGCGGCCGGCCACGCGCGTCGGCGCGATCACCAGGTTCTGCAGCACCGTGAGGTGCGGGAACAGGTTGTACTGCTGGAACACGAAGCCCACGCGCTTGCGCAGCGCGATCAGCTCGGCCTCGATGCGCAAGCTTTCCACTTCTGTGTCGCCCACGCGGATCTCGCCGCGCTGCGGGCGCAGCAGGCCGGTGATGCAGCGCAGGATAGTGGACTTGCCAGAGCCCGAGGGGCCGACGATCGACACCGCCTGGCCACGCCGCACCTCGAGATCGATGCCGCGCAGCACCGTGGTGGCGCCGAAGGCCAGGTGCACGTCGCGCAGTGCGACGAGCGGGGCCTCGCGTGCAGCGGAGGCGGTGGGGGAAAGAAAGACATCAGTGGCGGTCATGGCGGCGCTCCAGCGCGCGCGTGGCGCGTGCAATCGGGTAGCAGTAGGCGAAGAACAGGCCCAGCAGCGTGAAGTAGACGAGGATGGTGAAGTCGGTGCGCGCCACCGTGTTGCTCGCGATCTGCGCCGTGTCGACCACGTCGTGCACGCCGACCAGCGAGGCCAGTGCCGTGCTCATGGTGATGCTGGCATACAGGTTCATCCACGGCGGCAGCATGCGGCGCACGCACTGCGGCAGCACGATGAGGCGAAAGATTTCGCGCCGCCGGAAGGCGAGCGATTGCGCCGCCTCCCACTGCGCGCTGGGGATCGACTGGATCGCGCCGCGGAAGATCTCGGCCACGTTGGCGCTGGCCGGCAGCGCCAGGCCCAGCACCACCTTGAGCCAGTCCGGGAACGGGACGGTCCACGACACGAGGTGCAGCTCGAAAGGGAACACGTAGGTCGTGAAGTAGATCAGCACCAGCACCGGCGCGTTGCGGAACACCTGCACGTACCAGCGCGTGGCGATGCGCAAGGCGCGCAAGGGTGAGAGCGACAGCGCCCCCACCACCAGCCCGGCCAGCGTGCCGAGCGCCATGGCGAGCACGCTGATCTCGATGTTGGCCAGGAGGCCGCGCAGCAGTGCGGGCAGCCATCTCCACAGGTGCACGAAGGCCGTGGGCGTGCTGCCCGTGGCGCCCCAGAAGGCGAGCACGATCAGCGCGGTGCCGACGCCGACGAACCAGGGGTTGCGCCAGGCGCTGGCCCACGGACCGGCGGGAGCGGCCTGCGGCGCGCCATGCGCGAGGGCGAGTTCACTGGCCATAGCCGGGCATCCTCAGGCGTTCTTCGAGCCAGCGGCCGGCCAGGCTCACGAGCCAGGTCAGAAGGCCGAAGTACAACAGGATCAGGAGCAGCAATTCCAGCACGTTGTCGCGCTGTGTCCAGATCATGATGGATTCGTAGGTCACGTCACCTACCGCGATAGCCGAGGCCACGGCCGTCATCTTCACGAGGTCGACCAGGTTGTTGACCAGCGAGGGCAGCGCGAAGCGCAGTGCCAGCGGCAGCTCCACGCGCCATAGCAGCTGGCGCTGCGAGAAGCCGAGCGAGCGGGCCGCCTCGAGCGTAACGCGTGGCACCGCCTCGATGCCCGCGCGCAGCGCCTCGGCATGGAACACGCCCTTGTGCAGCGACACCACGATCACCACCCAGACGAAGGGCGTGAGCGGGTTGCCGCCGTGCGTCTGCAACTGCTGGGTGATGAGCATGTTGAGCACCAGGAAGGCACAGTAGAGCTGCACCAGGGTCGGCGTGTTGCGCGTGACTTCGATGAAGGCGCGCGCGGGCTGCACCAGCCAGGCGCGCCCGGAGGTCAGCGCGGCGGCGATCGCCAC
This sequence comes from Variovorax sp. LjRoot84, assembly GCF_964254305.1. Classification (NCBI taxonomy): domain Bacteria; kingdom Pseudomonadati; phylum Pseudomonadota; class Betaproteobacteria; order Burkholderiales; family Comamonadaceae; genus Variovorax; species Variovorax sp. LjRoot84. The sequence continues at coordinate 339,297 of NZ_CAXUTE020000003.1, forward strand.
GCCGGCGGCAAGGCTGCAGGGGATGGTCAGCAGGCACAGCTGCAGTGTCACGCCCAGGCCACGCAGGAAGGCGCCGCGCTCGGCCGGGTTGAGCACGAAGGCGTAGTTGAGGCCCAGCGGCTTGAGCGCCGCGACCGCCTGGGCCCACAGCGCGTCGCTCATCCCGAGGTCTCCAGTTCGATCGCAGCGTCGGCGCTGCCGCGATCGGCGGGGCGCATGACGAGGGCCGACAGCGTCAGTGCGAGCGAGCGGAGTTTCATGGCGAAGGCATTCAGGGGCCGCCGGATCGCGGCTCCAGGTGGATCAAGGAAAAGCGCAGGCAGGTCGTCGAGCGGGCTCAGGGCGCTGCCTTGAGCTTGGTCTGCAACTCCGGCAGCAGCGGCTGCGGCGGCACGATGCCCAGGCGCTTCTCGGTCTCGATCAGCCAGCCGCTGCGATGCCATTGCTGCACCGCCTTGTCGACCGCGGCGAGGGTGTCGGCCTCGCCCTTGCGGGCCCACACCACCGAGGGCGCGGGCAGGATCTCGTCGCGGATCGGCGCCGCGTACCCGGCCCATTCCGGATTGCCGCGCAGGAGCGGCTGGATCAGGATCGCGTCGTGCACCGCGGCCACGCAGTTGCCGCCGCGCAGTGCCAGCAGCGATTCGGCCGAGGTCTTGAAGCCGCGCACCTCGGCCCCGTACTGCTCCTGCAGCGGCTTCACGTAGCTGCTGCCCTGCGAGGCGCAAACGGTCTTGCCGCGCAGGTCGTCCCACTTGGTGATGCCGCTGGTCTTGAGGACTGCGGCTGTGCCGCCGACGCGGTAGAAGGGTGTGGGCGCATGGCCCAGGATCTCGCCGCGGTCGGCGTTGTATTCCATCGAGGCGATCAGCAGGTCGACCTTGCCCGATTGCAGGAACTGCACGCGGTTGGAGGGGTTCACCTGGACCAGTTCGGCCTCCGCACCGAGCCGCTTGGCCAGGTCGCGGGCGAGCTCGGGGTTCCAGCCGACGAGCTGCTGCGTGGCCGGGTCGATGGCGCCGAAGGGGCCGCCGCTGATGGCGACGCCGATCACCACCTTGCCGCGCTGTCGTATCTTGTCCAGCGTCGCGTCGGCATGGGCCAGGCCGGCCACGAGGCAGAGCACGGCGCCGAGCAGGGCGGCAATACGGGAGGAACGAGGAAGGCGGAACGTTGAATGCATGGAATCGTGACGGCAAAGCAAAGGCAAGCGGGCATCTTGCGGGCCTGCGGACACCGTCGCAAGGAAGGCTTTCAGATATCGATATGCGTTGCCTCAGGCAGGCGGAAGGCCGCGAGATCTTCCGGCGCGCATTGCGCGATCAGCCCGGTTTCCCACGCGAGGTAGCGGCGCGCGGCATCGAGGTTGCCGTCATGTCGGTCGTGCACGAAGAACAGGTAGTCGATCGCCTCGGCATCGGTCGGCGACCCTGGGCTCGCGTCCTGCGGCCAGCCGGCGGCCTTGGCCGCAAGGGCCGGGGCCCAGCTCACGTGGTGCCAGCCGGCCTCGCGCAGGTCCTGCGCTGCCAGCCGCGCCACGATCTCCTCGGCCGCCAGCAGCAGCACGGGGCGCTGCCGGTCGCCGCGTGTCGCGGCCTGCACATCGGCCACCAGGCGCGGGCGGATCGACCAGGCCGCGCCGCGTGCATGGCGCTGTCGGTATGCCATCGAAGGCCGCAGGTCGAATACCACCGGCGGCAGGTTGCCGTCCCCGCGCAGCGCCGCCAGGGCTTCGGGAATCTGCTCCGGCACTGCCAGCGGCAGCGGCAGGCGAGGCGAAGACGGGATGCGCAGCGCGGCGGCGATGCCGCCCTGCACCAGCGCCGCGTCCAGGCCCAGGCGGCGCAGCCAGAGCGCCACCACCGGCGCGCGGATGCCCTCGTCGTCCAGCAGCAGCACGCGGCTGCCGCGCACGCCGATCTGCAGATCGACGGCCTGCAGCAGCTGCCCGCCTGGCGCGTGCCGCGCGCCCGGCACGCTGCCCGCGGCGAATTCGTCGGCGGTGCGCACGTCGAAGACGAAGGTGGTGCGTGCGTCGTCGTCGAGCCAGGCCTGCGCGGCGGCAGCATCGAGCAACGGCACCCCCGCACGCTGCGCCGCGGCCGTGGCGTCGGCCCGCGCAGCCTGCTGCTGCGCAGGTGGCGGCGCGGCCGGCAGCGTGCGTGGGCTGCCGCGTTCCAGCTCGAGCCCCGCCAGCGCCCAGCCTTGCGTGCCGTTCTCCAGCGCCAGCACCGGGTTCGGGACGCCCAGGTCGCGCAGGATCTGGGCGCCGACGATGCTGCGCGTGCGGCCCGCACAGTGCACGACGATGGGCGTCTGGTCATCGGGCACCAGCGTTCGCCAGCGCAGCGCCAGCTCGCCGTTGGGCACGGGTAGCGCGCCGGGGATGGTCATCCTGCGGTGCTCTTCCAGCGTGCGGCCGTCGAGCAGCACGAGCGGCTCGCCCGACTGCAGCCGCGCGGCCAGCGCCTGCGCACCGATGTGCGGAACGTCGAAGGCGTGCTCGACCCGCTCGCCGAAGGTCTTCGAAGGCAGGTTCACGCCCTGGAAGAGCGTGTGCCCGGCGCGTGCCCAGGCGGGGGCGCCGCCGGCGAGCAGCCATACCTTGTCGTAGCCGAGGGTCGCCAGCCGCGCGGCCGCTCGCGTGGCCACGCCCGAGGCGCCGTCGTCCAGCAACACCGTGCGCGCGGCCCGGCGCGGCACCAGGCGCGCGACCTCAGGCTCGAGGCGGCTGTAGAGCACGTGGACCGCGAAGAAGGGATGACCTTCGCCATACTGCCCATGCTCGCGCACATCGAGCAGCGCGATCTCGCCGCCGTCGTGCAGCCACTGCTGCAGGGTGGCGGCGTCGACGGTCGGGACTGGATGCGCCCGGATGGCGGCCTTTGCATCGGCGTGCGGCGCGGAATTTGCGGTGGCGATGGACATGAGAGCGAGCGGGGTCGAGTGAGAGGCACAAGCGCGCCACCTTAACCAGCTCGCGCGGCCCGGGCTACGAAGCTTTGTGCATAAGCTTCCGCGCGCCCAGCGTTCAGAAGCGCAGTGCCTGACCGACGCCCGTGGCATGCGCCTTTCCCAGCAGCGCATGGCCGAGCGCGATGTCGCTCAGCGACAGGCCGCGGTGCCAGAACAGGATGGTTTCGTCGTCGCGCTCGCGGCCGGGCTTCAGGCCCGCAACGATCTGTCCGAGCTCGGCATGCAGGTTGCCCTCGTGCAGCCGCTCGCTGTCCACGTGCGCGCGCAGTGCGCCGAAGGGCAGGCCCTTTCGGCATTGTCCCCAGTCGTCGACCACCCATGATCTCGGTCAACGAGAGTTCGACCGCGCTCATGGTGCCGTAGGGCACGACCAGCGCGCCGGGCCGTATCCATGCCGTCCTGAGCAGCGGCTCGGGCCGCGGTAGGCGCGAAGCTTCGACCACGATGTCGGCGCCGCGCACGCAGGCCTCCCAGTCGCCGGTCACGCGAACCGGCTTGCCGAGCTCGCGTTCGAGCCGCGCGCCGAAGGCTTCGCGGCTTTCGGGCCGCAGCGAATGCACGCGGATCTCGTCGAAGTCGAACAGATGGTCGAGCAGGCGCACGTTCCAATAGGCCGAGCCGCGCGCGCCGATGTGTCCCAGCACCTTGCTGCCCTTGCGCGCGAGATGGCGGGCACCGAGCGCGGACATGGCGCCGGTGCGCATGTCGGTGAGGGCGCTGGCGTTGAGCACCGCGAGCGGCTGGCCGGTCGTGGGGCTGAACAGGTTGAGCAGGGCCATGGCCGAGGGCAGGCCATGCCGGTAATTGCCGCCGAACTCGCCCACCACCTTGACGCCCGCCAACTGGAACGGGCGAATGACGCCGCGCAGGATGTTGAAGTGTCCCTTGCCCGAGGGTTCGGGCACGAGGTGAACGCGCGGCTCGATCACGGCGTGGCCGCTGCCCTGCGCGGCCAGGCCGATCTCGACGGCGTCGAGGATCTCGTCGTCGTCGAGCGCCAGGCTTTCGACGTCGTGGCCGCTCAGGTAGGTGATGTGGCTGTGGCTCATCGGATGGGGTTGCGATCCTAGAGACGAAAGGCCTCGCGGCTTGCACCGATTGCGCATAAGCAAGTGCGCAAATCTTCGTGTGCGCGCAAGGTGTTGGCTTGCGAACATCGGCACTGCGAAGGCTGTCCGCAATCCAGCAGCCAAGCGGGGTGTTTCTGCTGGGAAGTGAACATTTTCAGCCTCGAAGCGCTGGCACTCGAATTGCAACGTGGGACTTCCATCGCTGGCGCCGCCATCGAACAACGCAATGACAGGAGACCGCATGCTGGTTCGACAACGCAAGCTCGATGCGCATGAATTCGCCGATGGCGCCTACGCATGGTTCCTGCCGCTCTTCGCGCAGCTCCAGCAGCGCTTTTTGCAGCCCGCGGGCACGAAGGACGGCTTCCCCTGCGTCTTCGCCCAGAACGCATTCAGGCGAACGAACATCCGCTTCTCGCTCGTGCCGCTCCGAAAGGGCGTTCACGACCTGGACGAATTGCGCCGGGACTTGGGCGACTACCTGGACGACTGCGAAGCGTGGGACGGCAACGCGAACTCGTCCGAGCCCTTGCTGGCGGTGTTCGAGAAGGCCAATGGGCTGCGCGGCGAAGACGACTACCGACGCCTGTTCGACGCGGCCCTGCAGCACCTGATCGACAACGATCCGCTGCCATGGCCCGAGCACACGCACACCGACCCCGCGAGCCCCTACTGGTCGATGTGCTTCAGGGAGGTCCAGATCTTCATCAACGTCAGCCACCCGGCGCATGTGCAGCGCAGGAGCCGCAACCTGTGCGACACCCTGGTGCTGGTGATCAACCCGCGCGAGCGCTTCGATGCCGTGGCCGGCAACCACAGCAAGGGCCACGCGATCCGGCAGCAGATCCGCAGCAACGTCGACCTCTACGACCGGATCTCGCGCTCGCCGCGGCTGGACCACTACCTCAGCGGCGGCCTCGAATGGCCGCAGTACATGCTGCCCGACGACAACGTCACGCCGCCGCGCAAGTGTCCCTTGCACTTCTGGAAGAAGCGCGCCGCCAACGAGCCGGCGGCCCTTCCGGCATTTCGCTATCGCTTCGCCCGCTGAAGCCCTCGTTCACACCACCTGGAGAACTGCACGATGACGACTGCCTTCACCTACCTGCCGCGCGTGGCCGAACCCGAAAAGATGACGGAAGAGGAGGAAGCCCACTACGCGCGCGCCGACTACTCGGTGCCGCACGAAGCCTTCGTCGACGAGATCGTCGCCGCGATCGGCCGCGGCAAGGAGATCTCGCTGGTCGACCTGGGCACGGGACCCGGCGACGTGGTCCTCCGCTTCCGCGGCAAGGTCGACTGGGACCTGTGGGGCGTCGATTTTTCGCCCGGCATGCTGGCCATCGCAGTGGAAGGCGCCACAGCGCGCCTGCCGGCGAGCGCGCGACCGATCAACTGGGTGATCGCGGACACCAAGCGCACGGGCCTGCCGTCGCAATACTTCGACGCCGTGATCTCCAACAGCGTGCTGCATCACCTGGAAGACCCGCTGCGTTTCTGGCGCGAGGTCGAGCGCATCGGCAAGCCGGGCGGCTTCGTGCACGTGCGCGACCTGCGACGGCCGCCGTCCGACGCCGAGGCCGACCGGCTCACCAGCCTGCACGTGGGGCGCGAATCCGAGGTCGTGCAGGAGCACTACCGTTCGTCGCTGCTGAGCGCCTACCGCGCCGACGAAGTCGTGCAACAGCTCGATCAGGCCGGGCTGCACGGGCTCCAGGTGCGCGAACTGGACGACCGCTACCTCGAAGTCGTGGGCTGGAGGGCGGAGCCCGCATGAAGGAGGCGACATGACCGAACGACTGCAGAAGAACGTCACGCTGCCGCACGGCGTCGGCCTGGCGGTTTCGACCATTATCGGCTCGGGCCTGCTGGGCCTGCCCGGCCTGGCCATCGGCCAGGCCGGCGCCTACACCGCGCTGGCCGGCTGGGCGCTGACGCTGCTGCTGTCCGTGCCGCTGATGCTGATCTTCATGCGGCTCACCCGCCTCGTGCAGGATGCCGGCGGCCTGGCCCGCTACGCCGCGCTGGCCTTCGGCCCGGCCTTCGGTTCGGCTGCCAGCCTGCTGATAGCCGCGACCTTCGCGCTGTGCATCCCTGCCGGCACGACGATGGGAGCCGCCTACCTGCAGGAGATCTTCCACCTGCCGGCCTGGACGGTGCTGCCCATCGTGCTGGGCCTGCTCGGCATCTCGACGCTGGTCAACATCGCCGGCGCCAAGCCCTCGCGCGTGGTCAACACGGTGGCCGTGCTGGCGCTCGTGTTGCTGATCCTCGCCTTCGTCGCGCTCAACCTGCCGTCGGTCGCACGCGGCGCCGCCGCAGTGGCCGAAGTCGCCCAGGGGGCTGTGCCGATTCCGCTGGCGGGCCTGTGGTCCGCGTCGGCGCTCTTGTTCTGGGCCTTCCTCGGGTGGGAGAACCTGAGCTTCGGCAGCGAGGAATACCAGGACCAGCCCGGCTTCGTCTCGCGCGTTTTCCTGCTCGGCTTCGTCGTCGTGGGTGTGCTGTATGCCGCACTGGCGCTGGTGAGCACGGGCGCCGCGCTATCGGGCAAGGCCATCGGCGGCGTCACCGGGCTGCTGCGCCTGGTCGATGGTCAGCCGCTGCGGCCGGTGATCGTTGCGCTGATCGCCGTGGTGGTGGTCGCCAACGTCAACGCATGGGTGTTTGCCGCGAGCCGCCTGTACTTCGCCGCCGGCCGCAACGGCGACCTGCCGGCCTTCCTGGGCCGGCTCGACCGCCGCGGCATACCGGTGGCCAGCCTGCTGTTGCTGTTCGTGCTCTATGCCGCGCTGGCCGCGGCCATCGCCTTCGAGGCGCTGCCGCTGGTGACGGCGCTCACGGTGGCCAACCAGAACTTCATCCTCCTGTACGCCGGTGCCATCGCCACCTTCGTGGCGGTCGACAAGAGCGCTTCGGGGCGCGTGATCGCCGCGGCCTCGGCTGCATCCTGCGTCTTCCTGTTGTCGGGCTTCGGCGCCTGGCTGGCAGTGCCGGTGCTGATCGGCGCCATCGGTTACCTGAAGCACAGGCTCGCGCACCGCGCCGCCGCGCCGGAGCGGGCGGCTTCGTGAGCACGGCCGGCGATCGCGCCTACCTCGAGGCCACCGGTCGGGCGCGCGAGCTGGCCGGCGCGCTGAAGGCCGTGGCGCGCGATGCCGAGCGCGAGCGCAGCCTGCCCGGACGAACCTTGGCCGCCTTGCATGAGGCGGGGCTGTTCCGCATCCTGCAGCCGGCACGCGTGGGCGGCGCGGAGCTGGACTTCAGCGCGCTGGTCGAGGTGTCGGCCGAGCTGGCGCGCGGCTGCGCGTCGACCGCCTGGGTGGTGGCCAACCTGGCCTGCCGGCACTGGATGCTGGCGATGTTCCCGAAGGCGGCCCAGGACGCGGTGTGGGGCGCGTCGCCGGACGCGCTGGTGGCGGCCTCCATCATCTTCTCCGCCGGCCGTGCGCGCGCCGTGCGGGGCGGTTACCTGGTCGACGGCCAATGGCCTTTCGCGAGCGGCCTCACGCTCGCCGACTGGTGCATGGTCGCCGCCGTCGTGCCGGGCGAGGACGGGGCCGAACCCGACCACCGCCTGCTGCTGCTGCCCGCGCGGGCCTATCGCGTCATCGACACCTGGCAGGCCGCGGGCCTGGCGGGCACGGGCAGCGCCGACGTGCTCTGCGAAGAAGTGTTCGTGCCCGAGGCGCTGAGCCTGTCGGTGCGCGACATCGCAGGCGGGCCGACGCCCGGCCACGAGGCCAACCCGTCGCCGCTCTACCGCATTCCAGTGTTCGCCCTGTTCCCCTTCACGCTGTCGGGCGTCGCGCTGGGCAATGCAGAAGGACTGCTGGACGAGCATGTGGCGGTCACCGCGCGCCGCGTCGGCCGCTATGGCGGCGTCAGGCTGGCCGAGCTGCAGAGCAGCCATATCGCGATCGCGCGCGCCTCGGCCCAGATCGACGCTGCCGGCCGGACCATGCGCGCCGTGTGCGAGGAAGCGATGCGCGATGCCGCCCGCGGGGTGCCGCCGCAGATGCCGGCCAAGGCGCGCTACCGGCGCGACGGCGCCTACGCCGTGGCGCTGTGCACCGAGGCGGCGAGCAGCCTGTTCGCCGCCGCCGGTGCCAGCGCCATCCTGCTGGACAGCCCCTTGCAGCGCGCCTTTCGCGATGCGCACGCGATCCAGTCGCACATCGCCTTCAACTTCGATGTCGCGGGATCGCTGTACGGGCGCGTGCTGCTGGGACAGGACGCCGCCAATCCATTGTTGTGAGGAAAGAAAGAGCATGAGCATCCTGAGCAAGTTCTGGCCGGGCGCGCTCGCCCTGTGCCTGGCCCTCCCGGCCGGCGCGCAAGCCCCCGACAAGGTGCGCGTCGGCGTGATCGGCCCCTTCACCGGCCCCGCGGCCACCAGCGGCATCGCGATGAAGCGGGCCTTCGAGTTCACCGCGAAGCAGGTCAACGATGCGGGCGGGGTCGCCTTCAAGGGCCGGCGCGTGCCGATCGAGCTGCTGTTCGAGGACAGCCAGTCGCGCCCCGACGTGGGCTTGAGCGCCGCGCAGAAGCTGCTGACCCGCGACAACGTCGATGTGCTGCTGGCCGAGCTGCTGCACAGCTCGGTGGCGCTGGCGATCATGGAACTCGCGCCGGCGCACAACAAGGTGTTCATGAGCGGCCAGCCGGTGGCGATCGAGATCGCCGAGCGCATCGAGCGGGACCCGCAGAAGTACCGCAACTTCTGGAAGCACGACTTCAACAGCGATGCGTCGTCGTACACGCTGAAGGAGACCGTGCGCCTGCTGGTGCAGCAGAAGAAGCTGGTGCCGAGGAACAAGACAGTCGCCTTCGTGATCGAGGACAGCGACTTCGCGCGCGCCAATGTCGAGTACGCCACCCGCTACCTGAAGCAGGACGGCTGGACCGTGCTGGCCACCGAGACCGTGCCGCTGGCGCACACCGACTTCTATCCGCAGATCTCCAAGCTGCGCGCGCAGGCGCCGGACCTGCTGTACTCGATCTTCACCTCGGCCAACTCGGGCATCGCGCTGGTCAAGCAGATCCGCGAGCAGGACATCCGCGCCGTGCACATCGCGACCTACTACCCGACGCTGGCCGAGTTCACCAAGGGCGCGGGCAAGAACGCCGAGGGCCTGGTCCTGATCCCCTTCCTGTTCGATCCGAAGTACAACGCGGCCCACAAGGCCTTCGCCGAGAAGATCGGCGCCTATGTCGGCACCACTGTCTCCATGGACCATGCCTTCGGCGCCTGCGCGGCGGAGGTGCTGTTCGACGCCATCCACCGGGCGCAGGACGTGGCGCCCGAGGCCCTGAACAAGGCCTTCCTCGCCACCGACTACCAATGCGCCGTCGGCCACTGGGTCTTCGATCCGAAGAACCATTCGCCGAAGGTGGGCGCGGGCTACCTGACGCTGCCGGCGGCCCAGGTCCAGGACGGCGTGATCCGCGCCATCTGGCCGCCCGAGGTGCCGGGCAGCGTCGCGTTCCGGCGCCAGGACTGAAGGGCGATGGCGCAGGAGGCGCTGCTGCGCACGCACGGGCTCACGATGCGCTTCGATGGCCTGACCGCGGTGGACGGCGTCGATATCACGCTGCGCCGCGGCGAGATCCACGCGCTGCTGGGGCCCAACGGCGCCGGCAAGACCACGCTGTTCAACCTGATCGCGGGCGCGTTGCGGCCGACGGCGGGAAGCATCCGCTTCGCGGCCAAGGACGTCACCGCGCTGCGCCCCGACCGACGCTGCCGCGCCGGCATCGCGCGCACCTTCCAGATCACCCAGCCCTTCGCGCGGCTGACGGTGGAGCAGAACGTGATGTGCGGCGCCCTGGCGCGCTTTTCCTCGATGCGCCGCGTGCGCGAGGAGGTGCAGGGCGTGATCGATGCCGTCGGCCTGGCCGCCAAGCGCGAGGCGCCGGCCGGCACCCTGAGCACCGGCCAGCGCAAGCGCCTGGAGCTGGCGCGTGCGCTGGCGACGGCGCCCTCGCTGCTGCTGATCGACGAGCTCAGCGGCGGCATCGACCAACCCAGCCTGCCCGCGCTCGAGGCGCTGGTGCGCGGGTTGAACCGCGATGGCCTGACCGTGCTCATGATCGACCACAACCTGGAATTCGTCGGCCGGCTCGCGCAGCGCGTGAGCTTCCTCGCCGGCGGGCAGCTGCTGGCCGAGGGCACGATGGCGCAGATCCACGCGCATGCCGCGGTGCGCGATCTCTACCTGGGGCGCGCTCGTGCTTGAGCTCAGGGCCGTCAGCGCCTTCTACGGCGCGGCGCAGGTGCTGTGGGATGTGTCGCTGGAGGTGCGGCGCGGCGAGATCGTGGCGCTGATCGGCAGCAACGGCTCCGGCAAGAGCAGCGTGCTCAAGGCGGTGGCCGGCCTGCTGCGCGGCGTCAGCGGCCATATCCGGCACCAGGGCCGCGAGCTGCGCGCGCTGCCGGCGCATGAGCGGGCCGGGCTCGGCATCGGCTTCGTGCTGGAGCGGCGCCGGCTGTTTCCGGCGATGACGGTGCGCGAGAACCTGCTGATGGGCGCGTACCGCGTGGCGAGTGCGCAGGCCGTGCGGGAGACGCTGGAGCGGGTGGAGACGCTGCTGCCGCTGGTCGCGGCGAAGCGGCGCGAGCCGGCCGGGCGCCTGAGCGGGGGCGAGCAGCAGTTGGTGGCGATCGCGCGCGGCCTGATGTGCCGGCCTTCGCTGCTGCTGCTGGACGAGCCGTTCCTGGGTCTGTCGCCGCGCGCGGTCGAGGAGGTCGCCGCGCTGCTGGGCCACCTCCACCGCGAGGGCCTGACCCTGCTCTTCAACGAGCAGGACGCGGCGCTGTGCTTCTCGCTGGCGCAGCGGGGCTACCTGCTGAAGGCCGGGCGCGTGGTGTTCGAGGGCCGCGGGCCGGCCGCGCTGCAGGAGCCGGCGATGCGGGAGTTCCTGGGGGAGGCCGTGCCGTGAGCTTCGCGCTCTTCGTCGAACAGATCCTCAACGGCCTGGTCCAGGGCGCCGTCTATGCGCTGGTCGGTGCGGGCTTGGCGCTGATCTACGGCACCATGCGCATCCTGAACCTGAGCCAGGGCGAGTTCTTCATGCTGGGCGGCTACGCCACCTACGTGCTGGTGGCCGAGATGGGCCTGCCCCCGCTGGGGGGCATCGCGGGCGCGGTGCTGCTGGGCGCGGCCGCGGCGGGCCTGGTGCACCGGCTCACGGTCGCGCCGCTGCACCAGCGCGAGGGCTGGGAGTTCAACACCATCGCGCTGACGTTGGGCGTCTCCATCGTGCTTCAGAACATCGCCTTCCACCTGTGGGGCGAGCGCTTCAAGACCGTCGAGTACTTCGTCGAGGGTTCGCTGCGCCTGGGCGAGCTGCGCATGCCCTGGCAGCGGCTGCTGATCCTCGCGGCCAGCGTCGCGGTGATCGCGCTGGCGGCGGCCGTGCTCAAGTACACGCGTTTCGGCCGCGCGCTGCGCGCCACCGCGCAGGACGCGGAGGCGGCGCAGGCCATGGGCATCGACACCACTCGAATCCATGCCTGGACCTTCGTGCTCGCAGGCGGCCTCGGCGCGCTGGCCGCGGCCCTGCTGTCGCCGCTGGCCGCGGTCAATCCGTGGATGGGCAATCCCTTCATGCTGAAGGCCTTCGTGGTTGTGGTGCTGGGCGGGCTCGGCAGCTTCGGGGGCGCCATCGCCGGCGGCTTCGTGCTCGGCGTCGTCGAGAGCATCGGCCTGTCGCTTACCTCGTCGGAATGGCGCGACGTGATCTCCTTCTCCGTCCTGATCGCGATTCTGTGGCTGCGTCCCGCGGGCCTGTTCGCGACCTCGACCCGATAGCGCACGCGCATGCAGCTCCAACGAACGCTCTCGTCCATCGGCCAGTGGGGCGCGCTCCCGTGGTTCCTCGCCAGCGCCGCGCTGCTGCCCGGGTTCAGCGGCAACGCCTATGTGCTGCATGTCGCGATCCTGGCCATGATCCATGCCGTCTTCGCCGCCAGCTGGAACCTCGCCACCGGCATCACGGGTCTCAAGTCCTTCGGCCACCAGGCTTTCTTCGGCATCGGCGCCTACGGCTCCGCGCTGCTGTCGATGCAGGCCGGCCTGAGTCCGTGGTTCAGCGTCTGGATCGCGGCGCTGGCGGCGGCGGCCGCGGGCTGCCTCATCGCGCTGCCGGTGCTGCGGCTGAAGTCGGTGCCGCATGTAGCCATCGTGACGCTGGCCTTCGCCGAGATCGTGCGCCTGGTGCTGTCCAACGCCAAGGAGCTGACCCGCGGCGAAATGGGGCTCTCGGGCATTCCTGCATTGCCGGACATCGTGGTCTTCGGCCTGCGCGTCGTGCACTATGACGTGGCGGCCAAGACCGGCTACTACTACACCGCGCTCGCGCTGCTGCTGTTGTCGCTCCTGTGCCTGGGCGCGGTAATCCGCTCGCGCACCGGGCTGGCGCTGATGGCGATCCGCGACTCGGAGACAGCGGCGGAAAGCCTCGGTATCGGCCTGACGGCGCACAAGATGGCGGCCTTCGCGCTGTCGGCCTTGCTGGTCGGCCTGGCCGGCGCCTTCTACGCGCACTACGTGCTGGTGCTGACGCCCGGTTCGGCAGCGGGCGTCGAGCTGATGATGCTGATCGTCTCGATCGTGCTGGTCGGCGGGCTGGGCAGCTTCGCCGGCCCGGTGATCGCCGCCTTCGTGCTCACTTGCGGTCTGGAAGGACTGCGCGGCCTGGGCGAGTACCGCATGCTGATCTACGGCGGCCTGATCGTCGTCGTGGTGCTGGGCTTTCCTGACGGCCTGGCCAGCGCGCCGGTGCGGCTGCGCCGGTTGTGGGCTCGCGCCGGACCGGCGTCGCGGCGGCGGACGCCTGCTGCCGATCGACGGCCCGCATAAGCAAGTTCGGATTTCTTCGTTTCGATGCAGCCGTCGCGGCCCTATCGTGCCGCCATGTTCCACTGGGCGGCCGCGCGGCCAGCGCGCGCCGTCGTCGCAGACCTTGACCACCGTCCTGACACTGCCCGACTCCGCATCCTCGGCGCTCTCGATCCGCGCCAAGGCGCTGTTGTTTCGCGACCCGGGTTCGGTGCAGGTCCATGCGCAGGTCGAGCGCGTCGCGCGCACCGATGCCACCGTGCTGGTCATCGGCGAGACCGGCACCGGCAAGGAGCTGATCGCCCGTCACGTGCACCAGCAGAGCGGTCGCAAGGGACCTTTCATTGCCGTGAACTGCGGCGCGTTCAGCGAGAACCTGATCGACGCGGAGCTCTTCGGCCACGAGGCCGGGGCCTTCACCGGCGCCAGCCAGGCGCGCGCCGGCTGGTTCGAGGCGGCCGACGGCGGCACGCTGTTCCTGGATGAGATCGGTGACCTGCCGCTGGCGCTGCAGGTGAAGCTGTTGCGCGTGCTGCAGGAGCGCCAGGTGGTGCGGCTGGGGTCGCGCCGCCCGATCGCGCTCGACGTGCGCCTGGTGGCGGCAACCAACATCGACCTGCGCCGGGCGGTGGAGGCGCGGCGCTTTCGGGCCGACCTCTACTACCGGCTCAATGTCGCGCCGATCACGCTGCCGCCGCTGCGCGAGCGCCCCGGCGACATCCTTCCGCTGGCGGCGCACTTCATCTCGTTCTACGGGGCCAAGCTGCACCTCGGGGCGGCGCAGCTCAGCGAGGGCGCGCAGGCCGTTCTGCTGGCCTACCCCTGGCCCGGAAACATCCGCGAACTGGAGAACGCGATCCACTTCGCGCTGATCGTCTGCCGCGGCGACCTGATCCGGGCGCAGGACCTGCAGTTGCCCGACATCTCGGCCCATGGGGCCACGGCACCTGCACCGGCGCCGGAACCTGCCGCCACGACGCAGGCGGAGGTGGACCGGCTTGCTGTCGCGCTGCAGGCGCTGTTCGAGGCGCGTGGACCGCGGCTCTTTCTCGCGGTGGAGCAGGCGCTGGTGAGCGGGGCCTACGCGCACTGCACGCGCAACCAGGTGCAGACCGCACGGCTCCTGGGCATCTCGCGCAACACGCTGCGCACGCTGCTGCGCCGGCACGGCCTGCTGGATGCGGTGCCGCGCGCCGAGCCCACCGTCGTGCCCGACGTGCGCGGCAGCGCGGATCGCCGGCTCCTGCTCGCCTGCTGAAGCGCAATGCGGCGCGCATGCGCCGGTCGTGCGCTTGCGTCATATGAAGCTGCGCATTCCACACTTCCGCTTCCCGACGGCGCTCTCCAGATGGCCGCGGCGTACGGGGCCGCCTGAAGCCCTCCCGGCCTTGGAATTCACGATGTCGCAGAACTGGAAATTCGAAACCCTCTCCATCCATACACATTCGCCGGATCCGAGCACGCGCGGTGGCGCCGCCGATCTATATGCGGGCATCGAGGCCGATGCGCCCGTGGTGACGCATTGCGACGGTGGCGGGCGAGCGGCCCTGGCCGCATGGGCCGCCCTGAAGCAGGCCAGCAAGATGTGTCGGCCTACTACCTGAGCTTCTCGGACTGGGCCAAGGACGAGTCGTGCACGATCGTTCGATCCTGAGCCTGCAGCGCCCAAGTGCGCTGACGCTCGAAGACGCCCTCGGCTTCCTTGGTGGACCTGTGAATCGACTCGAAGAGACCGAGCTTCGACAACTGCCCGGAGACTCATGCTCGGGGCGAGCAGCGGGCCGGCACCATAGTTGAGTTGGTTCTGAAGATTCAACTTTTCGTTCGTTTGAGATTCATTGCGCCCCTTCTACATTGATGGCTATCGCCGCCCACCAGGGTGGCGAACCGCATCAGAAGGGGTTGTGCACGATGTCGTTGGAAGTCGAGGAAGTCGCGTTGCCGGAGGTGCTGCTGCGTGCCCGTGCAGAGGCCGAAGCGCAGGGCGGGTCGCATGCAGGCGGGGTGTACCCGCAGATCGCCTGGGCGCTGGTCGAGGCGGGGCAGGCGGTGCTGGTCGACGTGCGTTCGGGCGAGGAACGCAAGTTCGTCGGCCATGTGCCGCAAAGCCTGCACGTGCCATGGGCCACCGGCACCGCGCTCACGCGCAACCCGCGTTTCGAGCGCGAGCTGGAGGCCCGGCTCGCGAAGGCGGGCGGCAAGCAGGCCGTGGCGCTGCTGCTGTGCCGCAGCGGCAAGCGCTCGAAGCTGGCGGCCGAGGCCGCCGCCAAGGCCGGCTTCACGCATGTCTTCAATGTGCTCGAGGGCTTCGAGGGCGAGCTCGATGCGCAACAGCATCGCGGCGGCGCGGACGGGTGGCGCTTCCACGGCCTGCCCTGGGTGCAGGACTGAAGTCTCTCCCGCGCGCGACAACAAAGATCGTTTCAAGGAGGATGTCGATGGCTCATGTCGAGGTGGGCGAGGTGGTGCGCGCGCTGCGCGGCGCACGGGACGAGTGGCGCGACCAGCAGAAGCGCTCGCGCGAGCTGGGGCCGCGCGAGTTCCCGTCGCGTGACGCGCTGTCCGCGATCGTCAAGTCGCTCAAGGGCGCGCTGTTCCCGATGCGGCTGGGCCCGCCGGATCTGCGACACGAGAACGAGGACTTCTACGTGGGCCGTACCCTCGATGCCGCTTTGCACGGACTGTTGGAGCAGGCACGCCTGGAGCTGGACTTCAGCGCGCGCCACCGCGGCACGAGCGGGCAGCAGATCGATGAGGATGCCACACGGGCGGTGTGCGAGTTCGCCGATGCGCTGCCGGGCCTGCGCCGGCTGCTCGACACAGACGTGCTCGCCGCATACCAGGGCGACCCGGCCGCGCGCAGCGTCGACGAGGTGCTGCTGTGCTATCCGGGCGTGCTGGCGATGATCCATCACCGGCTCGCACACAAGCTCTATGGGTTGGGCCTGCCGCTCCTGGCGCGCATCGTGGCCGAGCTCGCGCATGCGCAGACCGGCATCGACATCCATCCAGGCGCGCAGATCGGCGCCGGTTTCTTCATCGACCACGGAACAGGCGTCGTGATCGGCGAGACCGCGGTGATCGGGCAAAGCGTGCGCGTGTACCAGGCCGTCACGCTCGGCGCCAAGCGCTTTCCGACGAACGCCGAGGGCCATCCGCACAAGGGCCTGCCGCGCCATCCGATCGTGGAGGACGAGGTAGTGATCTATGCCGGCGCGACCATCCTCGGGCGCGTCAGGCTCGGCAAGGGCGCGACCATCGGCGGCAACGTGTGGGTGACCGACGACGTGTCCCCGGGCGCCAGCGTGACCCAGGCCAGCCTGCAGAAGGCGCCGGGGGCGGCAGGATGAAGGTCTTCGTGCAGGACTTCGGCGTGGTCGTACGGCAGCTTCGGGAGGCGCAGGGCTGGTCGCAGGAGCGGTTGGCCGAGCGCTCGAGTCTGAATCGCTCGTACGTGGGCGAGATCGAGCGGGGCAGCGTGATCGCCTCGATCGTGACTGCGCAGAAGCTCGCCCATTCGCTTGGCATTCACAGCGCGGCCCTGTTCGCGCATTGCGAGGAGCTGGAGCGCCGGCGGCTGGCGCAACGCATCAATTTGGCGGCTATAGCCTGTTGAACGACCGGCCCCGTGCGGCCGACACTCGCCGTGTCCTCGTTTCTTTCTTCAATGTTCACGGAGCCCTCATGAGTGCAACAGTCGGTGGTACCACCGCTCTCGGCGACAACGCCGCCCGCCAGTTGGCGAATGCCACCAAGACCGTCCCTCAGCTCGAAACCATCAGCCCGCGCTGGCTCACGCACCTCTTGCAATGGGTGCCGGTCGAAGCCGGCATCTACCGGCTCAACAAGGTCAAGAACCCGGAATCGATCAAGGTCACCTGCACCGCGCGCGAAGAAGAAAACCAGCTGCCACGCACCTTCGTCGACTACGAAGAGCAGCCGCGCGAATATTTCCTCAATGCCGTGAGCACCGTGCTCGACGTGCACACCCGCATCTCCGACCTCTACAGCAGCCCGCACGACCAGATCAAGGAGCAGTTGCGCCTCACGATCGAGACGATCAAGGAGAACCAGGAGAGCGAGCTCATCAACAACCCCGACTACGGCCTCTTGTCGCAGGTGAGCGAGGAGCAGCGCATCTTCCCGCTGACCGGCGCGCCAACACCGGACGACCTCGACGAGCTCTTGACCAAGGTCTGGAAGGAGCCGGCCTTCTTCCTCACGCATCCGCTGGCCATCGCCGCCTTCGGCCGCGAGGCCACGCGCCGCGGCACCCCGCCGCCGACCGTGAGCCTCTTCGGCTCGCAGTTCATCACCTGGCGCGGCATTCCGCTGATCCCCTCGAACAAGGTGCCGGTGGCCGACGGCAAGAGCAAGATCCTGCTTTTGCGCGTGGGCGACAAGCGCCAAGGGGTGGTGGGCCTGTTCCAGCCCGGCCTGGCGGGCGAACAGAGCCCGGGCCTGTCGGTGCGCTTCATGGGCATCAACAACCATGCGATCGCGTCCTACCTGATCTCGCTGTACTGCTCGCTCGCGGTCCTGACCACCGACGCGCTGGCCGTCCTGGACGACGTCGAAGTCGGCAAGTACCACGACTACGCCGACACCTACAAGTGAGCACATCGCTTCCTTCATCGGACGCCGGCTTCGAGGCGCCCTTCGATCCCGCCGTGCTCGCGCAGATGGCCTCGGCCATGTTCGCGGCGCTGCCCGGCGGCGCTGCACCGGGCGTACAGGCGCCGGTCAACATCGCGCCGCCGGGTTCGCCGCTCGCGAGTCCGGCCGGCTTCGGCCCCGGCGTACCGGGCACGCCCATTCCGCAAGGCCTGGTGCCGGGTGCCAACCTGCTGCCCGCATCGCCCACGCCGCTGGCTTCGCTGGCGCATCGCGCCCCGGCGCTGCAGCCGCACGCGGCCGCGGCCAACGGCCTGCCGGACAGCGTCGTCAGCACCGCGCCGGCCTACGAGCCGCGCTTCGGCGGCGGGCTGCTGGGCGTGCCGGAGGCGAATTCGGCAGCTGCTTCGCAGGTCGCGCAGCATCCAGCCGTCCCGGCCTCGCCCTTCTATTTCGTCGGCGACCGCCATGGCCATCCCCCGGCGGGCGGGCGCGGCAGCGAGGCTGTGGCCGATCCGCTCGACGCGCTAGCCGCCCATCCCTTTGCGCAGGCCGAACTGCCGCGTGCGGCGGCGCCGGCCGGCCCGGGCGTGCCGCCGACCGTGCCCTCGGTCGAGCCGAAGTTCTATTTCGTCGACGCGGTTGTGCTGCCCAGCGGCTACGTCACGCCGGCCAAGCCGGCGCCCCGCGGCGGCGCCGTGCCGCCGGCGGAGCAGGGGCGGCATCCGGCCTTCGACGTGCATGCGGTGCGGCGCGATTTCCCGGTGCTTCAGGAACGCGTCAACGGTCGCCAACTGGTGTGGTTCGACAACGCCGCAACCACGCACAAGCCGCGCGCGGTGATCGATCGCATCTCGTACTTCTACGAGCACGAGAACTCCAACATCCACCGCGCCGCGCACGAACTGGCGGCACGCGCGACCGATGCCTACGAAGGCGCGCGCGAGCGGGTGCGGGCCTTCATCAATGCCCCCGAGGTGGAGGAGGTGATCTTCGTGCGCGGCACCACCGAGGCCATCAACCTGGTGGCCAAAAGCTGGGGTGCGCAGCACGTGGGCGAGGGCGACGAGATCGTCGTCAGCCATCTGGAGCACCACGCCAACATCGTGCCGTGGCAGCAGCTCGCTTCCGCCAAGGGCGCCAAGCTGCGCGTGATCCCGGTGGACGATTCGGGTCAGGTGCTGCTCGACGAGTACCAGAAGCTGCTCAGCGACCGCACGAAGATCGTGGCCGTTACCCAGGTCTCGAACGCGCTCGGCACCGTGGTGCCGGTCAAGCAGATCGTGGAGCTCGCGCACCGCGCGGGTGCCCGAGCGCTGGTCGACGGCGCGCAGTCGGTCTCGCACATGCGCGTGGACGTGCAGGACATTGGCGCCGACTTCTTCGTCTTCTCCGGCCACAAGGTGTTCGGCCCGACCGGCATCGGCGTGGTCTGGGGCAGGCGGGAGGTGCTCGAGGACATGCCGCCGTGGCAGGGCGGCGGCAACATGATCGCCGACGTCACCTTCGAGAAGACCGTGTTCCAGCCGATCCCGAACAAGTTCGAGGCCGGCACCGGCAACATCGCCGATGCTGTGGGCCTGGGCGCGGCGATCGACTACGTGAACAGGATCGGCATCGAGAACATCGCGCGCTACGAGCACGCGCTGCTGTGCCACGGCATGCAGGCGCTGAGCGCGATCCCCGGCGTGCGCCTCATCGGCACCGCGTCCGACAAGGCCAGCGTGATGTCTTTCGTGCTGGCGGGCCACAGCACTGAGGAGGTGGGCAGAGCGCTCAACGAGGAGGGCATCGCGGTGCGCACCGGCCACCATTGCGCGCAGCCCATCCTGCGGCGCTTCGGTGTCGAGACCACGGTGCGGCCCTCGCTGGCCTTCTACAACACCTTCGACGAGATCGATCGCCTGGTGGCGGTGGTGCGTGGCCTGGCTGGCCAACGACGCCATCCGGGCTAGCCGATCCGAACCTCCATTCACGCGCGAAGCGACTTCGGCGGGCCCTCGAGGCCCGCTTTTTTTACCACCGCGGATGCACCGGCTCGAACACCGGCCGGAACAGGAAACGGCGCGTGATCTCGCCATAGCCCCGGTAGTAGAAGTGACCATTAGCCGCCAGCACCGCGGCCTTGTGACGCCGGAAGTGGATCGGGATCTCGTACCACGGCATCGTGGGCGCGCGATGGTGCACGTGGTGCAGGTTGTTGTAGAGGTAGAGCAGCCCGAACACCAGGTTCGATTCGACGATTGCGACGCGCGCGTGCGGCGTGTCGCTCCATCGGTGCTCGGCGAACGAGCGCAGGGCTCCGAGCATCATGCTGGGGTAGACGAAGCACAGCACGTAGGTGACCAGGTCCATGCCGCAGACCTGGATCACGTAGAAGAGTACCGGTGCCACGCTGAGCGCATGCACGAGCCAGATCCGGACGTGCGACAGGTCGTGCGCCCGCAACCGCGCCGCCTCGCCGCGAACCATCTTGAGCAGGCGCAGCCAGGGGCCGACCACCACCCGGAAGGCGAGCGTCTGGTTGGCGCCGTAGACCCATCGCCGAAGTAACCCGTAGCCCTGCCAGGCGTGCGCGGCATGGTAGACGCTCTCGGTGTCCTTCTGCGGATGCGTCAGATGGAAGTTGACGTGGTGCGCGCTGTGGCTGCGGTTGTAGAGCGGGTAGGGCAGCCACAGGTTGATGGGCGGCCAGACCACCGCGTGGCGCAGCCAGCGCGGCAGGTGGCGCATGGCATGGATGCTCTCGTGTTGCAGCGAGAAATGGAGCTGCCCCAGGTAGCCACCGAGCAGGAACAGCAGCCACGCCGGCAGCGTGCGGTGCCACCACAGCAGCGCGGCCCAGGCGGCGTAGAGCACCGCGGCGAGCAGCAGCGTGGGGATTTCATAGTGCCGCCACCAGGTGGCGCGCGGCGGGCGTGGAAGGGAGGGGCAGGCGGTGGTGGTCATGGCAGGGACCGCACCGATCTTAGGAAGGGCCGCGTTCTTCGCATGCGCCCATTGCGCATGTGCACATGCGCAAAGCTTCGTTGGCGCTGACGAGAAGGCGCCCTAGATTGGCGGACTTCCAGACTTCGGCGCTCGCTGTTCCATGACTCACTTCCATCGCCGGCGCCTGCTGCTTTCGCTTCCGGCCCTCTGGCTCGCAGCCGGCCTGGCCGCAGCCGCCGACGACTATCCCGCCAGGACCGTGCGCGTCGTCGTGCCGTACCCTGCCGGCGGCATCGCCGACAAGATCGCGCGCGAGGTCTCCGAGCAGCTGCAGCAGCGCCTGAAACAGCCCGTGGTGGTCGAGAGCCGCAGCGGCGCGGCCGGCAACATCGGTTTCGACCATGTCGCGCGGCAGCCGGCCGACGGCTACACGCTGCTGCTGGCGCCGGCGTCGAACCTCACGGTGCAGCCGGCCCTGTTCAAGCAGCTGAGCTACGACCTGGCACGCGACTTCACGCCCGTGTCGCTGCTGGTGCAGACGCCGCAGGTGCTGCTCGTGCATCCCGCGCTGCCGGTCGGCAGCGTGCAGGAGCTGGTCGCCTATTCGAAGAAGAACCCGGGCAAGCTCAACTATGGCGTTAGCGTCGGCGCCTATTCCCATCTCGCCGGCGAGCTGCTGCGCAGCCGCACCGGCGCCGACTTCACCGCCATTCCCTACCAGGGCAGCGCACCTGCGCTCAACGACCTGCTCGCGGGCCAGACGCAGTTCATCTTCAACGAGGTGGTCACGGCGATCCCGCATATCCAGGCCGGCAAGCTCAAGCCGCTCGCCGTGGCCTACCGCACGCGTGCACCCTGGCTGCCCCAGGTGCCGACCACGGCCGAGGCCGGCTTCGCGGATTTCGAGGTGACCTCCTGGTACGGCATCGTCGCGCGCAGCGGCACGCCGAAGGCGGTGGTGGACCGGCTCGCACGCGAGCTCCATGCGATCGTGCAGGCGCCCGAATTCAGGAAGCGCTACGACGAGATCGGCGCGTTCACCGTCGGCAGCACGCCGGAGGAATTCGGCCGCTTCATCCAGAGCGAAACCGTGCGGTGGACGGCGGTGGTCAAGCAGGCCGGGATCGAGCCGCATTGAGCAACGAGGCCCTTTCCCCCGGCGAACTGCAGGCGCTGCTGCTCGGAAGCGCGGAGCTTGCGCTGCTCGACGTGCGCGAGGCGCGCTGGTTCTGCGACGCGCATCTCAACCTCGCGCGGCTGGCGCCGCTCTCCACGCTGGAGCTGCAGATCGGCGCGCTGGTCCCGCGCCGCACGACCGAGCTCGTGGTGTGCGACGAGGCCGATGCGCAGGAGGGCCCGGCCGCGCGCGCGGCCGCGCTGCTCGAGCGGCTCGGCTACTCGCGCGTGCGGCGTCTTGCAGGCGGCTTGAACGCATGGCGCGCGGAAGGCCTGCCGGTCATCGACGGCTATGCCACCCTGGTCAAGGCCTTCGGCGATCTCGCTCGCCTGCACTACGGCACGCCCACGTTGTCGCTGGCCGAGTTCGAAGAACGCCGGCGCACGGGGCAGCCCATCACGCTCATCGACGCGCGGCCGCGTGACGAATACGCCTTTCTCTCGATCGAAGGCGCACGCAACTATGCGGGCACCGAGCTGGCGCTGCGGGCCTTGCACGCGAACGAGCCCGGTCATGTGTGGGTGGTCAACTGCTTCAGCCGCACGCGCGGCATCGTCGGCGCCACCACGCTGCGGCTGCTGGCCGGCGGCGACCAGGTGGTCTTCCTGGAGGACGGCGTGATGGCCTGGGGACTGCGCGGCGGCCCGGTGGTCGAGAACGCGCAGCCCGTCGACGACATCCCGGCCGAGCCGCCGGAGCTGCTGCGCGCGCTGGCCGACCGGCTGATCGCGCGCCACGGCCTGTCCGTCATCGATGCCGAAGGCCTGGCGCGGCTGCAGGCCGACCGGGACCGGACCCTTTATCTGTTCGACCTCCGGCCTTCCTCTTCCCCAGCGAACGGCGTGCGCCATGTTCCCGGCGGCCAGCTGCTCATGCACTTCGAGAATCTCGTCGGCACGCGCAACGCGCGCATCGTGCTGATCGACGAGCCGCATCGGCTGCGCGCGGCCGTGACCGCGTTCTGGCTGGCGCAGCTGAACCAGGCCGAGGTCCATGTGCTCGCGGGCGAGCTGCCGGTGCTGCCTCCGACACCGGAACAAGCGGAGCCGGCGAACGATGGCCTCGCGCCCGATGCGCTCGCACGGCTGATCGCGCGCGGCGAGGCCGAGCTGGTGGACGTCGGCCCCAGCCTCGACTACGAGAAGCGGCACCTGCCGGGCGCACGCTTCCTGTTGCCCGCTTCGCTCGCGCCGCTCGAGCCTGTGCTCGCGCCGGGCCGTACCGTGGTCTTCAGCTCGCCCGACGGCGCCGCCGCCCGTCTCGCCGCGCGCGACGCGAGACAGCGCTGGCCGGCATCGGCCTTCGCCTGGCTGGCCGGCGGAACAGACGCCTGGGCTGCCGACGGACGGCCCGTCGAGGCGTCCTATGCGCCGCAGCAACTGCTGACGCCCTTCGACGACGACTGGGGCTCGGTGATGCGCATTTCCGGCCCGCGGCGCGACGAGGTCTGGACTGACTACCTCGAATGGGAGCGCGGCCTGAGCCGCCGTGTGACCGAGGATCCCGCGGTGCGCTTCCGCTTCTTCGTGTGAACCTCAGCGAAGGGACCGTACAGTCACCTCGACCGCACTCACCCGGCCTGCGCTGCAGGCCAGAACAGCAGCGCGCGCAGCTCGATGCTGCGGCGCGGCGGCGCGTCGGGTGCGTCCGCCGGGTTCTCGAACGCAGTGTGCGCGGTCAGGCGCGCGGTGCTATCGGCCAGCGAGTCGTAGATCTTCAGCAGCAGCACTTCGTCGGGACGCAGCTTCGGGAACCAGTACCAGCGATGCGCGGGGTTGTAGGTGAAGGAATAGGTTTCGCCAACCTTGTCGCGATAGACCAGGTCGCTCGGCACCAGGTCCTCCAACGCGATCGAGCGCGCATCGCACAGCGCCAGCGGCAGGCGCTCCACGGTGGCGAGCGGCCGCCAGAGATTGACGATGGCGAAGCGGTGCTTGAGCCGCTCGGCGGCCTCTTCGGGCGACAGATGGTCGCGCACGCGGCGCGGGCCGGAGACGAAGGTCTGGTCGTTGTGCACGCGGCGAACCGGCTCGCGCAGCGACGCGGTACCGCGCGAGCCGCGCGCACTGTCGCGCAGGGTGTGATCGAAGACCACCACCTTCTCGGCGCCGGTGGCCGTGCGCAGCAGCTGTTCCGATTCGGGATAGTAGATCGAGCGGATCGCTGCTCCGTCCGAGAAGTCGGCGAGGGCGCTGCGGTGCGCGAGGTGCTGGAAGCCGCTGCGATCGAGCGACAGCTCGCCCAGCGCGGCAAGCGGGCGGCCGTCGCGGATGGTCACGCGCTGCGGCTCCAGCGCGCCGGTCGTCCACGGCAGGCCGTCCGGCGGCTCGAAGGTGTAGCTGACGGGGCGGCCTTCGCCGGCCTTCAGGTAGTTGAGTTCGGCCTTCACGGACGGCAGCGTTTCGGACGACGGCCAGTCATTCAATACGGCACTCATGACATTCACCTCGACGTTGGCTCGAAGGAACGGAGGCTATCCCGGCTGCCGTCGCCGACCAACGAAGGAAAAGCGATATGGTTATCCGCTTCGTGTGCGCGGGGCGATCCGGTCGCGGGATGGCTGCCCTGTGCGGATGCAAAGTGCATCAGATAACTCGCAATCCTTCTTTGGCAAGCGTCTCGCCTCTTTGCAGAATGCGACGGGTGAAGCAGATCGTCCATGTCTCGCCGGCCGAACAGGTCCGTTGCGTTCTTGCCATCACGGCGGTGTTGTGGCAGGTGAGCGGGCCCCCTGTGCGCGATGCGGCCGTCCGCGTCACGCCGCTGCACAACAAGCGAAGCGCAGCGCCGGGAAAGAGTCCGCTACTGGATGACGCCGCACCGCCGGACCGCGACCGCCTGGAGGACGCGCTTGCGCAGAGCTGGCGCTGGGCGGTCTGAGCCGCTGCAGGCGATCGCCGGGCGCCCTCTGCCTAGCGCTGCTGCCCCCAGCGCCGCACCGTCAGCCGCTCCAGCGTCGCGAAGCCCAGGTTCTCGACCGCGAGGCCGATCAGCACCACCATCGCGAGGCCCGCAAACACGCGATCGGTGTAGAGCTCGTTGCGATTCTGGAAGATGTACCAGCCCAGGCCGCCCTGACCCGACGAGGCGCCAAACACCAGCTCGGCCGCGATCAGCGTACGCCACGCGAAGGCCCAGCCGATCTTGAGCCCTGAAAGAATCGAGGGCAGCGCGGCCGGCACCAGGATCTGCAGCACATAGCGCAAGCCCTTCAGGCCGTAGTTGCGCCCGGCCATGCGCAGCGTCTCCGGCACGCCCTGGAAGCCGGCATAGGTGTTGAGCGCCAGCGGCCACAACACCGAATGGATCAGCACGAAGACCAGGCTGCCGCGGCCGAGGCCGAACCACAAGAGAGCCAGCGGCAGCAGCGCGATCGCCGGCAGCGGGTTGAACATCGATGTCAGCGTGTCCAGCAAATCGCGCCCGAGCCGCGTCGACACCGCGAGCGTGGTCAGCACGAAGGCCAGCAGCACGCCGGCCAGGTAGCCCTGCAGCAGCACGGCCAGCGAGATGCGGACCTTGGCCAGCAGTTCGCCGCTGGCCAGGCCCTGCCCGAGCGCCTGCACCGTGGCGCCGAAGGTCGGCAACAGCAGGTCGTTGTCCTGCCAGCGTGCCGCCAGCTCCCACAGGAGGGCAAGCGCGCAGAGGATCAGGCCCTTGCGCAGCCAGCCCTGGGCCCAGAGCCGGGTGGCCGCGGGCAGCGGACGCTCGACGGGCAGGGCGGTGAAGGGCTCGAGCGGGCGTTCGTACTCGGGCCGGATGGGTGGATGAGCTGTCGTCATGCTGCAGTGGCTTCTTCTTCGAACAGCAGGCGATGGATGCGCTGCGCCGCAGCCTGGAATTCGCTTCCGCCCAGGCTCGCCTGCGTGAAGCCGTGGCTGTTGATCTCCGCGCGCATGCGGCCCGGATGCGGCGACAGCAGCGCGACGCGGTTGCCCACCAGCAGGGCTTCCTCGATCGAATGGGTGACGAAGAGCAGCGTGAAGCGCACCTCCTCCCACAGCGCGAGCAGCTCTTCCTGCATCTTGCGGCGCGTGAGGGCGTCGAGCGCGGCAAAGGGCTCATCCATCAGCAGCACGCGCGGCTGCATGGCGAGCGCACGCGCGATCGCGACGCGCTGCTTCATGCCGCCCGAGAGCTGGTGCGGATGCACGTCGGCGAAGCGGGCGAGGCCGACCTTGGCCAGGTAGTGCAGCGCACGTTCTTCGGCTTCCTTGCGGCCCAGCGTGCCGGAAGCGCGCAGCGGGAACATCACGTTCTGCTTGACCGTCTTCCACGGCGGCAGCTGGTCGAACTCCTGGAACACCACGATGCGATCCGGCCCCGGCTGCGTGACGCGCCGGCCACCGAGCCGGATCTCGCCCTCGACCGGATGGACGAAGCCACCCACGGCCTTCAGCAAGGTCGATTTGCCGCAGCCCGAGGGACCGAGCAGCACGAAGCGGTCGGACGCGAAGACGTCGAAGCTCACGCGGTGCGTGGCGCGCACCATGCGTTCCGGCGTGCGGTATTCGAGGCTCACGCCGTCGACCTGGAGCAGCGGATCGAGCCCGGTGCGCTCCGCGGCGCCGGACGAGGCGGCCGGCGCCGGTCCGCGCAAGGGCGCCTGCGACAAGCCATGGCGCAGGACGAGACCTGCCGTCGAAGACATCGTTTCAGTTCCCTGCCGCGTTCTGGGCGTCGTCGAAGAAGTAGTCCTTCACGAAAGCCGGCTTGTTCTTGATGGCGCCCACGCGATGCATGAACTCGGCCAGCACGTAGGTGTTCTGCGGCGTGGTCTTGAACTGGACCTCAGGGTTCTTGATGATCTTCAGCAGCAGCTCGCGATCGATCTTCGCGTTGCCGACCTTGAGGTAGATGTCGGCCGCCTTCTCGGGATTGGCGCTGACGAATTGCGCGGCTTCGTTGAGCGCATCGATGAAGGCGCGGTAGGTCTTCGGGTTCTCGCTGCGGAACTTCTCGGTGGCGTAGAGCACGGTGGCCGAGGCCGGTCCGCCGAGCACCTGGTAGGAGTTCAGCACGATGCGCGCGTTCGGGTTGCCTGCGAGCTCCTGCTCCTGGAAGGGCGGGTTGCCGAAGTGGCCGGTGATCTCGGTACCGCCCTTGATGATGGCCGCGGCCGCATCCGGATGCGGCACGGCCACGCTGATCCTGTCGAGCCGGTTGAACTCCTTGTCGCCCCAGAGCTTGGCCGAGGCCAGCTGCAGCACGCGCGACTGCACCGAGACGCCCACCGCGGGCAGCGCGATGCGGTCCTTGTCGGTGAAGTCGGCGATCGACTTCACGTTCGGGTTGTTCGTGACCAGGTAGTAGGGAAAGTTGCCCAGCGAGGCGACGCCGCGCACGTTCTGCTTGCCCAGCGTGCGGTCCCACAGCGTGAGCAGCGGGCCGACGCCGGCGCCCGCGATCTCGATGTTGCCCGACAGCAGCGCGTCGTTGACCGCCGAGCCGCCCGAGAGCTTGATCCATTCGACCTTGGCGTCGACGCCGGCGGCCTTGGCGTGCTTCTCGATAAGCTTCTGCTCCTGCGCCACGTTGAGCAGCAGGTAGACGATGCCGAACTGCTCGGCGATGCGGATGCGGCCCTCGGCGTGGGCGGCGAGGCTGCCCAGGGCCAGGCCGAGGCCCGCGATCAGCGCGGCGGTGGTGCGTGTGAAACGGTTCATTCTTCTTGAAGGTCAGAAAGGCGTGTCGCCCTGGATGGTGGTGCGGTAGAGCTTGCGTCGGAGTTCGTCGGGCGTGCCCGCGGCGAGGTGCATCAGCGAGCGGTTGTCCCAGAACACCAGGTCGTGCGGCGCCCAGCGGTGGCGGTAGACGTACTCGGGCTTCACGCTGTGCGCGAACAGCTCGGCCAGCAGCGCATCGCTTTCGTCCTGCGGCAGGCCGACAATGCGGGTGGTGAAGTGCTCGCTGACGAAGAGCGCCTTGCGCCCGGTTTCGGGATGGGTGCGCACCACGGGCTGAATCGCGGGCGCAACCTTGTCGATCTGCGCCTGCGAGAGCTTGGGGCGCCACGGATTCTTGGCGCGCAGCTCCTCGTACTTGGCGAGGTAGCTGTGCTCGGCCTTCAACGGCAGGATGCGCTGCTGGAGCTCGGGGCTCAACCCTTCCCAGGCCAGGTGCTGGTCGGCAAAGAGCGTGTCGCCGCCCTCGCTCGGCAGTTCCTGCGCATGCAGCAGCGAGCCGAGGCTGGGACGGGGCTTGTAGGAGATGTCGGAATGCCAGTAGGCGCCGGCGTCGCCGAGGCCGAGCGGCTCGCCGTTTTCCTTCTTGATGTTGGAGACGATCAGGATCTCGGGATGGCCCTCGAGATGAAACTGGTGCAGCACATGGATTTCGAGCGGGCCGAAGCGGCGGCTGAAGGCGATGTGCTGGTCCGGCGTGATCTGCTGGTCGCGGAACACGAGCACGTGGTGGTCCAGGTGCGCGCGATGGATGCGCGCGAAATCAGCCTCGTTGATCGGCTTTCCGATGTCGAGGCCGACGATCTCGGCGCCGACCGGCGCATCGAAGGGGCGAATATCGAAACGCTGGACAGTTGTGGAACGCGACAGGACAGCCGGCATGAAGAAAATATCTGAAGCAGAAAGCGAACTGGCGACTCTAGGTGCCCGGTCCGCTATCGACAACGAACGATTCTTCGCTTGCTTATGAGCAATCTGTCTGAGGCGACTGCGCGGCGAAGGAGTGCCGTCGACTTGGCGCGGAGATCCTGGAAGCGCCAGTCGAAGCGTCCTACTGCAGGAAGCTGGGCTTGGCATAGCCCTGGAACCTTGCGTCGACCACTGCCTTGTATTCCTTCGAGTGATAGGCCTCGCTCAGGTCCTTGGCCCAGGGCGCATCCTTGTCTGCACGCTTGACGGCCACCACGTTCAGGTAGTGGTCGGGGGTCTTCTCCAGCGCCACGGCTTCGGTCAGCTTGAGGCCCGAGGAGATCGCGAAGTTGCCGTTGACGATCGCGTACTCGGTGTCGCCGAGCGAACGCGGCAGCTGCGCGGCCTCGAGCGGGATGAACTTGAGCTTCTTCGGGTTCTGGTCGATGTCCTTTTCGGAGGCGCGGATCGGATCGATGCCGCTCTTCAGCGTGATGAGCCTGTTCTGTTCGAGCAGCACCAGCGCGCGCGCCAGGTTGCTCGGGTCGTTGGGCAGGGTCACGCGGTCGCCGTCCTTCACCTCGGCCAGCGACTTGCGCCTGGTCGAGTAGACGCCTAACGGCGCGATCGGCCCCTGCACGAGTTCGACGATGTCCAGCTTCTGGTCGGCCGAGAACTTCTTCAGGTAGACCGTGTGCTGGAAGAAGTTGGCGTCGAGCGAACCCTGTGCCAGCGCGAGGTTGGGCTGCACGTAGTCGTTGAACTCGACCAGCTTCACCTTGTAGCCCTTCTTCTCGAGGATCGGCACGATGCCAAGCTTGAGCTGGTCGATGTTGGAGCCGGCGGTGCCGCCGATCACGAGGTTTTTCTTGGCGTCCGCCTGCGCCTGCGCGCCGAGCGCGAGTGCGGTCAGGGACAGGGCGATAACGGTGCGGCGCAGCAGGAATGCTTTTTTCATGAGAGTGCGAGAGAGGAAAGAGAAAAAGGGAATCAGCGCTTGTCGAGCCGCCGCGCAGCCGTGTTGCCGACGAACTGGAGGATCTGCACCAGCACCACGAGCAGTGCCACGGTGAGCACCATCACGTCGGTCTGGAAGCGGTAGTAGCCGTAGCGGATGGCGAGGTCGCCGATGCCGCCGCCGCCCACCACGCCGGCAATCGCCGAGTAGGAGAGAAAGCTCACCGCCAGCACGGTGAGCGCGAGCACCAGGCCGGATCGCGCCTCCACCACCAGCACGCGCCAGACGATCTGCAGCTCGCTCGCGCCCATCGCATGCGCGGCCTCGATCACGCCGCGCGGCACCTCGCGCAGGCACTGGTCGACCAGGCGCGCGAAGTACGGAATGGCGGCAAAGGAGAGCGGTACCGCGGCCGCGAGCGGCCCGATCGAGGTGCCTGCGATGAGGCGCGTGAAGGGCACCAGCGCCACCAGCAGGATGATGAAGGGGAAGGAGCGCACGGTGTTGACGAGCCAGTTCAGCACCAGGAAGGCCGGCTTGTTGTCCAGCGACTGGCCGGGCCCGAGCAGAAAGAGCAGCACGCCCAGCGGGCCGCCGAGGAGCACTGCGGCCGACAGGCCGATGCCCAGCATCAGGAAGGTCTGACCGGTGGCGGTCCACAGCTCGGGCAGGATGGCGGAGATGTTCTCAGGCATAAGCCAGGCCTCCTGTCGCAGGCTGCCGCTGCGCGTGTTGCGGCTGCGCTGCGAGCGTCTCGCGCTCGCGCCGGCGCACCAGCGCATCGATCTCGCGCCCCAGCGCGGTCCGGCGCTCGACGCTCGGGGCATCGACGGCGAACTGCTCGATCAGCCGGCCGTTCTCGAGGATCGCGACCTGGCGGCAGAGCACCTCGACCACAGGAAGCTCGTGCGTGACGATCACGATCGTGACGCCGATCTTCCGGTTGATGTCGCGCAGCGTTTCCAGCAGCGCGCTCGTGGTCTCGCTGTCGAGCGCGGAGGTCGGCTCGTCGCACAACAGCACCTGCGGCCGCGGCGCCAGCGCACGCGCGATCGCGACGCGCTGCTTTTGCCCGCCCGAGAGCTGCGCCGGATAGCTGTCGATCTTCTCGGCCAGGCCCACCAGTTCGAGGCACTCGCGCACGCGCGCATCGATTTCGGCACGCGCGTGGCGACCGTGGATCCTGAGCGGGAAGGCCACGTTGTCGAACACGGT
This sequence comes from Variovorax sp. LjRoot84, assembly GCF_964254305.1. Taxonomy (NCBI): domain Bacteria; kingdom Pseudomonadati; phylum Pseudomonadota; class Betaproteobacteria; order Burkholderiales; family Comamonadaceae; genus Variovorax; species Variovorax sp. LjRoot84. The sequence goes on from NZ_CAXUTE020000003.1 coordinate 369,671, forward strand.
CGCGTTCTGCAGCAGGTTGAACTGCTGGAAGATCATGCCGATGTTCTGCCGCGTGTCGCGCAGCTCGCGGCGCGAGAGCGTGGTGAGGTCGCGGCCGCCGACGAACACCTTGCCCGCATCGGGCCGCTCCAGCAGGTTGATGAGGCGCAGCAGCGTGGACTTGCCGGCGCCACTCTTACCGATCAGGCCGAACACCTCGCCTTCGGGAATCTCGAGCGAGAGCGAATGCACGGCATCGAAGACTTGGCCGTTGGGCAGCGCAAAGGATTTCTGGACGGATTCAAGACGGATCACGGGCGGCTTCTTGTTCGCCGCGTCGGAGGGAGGGCTGGTCATTGCGCTTCAAAAAGCTGCCGAGTATGCGAAGAGGCGAGCTCGAAGGGAACGAACAAATAGTGGGTTGCTTATGCACACCGGTCCGTCGAAGAACGGATATCGACATGCGGCTTTCTTCGTTCCGTCGCGCGCCATGCAATGGCACATTCGCGCTCCCTTGTATTTCGCACACATCGACATGCTTTCTTCGCTCCGCCGCCGCACCGCCCTCGCTGCCATTGCAACGCTCGCCGTCCTTCCCGTCCACGCGCAGGACAAGAACACCCTCAAGGTCGGCGTCTCGGTCGGCAATGCCGAACAGGTCTTCGAAGTGGTCAAGAAGGTCGCCGCGCGCGACGGACTCAAGATCGAGGTGGTGGTGTTCAACGACTACCAGCTGCCCAATGCGGCACTGGCGGCCGGCGATCTCGATGCCAATGCCTTCCAGCACCAGCCCTTCCTCGACAACCAGAACAAGGCGCGCGGCTTCGACATCGTGCCGGTAGGCCTCACGATCACGGCGCCGCTGGGCTTCTACTCGCGCAAGCTCAAGTCCATCGACGCGCTGCCCGACGGCGCCTCGGTCGGCATCCAGAACGATCCCTCGAACGGCAACCGCGCGCTGCTGCTCCTGCAATCGGCCAAGCTCATCACGCTCAAGCCCGAGGCGGTGAAGAACAACAACGCGACGCCGCTCGACGTGGTCGCGAACCCGAAGAAGCTCAAGCTCGTGCCGCTCGATGCTGCGCAGCTGCCGCGCTCGCTCGACGACCTCGCGATCGCCGCCATCAACAACGACTATGCCGAGAAGGCCGGCCTCTCGCTCGCCAAGGACGCGGTCATCAAGGAATCGCCGCAAGGCCCCTACGCCAACCTGATCGCGGTGCGCCGCGCCGACAAGGACAAGCCCTGGGCCAAACGGCTGGTCGCGGCCTACCAGTCGCCCGAGGTCAAGGCCTTCATCGAGACCCAGTTCAAGGGCTCGCTGGTGCCGGCGTTCTAGACCTCACCCGAGCAATCCAGGGCAGTGCCGCCGCCGCGGACCCGAGGACTGGCCAGTGCATGGACCTGGCGGCGAGAGCGCCAAGCCTGGAATCTGCATATCGATAGCTGAAATGCTTCTAGCAGCCGCGGGTGTAAAGGCCCGCCCAGGCGACACATTCGTGGTCTGGCATTTTTTTCCGAACGCGAGGCGATTTCGTGAAGCTCTTCTGGTTCTTGCCGACCCACGGCGACAGCCGCTACCTAGGCACCGCGCATGGCGCGCGCAGCGTGGACCACAAATATCTGAAGCAGGTGGCGCAGGCAGCCGATCAGCTGGGCTACGAGGGCGTGCTGATCCCGACGGGCCGCTCCTGCGAGGACTCCTGGGTGGTTGCCTCCTCGCTCGTTCCATTCACCGAGCAGCTCAAGTTCCTGGTGGCCATCCGGCCGGGCGTCATCTCGCCGACCGTCTCGGCGCGCCAGGCCGCCACGCTCGACCGCTTCTCCAACGGGCGCGTCCTGATCAACGTGGTGACCGGCGGCGACCCCGACGAGCAGCGCGGCGACGGCAGCTTTCTCTCGCACGCCGAACGCTACGAAGTCACGACCGAGTTCCTGCGCATCTGGCGCGGCGTCGCTGCAGGCGAGACCGTGAACTTCGCCGGCAAGCACCTGCGCGTGGAGAACGCGAAGACGCTGTACCCGTCGGTGCAGAAGCCCTATCCGCCGCTGTGGTTCGGCGGCTCCTCCGATGCCGCGATCGAACTCGCGGGCGAGCAGGTCGATGTTTACCTCACGTGGGGCGAGCCGCCGCAGGCCGTCGCCGAGAAGATCGCCAAGGCGCGCGCCGCCGCGGCCTTGCATGGCCGCACGCTGCGCTTCGGCATCCGGCTGCACGTGATCGTGCGCGAGAGCTCGGAGGCCGCCTGGCGCGCCGCCGACAGGCTGATCTCGCACCTGAGCGATGACACCATCGCGGCCGCGCAGAAGGCCTTCGCCCGCTTCGATTCGATCGGCCAGCAGCGCATGGCCGCGCTGCACCAGGGGCGGCGTGATCGGCTCGAGGTATCGCCCAACCTGTGGGCCGGCGTCGGCCTGGTGCGAGGCGGTGCCGGCACGGCACTCGTGGGCAGCCCGGAGGAGGTCGCGGCGCGCATCGAGGAACGCGGCGCTCGGCATCGACACCTTCATCTTCTCCGGCTATCCGCACCTTGAAGAGGCCTACCGTTTCGCCGAGCTCGTGTTCCCGTTGCTGCCGCTGGCGCGCGTGCACCCGCCAGGGCAGGCCAACCTGACCGGTCCGATCGGAGAGGTGATCGCCAATGACATCGTCCCGTCCGCGCGCGCCGCCGCCTGAGGCATCGCTTCTCCAGTTCTTCTTCTCTTCTTCTCATCTCGCCATGGCTCACAAACTCAAGATCGTCGCCGTCTCCGGCGGCCTGCAACGTCCGTCGCGCACGCTCGCGCTCGTCGAAGAACTGCTGGACGGACTGACCGATGCCTGGCCCGCCGAGACCCGGCTGATCGAGCTCGGCCAATTGGTGCCGAAGTTCGGCAACGTGCTGCAGCGCGGCCAGCTGCCGGCCGAGGTCGAGCAGGCGCTCAAGGATGTGGAGTCCGCCGACCTGCTGCTGGTGGCGAGCCCGATCTACCGCGGGTCGTACACCGGGCTCTTCAAGCACTTCTTCGACTTCGCCGACCACGAATCGCTGATCGACGTCCCGGTGCTGCTCGCAGCCACCGGGGGCAGCGACCGCCACGCGCTGGCGATCGACCACCAGCTGCGCCCGCTGTTCAGCTTCTTCCAGGCGCATACCCTGCCGATCGGCGTCTATGCGACCGACAAGGAGTTCGAGAACTACCGCGTCAGCAGCGAGGCGCTGCGTGCGCGCATCGCGCTGGCGGTCGAACGTGCGTTGCCGGTGCTGCGGCAACGTGCCCACACGCCGGTCGCGGTGCCTTCCCTCGCTCTGGCCTGATCGTTCCGTGGCCGAGCACGGGATTACGGGCCTGCCTGATCCGCCGCTGCTGGAACTGGGCGGCCTGTCCGTGGCCTTTCCCGGTGGCCGAGCGGCGGTGGACGCGCTCGACCTGCGCATCGCCGCCGGCGAGACGCTGGCGCTGGTGGGCGAGTCGGGCTGCGGCAAGTCGACCACCGCGCTGGCCGTGCTGCGTCTGCTGCCGCGGCAGGCGCAGCTCTCGGGCGCCGTGCGCTATGCCGGCCGCGACCTGCTGGCGCTGAAGGAGCGGGAGCTCGTCGCTCTGCGCGGGCGCGAGATCTCGATGATCTTCCAGGAGCCGATGAGCTCGCTCAATCCGCTGCACACGATCGGGCAGCAGGTGGCGGAGGCGCTGACGCTGCACCAGCCGCTCTCGAGGGCCGCCGCGCGCGCGCGTGCGATCGAGCTGCTCGAGCGGGTCCGGCTGCCGGAGCCGCGGCGCCGCTTCGACGACCATCCGCACCAGCTCTCCGGCGGGCAGCGCCAGCGCGTCATGATCGCGATGGCGGTCGCATGCCATCCGCGCCTCCTGATCGCCGACGAGCCGACCACGTCGCTCGACGTCACCATCCAGGCGCAGATCCTCGGCCTCATCGACGAGCTGCGCCGCGAGCTCGACATGGCGGTGCTGCTCATCACGCACGACCTCGGCGTGGTCGCGCAGTGGGCCGATCGCGTGGCCGTGATGCACGGCGGGCGCAAGCTCGAGGAGGGGCCGACCTCGGCGGTGTTCTCGGCGCCGCGCCACGCCTACACGCGCGGCCTGCTGGGCGCCTCGCTGCACCTCGATCCTTCGCTGCACTACCGCGGCGCGCGGCTCGCTGAAGTTCGCGCGGACGGACAGGGCGGCTTCGCGCTCAAGCGTTCGCCGGTACGCGCGCAAGGCAGCGCTGTCGCCGATGCGGCAGCCGCAAAGCCGTTGCTCGCCGTGGAGGGACTGCATGTCGGCTACCCAGGCGCCCACGGCACGATGCAGGCGGTGCGGGATGTCTCGCTGTCGATCGGCCATCGCGAGACCGTCGGCCTCGTGGGCGAATCGGGCTGTGGCAAGTCCAGCCTCTCGCGCGCCATCGTGCGGCTGGTGCCGGCGCAGGCCGGCCGTGTAGTGCTCGACGGGCGCGACCTGCTCGCGCTGCCGCCGCGCGAACTGCTGCCTGAGCGCCGCCGGGTGCAGATGATCTTCCAGGACCCGTACGGTTCGCTCAACCCGCGCCACCGCGTCGACGACATCCTGCATCACGCGCTCGCCATTCATGGGTTGCGCGATCGCGGCGAACGCGAGCGCCGCATCGTCGCCGTGCTGGACGACGTGGGGCTCGGCGGCGGCGCGCGGCGCCGCTATCCGCACGAGTTCTCTGGCGGACAGCGCCAGCGCATCGGCATCGCCCGTGCGCTGGTGCTGCGGCCCGAGCTCGTGATCTGCGACGAGCCGGTGTCCGCGCTCGACGTCTCGATCCAGGCGCAGATTCTCAATCTGCTGGTCGACCTCAAGGCCGAATACGGCCTGGCCTACCTGTTCATCTCGCACGACCTGTCGGTGGTGCGCTACATCGCCGACCGCGTCCTGGTGATGAACGGCGGGCGCATCGTCGAATCGGGCGATCACGAAAGCATCTGGAAACGCCCTCGACACCCTTACACGCGCAGCCTGCTCGCGGCCGTGCCGGGTCGGCGCCGCGAAGAAGCGTCGGCCCGGATCGACGAGCCGGTGCTGCAGGCCGCGTGAGCGCCTCTTTTTCTGTTACCCGAAGGACTCTCTCATGACGACACCTTTCAACGACGATGCCGTGCGCCACGAGCTGCGCCGCCGCCAGCTCTTCAGCCTGACCGGCGCGCTGCTGTCCAGCGGCCTGCTGGGCAGCCTCTATGCGGGGGATGCAGCAGCGATCACGCAGGCCCTGCCCAACACCGAGCAGGGCGCCCAGCGCGGCGGCACGCTGGAGGCCACCGTGCATCCCGAGCCGCCGACGCTGGCCTTCTTCATCAATACCTCCACGCCCGGGCGCACCGTGGTCAGCAAGATCTTCGACGGCCTACTCGACTACGGGCCGGACCTCAAGCCCAGGCCGCAGCTGGCCGAGAGCGTGGACGTTTCGGCCGACGGCCTCACGGTGCGGCTCAAGCTGCGCAAGAACGTGCTGTGGCACGACGGTAAGCCCTTCACCGCGGCCGACGTGAAGTTCTCTGCCGAGGAGGTCTGGCGCAAGCACGCACCGACGGCACGCCGTGTGTTCCAGCACCTGAGCAAGGTCGAGGCGCCGGACAGCCTCACGGTCGTGCTCACGCTCGCCAAGCCGACGCCGGTGATCCTCAATGCGCTCGACGTGGTGGCCGCGCCCGTGCTGCCGAAGCACCTGTACGAGGGCAGCGACATTCCCAACAACCCCTATAACAACAAGCCAGTGGGCACCGGCCCCTTCGTCTTCAAGGAGTGGGCGCGCGGTAGCCACATCGCGCTGGAGCGCAACGACCGCTACTGGGCGCCGGGCCTGCCGTACCTCGACAAGCTCACCTTCAAGATCATTCCCGACGTGGCCGGCCGTGCCACCGCGCTGGAAACCGGCGCCATCCAGTACGGCGAGCGCAACCCCGTCACCTTCGCCGATGCCGACCGTCTGGCCAAGTCGCCGAACCTGGTCGTGAGCACCGAGGGCTACAACGGCTTCGCCGGCTGGCTCTGGCTGATCCCGAACCTGCGCGATCCGGTCATCGGCAACATCAAGGTGCGCCAGGCCATCCTGCACGCGATCAACCGCGACGCGCTGGTCAAGACCGTGTGGGGCGGCTACGCGTCGCCGGCGACCGGGCCGGTGTCCTCGCTGCTCAAGACCTTCTACACCCAGGACACGCAGCAGTACCCCTTCGACCGCAAGAAGGCCGAGGCCCTGCTCGACGAAGCCGGCTATCCGAAGAAGGCCGACGGTTTCCGCTTCAAGCTCGACCACGACTTCATTCCCTTCGGCGACGACTACCGCCGCACCGGCGAATTCGTGCGCCAGGCGCTGCGGGCCGTTGGCATCGACGTCAATCTGCGCGCGCAGGATCTCGCGAGCTGGACCAAGAACGTCTTTGCCGACTACAACTTCCAGCTCGTGAGTTCCTGGGGCATCAACTGGCAGGACCCGCAGATCGGCGTCGAGCAGCACTACTGGTCGAAGGCCGAATCGAAGGGTACGCCGTGGCAGAACGCCTCGGGCTATGCGAGCGCCGAGGCCGACCGGCTGCTGGAAGCCGCGCAGGTCGAACGCGATGCGGCCAAGCGCGTGCAGCTTTACCAGTCATTCCAGAAGCTCGCGCAGAAGGACCTGGCGCTCCTGAACCTGTTCGAGTTCCGCTGGTTCGGCGTCTGGGACAAGCGGCTGCGCAACGTCACCGACACCTTCGATCACAGCCAGAACAACTTCGCGCGCGTCTGGTTCGAGTCGAAGGCATAGGACGCGGATGACGAAGCGGATCCTGCGGCGGCTGCTGCAACTGCTGGGCGTCGTGCTCGGCACCGCGGTGCTGAACTTCGCCCTGCTCAAGGCGATGCCCGGCGACCTGGTGGACGTGATCGCGAGCGAGAGCGGCAGCGTCTCGGCCGAGTACGTGGCGCAGCTGCGCCAGATGTACGGCCTGGATCGCCATGCGTTCGATCAGTTGTTGAGCTACCTGGGCCGCATTGCGCAGGGCGACCTGGGCTTTTCATTCCGCTTCGGCGAGCCGGTGCTGGGCCTGGTGCTGCACCGGCTCGGGCCCACGCTGGCGCTGGTAGGGGTGGCGTTGATGGCGTCCGTGATCGCCGGCGTTCTGCTGGGCGTCGCCTCGGCGCGTCGCCCGCATGGCGTGACGGACACCGTGCTGTCTGCGCTGGCCACGCTGGGCTATTCGGCGCCCATGTTCTGGACCGCACTGATGCTCATCGTGCTGTTCGGCGTTCATCTCGAATGGCTGCCCATCGGCGGCTTGAGCGACGTGAGCGCGGGTCACCGCGGTCCGCGCCTGTGGCTCGACTATCTGCACCACCTGGTGCTGCCGGCACTCACGCTGTCGATCTACTACGTGGCCGTGTATGCGCGGCTTGCACGCGCCTCGATGATCGAGACGCTGGCCGAGGACTACATCCGTACCGCCCGCGCCAAGGGCGCGCCGGAAGGTCGCGTGATCTTCGGCCATGCGCTGCGCAACGCCGTGGTGCCGGTGCTCACCATGCTGGGCCTGCAAAGCAGCGCGCTGCTGGGCGGCTCGATCGTGGTGGAAACGGTGTTCGGCTGGCCCGGCCTCGGGCAACTGTCGTACGAGGCCATCAAGAGTCGCGATATCCCGGTGCTCTTGGCCGTGCTGCTGTTCAGCGGCATTCTGGTGGTGCTGGCCAACCTGCTGGTAGACGTGGTGCAGGCCCGGCTGGACCCGCGCGTGCGCTTGCATGCGTCGGCGGGGAGCGCCGCATGAAGCGCTGGTACCTGCAGCCCTCGATCCTGATCGGCGGCTCGATCCTGCTCGCGGTGTTCGCTGCCGCGCTGCTGGCGGGCACGCTGTATCCCGGCGATCCGCTCGACATGGTGGGCGCGCCCTTCGTCTGGCCCGGCACCGATGCCGAGACGCCGCTGGGCACCGACCTGATGGGCCGCGACCTGGCGGCAGGATTGCTGCACGGCGCACGCGTCTCGCTGCTGGTGGGCGTGTCGTCCGCCGTCATTGCGCTGGCGATCGGCATCGCGGTGGGGGCGGCCGCGGGCTTCTACCGCGGGCGCGTCGATGCGGTGTTGACGCGCATCACCGAGTTCTTCCAGACCATCCCGGCCTTCCTGCTCGCCATCATCCTCGTGGCAGTGCTCAAGCCCACGCTGGGCACCATCGTGTTCGCGCTGGGCGTGACCTCGTGGACCAGCATCGCGCGGCTGGTGCGCGCCGAGTTCCTGTCGCTGCGTGAGCGCGAGTTCGTGCGCGCCAGCGTTGCGCTCGGTGCGAGCGATGCGCACCTGATCTTCCGCGAGATCCTGCCCAACGCCTGGACGCCGGTGATCGTCTCCACCGCGCTGCTGGTGGCCAACGCCATCCTATCGGAGGCGGCCCTGTCTTTCCTGAGCCTGGGCGACCCCAACGCGGTGAGCTGGGGTTCGATGATCGGCCTCGGGCGCGACGCATTGCGCACCGCCTGGTACATGACCGCGATCCCGGGCCTGGCCATCGTGCTCACGGTGCTGGGCCTGAACCTGCTGAGCGACGCGCTGCATGCCGCGCTCAACCCGCGCCTGCGCCGCGCGCGCCAGGCCACGCCGCTGGTCTAGTGGCCTTCTTCCTTCCCCGATACGGCACCTCCATGTCCCATTCGCCTTTTCCAGACTCATCCGCCGCACGCTTGCCACGCACCCTCGACCCCGCGCGCGTGCAGCGCATCGAAAGCGATGCCGAAGCGCTGGCTGCCGCGCACTGCCTCGCGGCCGAGTTCGCGCCAGGCGCTTCGCAGCGCGACCGCGAGCGCCGCCTGCCCTGGGACGAGCTCGATCGCTGGTCCGAAAGCGGCCTGGGCGGCATCACCGTGCCGCGCGCGTACGGAGGCGCCGACGTGTCCTACGCCACGCTGGCCGAAGTGTTCGTGATCCTCTGCGCGGCCGATCCCGCACTGGGGCAGATTCCGCAGAACCACTTCGGCGTGCTGGGCGTGCTGCGCGAGGTCGGCAGCGAGGAACAGAAGCGCCGCTTCTACGGCGAGGTGCTGACCGGCCGCCGGCTGGGCAACGCCGGGCCGGAGCGTGGCTCCAAAACCATCCTGCACGGTACCACCCGGCTCACGCGCACGCCCGAAGGTCTGCGCCTCACCGGCCGGCGCTTCTATTCGACCGGCGCACTGTTTGCGCACCGCATTCCAGCGCGCGCACTGGACGACGAGGGCCGCGCCGTGCAAGTGTGGGTGCCGCGCGATGCGCCCGGCGTCGCCGTGATCGACGACTGGTCGTCCTTCGGCCAGCGCATCACGGCGAGCGGCAGCGTGGTATTCGACGCGGTGCCCATCGACGAAGATGACATCCTGCCGATCTGGCAATTGGCCGATCGGCCCGGCCTGTTCGGCCCCGGTTCGCAGATCATCCAGGCCGCGATCGACCAGGGCATCGCCCAGGCCGCCGTCGCCGACGCGGTCGCCTTCGTGCGCGAGCGTGCGCGGCCCTGGGTCGACTCGGGGCTCGAACATGCCGCCGACGATCCTTACATCATCCAGGACGTCGGCCGCCTGCAGATCGACCTGCACGCCGCGCACGAGGTGCTGTTGGAAACCGGGCGCGCGTTCGACGAGATCGCCACACAACCGGTGACCGCCGAATCCAGCGCCCGCGCCTCGGTGGCCGTGGCCGAGGCCAAGGTGCTGACCACGCAGATCGCGCTGGAGGCGAGCGAGAAGCTGTTCGAGCTGGCCGGCTCGTCTGCCACGCGTGCGCAGCACAACCTCGGCCGGCACTGGCGCAATGCGCGCACCCACACGCTGCACGACCCGGTGCGCTGGAAGGCGCACCTGATCGGCAACTACCACCTCAACGGCATCCTGCCCCCGCGGCATTCCTGGAACTGAAGCATGGCCCTGATCCTTTCTCCTGCGCCGTTGGAGGCCGCGATCCCAACACGCACACCCGAGCTGATCCACGACGACGTCCAAGCCATCGCCGTCGCGCGCCGCCTGGCGGCCGACTTCGCCCGCGGGGCCGCCCTGCGCGACCGCGAGCGCCGCCTGCCCTGGGACGAGCTCGAGGCCTTCACGGCCAGCGGCCTGTGGGGCATCACCGTGCCGCGCGAACACGGCGGCGCGGGCGTGTCGAACGAAACGCTGGCCGAGGTGGTGGCGACCATCTCGGCGGCCGACGGATCGCTCGGCCAGATCCCGCAGACCCACTACTACGCGCTCGAGGTGCTGCGCGTGGGCGGCAGCGCGGCGCAGCAGCGCTTCTTCTACGGCCGCGTGCTGGCCGGCGAGCGCTTCGGCAACGCGCTCGCCGAGATCGGGCACAAGGACTTCCAGCGCCGCACGCGGCTCGCGCGCGACGGCGAGGCCTGGCGCGTCGACGGCCGCAAGTTCTATTGCACCGGCGCGCTCTATGCGCACTGGATTCCCACGCTGGTGATGACCGAGGAGGGCGGCCGCGACGTGAGCTACCTGGCCTTCGTGCCGCGCGATGCCGAAGGCGTCGCCATCACGGACGACTGGGACGGTTTCGGCCAGCGCGTCACCGGCAGCGGGTCGGTCTCGTTCGACGGCGTGCGCGTCGAAGCGCAATGGGTGGTTCCTTTTCTCGCCTCCTTCGAGCGGCCCACGACCATCGGGCCGTTCGCGCAGTTGCTTCATGCGGCGATCGATCTGGGCATCGGCCGCGGCGCCTTCGAGGCCACGCTGCCTTTGGTGCGCGAGCGCTCGCGGCCGTGGATCGACGCCAAGGTCGAGCGTGCCAGCGAGGACCCGCTCGCCATCCAGCAAGTCGGCGAAGTGGCGGTGCGCCTGCGCGCGGCCGAGGCGCTGGTGCGGCGCGCCGGGCGCATCGTCGACGCGGCACAGCGCGCGCCCGACGAGCGCAGCGTGGCCGAGGCCTCCATCGCGGTGGCCGAGGCACGCGTGCGCACCACCACCGCTTCGCTCGACGCCGCCACGCGCCTCTTCGAGCTCGCGGGCACGGCCGCCACGCTCGACGACCTGGGCCTGGATCGCTTCTGGCGCAACGCGCGCACGCACACGCTGCACGATCCGGTGCGCTGGAAATACCACGCCGTCGGCAACTACTACCTCAACGACCGCCTGCCGCCGCGGCACGGGGCGTTGTGAGTTGCAGTCATTTCATCTTCAAGGAGTCCTGATGACCATTTCCAACCTGGCGCGATCGGCATCCGTTTCGCGCCGCCGCATGCTGCAGATCGGTTCGGCCGGCGCGCTCGCCGCCGCGGGCCTGCCGTTGCACGCCGCGCTCAAAGAGCAGCCCGGCACGACGAAGCTGCTCAAGGTCGGCGTCACCACCGGCCCGCACGAGCAGACCTTCGAGGTCGCCAAGCGCGTGGCAGAGCGCGACTATGGCCTCAAGATCCAGATCGTGCCCTTCACCGACTACAGCCGGCCCAATGCCGCGCTCGATGCCGGCGACCTGGACGCCAACAGCTTCCAGCACCGGCCCTTTCTTGCGGCGCAGGTGCGCTCGCGCGGCTACAAGGTCGTCGGCTTCGGCCGCACCTGGATCGGGCCGATTGCGATCTACTCCCGGAAGTACAAGAGTTTCAAGGACCTGCCCGAAGGCGCGAGCATTGCGATCCCCAACGATCCGTCCAACGAGAGCCGGGTGCTGTTGCTGCTGCAGAAGGCCGGCGCCATCAAGCTCAAGAGCGGCATCGACCCGATCGCGGGCGTCAACGCCACGCCGCGCGACATCATCGAGAACCCCCGGAAGTTCCGCTTCGTCGAGATCGAGGCCGCCCAGTTGCCGCGCACGCTCGACGACACGGATGCCTCGGCCGTCAACGCCGACTATGCCAACAAGGCCGGCCTCAACCCCGTGCGCGACGGCATCCTGGTCGAGGACAAGGACGGCCCCTATGCCTGCCTGATCGCGGTGCGCGAACAGGACAAGGACCAGCCCTGGGTGCAGCAGCTGGTCAAGGCCTACCAGACCGAGGAGGTGCGCGACTTCATCGTCAAGACCTTCGCGGGCGGCGTGGTGCCGGCCTTCTGATCGCAGCCCATGACCCGGAAGAAAGAGATCCTGCTCAACGCGTTCAACATGAACTGCGTGGGCCACATCAACCATGGCCTGTGGACCCATCCGCGCGACCGCTCCACAGAGTACAACACGCTCGAGCACTGGACCGGGATCGCGCGCACGCTGGAGCGCGGCCTGTTCGACGGCTTGTTCATCGCCGACATCGTGGGGGTCTACGACGTCTATCAGCACAACGTGGACGTGACGCTGCGCGAATCGATCCAGCTGCCGGTGAACGATCCGCTGCTGCTGGTCTCCGCCATGGCGGCGGCGACGCAGCACCTGGGCTTCGGCGTGACGGTCAACCTGAGCTACGAGCAGCCCTACCTCTTGGCGCGGCGCTTCTCGACGCTGGACCATCTGACACGCGGGCGCATCGGCTGGAACATCGTCACCGGCTATCTCGACAGCGCCGCGCGCGCGATGGGCCTTTCGCAGCAGATCGCGCACGACGAGCGCTACGACCGTGCCGACGAGTACCTGGAGCTGCTCTACAAGCTGTGGGAAGGCAGCTGGGAGGAGGGCGCGGTGCGGCGCGACCGGCAGGCCCGCGTGTTCGCCGAGCCTTCGAAGGTGCACAAAGTGCGCCACGACGGCCGCTATTTCCGGATGGAGGGCTACCACCTCGCCGAGCCCTCGCCACAGCGCACGCCGGTGCTGTTCCAGGCCGGCAGCTCCGGACGCGGGCAACGCTTCGCGGCGCGGCATGCCGAATGCGTGTTCATCTCGCCGCCCAGCAAGGAGGCCGCTCGCAAGACCGTGCAGACGCTGCGAGAGGAGCTGGTGCTGGCCGGGCGCCGGCCTGACGATGTCAAGGTCTTCGTCGGGACCGCGGTGGTGCCGGGCGCGACCGCGAAGGAAGCGCACGAGAAGTACGCCGATTATCGCGAGTACGCCAACCGGGAGGCGGGGCTGGCGCATTTCGCGGCAAGCACGGGCATCGATTACGCGCGCTACGACCTGGACGCACCCGTGGACTATGCCAATACCAACGCCATCGAGTCTGCGACACGCACAGCCAAGCAGCATGGCTGGACGCGGCGCAGGCTGCTGGAACTGTTCGAACTGGGCGGGCGCTATCCGGCGATCGTCGGCGATGCTGCGCAGGTGGCGGATGAGCTGCAGTCGTGGATCGAGGAGACGGGCGTCGACGGCTTCAACCTGAGCCGAACCGTGGTGCCCGAGAGCTACGAGGACTTCGTCGATCTGGTGGTGCCGGAGCTTCAGCAACGCGGCGTCTACAAGACCGCGCACGCGGAGGGCAGTCTGCGCAGGAAGCTCTTCGGCGCGTCCGACCACCTGCCCGAGCGCCACGCCGGCGCGCAGTTCAGGCGCTAGCCGCGCGCTGCGGATCTCTCGTCGGAGAAAAGCTTCTTCGCCTCAGTTGAGGCGCTCGCCGCCTGCTGCATCGAACAGGTGCGCCTCGGCCGCCACCGGCCACAGCGCCAGCCGGTCGCCGGGCCGCGCACCGATGCGGTCGCGAAACGCTGCCATGACCGATTGGCCGCCCAGGCGCAGCGCGACTTGCGTTTCGGCGCCCGTGGGCTCGACCACGATCACGTCGGCCGAGAGCCCGCGGTCCAGATCGATCGTGAAATGCTCCGGGCGCGCGCCGTAGAGCACGCGGTCGCCGTGCGATCCGCGTGCCGCCGAGGCCAGCGGCAGGCGCAGGCCGTCGTCGGTCAGCACGTAGGGTGTGCCGTCGAGCTGCAGGCGCCCGGGGATGAAGTTCATCGCCGGCGAGCCGATGAAGCCCGCCACGAAGGCGTTGCGCGGCCGGTCGTAGAGCTCGAGCGGCGCGCCGACCTGTTCGACGCGTCCGTCCTTCAGCACGACGATGCGGTCGGCCATGGTCATCGCCTCGACCTGGTCGTGCGTGACGTAGACCGTGGTGGTGCCCAGGCGCTGGTGCAGGGCCTTGATCTCGGTGCGCATCTGCACGCGCAGTTTGGCGTCGAGGTTCGACAAGGGTTCGTCGAACAGGAAGGCCTGCGGCTGCCGCACGATGGCGCGCCCCATCGCAACGCGCTGGCGCTGGCCGCCCGAGAGCTGTCGCGGGCGGCGACGCAGCAGCTGGTCCAGGCCCAGCGTCTCGGCCGCCTGCTCGACGCGGCGCGCGATGTCGGGGGCGCGCAGTCCCTGGATCTTCAGGCCGAAGCCGAGGTTCTCCTCGACCGTCATGTGCGGATAGAGCGCGTAGTTCTGGAACACCATCGCGACGTCGCGGTCGCGCGGCGCCACGTCGTTGATGCGCCGATCGCCGAGCAGGAGCTCGCCGGCATCGACGGTTTCCAGCCCGGCGATCATGCGCAGCAGCGTGGACTTGCCGCAGCCCGACGGACCCACCAGCGCGACGAACTCGCCGTCGCGGATGTCGATGTCGATGCCGCGGATGACGTGCGTGGCGCCGAAATCCTTGGCGAGGCTGCGGATAGTGATGGAAGCCATGAAGGTCCTGAAAGAGGGGAAGGCGGTCAGTCCTTGACGCTGCCGGCCGTGAGGCCGCGCACGAGGTACTTTCGAACGAGCACGGTGAAGACGACCACCGGAAACATCACGAGGGTTCCGCTGGCGGCGATCTTGGTCCACTCCCAGCCTTCGTACTGCAGGAAGTTGACGATCGCCACCGGCGCGGTGATGGCGTTGGTGCGAGTCAGGATGAGCGCGTAGAAGAAGTCGTTCCACGAGAAGATGAAACACAGCACCGCGGTGGCCGCGAGGCCGGGCGCGGCGAGCGGCAGCGACACGCGCCAGAAGGCCTGCCAGATGCCGCAACCGTCCATCCAGGCCGCTTCTTCGAGCGATGCGGGCACCGCTTCGAAGAAGGTCTGCATGAGCCAGATGACGATGGCCAGGTTGAAGGTCAGGTAGACGATGGCGAGACCGATCACCGTGTCCTGCAGGCCGAGGTACTGGTAGGCCAGGAAGAACGGAATCGTGAACGCGATGGGCGGCGCCATGCGCGTCACCAGGATCCACAGCGCGATGCGGTCGCGGCCCTTGAACTGCCAGCGCGTGAGCGCATAGGCCGCGGGCACGCCGATCAGCAGCGAGAAGCCGGTCGACAGCGTGCTCACGAGCAGGCTGTTGCCGAAGGACTTGAGGAAGTTGCCTTGCAGCAGGCTGATGAAGCCGTCGAAGGTCGGCGCGAACAGCAGGCTGTCCTCGAAGATGTCGGCCGCCGGGCGGAAGGCCAGCTGCACGAGCCACAGGAACGGCGACAGCACGACCATCAGCAGCACGGCCACGGTGAGCGCACGGCCGTGGCGCGAGAGCCAGGAGCGACGCGTGGGCGCGGCGCGTGCGACGTCCTGGACGACGCCTTCGTCGTGCCCGACTTCCGGCGACTCCATCCCCCATGCAGGGCTAGCGCTTGTCATGGTCGCTCCATCCCAGTCTGCCGACCAGCCAGCTCAACACAAACACACCCACCAGCATCACGGTCGCGATCGCGCTCGCGTAACCCCAGTAGGAGAAATTGAAGGCCTGGATGAAGCCGTAGTAGTTGGTGACCTCGGTCACGCTGCCCGGCCCGCCGTTGGTCAGCACGTAGATCAGCGGAAAGGCCTTGAAGCTGTCGATGAGCCGGAACAGCGCGCACACGACGAGCACGGGCCGGATGTAGGGAAACACGATGTAGCGGAACAGCTGCCAGCGGCTCGCGCCTTCCAGCGTCGCGGCCTCGAGCGGATCGTCGGGAATCATCTGCAGCGTCGCGAGCACCATCAGCATGGTGAAGGGGAACCACTGCCAGGTGTCCGCCAGCGAGATCGCCCACAGCGCGGTGTCGGGGTTGGCGATCAGCGAGCGCACCGGCAGGCCGATCGCCTCGAGCGTGCGGTGGATCGGACTCACGTCGGGCGTGTACATGATCTTCCAGATCAGCGCGACCACGATCGGCGGCAGCACCATCGGAATCAGGAACACCGTGCGCGCGCCTTCGAGCACGCGCGACTTGCCGTTCAGCAGCAGCGCCAGGCCGAGGCCGACGCCGAGCTGCAGCGCGACGCTCGAGGCCGAGAGCTTCAGCTGCACCGCGATCGACGCGATGAAGCGGTCGTCGTGCAGCAGCTGCCGGTAGTTCACCAACGGATCGTCGAAGCGGAAGGTGCCGGCCGGGTCCGTGAGCTGCAGCGGCGTGAAGCTCGCCACCAGCAGCGCGGCGGCCGGCACCAGCGTGATCAGCAGCAGAACGACGAGCGAGGGCGTGAGGCCCAGCAGGAATGCGCGGCGCCGCTCGTTCTCCCAGCCCATTCGCTGCCAGCCGTCGGCAGTAATCGCATGTGCCACGCCTGGGCCCTCAGAGCTTCGCGCCTGCGCGCTTGAGCTCCCCGATCGAGTTGGCCTGCGCCTGCTGGAAGGCCTGCTTCGCCGACAACTGGCCGCTCGCGACCAGCTCGATCGCCTTGTTGAGCTGCTGGTCGATCTGCGGGTAGACCGACACCGTGCGGTACTTCATGTGCCCGCTCTTGGCGGCGAGCTCGATCGAGTCGAGCGAGAGCTTCGCCAGGTCGCTGCCGTTGATCACCTGCTTGCTGCGGAAGGTCGCGGAGTCGATGTCGGAGCGACGCGCCGGCGAGCCGTAGCCGGCCGCGACCGCCTTGCCGGTGGTCTGCTTGCTCAGCGCCCACTGGATGAAGGCCCATGCGGCTTCCTTCTGCTTCGAGCCGACCGGAATGCCGAGCCCGTGCACGGCGGTGCCGGGAAAGCGGCCGGCCGGGCCCTTGGGCACCAGGCCGAACTTGACGGTCTTGATCGTCTTGCTGGTCGCGGGGTCGCCGAGCTGGGCCAGGTGGAGCTGGCCCGCATCGGTGAAGTTGACACGACCGAGCTTCAGCGCCTGGGTCACCTGATCCGGCTGTTAGGTGATCGCGCCGTCGGGGCCGAACTCCTTCAGCAGGTTGGCGTAGTACTCGCCCGCGGCGATGGCTTCGGGCGTGTCGAGCGTCGGGAACAGGTCGTCGGGCGCCTTGCGGAACACGTCGCCGCCGAAGGCGTGCAGGTAGGGCACGAAGGTCCAGCCGTAGTGGTTGTCGGCGACGAAGCCGGCCACGCGCTCCTTCTTGTTGACCGCGCGCAGCACCTTGACGAGATCGTCGGTGGTGTCGGGGAAAGCGAGCCCCGCCTTCTCGACCAGGTCGAAGCGCGAGGACGCGGTCAGGAGCGCCTCCGCCGTCCAGGGGATGCCGTAGAGCTTGCCGTCGCGGCCGGTCTCCGGCGCGCGGGCGCCGGGCAGGAAGTCGTTGACGTCCCAGTCGACGGGCGTCAGGTTGGGGTTCTTGATGTAGTCGTCGAGCGGCGTCAGCCAGCCCGAATTGATCCAGCGGCTCGAATAGATGAAGGTGACGTTGACCACGTCGTAGGCCGAGCCCTTGGTCGAGAGCTCGAGGTCGGCGCGCTGGTTGTAGACCGGAAAGGAGGGCGCATCGAAGTTCACCTTGGCGCCGGTGAGCGCCTCGAACTCGGGCAGCCACTGCTGCAGCAGCTTCGGATAGGCGGCGCTGAAGGTCGAGACGTTGAGCGTCACGCCGGCGAATTTCTTCGCACCGGCTTGCGCCGCCGCGAGGCCGGGGAGCAGGGCGGTCGCGCCGAGTGCGGCACCGGCCTGCAGCAGGCCGCGGCGTTGGCGGTCGTGGGCAGAGAGTTCGTGTGTCATGGGAAGGGTTCGGTTCAAGCGGTGGCGGAAATGACTTCGTCGATGCGCGCGTCGTTGGTCGCCTCGGGCCGGCTGCGGGTGCGGCTGCGCTGGCCGTCCAGCGCCACCGCAGGTTCGCCGTGCACGGTCACGCGGCGCACCAAGCGCGATTGCTTGCCGTAGTCGTTGATCGCGAAATGCTGCGTGGCGCGGTTGTCCCAGATCGCCACGTCGTCCTGCTGCCAGCTCCAGCGCACGGTGTTCTCCAGCCGCGTCACGCGGTTCTGCAGCAGCTCGAAAATGCGCGCCGACTCGGTGCTCGACAGGCCGACGAGCTTCTTGACGAAATGGCCCAGCAGCAGCGCCCGCTCGCCCGAGATCGGATGAACGTGCACCACCGGATGCTCGGCCTCGTAGACGGCGGAGACGAAGACGTTGCGGTGATGGCGCAGGCGTTCTTCCTCGACCTGCACGCGGTCGGCGCCGTAGTCGTAGTCGTTGCTGTGCACGGCCCAGAGCGTGTCGGCCAGCTGCTTCAGCTGGGTCGGCAGGCGCTCGTAGGCCACGGCCGTGTTGGCCCACACGGTGTCGCCGCCGTAGGCCGGAATGGTCACGCCGCGCAGGATCGAGATCTTCGGGAACGCATCGACGAAGGTCACGTCCGTATGCCACGAATCGGCCCGGCCACCGCCCTTGGACGCATCGAGCTCGAACAGCTTCGTGCCCTGCGGCGAGGGAACCGTCGGATGGGCCACCGTGCGGCCGAAGCGCGCACCGAAGGCCTGGTGCTCGCGGTCGTCCAGATGCTTTTGACCGCGGAGGAACAGCACCTTGTGCTTGACCAGTGCCGCGTTGAGTTGCTCGATCACCTCGGCCGGCAGATCGCCGCCGAGCCGGATGTCCTGCACCTCGCCGCCGATGTGGCCGGCCACGCGCCGGATGCGTAGGTCACCGATGCTGGTGTCGATGGATGAAGGGGTGTCGTCGCTCATCGGGGGATCTCCCTTGGATGTGAAGGTCGTGAATCGCATGCGTCGAACCGCCGTCGGGGCGGTCGACTCAATGCTGGGCCGACGGCGCGCCGCCGGCGCCCGGCGCATGCGCGAACAGCTGGGCCAGCGCCGCCTGGCCCAGGGGTTCGCTCTCCTCCTCGGCCGCGCCGCTGCCGAGGGCTTCCTCGACCACGGGACGCGCGAGGGTCGGCGCGAAGGCCTCGATAAAGGCGTAGACGAAGGCGCGCAGATAGACGCCGCGCCGGACCGCGAGCTTCGTCAGGTTGATGCCGAAGAGATGACCCGCATCGACCGCGCGCAACCTGGTGTCGCGCTCGGCCTCGAACGCCACGCCCGCGACGATGCCCACGCCCATGCCGAGTTCGACATAGGTCTTGATCACGTCGGCGTCCATCGCGGTGATCGCGAAGTCGGGCTTGAGGCCGGCTTCGGCGAACGCCTGGTCGATGCGCGTGCGGCCGGTGAAGGCGCTGTCGTAGGTGACGAGCGGGTAGGCGGCCAGGCGCTCGATCGTCAGCGGGGCGTCGAGCAGCGGGTGGCCTGGCAGCGCGATCAGCGAGTGGGTCCAGCGGAAGCAGGGCAGCGCCACGAGCTGGGGGTAGTCGCCGAGCGCCTCCGTCGCGATGCCGACATCGGCCTCGCCGTCGAGCAGCATCTGCGCGATCTGCTTGGGCGAGCCCTGGCGCAGATGCAGCTGGACGTTGGGGAAGCGGCCGCGAAACTCCTGCACCGCCATCGGCAATGCGTAGCGTGCCTGCGAGTGCGTCGCGGCGATGGAGAGCAGGCCTTGCTCCTGCGCGAGGAATTCCTGTCCGGCCTGCCGCAGGTTCTGGCTCTCGAGCAACACGCGTTCGATGATCGGCAGCAGGTGATCGCCCGGCGCCGTCAGACCGGTGAGCCGCTTGCCGGCGCGCGCGAACAGCGCGATGCCGAGTTCGTCTTCCAGTTCACGGATCTGGCGGCTGACGCCCGGCTGCGAGGTATGCAGCGCATGGGCCGCCTCGGTGAGATTGAAGCCGCATCGCACGGCTTCGCGCACGGAGCGCAACTGTTGGAAATTCATGGAGCCCAGACGAAATAGCGGTGCCGATCAGCACTCGGCGGCCGATTCTGCGGGCGTGTCTTCAGATCGCGAACTACCGATTCGTTGCTTTCAAATAAGGGAATGATCTGAGTCTCGCGCGGCTCGCTTATTCGTTTTTCAGATATCGATGCGACCGAATCGTGGGTTCATCGCGCCGGGAAGAACCGGTTGGCCGGGCGCGGAAGGCCGAGGTTGTCGCGCAGCGTCGTGCCTTCGTACTCGCGCCGGAAGATGCCGCGCCGCTGCAGCTCCGGAACGACCTTGTCGACGAAGGCATCGAGTCCGCCCGGCAGCCATGGAAACATGATGTTGAAGCCGTCCGAGCCTTCGGACTCGAGCCACTCCTGCATCTGGTCGGCGATGGTCTGCGCGGTGCCGACGAAGGCCAGTCCGCCGTAGCCGCCCAGGCGCTGCGCGAGCTGGCGCACCGTGAAGCCTTCGCGCTCGGCCAGGGCGATCACGCGCTGCTGGCTGCTCTTGCTGGCATTCGTTTCGGGCACCGCGGGCAGCGGCGCATCGGGGTCGAACTTCGAGGCATCGACGCCGAGCGCGATCGAGAGCGAGGCGATGGCGCTTTCGTAGTGCACGAGGCTGTCGAGCCTGGCGCGGATCGCGCGCGCCTCCTCCACCGTATCGCCCACCACCACAAAGGCGGCCGGCAGGATCTTGAGGTGATCGCGCTCGCGGCCCCGCGCGGCGAGGCGGTCCTTCACGTCGGCATAGAAGCTGCGGCCTTCGGCCAGCGTGCCGTGCGCAGCGAAGATCACTTCGGCCGTCTCGGCCGCGAGCTGGCGCCCCGGCTCCGACGCGCCGGCCTGCACGATCACGGGCCAGCCTTGCACCGGCCGCGCGATGTGCAGCGGGCCGCGCACCGAAAGATAGGTCCCCTTGTGGTCGAGCGTGTGCAGCTTCGCCGGATCGAAGTAGAGGCCGCTCGCGGCGTCGCGCACGAAGGCATCGTCGGCCCAGCTGTCCCACAGGCCGGTCACGACGTCGTAGAACTCGCGTGCCCGGGCGTAGCGCTCGTCGTGCGGCATGTGGTCCTCGCGCCCGAAGTTGAGGGCGGCGTCCGGGTTGGAGGTGGTGACGACGTTCCAGCCCGCGCGCCCCTGGCTCAGGTGGTCTAGCGAGGCGAAGCGGCGCGCGATGTGGAAGGGCTCGTCGAAGGTCGTCGATGCGGTGGCCACGAGGCCGATGTGCTCGGTCGCCTGGCTCAGCGCCGAAAGCAGCGTGAAGGGCTCGAAGGACGACACGGTGTGGCTGCGCTGGAGCGCCTCGATCGGCATGTTGAGCACGGCCAGGTGATCGGCCATGAAGAAGGCGTCGAAGCGCGCGCGCTCCAGCGTCTGCGCGAAGCGCTTGAGGTGCGCGAAGTTGAAGTTGGCGTCGGCGAAGGCGCCGGGGTAGCGCCAGGCACCCGTGTGGATGCTGACGGGGCGCATGAAGGCGCCCAGCTTGAGTTGGCGAGTCGTCGGCATGGTCCTCCTTGTACGCGAGCGCCGATCACCTTGCCAAAGACCGATTGTTTCGATGCTTATGACCCGGCCGTCCGAGCGGTGCGCGTCGCTGCGGACCCAACGGAAACCGCATCTGCAAACTCGCATTCATTCGTAGGGAAGCGCATGCCGCATCCGCAGAATCCGCCAGGTCGCCGCTGCGAGTTTCGCGGCCCTTTCCCTTCACCCCACTACGTCGATAGGCTCTTCATGGCATTCCGCAATCCCGAACTCCTGGCGCCGCGCGCGCTCTCCGTGCTGCGCATCGTCTCCGCCTTCCTGCTGATCCAGCACGGATCGGCCAAGCTGCTGGGCTTTCCTCACGTGGCCTATTTCGACAACCTCCAGATCGTGTCCTTGCTCGGCGTCGCCGGTGTGCTGGAGCTGGTCGGGGGTGCGCTGCTGTTGATCGGTCTTTTCACGCGCCCGACGGCATTCGTTCTCTCGGGCCTGCTGGCCTTCGCCTATTTTCTCGGCCACGCGACCAAGGGTTATGTGTTCGCGCCTTCCCTGAACCAGGGCGAGGCGGCGGTGCTCTTCTCGTTCGTGTTCCTCTACATCGCCGCTGCCGGCGCTGGTCCGTGGAGCGTCGATGCGCGCCGCGCGAAGGCCGCCACGACGACACCGCTGCCCGCTGCGGCATGAAGCACCACCGAAGTTCGCACCCTCCATGACCCTCGCCGATCTTCCCCGCCGGCGACTGCTCAAGACCGCCGCAGCCGCTGCCATCGACGCGGCCGCGGCCGGCATTGCATGACTCTGGCGCTCGCGGCGACCCCACACACGGGCGGACCGACGCCTGCGGAGAACGCCCGCCGCGTGCTCGCGCAGACGGCGTCCGTCTGGCGCATCGCGCCGGCCTCGCCGCGCGAGGTGGCGCGCCGCGCACCGTACGGCTACGTACCGGTCCGCGTCCTGCGGCGCAATCGCGCGGCCGCCGTGGCCTCCCTCGCGCATTCCTGGTGACACCTTCTCGGACAACAACAACCATGTCGAACAACTGGAAATTTGAAACCCTGTCGGTGCATGCCGGCTACTCGCCCGAACCCACGACCCGCGCCGTCGCGCCGCCGATCTACCAGACCGTGGCCTACGCCTTCGACAGCGCGCAGCACGGCGCCGACCTGTTCGACCTCAAGGTGCCCGGCAACATCTACAGCCGTATCAACAACCCGACGCAGGACGTGCTGGAGCAGCGCGTGGCAGCGCTCGAAGGCGGCATCGCCGCGCTCGCCGTGGCCTCGGGGCAGGCGGCGGTCACCTATGCGATCCAGACCATCGCCGAGGCCGGCGACAACATCGTCTCGAGCACGGCGCTCTACGGCGGCACCTACAATCTGTTCGCGCACACGCTGCCGCAGTTCGGCATCACGACGCGCTTCGCCGACCACCGCGATCCGACGAGCTTCGAGAAGCTGATCGACGACCGGACCAAGGCCGTGTTCGTCGAGTCGCTCGGCAACCCGGCCGGCAACGTCACCGACATCGCGGCCATCGCGGCGATCGCACACCGCCACGGCGTGCCGCTGATCGTCGACAACACCGTGCCTTCGCCGTACCTGAGCCGCCCGATCGAGCACGGCGCCGACATCGTCGTGCACTCGCTCACCAAGTACCTCGGCGGCCACGGCACCAGCATCGGCGGCGCGATCGTCGACTCCGGCAAGTTCCCCTGGGCCGAGCACAAGCAGCGCTTCCGGCGCCTGAACGAACCCGACGTGAGCTACCACGGCGTGGTCTATACCGAGGCGCTGGGCCCGGCGGCCTACATCGGCCGCGCGCGCGTGGTGCCGCTGCGCAACACGGGCGCGGCGATCTCGCCCTTCAACGCCTTCCTGATCCTGCAGGGCATCGAGACGCTGGCGCTGCGCGTCGATCGCATCAGCGACAACGCGCTGGCCGTCGCGCGGCACCTGCAGACGAGCAAGGCGGTGAGGTGGGTCAGCTACGCCGGCCTCGAAGAGCACCCGGACCATGCGTTGGCCAACAAGTACCTGGGCGGCAAGGCCAGCGGCGTGCTGACCTTCGGCCTCGACAGCAAGGGAGGCGACGCGCGTGCCGCAGGTGCGCGCTTCCTCGATGCGCTGAAGCTCTTCACGCGGCTCGTGAACATCGGTGACGTGCGCTCGCTCGCCACGCATCCCGCGTCGACCACGCACCGGCAGCTGTCGCCCGAGGAACTGGCGCGGGCCGGCGTTTCGGAAGACACGGTGCGCCTGTCGGTCGGGATCGAGCACATCGACGATCTACGCGCCGATCTGGACCAGGCGCTGGCCGCGGTCTGAGCACGCGCGCTGCCGCCACTCAGGCGGCCAGCAGTTCGCCGGCGCGCGGCACACCGCATTCGCGTGCGCGCCGCGCCTCGTAGCTCTTCAGGTTCGCATACGCCACCGGCAGCAGCACGGTGTCGGCGGTCGACCAGCGCCCGCGGCGCAGCAGGTCGCCGAGGATATGGTCGGCCTCGGTCGGCGCGCCGCGCTCGATGTCCTTGGCCATCGACGCGGTGATCGGCGAGCCTGCCGCGGTGAGCGTCGCGCGGCCGCGCTGGATCGCCGCGGGACTCGGCGCGAAGCCGTTGTGCGCGGCGATGCGCGCGCATTCGGCGAAGAGGTCGAGTGCGAGCTGCTGTGCACCGGCTTCCACGATGTCGCCGACGCTCGCGCGCATGAGCGTGGTGATGCCGGCGAGCGCGGCGATGAGCGCCCATTTCTCCCACATCGCCTGCAGGATGGATTCGCTCGCGCGGCCGTCGAAATTGGCGCGTGCGAAGGCGTGCGCGATGGCGTCGACGCGCGCCGAGCGCCCGCCGTCGAGCTCGCCGAAGACCAGCGTGTGGTCCTGCCCCAGGTGCAGCACGACGCCATCGGCGGCCAGCGTCGCGGAGATCATGCCGAGGCCGCCGAGCACGCGCCGGCGGCCGAAGCGCTTGCTCAGGCGGTCGATGTGGCGCAGGCCGTTCAGGAGCGGCAGCACGACGGTGTCGGGGCCGACGGCCGGCGCGAACGCGGCGAGGGTCTCGTCCAGGTCATAGGCCTTGCAGCCGACGATCACGACGTCGAAGGGCGCCTTGATTCGGTGAGCGAGCACGCTGGGCGGCGAGGGCAGGTGCAGGTCGCCCGCCGGGCTGCGGATCGACAGCCCGGTGGCGGCGAGCTGCGCCGCGCGCGCGGGCCGCAGCAGGAAGGTCACGTCCTCGCCGGCCGCGAGCAAGCGGCCGCCGAAGTAGCCGCCCAGGGCGCCGGCGCCCACCACGAGAAATCTCATGCCCAGTCCTTTCGGTTCGGTTTGCCGTGTCGATGCTGCCGCAGACGCGGTGGCGAGGGAAGGAACCAAAACGTGCATCGATATGCGCGAGGGTGAGTCGAATCGTGCCGGCCGCACCGGCGTGGCGATATTCGAAATTCGAGCAAGCGTGTGCCTTTTTCTTCGTTTCCAAGCCGCGCGCACGCATCAAGAATCGTGGGCTTCCCGTCTCGCTGGAGCGCACGCACATGCTGCATCGTCAAACTTTCCTTCGCCTCGCCGCTGCTGCCCTGCTGCTGGCGCCTGCACTTTCCATCGCCGCACCGGCCGCGGGCGAGCCCGTCTGGTTCGGCGTGAGCGGCCCGCTCACCGGCCAGAATGCCCAGTACGGCGCGCAGTGGAAGGCCGGCTTCGACCTCGCGCTCGACGACATCAACGCCAACGGCGGCATCCACGGCCGCCCGCTCGCCTACACCTTCGAGGACAGCCAGAGCGACCCGCGCCAGGCTGTCGGCCTGGCGCAGAAGTTCGTCAACGACAAGCGCATCAAGATCGAGCTCGGCGACTTCTCCAGCCCGGCCTCGATGGCGGCGTCTCCCATTTATCAGCGCGCCGGTCTGGTGCAACTCGGCTTCACGAATTCGCACCCTGACTTCACCAAGGGCGGCGACTTCATCTGGAGCCCGTCGATCAGCCAGGCCGATGCGCAGCCGCTCCTGGCCGACCTCGCGGTCAAGACGCTCGGCTTCAAGCGCGTTGCCGTGCTCTACCTCAACACCGACTGGGGCCGTACCAGCCGCGACGTGTTCGTGAAGGCGGCCGAGGCACGCGGCGCGCAGGTCGCGATCACCGAGGGCTACCAGCCGGACGAGAAGGATTTCCGCTCGACCCTGGTGCGCGTGCGCGACGCGAATCCCGACGGCGTGGTGCTGATTTCCTACTATCCCGACGGTGCGCTGATCGCGAGCCAGGTGCGCAACGTCGGCCTCAGGCAGCCGATTGCCGCGAGCGGCTCGGTCTACTCGCCGAAGTTCATCGAGCTCGGGGGCGCCGCGGTGAACGGCATCTACACCAACACGTCCTTCTTTCCCGACGAACCACGGGCGGAAGTGCAAGACTTCGTCAAGCGCTTTCGTGCCAAGTACGGCAAGGAGCCGGACGCCTTCAACGCCTATGCCTACGACGCGGTCGTCTATGCGGCTGCCGCGCTGCGCCACGCGGGACCCAACGGGGACCGCAAGGCGGTGCGCGATGCGTTCTACAAGGTGAAGGACATCCCGAGCGTGGTCTTCGGCAAGGCCAACTTCGATGCCAACACGCGGCGCGTGATCGGCGTGAAGAGCGTCGACCTGGTGGTGAAGGACGGCAAGTGGGCGCTCGGCGACGGGAAGCCCGCCGTGGTCTCGGCGCGCTGAGCGCACGGCCTGCGGCCACGGCATGAACTTCTTCTCCTTCGCGTCCTTCTTCGACTACACGGTCAACGGCCTGATCATCGGCAACATCTATGCGTTGCTGGCGGTCGGGCTGGCGCTGATCTTCGGCGTCTCGCACCTCATCAATTTTGCGCACGGCTCGGTCTACACGGTCGGGGCCTACATCGGCTGGGCCTCCATCACCTGGCTGCGCACGCCGCTGCCGATCACCATCCTGCTCGTGGTGCTCGGCGCCGGGGCGCTGGGCATGCTGATCGAGCGCGTGGGCCTGCGCCCGCTGCAGGGCGCGGCGCGCATCGCGCCGCTCCTGGCGACCATCGGCATCAGCTTCGTGCTCGACATCCTGGTGCAGCTCGTCTTCAGTCCCGACCCGCGCGCGCTGCCGACGCAGCTGCCCGACTGGCGGCTCACGATCGGCAGCGGCACCATCGGCGCGCTCGACCTGCTGATCGCCGGCATCGGTCTCGCGACCGCGGCGGTGCTCTTCAGCTTCCTGCGCTTCACCAAGCTCGGCTGGGCGGTCCGCGCCACGGCGCAGGACCGCGACGCCGCGCAGCAGATGGGCGTCGACGTGAACCGCGTGAACCAGGCGGTGTTCGCGATCGCGTCGGCCCTCGGCGGTCTCTCGGGCCTGCTGGTGGGCATGTACTACAACAACATCAGCCCGGCGATGAGCTTCCAGGCCACGCTCAAGGGCGTGGTCGCGACCGTGGTGGGCGGCGTCGGCAACGTGCCGGGCGCGATCGTCGGCAGCCTGCTGCTCGGCCTGATCGAGAGCTACGGCGTCGCGCTGCTGGGAACGCCCTACCGCAATCTCTTCGCCTTCGCGCTGCTGCTGGTCATCCTGGTGTGGAGGCCCAACGGCCTCTTCGGCCGCAAGCGCGCGCTGCCGCCCGAGCCGCTCACCGGCACCTTCATCGCGCCGAGCAAGCCCTGGCACGTCCCGCGCGGGGTGCTGGCCGCGCTCTTCGTCGCCGCGGCGGCGCTGCCGCTCTTCGACCCGTCGCCCTACGTGCTGCAGACGCTCACGAATTCGTGGCTCTATGCCGCGCTCGCGCTGAGCCTCACGCTGGTGGCCGGCACCATCGGCCAGATCTCGCTTGGCCATGCCGGGCTGCTCGCGATCGGTGCCTATGCATCGTCGCTGCTCGTGCTCGACCTGCACCTGCCGGTGGGGACTGGCATCGTGCTGGCGGGCCTGCTGACCTCGGTGATCGGCACCGCGCTGATCTTCCCGGCCTTCCGGCTGCGCGGGCACTACGTGTCGATTGCGACGCTGGGCATCGGCGAGATCGTGGGGCTCACCATCCTCAACTGGGAGAGCCTCACGCGCGGTCCGATCGGCGTGTCCGGCATTCCGCCGCTGTCGCTCTTCGGGCGCGACGCCTCGTCGAACAATGTCTTCTACTGGGCCTCGTTCGGCGCGATGGTGCTGCTGGCCCTGCTGCAGTGGCGCCTGTTGCGCTCGCACCTGGGGCGCACCTTCCGCGCGGTGCGCGAGGACGAAGTCGCCGCGCGGGCGTACGGCGTGAGCCCCGACCGCTACAAGGCCCTGGCCTTCGGCTTCGGCGGCTTCGCGGCCGGCGTGAGCGGCGCCTTCACCGCGCACCTCTATTCGTACATCAACCACGAGACCTTCACCTCGCAGATCTCCATCCTCGCGCTGACGATGGTGATCCTCGGCGGGCTCGGGAACGTCAGCGGTGCTCTGCTCGGCGCGGTCGCGCTGGTGAGCCTGCCCGAGCTGTTCCGCGTGACGGCGGAGTACCGGATGCTGATCTACGGCGTCGCGCTGTTGTTGCTGATCCGCTTCCGCCCGCAAGGTTTGCTGGGCACCGTTTGAACGACTCCACAAGGACACACACCATGAGCCACCTCAACGACTACCTCGCCGAGAAGCGTGCCGCCGTGCTCGGGCGCAACGCCGCCATCGACGCCGGCACGGCGCAGCCGCTGCAGCTGAAGGCGCACGTGCGCGCCGAGGGCCGCAGCGGCGTGCGGCGGCTGCGCATCCGCGACCACCAGGTGATCAGCGACAGCCCACCGGACTTCGCGGGCTACAACCTGGGCCCCAGCTCGCCCGAGCTGCAGCTCGGCGTGCTGGGCACCTGCGTCACGCACATCTTCCTGATCCAGGCGGCCGAGCGGCAGGTGCCGCTGGACGGCCTCGAAGTCGAGGTGACCGGGCTCATCGATCCGCGCGGCGGCCGGCCCGGCCACGAGGCGACGCCGATCTGGCCGCACGAGATCGGCTACACGGTGCACATCGACTCGCCGGCCTCGCAGGAGGACATCGACGCGCTCTTCGAAGCGGTCGAGCGCAACTGCCCCATCCTCAACCTGCTGCGCAATCCGCAGACCATCCGCGCCGAGGTGAAGCGGGTCGGCAAGAAGGCCGCGCCCGCGAAGGAAGCCGATGCCGTCGCTGCTTGAAGTCGGCGGCCTCACGCGGCGCTTCGGCGGACTCACCGCGGTCGATGCGGTCGACCTGCGCGTGGAGGAGGGCGAGCTGGTCAGCGTGATCGGCCCCAACGGCGCGGGCAAGACCACGCTCTTCAACCTCATCACCGGGCTCGACCAGCCGGACGCGGGCCAGGTGCTTTTCGAGGGCGACGACATCACCGGCTGGCCCGCGCAGAAACTCGCGCAGCGCGGCCTCGCGCGCACCTTCCAGCACGGCCGCGTGTTTGCCAACCTCACGGTGCTCGACAACGTGCTGGTCGGCGCGCACACACGGCTGCGCGCGGTCAAGCCGCGCATGGGCGGCGTGCCGGGCCTGCCGGCGCTGGCCGAGCTCGCGCTCGCGCTGTTCCAGCCGCCTTCGGTGCGGCGTGAAGAGGAGCGCCTGCGCGCCGAGGCGCTCGCGATCATCGCGCTCTTCGGCGAGCGGGCTTCTGCCTCGCATTGACCACCCGGCCCACAGTCTCTCGTACGCGAACCGGCGTCGCGTCGAGATCGCGCGGGCGCTCGCGCTCCAGCCGCGTCTGCTGCTGCTCGACGAGCCGACCGCCGGCATGAACGAAAGCGAGACGGCCGAGATGCTGAAGATCATCCGCACGCTCAAGGCGCGGGGCCAGAGCATCCTATTGATCGAGCACAAGCTCGACCTCGTGATGCAGCTTTCCGACCGCGTGGTGGTGCTCGACGACGGCCGCAAGATCGCCGAAGGCCTGCCGGACGCGGTGCGCAACGACCCGGCCGTGATCGAGGCCTACCTGGGCCATCGCCGGGTGGGCGGGCAGGTCGCGGTGGCCGCATGAGCAGCATCGCGACCGTCGCACGCACGGGCCTTGCGCCTTCGCCGCTTTGGAACGAGGACAGGGACGACGCCGAGCCGGCGCGTTCGGCTGGGCCGGTTCTTTCGCACGGCGAGCCGCCCTTGCTCGAACTCCGGAAGATCAACAGCTTCTACGGCCTGGTCCAGGCGCACTTCGATCTGGACCTCGAAGTGCGCCGCGGCCAGATCGTGAGCCTGCTCGGCGGCAACGCGAGCGGCAAGTCGACCACGATGAAGGTGGTGCTGGGCCTGCTCAAGCCGCGCTCGGGCGAAGTGCGCTTCGACGGCGAATCCCTGCTCGGCCTCGGCACGCCGCAGGTGATCCGGCGCGGGATCGGCTCGGTGCCCGAAGCGCGGCGGCTCTTTCCCGCGATGACGGTGCGCGAGAACTTGCTGATGGGCGCGTACGCGCGCAACGACCGCGAGGCGGTCGCCGAAGACCTCGCACGCATGCTTGACCTGTTCCCGCGCGTGGCCGAACGCATCGAGTTCCAGGCCGGCACGCTTTCGGGCGGCGAGCAGCAGATGGTGGCGATGGCGCGCGCGCTGATGGGCCGGCCGAAGCTGCTGTGCATGGACGAGCCAACCATGGGCCTCTCGCCGCTCTACGTCGACCGCGTGCTGGAACTCATCGCGCAGATCAACCGGCAGGGCGTCTCGGTCTTCATGGTCGAGCAGAACGCCAGCCTCGCGCTGCAGATCGCGCACCACGGCTACGTGCTGCAGACCGGCCGCATCGTGCTGAGCGGCCCGGCCGAACGGCTCCTGGCCGACGCGCGCATCCGCGACGCCTACCTCGGCGGCGGCGAGGCCGCGCGCACCGCATCCTGAAAAAAGACCGAACCAACACCATGCCGCTTTCGCTCGACCACATCGTCATCGCCGTCCACGACCTGGAGGCCACCATCGCCGACTACACAGCGCTCGGCTTCAACGTCCAGCGCGGCGGCGGCCATCCGGGGCGCAGCACGCACAACGCGCTGGTCGTGTTCGCCGACGGCAGCTACTTCGAACTGATCGCCTGGAAGACGCCCGCGCCGGAGGAGCGCTGGTGGCAGCTGCTGCAGCGCCACGGCGAAGGCATCGTCGACTTCGCGCTGCTGCCCGCAAGCACTACGCAGACGGTGGCCGAAGCCGCGGGGCGCGGCCTGGCGCTCGATGGTCCGCTCGACGGCGGGCGCGTGCGCCCCGACGGCGAGCACCTGCGCTGGCAGACCGCGCGGCCGCCGTCGCCGGACCTGCCCTTTCTCTGCGGCGATCTCACGCCGCGCGCACTGCGCGTGCCCGAGGGCGAAGCGCGCGTGCATCCCAACGGCACCACCGGCGTCGCCAGTCTCGCGCTGGCGGTGCGCGACCTCGACGCCACGCTGGCACGCTACCGCGCCTTGCTCGGCGCACCGGAAGGCGAGGGCGCGACGCAGGTGGGCGGCGTGGTGAGCCTGCCCGGCGGCCGCACGCGGCTCGCACTGGTCACGCTGGGCGGCAGCACGCTGGTGCTGTCGTCGTCGCGCGCAGGTCGCAGCGCCGAAGAGGGGGACGCGCTTGCCCAGCGGCTCGCGCTGCGCGGCGACGGGCCGTACGCGCTCGTGCTGCGTGCGGATGCCTCGGAAGATCGCGCGGCGCCCGACCTCGCGCTCACCCACGGCGCCAGCATCGAGTTCGACGGCTTCCCCGCGCCCTCACGCCAGCCCGCGCGCACATCGTGATGACGGCGATCCGGCGCCTCGGCTTCTTCAGCCGCCTTCTCGACGACGCTCCCGCCGTCGAACGCTATCGGCTGGTGGCCGAGCAGATCGCGCACGCCGAGGCCAACGGCTTCGATTCGGCGTGGGTGGCGCAGCACCACTTCCACGAAGCGGAAGGCGGCCTGCCGTCGCCTTTCGTCTTCCTCGCGCACGTGGCGGCACGGACGCGGCGCATCCGGCTCGGCACCGGCGTCGTGACGCTGCCGCTCGAGAACGCGGTGCGCGTGGCCGAGGATGCCGTCGTGTTGGACCTGCTCTCGGGCGGCAGGCTGGAGTTCGGCGTGGGCACCGGCGGCACGCCCTCGTCCTTCGCGGCCTTTGGCCTGGCCAGCGAGGATCGCGCCGAGGTGTTCGCGCGCCACCTGGCGCAGGTGCGGGAAGCGTGGGCGGGCCGTGCGCTCGCTGGCGGCGATCGGCTCTACCCGGCCTCGCCACAACTGCTCGACAGGATCTGGCAGGCGACCTTCTCCGTCGCGGGCGGCGCGCGCGCCGGTCTGGCGGGCGATGGACTGATGCTGTCGCGCACGCAGCCGCGGCCGGCCGATGCGCCGCACGCCTCGCTCTCCGAACTTCAGCGCCCGATCGTCGAGGCGTACCTCGAGAAGCTGCCCGCGGGGCGCGCGCCGCGCATCATGGGCTCGCGCTCGGTGTTCGTGGCCGACGACCGGCAGCAGGCATTGCGCCTCGCCGAGCAGGGCCTGCGTCGCAGCGTCGCGCGGCTGGGCGATCCGAGCCGGCCGGGACCCGATGCGACGCTGCGCGAGCTCATCGAAGGCTACGACGTGCACGTCGGCACCCCGGGCGACGTCATCGCATCGCTGCAGGCCGACAGCACGCTCGCGCAGGTGACCGACATGGTGTTCCAGGTGCATTCGGTCGATCCGCCGCACCCGCTCATCCTGCGCTCCATCGAGCTGGTCGCCACAAAAGTGGCACCGGCGCTCGGCTGGCGCCCCGCCGCCGACCCCCTTCGCGACCCCACACCGGAGACCATCGCATGACCGCATCCCACGCACCGGACGTGATCGACAAGCTCGCGGGCCTCGCGCCCGGACACCCGCTGCAGGGCGTTCGCGCGCAGCGCGCTCAGGCGCGCGACCAGAGCCAGGAAAGCTACCGGGCGCTGTTCGAACCGGCCTCGACGCCCGCCGGCGATTTCACGCTGGCGGAGCGCTTCGCGGTGGCCACCTTCGTGGCGGCGCTGCACGGGCCGGGTCCGGCGGTCGATTTCTATGCCGGCGGCCTCGCGGGCCACGGCGCCGCGCAGGCGCTGGTCGATGCGCTCGTGGGCGAGGCGGCCTTGGGCGCTGCATCCGGCCCCTACGGCCGCTTTCCGGCGGGGCCCTTGAGCGCGGAAGACGCGCCGGGACCGGTCTACCGTGTCGGCGATGCCGCCCGCGCGGTGCTCGGCGACCGGCTCGCTGCCGCGCTGGTTCATGCGCACCTGCTGCTCTTCCATCCGCGCGATGCGAGCGCGCCGGACCTGGCGGCGCTGCTGGACGCCGGATGGTCGCCGACGGACATCGTCACGCTGTCGCAGCTCGTCGCCTTCCTCGGCTACCAGATCCGCGCCGCGGCCGGGCTGCAGGCGCTCGCGTCGTCGCCGAGGGCCATCCAGTCATGAGCCATTCCACCTTGAGCCATCCCGGCAACGTGCCGCCCGCCGCCTTCACGCAGGAGGAGCTCGAATGGCTGCCATGGCTGCCGCCGTTGCCCGAAGCCGCGCTGACCGACCGGCATCGCGCGGGCCTCGTCGACGCCTCGCGCGCGAAGTCGCCTTACTTCATGCTGCTCGCGCGCGACCCGGACATCCTCGGCGCGCGCACGCGCACCGACAAGGACATCTTCCACAACCCCGAAGGCGGCTTGCCGCGCCCGGAACGCGAGCTCGCGGCCGCGGCGACCTCGCGGTACAACGGCTGCATCTACTGCGCGTCGGTCCATGCGCGATTCGCCTCGCACTTCTCGCACCGCACCGACGACGTGCAGCGCCTGCTCGACGAAGGCGTCGGCGCACGAATCGACAAACGATGGGACGCCATCGTGGCGGCATCGGTGGCGCTGACGTCGACACCGATCGCGTTCGGACCCGAGCACGTCGAGCGCTTGCGCACGGCGGGGCTGGACGATCTGGCAATCGTGGACGTCGTCCAGAGTGCGGCCTTCTTCAACTGGGCCAACCGCCTGATGCTGTCGCTTGGCGAGCCGTCGCGCGGTCGTCTCCGTTGAGCCGCTGGCCGCCGGCTGCGTCGAAGAGGTGGGCCTCCGCGGCTGCGGTTCAACGCCGCTGCTGTCGAAACCCTGGAGCTAGCCGGGCGCGTGCTCTGCTGCCCAGAAGACTGCTGAAACCTACGGCGCTTCCTGCTGCAGATGGCGCTCGAAACGCTCCAGGAGCGTGTGCATGTCTTGCCGCGCACGCGTGAATTCCTCGGAGGCGCCGCGAGCAGTGAGGTCGCGCTCGTAGTCCGAGCGGGAATCGAACACGCATTCCCAACGCACGTCGGGGCCCGTGCCTTCGATCTTTTTAAAGATGCGGCCCGCCGGCAACCCGAGTCGCGCCCGGATTTCGCTGGCGCGCCGCCGCTGCGCCAGAACTGCATCGGCTTGGCCGGGCAACGCGTAGTAGTTGGTGATCTCGATGATCATGATGGGCCTCCTTGCCCGGGCGCAAGCCGTCTTCTACCGTGCCGCGCACTTGCGTAGATGGGGCTATTGACAATCACACTATTTGATCACACACTGTGATCACAGTAAAGATTTGGCAGATGGGCTGCCGGACCTGAGTGATGTATGTGAGGAGTTCCATCGATGCCAACGATCCAGTCCATAGAGACGCTGCTAGTCCAGCTTCCGACGCGGCGGGAGCACAAGTGGACTGGTCTGACCGAGTCCATCGGTCGCTACCTGCTGACCCGCATGGTCGATAGCGATGGCCGCATCGGCTGGGGCGAGGCGCCGGCGCTGAAGGACTGGGGCGGCGAGTTCGGCCGCTACTTCGGCGAGTCGACGTCGATCGCGAAGATGGTGATCGAGAAGTACCTCGCGCCCGCCCTGATTGGCGTCGAGCTCGGCAACTTCGCGGAGATGCATGCGCGCATGGATGCGGTGATCCGCGGATATCCCTATGCCAAGGCCGCGGTCGAGTTCGCCGCCTATGACGTCACAGGCCGCTGGCTCGGCCTGCCCGTGCACATGCTGCTCGGCGGCAAGGCGCGATCGCGCGTGATGGTGACCCATTCGATCGGACTGATCCCGATCGCCGAGGCCGAGAAGGAAGTGGCGCAAGTTGCCGCCGAAGGCATCCGGACGATCAAGATCAAGATCGGCGTCGATGCGAAGCGCGACATCGACATGGTGCGCACGGTGCGAGCAGCGGTCGGTGACGACGTCGAGCTGTGCGTGGACGCGAACGAAGGCTATCGCACGCCGGGCGAGGCCATCGCCACGGTGCGTGCGATGGAGCCATACCGGCTCAAGTACGTCGAGCAGCCGGTGATGGGCATCGAGCGCATCGCCGAGGTTGCGCGTGCGATCGACCAGCCGGTGATGGCCGACGAATCGGCCTGGAACGCGCACGACGTGATCCAGATCAGCGAACAGCGCGCGGCACAGATCGTGTCCATCTACAGCACCAAGCCAGGCGGGCTATACAAAGCGATGGAAGTAGCGGCCGTGTGCCGTGCGGCCGGGATCATCTGCAACGTCAATGGCTCTGTGGAGACCGGGGTCGGCAACCTCGCCAACATCCACCTGGCCGCCGCTGCGCCGGCTGCGACGCTGTCTTGCGTGGTCCCTGTGTCGACGCCGGCCGAATGGCAGAAGGGCCAGATCGGCGGCATCTACTACCGCGACGACCTCATCGTCGCGCCCATGAAGCTCGTCGACGGTGGCATCGAAGTGCCGACCGCGCCCGGCATGGGCATCGACGTCGACCTCGCCAAGGTCGAGAAGTACACCGTCCGCGACTGAGGTCGCCCTCAACATTCATCCAAGGAAGGTTCCAGATGCGCAATGCAATCATCGAGCGACAGGTCAAGGCGATCGCCGAACACAAGCTCGACGCCATGGTGTCATGCTCCCCCGAAAACTACGCGTACGCAACCGGCTTCGTCGTCCCGTCGCAGCCGTTGATCAGGCATCGTCATGCGATGGCGATCGTCACGGCCGACGGCAGGACGGAATTGTTCTCGGTCGACATGGAAGCCAGCACGGTGAAGCGCCGTGCACCGGATGTGCCGACGCGCATCTGGGCCGAGTTCACCGATGATGCGATGGTCGTGCTGGCCGACCAGCTGAGCAGGCTCGGACTCGCGCGCGGCCGCATCGGCATCGAGATGGACTACTTGCCTGCAGGCGACCTCGCACGGCTGCAGAAGGCGCTGCCCGACGCGCGCTTCGAGCACTGCGAGCAGATCCTCGCGCGGCTGCGCCAGATCAAGACGCCGGAGGAGATCGCCTTGCTGCGCCGCCTGTCGCGCATCGCTGATCAGGCGATCACCGACGCGCTCGCGTCGGTCAAGGCCGGCGACTCGGAGATGGACATCGCCGGGCATCTGACGCGCAACGTCTATGCGCTGGGGGCCGAGCACTTCAAGCTGATGATCATCGCGACCGGCGAGCGCAGTGTGCTGCCGAACGTCGGCCCCAGCGAGCGCAGGCTCAAGCCGCGCGACGTCTGCCGGGTCGAGATCTTCTCCGTGATCGACGGCTATCAGGCGGGCGTGTGTCGCACCGCGGTCGTGCACGAGGCGCCACCGAAGGCCGAAGCCATCTGGCAGCATCTGGTGGACTGCAAGTACCAGATCATGCAGATGGTCAAGCCAGGCGCCAGCTGCCGTGCCATCTACGACGCCTTCATTGCCAAGCTGTCCGAGATGGACCTGCCGCCGATCTCGTTCGTCGGCCACGGCATCGGCCTGCATCTGCACGAAGATCCCTACCTGGGCAAGACGCCCGTCCTGGGCCGACCTGGAAGCGACGCGGTGATCGAAGAGGGCATGGTGCTCGGCTTCGAGCCGCTGTGCTATGAAACGGGTCACGGCTTCGGCATGCAGAACAAGGACATGCTCCTGGTCACGGCCAATGGTTGCGAGCTGCTGTCCGACTACGCGAACACCGACAAGCTGCTGGTCGTCGAGGGCTGAGCGGCGGCCCGACAATTCAACCTGGAAAGACTTTCATGCGCACGCTC
Organism: Variovorax sp. LjRoot84; assembly: GCF_964254305.1. Lineage (NCBI taxonomy): Bacteria > Pseudomonadati > Pseudomonadota > Betaproteobacteria > Burkholderiales > Comamonadaceae > Variovorax > Variovorax sp. LjRoot84. Next base: position 405,795 of record NZ_CAXUTE020000003.1, read on the forward strand.
ATCGAGCACCTTGAATTCGCATTCCTCGTCGACGCCAACGACACGGTGGTGCGCGACGCCAGTATCCTGGTCGACAACGATCGCATCGCCGACATCGGCCCTGCCGCGGAAGTCGCGGCGCGACATCGCGGCGAGCACTTCGACCGCGTGATGGACGGCCGCATGCTCGGCATCTGCCCAGGCTTCGTCGACAGCCACGTCCATCTGTCCGAGACCCTTTCGCGCGCCGTGTTCCCTGACAACCTGAACACGCGGGCCTGGGTCTTCCACTGGGCCAAGCCCTTCTATGCGCACATCACCGAGGAAGACGAGTACTGGGGAGCCTTGCTCGGCATCACCGAGATGCTTCGCAACGGCACCACCTGCTTCATCGACATGGGCTCGCAGTACGACCCCGGCATCACGGTGCGGGCAATGGAGAAGACCGGCATCCGCGGCATCACCGGCCGCCATGCAGCGGACAACCCGCCGCCCGAGCTGCCGCGCGGCTGGACCGAGGAGATGGCGCGGCACCACTTCTTTCCGAGCGCGGAAGCGGCGCTCGAGGAGCTGGAAGCCTGCGTGCGCAAGTACGACGGCGCGCTCGACGGCCGCGTGCGCTGCTGGGTCAACATCGAAGGCAAGGAGCCTTGCACGCTGGAGCTCCATGTCGGCGCGCAGAAACTTGCAGAGCGGCTCGGTGTCGGCACCACCTACCACCTGGCGACCTCCATCGAGGAGGCGAAGGTCTGCGAGGAAAAGTATGGTTGCTGGCCGATCACGCGAATCGACCGCGCGGGCGGTATCGGCTCCAACCTGGTCATTGCGCACGGAGCAGCCGTCAGCGACGAGGAAGTGAAGCTCCTTGCGAGCCGCGGCGCCAAGGTCGCGTTCTGCCCGTGCTCATCGTTCAAGCTCGGCAAGGGCGCGACGGCAATCGGCAAGTATCCCGAGATGGTCGCCGCCGGTGTCACCGTCGGGCTCGGCACCGACGGTGTTTCCGCAGCCGGCAACATGAACCTGATGCGCCAGATGCTGATCGTCGCCGGCATGTTCAAGGATGCGCGCATGAAGCCCGACGTGTTCACGGCCCGGCAGGCCCTGAGGGCAGCCACCATCGACGGCGCGAAGGCAGCAATGTGGGACCACGAGATCGGTTCGCTCGAGATCGGGAAGAAGGCCGACTTCATCCTTTTCGACCTCGACCACATCGAATGGACCCCGTTCCACGACCCGCTGCAGGCGCTGGTCTTCTCGGCGTCGACCGCGTCTATCTCGCAAACCTGGGTCGATGGCAAGACTCTTTACAGCGAGGGCAAGGTGCATGGGGTCGACGAGCCGGCGCTGCGCCGCAAGGCGCGAGAACTGGCCGCCGCCGCGGTGCAGCGCGCCGGCCTGCACGCCGAGAACGTCGAAACAACGACCACGCTGTACGACAACGGCAACTGATGCGGGTCATCCGGTCCGTCGCGCTCATCGATCGAGCGGGCAGCTTCGACCTGGCGCTGGAGGGCGAGCGCGTGCGCGCCATCTCGGCCGCAGCCTATGCGGCACCTCCGCGCTGGCTGGCCATGCCGTCGCTCGTCAACCTGCATGCGCATGCCAACCGCGCGTATGCGGCGCCGGCGCAGCGTCCGCTGTCGCTCGGCGATGCGGTGTTGTCTGCGAAGCGCGAGCGCGCCAGCGCCACTGTCGAGGACATCCAATCGCGCGCCACGCGGCTGATGCGCCGATCGATCGCGCATGGCGTCTCGTCGCTGCGCACGCACACCGACATCGACGCCATCACCGGCATGCGCGCGATCGAGGGGGTGCTGGCGGTCGCGGCGGAGTTGCGCCCGTTGCTCGACGTTGAGGTCGTAGCCTTCGCGAGTGCGGCGGCCGACCCCTGCCACCCCGGGACGCAGGCGCTTTTCGTCGAGGCGGTCGGACGTGGCGCTTCGCTGATCGGCGCCGTGCCGGCGCTCTGCGCCAATCCGGCGGCGGCCCTGGAGGCGCTGCTCGACGCGGCGCTCGCGCTGGGCGTGCCGCTTGACGTTCACCTTGATGAACACCTCGACGCGCCGAAGGCGCTGATCCACCAACTGGTGGACGGAACCGTGGTGCGTGGCCTGCAGGGCCGCGTCACGGTCAGCCATGCCTGCGTGCTCTCAGTGTTGCCACGCGACGATGTCCGTCGGCTGCTGGACCGAATGGCGTCAGCGCGCATCGTGCTGGTGGTGCTGCCTGAGCTGAATCTCTATCTGCAGGCACGCAGCGAGGGTGCACCGGGCGTTCGTGGGCTGGCGCCCGTCGCCGAGGCGCTGAAGGCGGGTGTCGCGGTGCGCTTCGGCACCGACAACGTCAGGGACTGGTTCTTTCCGTTCGGCGATGGCGACATGCTAGAGACCGGCTTCGTGGGCGCGATGGCCTCTCACGTCGATGCCCCGGAGGAGCTCAGCTCGCTGATCTGCGGCGGGCGTCGGCGCATCGAGGTCGGGGACGTGGCGGATCTGTTGCTGGTGCCGGCCTCGTCCTTCGATGATGCGCTCGCAAGGCGCCCCACCGGGCGCGTGCTGCTGCGGCGGGGAAGGGAAGTCGACGTCGCGGTCGACGCGACCGCGTCGCTCTCAGGCCAGGCTGGTCTCGTAGACGCTGCGAATTGAGTTCTCGATCGCGCGCTGCGTCAGGTCGCTTGCGATGAAGACGATCCAGCCCGGCCGTGCCGACGCGTCCGGCCACGCCGGCAGGCGCTCGATCGGGTAGAGCACATGCTGCACGCCCTGCACGACCACGGGCCGCGCATCGTCGGTTACCGCCAGCAGTCCCTTCACGCGCAGGATCGAATCGCCGCGGCTGGCGAGCAGCAGCTCGAGCCATTCGACGAAGGAAGGCCATTCGACCGGCTGTTGCAACGACACCGTGAAGGTCTTGATGGCGTCGTCGTGGGCGTGCGCATGGGGCATCGCCGGCGCCCCGGCGGCGGAATGAAGGATCGGTCCGAGCTGGGCAGGGACGGGAGCGCGCCATTGCGCGTCGGCCTCCCTGAGGATCTCGGCGGCGGGCAGTTGCGCCTTGCCCGAGACGAGTAGGCACGCCGACGGATTCATGGCGCGCAGCTTGTCGCCCAGCGCGTCGGATTCGGACTCTCCGACCAGGTCGGACTTCGTCAGGATCAGCCGGTCTGCCGTGGCCAGCTGCTGCCTGGCCTCGCGATGCCGTCCCAGCGTCTGCTCGCCGTTGATGGCGTCCACTGTCGTGATCACCTGACCGAGACGGAACCACGGCACGAGGGTCGCCTCGCTCAGAATAGCCTGCATGATCGGCGCCGGGTCGGCCAGCCCCGTGGTCTCGACGACGACACGGGCAAAGGCAGGAATCTTGCCGGCGCGCATCAGCGCGTGCAGTTCGGCCAGCGTCGACACCAGATCGTCGCGGACCGAGCAGCACATGCAGCCCGAGCTCAGCAGCACGACGTCCTCGGCGACCTCGCGCACCAGCAGGTGGTCGAGTCCGACCTCGCCGAATTCGTTAATGACCACCGCCGTGTCCGCCAGGCAGGGGTCGGCCAACAGATGGCGCAGCAGCGTGGTCTTGCCGCTGCCGAGGAAGCCGGTCAGCACATGAATCGGTACACGGCCGTCAACCATGGTCGCGGCGTGATCCATCGTCAGGCCAGTTCAAAGATGGCATCGACCTCAACCGCGACATTGCGCGGCAGCGAATTGCAGCCGACCGCGGCGCGCGCATGCCGGCCTGCATCGCCGAACACCTCGACCATCAGGTCGGAGGCGCCGTTGATCACCTTGGGATGGTCGCCGAACTCGGGCGTGGCGTTGACGAAACCGCCGAGGCGCACGCAGCCTGCGACGCCATCGAGACTGCCGCCCAGGGCGGTGCGCAGCTGGGCCAGGATGTTGATTCCGCACAGGCGCGCGGCCTTCTGTGCATCCTCGATCGAGACGTCCTGGCCGACCTTGCCCACGTACTGGTCCTTGCCACCGGCAGTCGGGACCTGGCCTGCGATGTATACCAGCGAGCCGCTCTTGCGGGCCGGCACATAGTTGGCGGCGGGGGCGACTGCCTTCGGCAATTGGATGCCGAGCTTGGCCAAGCGTGCTTCGTGTCCGTGCGTTGTCATCTGGTGTCCTTGGGAGTGAAGGTTCAACTGCCGAAATAGAGGTCGTCGAGCGGGGCGGAGAGCAGGTCGTCGGCGTTCGGCTCGCTGAGGGCAGGCGCGAGCGTGCTCCCCGTGGTGCGAATGTCGCGCAGCACGCCTTGCCTGACCATGGCGGGCTTCTTGGTGCGCAGGCCGTCGAGGATCTCGACGTGCGCGGAAGCGTCCCAGGGCGTGCTCGGGGACAACAGCGACAAGTACATGGTCGGGCCGAACTGGAGCCACAACGATTCGATCAGCGGCATAACCACTTCGGTGCCTGACGCCTCATACAGCGTGAAATGGAAGCGCTGGTTCGAGGACAGGCAGCCGAGCAGATTGCGCTTTGCGATCGCCTCGAGCAACTCGTCGTTGATGGCGCTGAGTGTGCTCAGCAACGCCGGAGGGCAATTGCGGCACGCCATCTCCGCTGCCATGCCTTCGATCAGCTCCCGCACCGCGAAAAGCTCCTTCAGTTTCTTGGGCGTCAATCTCGGTACGCGAACGGATCCGCTGGCGGTAGCCTCCAGCGCATTGATCACGACCAGCCGTGCCAACGCGTCTCGGACCGGCATCGGACTGGTGCCGAAGCTGCTCGCGAGCTTGCGCAGGCTCATCACCTGGCCGGGAACGAAAGCACCGACCATGAGGCCGCGGCGAATGCGCTGGAAGACCTCCTCGGGGACGCTGCCGCGCGCGCGTTTGCTTGGGGCCTCCAAGGCGCGCTGTTCAAGGCGTTCGGCGATCTGTTCCATGTGACTCTCTCTCTTGCTTGCCGTGATGCGGGTTAACCCGATTGTGTGTGATTATAGGTGTGATCACACTCTGTGATCAATACGAGTTTACATCTACGCCAGTCGAACCCTAAGCCCCCCGGGCTGCGAGGGCAAGGGCTGATTCTTCAAACCTCAACGTCACGGGCGGTATTCCATGCGACTCCTGCGATCCGGCATTTCCTTGAGCTCCCACCTCAGAACGGCTGCCTTGGCAGCCCTCCTGGTCTCGGCTCCCACCGCGTGGGCAACGGACCCGGTCAACGTTCGCTTCAGCTGGAAGCTCAAGGGTGAGTACGCTCACCTCTATCTGGCGCAGGAGCAAGGCGTTTACGCGTCGAAGAACCTGGCTGTTCGCATGGGCGAGGGAGCGGGGGCGCCAGCGGCGCTGGGGGCCTTGCTGCAAGGACAGGAAGACGTGGTGGTGATGCCCGCGATCTTCGCGGTCTCTGCCATCCAGAAGGGCATGCCTGTCAAGATCGTCGCGCTCTACCATCCCCGCACGCCGGTCGTGCTGGTCTCGCAGCCCGACAAGCCGGTCGCGCAACCGAAGGATTTGGAAGGCAAGACGGTCGCACACTCAGTGGGCGAAACGGGAACCTCCTACTTGGCGGTCTTCTGCTCGGTCAACGGCATCGATTGCACGAAGGTCAAGAAGGTGCAGATGGATGCGCAGTCGCGTGTGCCGCAGTTCCTGCAGAAGCAGGTCGACGCGGTGAGCCTCTATCGCACCAGCGATTTGCCGGTGCTCGAAGCCAAGGTCGGCACCAAGTTCACGATCCTGGACCTGGCGCAGAACGGCCTTGCAATCCCTGGTCTCGCTGCGGTCTCGAGTAATGCGGCGATCGCCAAGCGGCCCGACGTTCTGCGGCGCTACCTGGCAGCGGTCAACGAAGGCATCGCCGTGACGCGCAAGGACCCTAAGGCCGCCGCGGCAGCATTGATGAAGGCCTGGCAGGGCAGCCCGCCGCAGGAGGTCGTGGAAGCGCAGGTGCGCGCGACGATGGACGCGATCCCGTCCGTGCCCGGAAAGCCGGTCGGATGGATCGATGCCAAGGCCATCTCGCAGGCGCTGGATCTTCTCAAGACGGACGAAGCGATCGGGACACCCAAGCCCGTCGAGACCTTCTTCACCAACGACCTGCTGCCTGCCCAGTGAACCAAGCGAAGGTCAATGCATGACTCAACTCAAACACTCCCAAGCCGTTCCGACGCCCACTGCGCGCGAGCCCAAGAAGAAAGCCGCCAGCGGCAGCTTCACAGAGCGCTACGCGTCCGTGCTGCTCGCCGCGGCCATCCTGCTCGCCTGGCAGTTCGCGGTCCCCTTGATGGGCCTGTCGGAATTCGTGCTTCCGACGCCGCTGGCGATCGGCAAGCGGATGGTGACGGATTTCGATCTCCTGGCCGCCCATTCGTACATCACGCTGCTCGAAGTGCTCGCGGGCTTCCTGGCCGGCGTGCTCATCGGCATACCCCTGGCGCTGGCAATCTTCTATTCGAAGGCCTTCGAACGCGCAGTCTATCCGCTGCTCGTGGCGCTACAGACGGTGCCGAAAATCGCGCTGGCACCTCTCCTGGTGCTGTACCTCGGCTATGGCTGGTGGCCCAAGATCAGCCTGGCGTTCCTGATCTCATTCTTTCCCATCGTGATCTCGACCGTGGTCGGCCTCCAGTCCCTCGACAAGGGCTTGGTCAACATGGTGCGCTCGATGGGATCCAGCGAATGGCAGACCTTCTTCAAGGTCAGGTTGCCCGCGGCCTTGCCGAGCATCTTCGGGGGCCTGAAGGTGGCCATCTCCCTGGCCGTGATCGGCGCCATCATCGGCGAGTACATCGCCGCGGAACGCGGGCTGGGCTATCTGCAGCTGCAAGCCAACTCACAGTTCGACACGACGCTGAACTTCGCCACTGTCGTCACCATCTCCCTGCTCGGTGTGCTGCTCTATTTCGTTCTGGCGCTGATCGAGTCCAAGGTTTCCTATCAACGCGAAAGTGCCAAATGACGAAACGCGACGCCGTGACATCCACGCGGGCCGTGCGCCTCGCGCAATCGGAGGGACGCCATGAGTAATGCAGCCAACGTGCGGATCGAGGGCGTGTCCAAGACCTATGAAGTGCGCGCCGGCGAAGACGTGAAGGCGCTTGACAGGGTCGACCTCGACATCGCCCCGGGCAGCTTCGTGGCCATCGTCGGGCCCAGCGGTTGCGGCAAGAGCACGCTGCTGTCGCTGCTGGCCGGCTTGACCCCCGTGTCCTCGGGTCGCCTGCGCATCGACGGCGACGAGGTCGTCAAGCCGCATCCGAAGGCGGGCGTGGTTTTTCAGTCGGACCTGCTGCTGCCGTGGCGAAGCATCATCGACAACGTGCTCCTGCCCGTTGAGATCAAGGGGCTGGATCGCGCGGCCAGCGCCAGCCGCGCCCGCGAGCTGCTTGCCCAGGTGGGCCTGCAGGGCTTCGACAACAAGTTCCCATTCGAACTCTCTGGCGGCATGCGCCAACGGGTGGCCATCTGCCGCGCTCTGATCCAGGAGCCGGGGCTGCTGCTGATGGACGAGCCCTTCGGCGCGCTCGACGCACTGACGCGCGAGCAGATGATCATGGATCTGCAGACCATGTGGCTGCGGCTGCGCAACACCGTGCTGTTCATCACGCACGGCATCGACGAGGCGGTGTTCCTCGCGGACCGCGTCATCGTCATGTCCCCGCGGCCCGGTCGCGTGGATCTCGACCTGGCCATCGATATCCCGCGCCCGCGCCGCTGGAGCGGCATCCACGAGAACCCCGCCTTCCAGCACCACGTGCGCCAGGTGCGGGAGATGTTCGAATCCAAGGGCGTTCTGGTCGCTCACTGAGGTACAGCATGAAAGTTTCGATTCTGGGCGCCGGCGCCGGCGGCGCCGCGGCCGTGGCCGAGCTCACGCAGGCCGGCCATGACGTGGTTCTGTGGAACCGATCTTCCGAAACGCTCGCGCCCTTTCAGGCGCTGCAGGGCGTTCGCCACGACGGCGTGCTCGGCTCGGGAATCGCACGCCCGCGCCTGATCACCGCCGACCTGAAGGCCGCGATCCAAGGCGCCGATGTTGCGGTCGTGACGCTGCCGACCTTTTCTCACGCGCCGGTCGCGCGCGCTTTGGCCGCCGCGGGCTGGCCGGCGAACCGGCCGGTCGTGCTCAACCCGGGCCACACCGGCGGTGCGCTGGAGTTCGCCCATGCCTGGCGCGAAGTGCGGGCCGACCTGCCGCCGATCGCCGAGTTCTCCACCCTGACCTACGTGGCGCGCAAGTACCAGGCGGACAGCGTGACCGTCACCGGACGTGCACGCCAAGTGCGTGCGGCCGCATTGCCGGGCGGGGATGCGGCATTGGCCGCCGCCTGCGCGCTGTTCCCGGGAGCCTCGCCCGTCGGTGACGTGCTCGCCTCCGCGCTCGCCAACGCCAATCTCGTTCTACATCCGCCGGGCGCGGTGCTCGCGGCCGCGTGGGTCGAGGCGACGCAAGGCGATTTCACCTTCTACGTCCAGGCCATGACGCCCGGCGTGTCGCGCACGATGCGCGCTCTCGACGACGAACGGCTCGCGGTCGCCGGCGCCTTTGGCCATCGGCTGCCCAACCTGATCGAGGAAATGAAGCTGATCGGAACGGTCGAATCCTCGGTCGGCGATACGCAAGACTTCATGGCCGCGATCGCGGGCGGCGAAGCGAACAAGCGCATCAAGGGCCCCGACTCGCTCCAGCACCGGTATTACCGCGAGGACTTCGGGCATGGCCTGCTGCCGTTCCTGGAACTCGCGGCCATCGCCGGCGTCGCCACGCCGGTGGCGCGATCGCTCTTCACGCTGGCGCAAGCGCTGGTCGGCATCGACTACGCCAAGGGCGGGCGCACCGCTGAGGCGATGGGGATCGAAGGAATGTCCAGAAACGAACTTCTACAACATGTGAGGCAGCCATGAACTGGGATCAAGTCGTCATCGCGATCGTCGGCGGCGATCGCCGAGAACAGGAGATCGCGCGCTGCGCAGTGGCCGCGGGGGCGCAGGTGCGTGCCTACGGCTTCCCGTGGCCCGAACAGGGCATCGCAGGGGTTCGGCATACGGCCAATGCGCGCGAAGCGCTGGAAGGTGCCGATATCGCGCTCTTCCCGATTCCCGGCATCGCGCCCGACGGCGCGCTGTTCGCGCCCCAGTGCGCGGAACGCATCATTCCCGACAGCGCGACGCTCGGCGGCATGCGCCGCCCGGGCCACATCGTCCTGGGCTGGGCCGACGCCAAGCTCAAGGCGCACTGCGAGGCCATCGGCATCACGCTGCATGAGTACGAGTGGGACGAGGATCTGATGCTGCTGCGCGGGCCGGCGATCGTCGAAGGGATGCTCAAGGTGCTGATCGAGAACACCGACATCACGATCCACAAGGCCAAGGTGTGTCTGGTGGGGCAGGGCACCATCGGCTCCCTTGTCACGCACACCTTGCTGGCGCTCGGCGCGCGCGTCCACGTCGCGGCGCGCAATGCTGTGCAGCGCGCCGCGGCGCATGCCGCCGGCGCCGAGTCGCACGAGCTGCCCGCGCTGGCGGACGTGCTGCCAGACACGGACATCGTGATTGCGAGCGTGCCGGCGCGCGTGCTCGGGCGCGAGCTGCTCGAGAAGCTGCCCCCGCACGCCCTGCTGGTCGATCTGGCCGCGCCTCCAGGGGGCATCGACCGCGATGCAGCGCAGGAACTGGGCCTCAAGTTCGTCTGGGCGCGCGGTCTCGGCGCGCGAGCGCCCATCACCGTGGGCCGCAGCCAATGGAGTGGCGTGCGACGCCGCATCGACGACATTCTGAAGGGAATCCAATGAGCCAAGCCGACCTGGTGATTCGCAACGCACGCGTGGTGCGGCACGACGGAGAGTTTCACGGCGGTGTGGCCGTGAAGGACGGAAAGATCATCCTGACGGGCGCCGACAGCGCCCTGCCCAGGGGCCATCGCGAGATCGACGCCGGTGGTCGCGTGCTGATGCCAGGCCTCATCGACCCGCACTGCCATCTCGGAGTCAAGTACCCCTATGCCGAAGACATGCGCACGGAGATGGCCGCCGCGGCTTCGGGCGGCGTGACCACGGCGCTGCTGTATATCCGCAACCTGAAGCCTTCCTATCTGCCGTTCTACGAGGAGCGCAAGGCGGTCGGCGAAGAGAACTCGATCATCGACTTCGGGTTCCACTTCGGCATTCAGCGCGAGGAGCACATCGCGGAGATCCCCGAAATCGTCGCCAAGACCGGGGTGCGCTCGTTCAAGTGCTACTTCGGCTACGAGCCCGACAACCCGATCGGCATCGTTCCGGCGACCGACGGTTGGGTGTACGCAGCGATGCGCATCCTGGCGAAGATTCCCGGCGGCGTGATCAACGTCCACTGCGAGAACACGCAGATTGCTTCGTGGCTCAAGAACGAGATCAAGGCGACGGGTCGGCAGGACCTGGGCGCCTACACCGAATCACGCCCCGCCTTCTGCGAGGTCGAGACGATCCGCCGCATGATCTTCCTGGCCGAGCGCACGGGTTGCTCGCTGCACCTGGTGCACACATCCGTCGGCATGGGGCCGGTGCTCGCCGCCGAGGCGCAGGCCCGTGGCGTGCACGTCACCGTCGAGACCTGCCAGCACTACCTCACGCGCACGGCCTACGACAGCGACCTCGACATGCGCGCGAAGATCTCACCACCGCTGCGCGACAAGGAGGAACAGGAAGGCCTCTGGCGTGGCGTCCTGAACGGCTCCGTCTACAGCCTGGGCACGGACCACGTCCCCTTCCTGCCGAAGAAGCTGGAAGACCTCTGGAGCGAACTGCCGGGCGTGGTGTCCTTCCCCTGGGAGCTTTCGCTGATGCTGCACTTCGGCGTTCACCAGCGCGGCCTGCCGCTGTCGCGGCTGGTGCAGCTCAATTCCGCCAATCCCGCGCGCCGCTTCGGCCTCTGGCCGCGCAAGGGCAACATCGAGGTCGGCTTCGATGCCGACATGGTGCTGGTCGACCTCGACGAGGAGCGCACGGTCAAGCACACCGGAAAGGGCACCTGCATCTACGAAGGCTGGAAGCTCAAGGGCTGGCCCGTGCTCACCGTGGCCCGAGGCGCAGTCCTCTACGAGAACGGCGCGATCGACGAGAGCCACTTCGGGCGAGGACGCTGTCTCTCGGTTCCCGCCTGATCGCGCGGGCACGACATGGAAACCGGACTTGACACGCCGATGAGGGGCAGCGCGGCGCCGGCCGCGCGCAGCCTGGGCGAGCGCATCGACGCGCTGCACGTCGCGGCGCGCGAGCTCGCGCAGCGCCCGCAGCGCCCGCGACGGGAGCGCCTGTCCGGCATCCACAACCCCTGGGGCCACGGGTCCGCGCTGATCGATCCCTGGCTGCTGCTGGACCTCTGCGAAGACCCGGAAATCCTGGACTGCGTGGAAGCCCTCATCGGCCCCGACATCGTCCTGTGGGACACGGAGCTGTACCTGGAGGCCGCGGCCTACCAGCGCTTCGTCAGGGAAGGGCGGGAGGGCCGCTACTGGCCGGCGATGCCGCTGCAGGGCGCGGTGGTGCTGGTGCCGGCGGCCAATGCCGCGCAGCACCCGACCTGCATGGACCTTGCACAGATGGCACGCGAGGGCTTGCCGGCGCTGGATCCGCTGTCGCCGCTCTATGTGCTGCGCTACATGCCGGCGACGAGCCACTTCGTGCGCGACGGCCGCGCGCTCGCCAACTGGGCGGCGATGGAGGAGCAGCCGCTCATCAACTACACAACCCGTCCGCTCTGGCTCATGCGTGGCGAGGATCGGGCCGGCAGTGATTTCGTCACGGGCTTTTCGCCGCCGGTGCCTCGCTGGGCCGGCAACCAACCTAAGGAGAAATGACATGCCATTCGTGATCGTCGAAATGTGGCAGGGCCGCACCGTCGAGCAGAAGCGCAACCTGGTCAAGGCCATCACGCAGGCCATGGTCGACCATGCGGGCTGCAAGCCCGACCACCTGCACGTGGTGATCCACGACACGCCCAAGGACAGCTGGGGACGCGACGGCGTGCTCGGCATCGACATGAAGGAAAACTGATGACTCTCGACACTCTCGATCCGCGCAGCTCGGCCCTGTTGGTCATCGACCTGCAGAACGCATTCATCCATGACAAGGGCACCCTCGGCATCTCGGGCGTCGACACGAAGCGCCTCTCGGCGATCGTGCCGACGCTCGCCGAGCTGATCCCGCGCTGCCAGGCCGCGGGCATCCCGGTGATCTGGACCGTGCAGGAACACTTCGCGGTCGATGCGAGCCGGGCCCGCAAGAAGCTGGCCGGCCACACGTCTCGGCGCAAACAGGTTTCCGCGCTCGCGGGCAGCTGGGACGAGGAGATCGTCGAGGAGCTCAAGCCGCTCGCCGCGGTCAACCCGGCCTACGTGATCCGCAAGCACCGCTTCGGCGCCTTCTACGAGACGCGCCTGGAGATGATGCTGAAGATGCTGGGCACCCGGACCCTGTTCGTGGCCGGAACGACCACGAATGCCTGTGTGGAGACCAGCATCCGCGAGGCCTACCTGCGCGACTACGACGTGGTGGCGCTCGACGATTGCATCTCCGGCGTCAATGGCGAATGGGAAGAGACGGCCAAGAAGGTCTGGAAGCAGTACTTCTGCGAGATCTCCGATTCGAAGGAGATGCGCGCGTGGATCGATGCGCAGTCGGCACCGCGTACGCTCGGCTTCGGCCACATGCTGCTGATGGTGCAGGACGTGCCGCGCTCGGTGGGCTTCTATGTCGACCAGCTCGGCTTTTCGATCCGGCCGGCCAAGCCGCTCGCCGACGGCAGGCCGTTCACCGCCTTCCATCAAGGAGTGGCCATCGTCGGAGGGCGTGCACCTTCGCATCGGCAGATCGATCACATCGCGTTCGAGGTCAACGACGTGCGCGCGCTGCGCGACAAGCTGAAGAAGTCCGATGTCGAGTTCCAGCAGGACCTGCATGACGGGCCCTACGGCCTGACGATCTACGTGACCGATCCCGACGGCACGCGCGTCGAGCTGTACCAGGTCGGCGCAACCGCCTGAGCGGTCGCCACGCGCACGCCCGCAGTCGCGGGCTCTTTTCGATAGGCGACGTACGGCCGTGAAGTGCCGTGCATCGCCGTGTCCGAACACAATCCGAGGGGGACATCCATGCTGATAGGCGTGCCGGCCGAAACTGCGCCAGGCGAAACCCGTGTGGCCGTCACTGCGGAGACGGCCAAGAAGCTCGTTGCACAGGGCCACACCGTGCGCATCCAGTCCGGCGCCGGCGTGGCGGCCAGCGTCACCGATGCGGCCTACCAGGCCGCCGGGGCGGAGATCGCCGACGGCAACGGCGCCTTCGGCGCCGACATCGTGCTCAAGGTGCGCGCGCCGAGCGATGCCGAGGCGGCGCTCATGAAACCCGGCACCGTCGTCATCGGCATGCTCAACCCCTTCGATGCCGCTGTACTCCAAAGGCTCGCGACGGCGGGCCTCACCGGCTTCGCGCTCGAAGCCGCGCCGCGCACCACGCGCGCGCAGAGCATGGACGTGCTGTCGAGCCAGGCCAACATCGCCGGCTACAAGGCCGTCATGATCGCGGCCGACAAGTACCAGCGCTTCTTTCCGATGCTGATGACGGCCGCCGGCACCGTGAAGGCGGCGCGCATCGTGATCCTCGGCGTCGGCGTCGCCGGCCTGCAGGCCATCGCCACCGCCAAGCGGCTCGGGGCCGTCATCGAAGCGAGCGACGTGCGCCCGAGCGTCAAGGAGCAGGTCGAGTCGCTGGGTGCCAAGTTCATCGATGTTTCCTACGACACCGAGGAAGAGAAGGAAGCGGCGCAGGGCGTCGGCGGCTACGCCAAGCCGATGCCCCAGAGCTGGCTCGACCGGCAGAAGATCGAGGTGGCCAAGCGCGTGGCCGCGGCCGATGTCGTGATCAGCACCGCGCTGATCCCGGGGCGCGCAGCGCCCACGCTCATCACCGAAGACATGGTCAAGTCGATGAAGCCGGGCTCGGTCATCGTCGACCTCGCTGCCGGCAAGGGCCCCGACGGCGTGGGCGGCAACTGCCCGCTGTCTGAGGCCGACCGGACGGTGATCAAGCACAACGTGACCATCGTCGGCGAGACCAACCTCGCGGGGCTGGTGGCCGCCGACGCCTCCTCGCTCTACGCGCGCAACGTGCTCGACTTCATGAAGCTCATCGTCGGCAAGGAAGGCGCGCTCAACATCGACCTCGAGGACGACATCGTGGCCGCCTGCCTGATGAGCAAAGACGGTCAAGTCACGAAGAAATAACAATCCCCGTTCGGGCTGAGCCTGTCGAAGCCTTTCGACAAGCTCAAGGCGAACGGCCAATCTGGAGAAGCCATGGATCCCGTTTCCCACACCGTCATCAACCTGATCATCTTCGTGCTGGCCATCTATGTCGGCTACCACGTGGTCTGGACCGTCACGCCGGCGCTGCACACGCCGCTGATGGCCGTGACCAATGCGATCTCGGCGATCGTGATCGTCGGCGCCATGCTGGCGGCCGCGCTCACCGAATCCGGCCTCGGCAAGACCATGGGCGTGCTGGCCGTGGCGCTGGCCGCGGTCAACGTCTTCGGCGGCTTCCTCGTCACGCGGCGGATGCTGGAGATGTTCAAGAAGAAGGACAAGAAGGCCAATCCGTCGGTTTCGGCCGCCAAGGCGGAGGGCCACTGACCATGTCGATGAACGTCGTCACCCTGCTGTACCTGATCGCGTCGGTCTGCTTCATTCAATCGCTCAAGGGCCTGAGCCACCCCACCACCTCGATCCGAGGCAACATCTTCGGCATGGTCGGCATGGCGATCGCCATCCTGACCACCGCGGCCTTGATCGTGCAGATCGCAGACGGCAAGGCCATGGGCATGGCCTGGGTGCTGCTGGGCCTGGTGGCCGGCGGCGGCTACGGCGCCTACCGCGCCAAGACCGTCGAGATGACGCAGATGCCCGAGCTGGTGGCCTTCTTCCACAGCATGATCGGTATGGCCGCGGTCTTCATCGCCGTGGCGGCGGTGGTCGAGCCCTGGGCCTTCGGCATCGTTCCCAAGGGCGAGCTCATCCCCGCGGGCAACCGGCTCGAGCTGTTCCTGGGCGCGGCCATCGGCGCCATCACCTTCAGCGGCTCGGTCATCGCCTTCGGCAAGCTCTCGGGCAAGTACAAGTTCCGCCTGTTCCAGGGCGCACCGGTTCAGTTCAAGGGCCAGCACATGCTGAACCTGGCGCTGGGCTTGCTGACCATCGCGCTCGGCCTGGTGTTCGTCTTCACCGAGAGCTGGACGGCCTTCTTCCTGATGGTGCTGCTGTCCTTCGTGATGGGCGTGCTGATCATCATCCCGATCGGCGGCGCCGACATGCCGGTGGTGGTCTCGATGCTCAACAGCTACTCGGGCTGGGCCGCGGCCGGCATCGGCTTCAGCCTGAACAACGCGATGCTGATCGTCGCCGGCTCGCTGGTGGGCTCCTCGGGTGCGATCCTGAGCTACATCATGTGCAAGGCGATGAACCGCTCGTTCTTCAACGTGATCCTGGGCGGCTTCGGCGGCGAGGCGGCGGCGGCTTCCGGCGGCGCCAAGGAGCAGCGCCCGGTCAAGAGCGGCAGCGCCGACGACGCGGCCTACATGCTGTCCAATGCCGAGACCGTGATCATCGTGCCGGGCTACGGCCTGGCGGTGGCCCGCGCCCAGCATGCGGTCAACGAGCTGGCCGAGAAGCTCACCCACAAGGGCGTGACAGTGAAGTACGCGATCCATCCGGTGGCCGGACGCATGCCGGGCCACATGAACGTGCTCCTGGCCGAGGCCGAGGTGCCCTACGACCAAGTGTTCGAGATGGAAGACATCAACGGCGAATTTGCGCAGGCCGACGTCGCGATCATCCTGGGCGCCAACGACGTCGTGAACCCGGCGGCGCTCACCAAGGGCACGCCGATCTACGGCATGCCGATCCTGGAGGCCTACAAGGCCAAGACGGTGATCGTGAACAAGCGTTCGATGGCTGCGGGTTATGCCGGTCTGGACAACGAGCTGTTCTACATGGATAAGACCATGATGGTCTTCGGCGACGCCAAGAAGGTGGTCGAGGACATGGGCAAGGCGATCGAATAGGGTCAAGTCCTGCCGCAATGCCCGCGTTGGGCTTTCCCTTGGTCGGAGCGCCCAGTGGGCTGTCAAGCGCGATCGCCGCCGTGGGACAACTCGTCGGCGTGAAAGAACCCTGCTTCTTGCAGGTTGCGCAGAGCAATATCCAGAATACGCGCCGTTGTCTCGCTGCGGTGATGCGCCAAGTACGAGAAGTAATAGGGCACGTTCGGCACCGCCGGCTTGGCGCGCAACACCTGCAAGGATTTTTCGGCGACCTGTCGGCGTGTGATCGATGCGGGCAGCATGGCAATCGCGTGGCCGGAGGCGACTAGCGCCACCATCAGCGAGAGCGAGTTGCAACTGCTGTACTCCTCGAACGGATAGCCGTCGGAGGCCAGCCAGCGCGATGCCGATTCATGCAAGGTCGACGGCGGCGCATTGCAGACGATGCGGTGATTCAGGGCGTGGACCGGCAGGAAGTCACCCTCCGACATCATCAAGTCGTGGGCCGCCACCCACTGGTGCTGGGTCAGCCCGATGAACTGGCTTGTCACGTCGGGCTGGCTGCTTTGCCCCGTGTGCAGCGCAATGTCCAGTTCGTGGTTGTTGATCTTTTGCAGAAGTTGGGCGCCTGCGCCCACTGTCAGGTCCACGCGAAGCGCCGGATAGCTGTCCTTGATGTCCTTGAGGATCTGCGGCATCCCGACGATTGCGCAGGACTCATCCACCCCCATGCGCATCAAGCCTGTGATGGTGCGCCGCAGATCGAGCCGCGCCATGTCCTGCGCCGACGCCAGCACGCGCTCCGCATATACGAGCACATTGCGACCCAACTCCGTCACCAGCAGGCGCTGGTTCTGGCGCTCGAACAGCTGGATACCCAGTTCCTCCTCAAGGTCGCGAATGCGGTGCGAGATCGCGGGCTGGGTGAGATGCAAGTGGCGCGCCGCCGCATGCACCGTGCCGAGACGCGCGGTCCACACAAAAGCTTCCAGCTGGTGCAGCGTGAACCGCGTTGATAAAGAACCTGTATTAACCATCGTGAGAATTGATCAGTATCTGCGCCGCGTGTGTCTACCTACGATGGCCGTCATTCACAACGACGATATCCGAAATGACTGGCATCGAACTCGGGGAGTTGCCGCCGCCTTGCGCGCCGCAGCTGCTGACCCTTCTGAAGGAGGCCGAACCGGCCACCATCGGCCACTTTCACGACCGCGGCTTCCTGCATGGCCGCGTCAAAGCTATCACGGCGGTAAGACGCAGCGTCGGAACCGCCATCACCGTGCGCTGCGAGGGCTCGGATGGATCGATCCTGCATCATGCGCTGGGACAACTGCGGCCCGGGGATTTCCTGTTCGTCGACCGCGCGGGCGACGAGACGATTGCATGCATGGGGGGCGCCAGCGTCCTGGCCGCGCGTCTTCGCGGTGTCGCAGGCGTGGTCGTGGATGGCTGCGTCACGGATATCGCAGAGCTGCGCGAGCTCGGCGTGCCGGTGTGGGCCCGCGGCCTGAGCGCCCGCACCACGCGTGCCGTCGGGCAGTCGGGCAACTTCTGCCGCCCGGTGGAATGCGGGGGCGTGCGCGTGCATCCCGGCGACGCGGTGCTGGCTGACGAGAACGGCGTTCTGGTGATGACGCCCGACGAGGCGTGGGTCTTGGCCGACAAGGCCATTGGCCTTCAACAGGCCGAGCAACAAACGTTGGCACGGCTGCGCGCCGGCGAGTCCTATCCTCAAGTGCTGGGCACGCGACTTGGTCTTCAGGAGGTGGCGGCGTGACGAGCTCCCACCAGAATAAGCCGCCCGCCTTCGCGCCGATTGCGAAACTGTCACGTGCCTTGCGAACAGGGCGGATGAGTTCGGTGGCCCTCACGCAGGAGTGTCTTCGCCGCATTGCAGCGCATGACGTTGACTTCAGGAGCTTCCTGGCCGTTTACGAGGAAGAGGCCCTGGCGGCCGCGGAACAGGCCGACCAGGAGCTTCGCGCCGGCCGTGATCGGGGCTCACTACACGGCATCCCGGTAGCGCTGAAGGACCTGGTGAACATGCAAGGCAAGCCGACCACTGCAGGCTCCCCGCTGCTGTCGACCAACATCGCGCAGCAGGATGCAGGCATTGTCCAACGCATCGTCGACGCCGGCGGGGTGATCGTCGGCAAGACCCATCTGGTGCAGTTCGCACTGGGCGCCTGGGGCACCAATGCGCACATGGACACGCCACGCAACCCAGCCAGTCGCGGCACGGACACTCTGGTGGCAGGCGGCTCCAGCAGCGGATCGGCGGTGGCCGTGGCGGCCCACCTGGTACCGTGGGCAATCGGCTCCGACACCGGCGGTTCGGTTCGCGTGCCAGCGGCCTTCTGCGGCATCGTAGGCTTCAAGCCGACCATCGATGCGCTGCCGCGCACGGGCGTCTACCCGCTCAGCGAGAGCCTGGACAGCCTGGGCCTGCTTGCGTCGTCGGTGCAGGATGCCCGGCTGTGCTTCGAGGCGCTCGTCGGCGCCCCCATAGCGACCCCGGAAACTCGCCGCCGGATCGGTGTCCTGGAAGCGGACGAACTCGCGCCACTCGCACCGCCCATCGCGCGTTGCCACGCGCAGAGCCTGAAAAGGCTCGAGCAGGCGGGCTTCAGCCTGGTGCCGATGCGTTTTCCAGCGCCGCTGGCGGCGTTCAAGGAGGTCACCAACGCCATCATGATCGCCGAGGGCGCCTGGGTGAACCATCGGTTCCTGGATGACCCGGGCTTGCCGATGGATCCGTCCGTACGGCCGCGGCTTATCGCCGCCCGGGCGACCACGGCCGTGCAGTACCTCGAGGCCAGGGCCACCGCGGCGAGCTGGCAGCGGGCCTTCGCCGCTGAGATGGACCGACTGGGTCTGTCCGCCGTCGCCATGCCCGTCACGGCCATGACCGCGCCACGCATCGAAGACGTCGATCACAATCTCGCGCCGGTCCACTTCACCCGCCCGATCAACCTGCTAGCGCTGTGCGGCATCGCGCTGCCGGCCGGACAGGACGGCGATCAACGACCCATTGGACTGCAACTGGTCGCACGGGCGGGCGACGATCACGCGCTACTGAACGTTGCGTCCGAAGTTGCCGCCGCTCTACATCCTGATCCTGATCGCGCTCTGTCGCAGGAGCCTTGCCGTGCGTAGCAGGCTGCTCGCCGTCCTGCTGGCGTTCGTCGTGCCGTGCGCGGGCGCGCAGGACTATCCGCGGAAGCCAGTGCGCCTGGTCGTCCCGTTCCCACCGGGCGGCAGCGTCGACCTGGTCGCGCGCCTGGTTGGCAAAAGCCTGCAGGACGCCCTGAAGCAGCCCTTCGTGGTCGACAACAAGCCGGGCGCCTCCGGCAACGTCGGTGCCGCCTTCGTCGCCAAGGCCGCGCCCGACGGCTACACGCTCCTGGTCGGCAGCGCCGGCATCTTCGCCACCAACCAGTTCCTGTATGCCAATCCGCCCTTCGATCCCTTGCAGGCCTTCGCGCCCATCATGCGGATTGTCGACCAGCCCAACATTCTGGTCGTGGGCACGCAGTCGCCGGCGCGCAGCGTCAAGGAACTGATCGCGATGGCGAAGGCGCGTCCGGGGAAGCTGACCTTCGGTAGCGCCAGCATCGGCTCCGCCCAGCATTTCTCCACGGAGATCTTCATGCAGCAGGCGGGCGTCACGCTCCTGCATGTTCCGTACAAGGGTGGCGCCCCAGCTCTCGTGGATCTCATGGGCGAGCAGATCGACATGCTGTTCGATACCTCGCCCACTGCCCTGCCTTACGCGAGGAGCGGCAAGCTGCGTGCGCTGGCCATTACCAGCGGCCAGCGTTCGCCGCTGCTTCCGGACGTCCCCACGATGAAGGAAGCGGGCTTGCCCGGTTTCGAGGTCGTCACCTGGACCGGCATCGCCGCACCGGCCGGCACGCCCCGTGCCGTGATCGACACGATCAACGCAGCGATCAAGGTCGCGCTGCGCGGCGAGCTGCGCCGGCAGCTGGAGGAGACCTCTCTCATTCCGGTCGGCGACTCGCCCGAAGCCTTCCGGGAATTCATCCGAAATGACGCGGACACCTACGCGCGCCTGGTGAAGGCCGCAAACATCACGCCCCAGTGACCCACTTGATTGGATGCAAATGAAGACTGCCTTGAAACATGCGCTGTGTGCCCTCTCGCTCGCGATGACCGGCTTCGCTTCAGCGGCCGATTACCCGGACAAGCCCATCCGCATCGTGGTTCCCTACCCGCCCGGCGGCGCATCCGACACGGTGTCGCGGCTTATCGGGCAGCAGCTTTCGCTGCGGCTCAAGCAGCCGGTGGTCATCGAGAACAAGCCGGGCGCCACCGAACAGATCGCGGCCAGCTTCGTTGCCAAGGCAAGCCCGGACGGTTACACGATCCTGCTGGCCTCCACCGCCGGGCTGTCGGTCAATCCCACCCTCTACAAGGGACGGCTCGCCTACGACCCCGAAAAGGACTTCGCGCCGATCACGATGGTCGTGACCCTGCCCAGCGTCGTCATGGTCCACCCTTCGCTGCCGGTCAATTCGTTCGAGGAACTCACGGCGTTCGCGCGGTCTTCTCCGACACCGATCAACTATGCGTCCAGCGGCGCTGGCAACCCCAGCCACCTGGGCATGGAGCTGTACAAGCGGGTGGCGACTCTCGACATGACACATGTGCCCTACAAGGGTGGCGCGCCCGCGCTCCAGGACCTGATGTCAGGTCAGGTGTCGGTGATGATGGCCATCGGTCCGGAGTCGATGCCGATGGCCAAGGCGGGCAAGATGAAGGCACTCGCCATCACCACGGCGAAGCGCTCGAGCGCCTATCCCGGGCTGCCCGCGGTCTCCGAAACCAAGGGCTTCGCCAACTTCGAACTGCTGCACTGGTTCGCCCTGCTTGCACCCGCGAAGACGCCCGACCCCGTCATCACACTGCTGAACAGAAATGTGAACGAGATCTTGCAGGATGCAGACGTCAAGAAGCGTCTGATCGAGATGGGCATGGAGCTCGAAGGCGGCTCGCCCCGGAAACTGGCCGAGACGGCCAAGCGGGACCGGCTCAAGTGGGAGAAGGTGATCACCGAATCGAACATTCGGATCGACTGATCCGCTGCCGATCGACATCAACCGAAAGAGAGCTGACATGGTTTTTTCTGGCAAGGGCATCCTGATCTCGTCGATGGAAGTGGCTCCGGACGAGGAAGCCGACTTCAACGAATGGTTCGACCGCGAGCACTTGGCCGAGCGAGTGGCGATCCCTGGTTTTCTCGAGGCGCGCAGGTATGTATCTACTGGCGCCCCTACCCGGTATCTGCAGGTCTACAACACCACCGATTTCGATGTGCTGGACGGCGCGCCTTATCGGGTTGCCTTGGCGAATCAGACCGTCTGGTCCAACCACCATATTTCCCGATTTATCGCGCCGACGCGCGTGGTCGGACGCTTGGTACACAGCGTAGGGGTCGCGCGCGGCGTCGCAGTCGCACTCATGCGACTGCGCCCGTCGGGCGATCCGGCCATGATGCCGCTGCTTGCGAGCGTTCTGGACGTGCTCGATCATCCGGGCACGGCTTCGATCCACTTCGTCGAAGCCGATGCCGAGCTCTCCAGGCCCGTAACGGCGGATTCGAGCTATATCGGCGGAGAAGACTCCTACGTGCTCCTGGAATGCACCAGCGAGGCGGCTGCCGAGCCAATCGTGGCCCAACTGGAAATACCAGTGCAGAAGTACGGAGAACTGATCGACGCGCGCATTTTCCGGTACCGCATGGATATCAGGGCATCGGCGCTGGCGGTGCGTTAGGGCGCGCACATCATGATCGTCTATATTGCCTACATGTTCGTGCCTATCGTCACGGCTCGGACGGAAGGCTCGACCTCTGCGCTGGGCAGAGGACCAGGTCGACGTCTCCGGCGAAAGTGCATTGCCTAAATCGCCTTCAGCCACAGAGTTCCGTCAGCAGTCTGAAAGTGTCGTCGCCGATCCGACGAACGATCCGTCCCGTCGCCGGCGGCGAAGCTGCTGCTCACGCATCTCGAAGGATTGGCAGCCGCACGCGCGAAGTGACGCTCCGCGCGTGCGGCTGCGCGAGCCCCAGTTCCGCGATCACGCTGGCACGCGCATGTTCATCGTGATGGTGGCCGCCGGAGTTGCCATCGCTGTGCCTCGGATCCAGGAGCTGGACCGGGCAACGATGCGACATTTCTATTTGGGCCAAATGCGACATTACTATTTGGGGCCTACAGGCAATAGCTCAGCAAGCCTTGTTACGTTGAATCCGCCGACTCAGGACAAAAACGGCCGCGTGAGAATGGCCAGCGGACCGTCACCATGACGACGCGGCACTGGCAGGTCTTGTCGGCGTCCGGCAATTGCCGAACACCATCGCCGGTGCGGACTGGGTGGGCACGACAACGGACATGGGAAGTCCCAAATGTTGAATGTCGCCACGAACGACTGAACGCCAACCTTGCGTTGCAATAGTGTGCGAATGCGCTCAGCGCTTCAAGGCCCTCAATCTGCCCATCATGCCAAAGGCCGAGACCAGATGACTGATGCGGCCGCGCGACTCCACGGCGACTACCTGTGTCATCACCATGCCAATACCGCCGATTAGGCGCGCGCATAGTGAGCCGACGCTCCGATATCAAGAAGCTGACCGACAGCGCAATCATCGACTTGAAGGTCCGACGCGCGTTAGAACTTTCTCGTGAATCATGGATCATCAAGCGCGCCCGATGGGCGGACGCGACCCATGCGCCTCGAAAAGAAGATCGTAGGCGAACCGCTCTACCTGTTGTCAGTCCCGACGCCGAGACAGAGCCAATGCGAGCTTGCCTGAGGCAGTTGCAATGCGGCCTCTGCAAAAAAAAGCACGCGGGCCCTGCAAGAAGGCTGGTCGCAGGTGCTCGAATTGCACCATCATTTCGCCATGGCCTTACGCAACTGCACACTCCACCGACGATGCACGCTTTTGGTTTACTTCGGCGCGCTGGTGCTGAGCCTCACGTCTGCGAGCGCTGCCGCGCAAGCTGCCTCTGCGCAGCGGCTTCGCGTCGTCGGCGGACTCGCCAGCGTGAGTCAATACACGCTGCACGAGGAGCCCTTCTGGAACCATGAGCTGGCCCGCCTGAGCGGCGGCAAGTACAGCGCAAGCATTGTTCCGTTCAACCAGGCCGGTGTTCCCGGGCCGGAAATGCTCAACCTCATGAAGCTGGGGGTGGTTCCGTTCGGCACGGCGCTGCTGAGCCAGATCTCCAACGACCATGCCGAGCTGGGGGCACCGGACCTGGCGGGCCTGAATGCGGACATGCCATCGCTGCGGCGTGTCGTCAGTGCATTCCGACCGTATCTGGAGAGCACCTTGCGCGAACGTCACGACGTGGAGCTGCTCGCGATCTACGTCTATCCGGCGCAGGTCATCTTCTGCAAGCAGCAGATGAAGCATTTGACCGACCTGGCGGGCCGGCGCATCCGCGTCTCGGGTGCCGCGCAGGCCGATTTCGTCCGGGCGCTGAACGGCACGCCGGTCTTCACCGAGTTCTCAGAGCTAATGTCCAACATGAACTCGGGCAACACGGACTGCGCGATCACCGGCGCGATGTCGGGCAACACCCTGGGGCTGCATCGCGTCACGAGCTCTATCTACACGATGCCCATCAACTGGGGGCTTGCAATTTTCGGCGCGAACAAGGAGGCCTGGAATGCGCTGCCGACGGAACTGAAAACGCTGTTGCGACGCGAGCTTCCGAAGCTCGAGGCCGCTGTCTGGACCGAGTCAGCGCGCGAGACCAGTGAGGGCGTGGCGTGCAACACCGGTGCCGCCGCATGCGCACCCGACAGGAGAGGCGCGATGGTCGAGGCGCGCCCCTCCGCAGAAGATCAACAGCGCGGGCGGGAGATCTTCGCGACGAAGGTATTGGCCAAGTGGCTGCAGCGCTGTGGCTCCCTCTGCGCGCAGGTATGGACCCAGACCGTCGGACCGGCGACGGGAATCAAGGCGCCGGCACAGTGAACAGGCGCCTGCCTCGCCGCACCACCGCATTCATCTACGGTGTGGCGACGCTGTTTCTCCTCGGGATCCTTTCGAGCGCCACCATCATGACATGGGAAATGCGCAAGAAGGCGATCTCCGACAGCGAGCGCCTGGCGATGCGATTCGTGAGCGGATCGGAAGCCGCGCTCAATCGCGGCCTGCTCAGCATCGACATGCTCCTCGCCGCCCAGGGACAGTTTCTGCAGTCGTCCACTGCAGCTACAGTGGCAACGAACGCGCTGAGACCCGACGCCTTGCAGCTGCTGGATGCGGTCGTGCGCCAGAACCTGCTGGTGCGGCACATTGCTCTTCTGCGGCCGGACGGCGCCGTGCTGTCGTCATCCGATCGACGGCGAGACAAGCTGACGATGCAAGTGCCCCCTGAGTTCCTGGAGCGCGTTGCGGCACAGTCAGTCTCGACGCTGGACATCAGCACGCCGACGATCAGTCAGTCCAGCTCGCAGCAGGTGCTTTACTTTGCCCGCAGCATGCGGCTGTCCGACGGGAGCAGGATCGTGGCCGTGGCCGAAGTGCCGACTTCCCTACTGACTACGATCCTTACGCAGGGTGCTGACATCAAGGGGCTGCAGGTCACGCTGGAGCGCAATGCCGGGCCGTTGCTGGCCAGCGTGCCTGCGCACGACGATCGCTCGGGTCGCGCCATCTTGCCGGCACTGAGCGAGCAGACCAGCGACGGACGCGCCATGCGAATGGCCGCGCGCCTCAGCGGCGAGCAGGCCATTGTTGTTGCACGTCCCACGCTGCACCGAAACCTGCTGATCGTCGCGAGCATCCCCCTCAGTTTTGTGCTGGAAGACTGGCGCGCGCAGCGCTCGTTCATCCTTGGAACGGCGCTGAGCTTTGCGCTGATGATCCTGCTGGTCAGCTGCTTCGCCCACCTCCAACTGCGGCGCCTGTGGCGCTCCAGCGCTCAGCTTGTGCGCTCGAAATCAACATTGGACCAGGCGCTGGAGTCCATGGTGGATGGCTTCGTGCTGCTCGATGCGCAGGATCACATCGTGACCTGGAACCGGCGCTTCCTGAAAATCTTTCCCTGGGCCGAGGCGACGATCGCTTCGGGCCTGCCATTTCAGTGCGTCATCGACCAGACGGCCGCGCGCCTGGGCCGTGGGGGTCCCGAGAGCCAGCGCCACGCAGAGGGCGGCGCGGAGTCGGCTCTGGCCAGTGGGGCGCAGGGCGAAGAGGAGATCGTCCTGTCCGGCGGCCAGATCATCGTCTGCATCAGAAGCCGCACACCCGACGACGGGCTCGTGTGCGTGTATCGCGACGTCACCGAGAAAAGGCGGCATACCGCCGCCATCGTGGAAAGCAAGGCGCAGTTGCAGGCGACGCTGGATGCGTTGCCAGACCTGCTGCTGGAAGCCGGGCTGGATGGGCGTTGCCATCTGTTCCATGCGCCGCGCGCCGCGCCCTCCGTCGTCGACGCCCAGGACCCCGTCGGCAGGCTGCTGAGCGAGTTCCTGCCCGCCCAGGGCGCGGCGGAGGTGATGGCAGCGCTTCACGAAGCCCACACGGTGGGCTTTTCTCGAGGCCGCCAGTTCGAGCGTCCCGCCGCGCAGGGAGCGACATGGTTCGAGATTTCGGTGTCGCGCAAGTACCTTGACGAGGAGGAGGAACCGCGCTTCATCGTCATCCTGCGCAACATCACCGATACCAAGCTGGCAGCCCGGGAGATCGAGCACCTGGCGTTCTATGACGTTCTCACGGGCCTGCCCAATCGTCGGCTCTTGCTGAATCGGCTGGAGGGGGCCATCGACGCCAATGCACGACATGGCCGGCACGGCGCCCTGCTGTTCCTGGATCTGGACAACTTCAAGCTGGTCAACGACGCCCATGGCCACGAGACGGGCAACGTCCTGCTCAAGCATGTGGCGACGCGACTCAACGCCAATACGCGCAATGGCGACACGCTTGCCCGGCTCGGCGGCGACGAGTTCGTGATGATGCTGCAAAGCCTCGGCGAGGACCCGGACGTGGCGTTGCGGCAGACCGCGGGCGTCGGCGAGGCGATGCTCGCCGAACTCAGCCAACCCTATCTCCTTGGCGCCCACCAGTACCACGGCACCTGCAGCATGGGGGTCACGCTCTTCGATGGCCAGCAGCAGTCGCTCGAAGCACTGCTGAAGCAGGCCGACATTGCCATGTACTACGCCAAGACTGCCGGCGGAAACGCCATGCGCTTCTTCGAGGCGCCGATGCAGGCCACGATCACGGCTCGCGCGACGCTCGAACGCGAGTTGCGCTCCGCGCTCGCGGGTGATCAGTTCCTGCTGCACTACCAGTCCCAGGTGACCTCGAGCGGTCAGATCGTGAGCGCGGAGGTCCTGCTGCGCTGGCAGCACCCGACGCGAGGCATGGTGCCGCCCTTCAATTTCATCGACCTGGCCGAAGAGACCGGGTTGATCGTGCCCTTGGGTTTGTGGGTCCTGGAGGCAGCATGCGAGCAGCTGGAACGCTGGAGTCATCATCCCGGTCGGCGAGACTTGGGGCTGGCCGTCAACGTCAGTGCGCGGCAGTTTCGGGAAAGCGATTTCGTGCAGCAGGTCCGGGAGGTGCTCAGCCGGACGGGCGCCGACCCGACACGACTCAAGCTCGAACTGACCGAAAGCCTCGTACACGACAACGTGACGGACACCATCGAGAAGATGAAGTCGCTCGCTGCGATGGGCATCCGCTTCTCGCTGGACGATTTCGGCACGGGCTATTCGTCACTTTCCTACATGACGCAGCTCCCGCTGAACCAGATCAAGATCGACAAGTCCTTCGTCCAGAACATCGGCATCGATCCCAAGGTCGAATCGATCATCCAGACCATCATCGGCATGGCGCGCAACCTAGAGCTGGAGGTCGTGGCAGAAGGCGTTGAAACGCGACAGCAGCTCGGCTTTCTCGAGAAGCATCGCTGCACGCTATTCCAGGGCTATCTGTTCAGCAAGCCGGTGCCGCTGCCGGAATTCGAAGCCCAGCTCGACCTCGAGATGGTGGGATGAGCTCAGACCGCCGCGGGCCGATTTGCAACAGGAGCAGCTTCGGCCGCTGGGGCGGCCGAAGCCGGTCAACCAGGAGCGCCGGAGTGCAGGAGCTCGGACCTTGATGCTACTTTGCGTATGGATCCGGAACCATCGTAGGGCACTCGACGGGACCCATGCCTGGGTGTCATGGCCTTTGTGGTCGCAGGAGCCCCTGCAAGCCGCGCAGATCGAGGAAGGTCTCGCGCGGGACGCGATGGCGCGATGGCGCGCTGGCCGCCGTGCCGCAACGCGCGCATCACCACGAAACCTCCCTGTGTAAGAACATGCGCATCAGCCTGAACACGCGCATCAGCCTCGGCGTCGCTGCGGTGGTACTCGCAGCCACGCTGGCGGTTGCCACGGTCGCATTGCACCTGGTCAAGTTCAGCAGGCAGTCGTCGATTGCGAACGAGCAGTTCGCCCGCGTCACTGCGATCGCCGACGCGGTGGACCAGAAGTTCGTCAGCCGCCGAACGCTGCTGAAGACCCTCGCCGATAGCACGCGGTCGCATGCCTTCGCCGATCCCGAGGCCTTGCAGGCTTTTCTCGGAGAGCACGCATCGCTGCGGGAAGCCTTCGCCAATGTCGCGTTCTTCGACACCGACGGCCGGCTGGTCGCAAGCCTCAACGCCTCGCCTCATATGGGACAGGTGAGCATCGCGGATCGGACGTACTTCAAGGAAACCGTCGCATCCAAGGCGGGCAGGATTTCGCAGCCGTACAGCAACCGCCTCAACGGCCAAGCCCAGGTTGCAATCACGCAGCCGGTGCTCGACCGCGCCGGGCAATTGCAGTTCGTGATATCCGGCGCAATCAACCTGGGAGAGCGCAACTTCCTGGGCGAGCTTGCAGACATCAAGTTCGGCGCCGCCGGCTACCTTTTCATCATCACCACCGACGGCATCGTGATCGACCATCCTCGCAAGTCGCTCATCCTGACGCAGTTCAACGCCGATGGCGGCGAGGACAGCGAGACCGACCAGGCGCTCGCCGGTTTCGAGGGCACGGCCGAAGGGTCCAACCGGGCAGGCCTGCGGGGTCTCTATTCGTTCAAGCGCATCCAGCAGACCCCCTGGATCGTCGGCGCCATGTATCCGCGCAGCGAAGCCTTCGCGCCGATCGAAGCCGTCGCGCGGGTCGCATGGGCCGGCGCGCTCGCCCTCTCCCTGCTCGCAGGGGCACTCGGACTAGCGTTCGTGCGGCAGCAGCTCAGGCCCCTGGCCGAACTGCACCTGCACATGCGCGTGGCGCAAGACGATCATGTGTCGGCCTCGCGTGCGCCGCCCACCTATGCCCATGACGAGATCGGCGATCTGTCCCGCACCTTCGACCAGCTGATGCAGCAGCAGCGCGCCGGCGAGGCACGGCTGCGCACCATCACGGACAACATTCCGGCGCTGGTCTCGCATGTGGACGCTTCCCTGCACTACACCTTCGTCAACGCGCAGATCAGGGCACTGCACGGCAACGAAGGGCTGATCGGAAGATCGGTGGCCGAAGTGCGGGGCGCGGAGGAATTTGCCGTCGTCGAGCCTCACTACCTCCGCGCACTCGCGGGGGAGACGGTCGTCTTCGAAAAGAACGGGGACCCGGCACGTGGCCTCGGCGATCGGACCCACAAAACGCACTTCATCCCCGACCGGGACACGGGAGGGACGGTCCAGGGCATCTTCGCGATGACCTTCGACATCACGGATGAAGTCAACGCCCAGAAGGCGCTAGGTGTGCAGGAGAAGCGGCTGCGAGACATCACCGACAGCATCCCTGCGCTGGTCGGGTACTTCGATCGCGGGGAGAATTGCCTCTACGGCAACAGCCGGGCGCGGCAGATGGCGGGTCTTGGCGACGGGACGCTCGACGGCGTGACCCTGCGTTCTTCCGTGGGCGATGCGGTGTACGCGCAACACGAGCCACACCTCCCCAGCGTTCTCGCTGGAAAGCCCGTGCGTTTCCCGGTGCATGCCCCGCTGCACGGCAAGGACCGCTACTTCCAGGTGAACCTGATCCCGGATAAGGACCTGGAGGGAAGGGTGTTGGGCTTCTACCTGATGACCTTCAACATCACGGCACTGAAGGAGGCGGAACTGCGGGTGATTGAAAGCGAGACGCGCCTGCGCACGATCACGGACAACATGCCGGCGCTGATCACCTACATCGACCGCGACCAGAAGATCACCTTCGCCAATGGCACCTACCGGGAATGGCTCGGTGTGGAACCCTCCACCCTGGTGGGCAAGCACATCCAAGACATCGCCGGCCCCGATCTCTATCTCGTCCGCAAGGCAACGATCGAGCGGGCCTTGGCGGGCGAGCGGGTCGAGTTCGATGCCGAGACCAAGCGCGGGGATTTCGATCGCGTCACGCACGTCATCTACGTGCCGGACATCGGCGCAGACGGGAAAACCCACGGCATCTTCTCGCTCAGCCTCGACATCACGGCGCTCAAGCAGGTGGAGCGCAAGCTGATCGAGCTTGCCCGCGTGGACACGCTCACCGGCCTTCCGAACCGGCTTGCTTTCAACGAATGCCTGTCCAACACGATCGCGCGCGCCAGGCGTACCGGCAGCGCGCTCGCCCTGATGTTCCTCGACGTGGACCGCTTCAAGTCCATCAACGACACGCTCGGGCACGCGAGCGGCGACGAAGTGCTAGCGGAATTTGCAAGACGCCTCCATGAGAGCGTGCGAAGCTCGGACATGGTGGCGCGCCTGGCGGGCGACGAATTCGTGATCGTGCTCGAGGACATCAACTCGGAGGATGCTGCGGCGCTGATAGCAGGCAAGATCGTCGAGGGGATTCGCGAGCCGGCGTTCCAGGTCGACGGCCAGCTGCTGGAGGTCACAAGCAGCATCGGGGTTGCCTTCAGCCGCCCTGGCGAGGGCCCGCTCACGGCGGCAGAGTTGCTGGCGCAAGCCGACGCCGCGCTCTACAACGCCAAGGCGGCGGGGCGCGATCGCTTCGCAATGGCTCGCAGTGCCGCGCATGCGCCTTAGACCGGCAAGGCACGAGATGCTGGGACTTTTCGCTCTTGCCGCATGGAGCATACGCTGATGATCGCTCGGTTCCCTCCACGGACGGTGCGGCAATTGGGCTTTGATCTCCAGGAGCAGAAGAACGAGCGACCATGGGGAGATCGCACTCAATGGCGAGAGAAAGCAGAACGCCATCTTCGGTAGGGTCAGCGTCGAAGCAGCGAGGGCGATGCGAATCCCGGGAACGTACCTGGCAGCGGGGATATCAGCGTGGCAGGCGAGCGTTGCCATGGCGGGAGCCTGTCCGCAATTTTGTGTGCGAGGCATAGCCTGACGACCAGGAGCATGTATGCCCTGAAGGTGAAGAACGCCTGAAGCTCGAGGCCGCTGATGTCGCGCGGAAGTTTTCCTTGACAAGGCGGTCCTGAAGGTCAGGTCGACATTACTAAATCGCTCCTACAGTGTGGAGGAGGGCAAGCCTTGTTATGCTAAATGGAAGTCGTTCGATCTTGGCTGTCGAGGGTGAAGTCGGGCCCTGCAGCAGCACAGTGCATATGCCAAACCCTCCGCCAACGCAGGTCTGAATTTTGGAACGCTCCTGACGTACTGAGCAATGCGCCACGGACAACTGGGGCCGGGGGCCTGGGCCTGGGCACGATCTACTCGGCCTCGTCAAGAAACAGCTTGGTACTCAGCCCTTTGAGCTCTGCCGAAATGTCGTCTGCCGCCTTTTCCAGGGCCATGGAAGCTAAGACACGCGGTCTTCTGGAACGGAAGACCTCACCGACGAACAATTGGCAGCTCCGCGCACGTCTGGCGCCGAAGAGCCTTTCATGGTGAGAAGCACGCGCGGCCGCCGTCCAGCCCGACCGTGGTGACGTTCGATCCGGTGTCCGTGTCGGCCGCCTCTGACTGGACCTCCAGGCCCTGCGCATCCAGTCGCCTACCAACATCCAGCGTATGCCGTCGCACCGTGCTCGTGGCGTTGGCTCCAGCCACCGGCAACAACAGCTCGAGCAACTCCGAGGACTTGGCATAAGGAATCGTGGCGGCCAGGCGGCTTTGGACGTACTCCAACTCCGCCGAGATCCAGGGCCGAGCCCGCCGTTCGCTTGGGACGGTGCTGCAACGACATTCGCATCGCCGCCAACGCGGCACCTTCACGACAACACTGCCAAACAGGCTGCGGTAGTGGACGTCGTGATAGTCCTTGATGGGGCGATTTAGGCCACAGCCATCGCATCGGCGCTTGCACGTCGACATCAGCTCGACCTGACGCGTGACGATTTGGGCCTGCATCCGCGCGAGCAGCGCCTTGGCATCGGCCAAGCCCAGCCTCAGAGTTTCGATGCTCGGCTGCGCATCGACTTCCAGCGTCAGCAGCGGCAACGCGTCCGACTCGGCAGTGCCGCCGGAAATGGAAAAACTGACTTTGATCTGCATGGCCAAGCTCCAAAGGCGCGCCAGGCGCCATTTTCCAGCCAGCGAACTCGCCCGCAGATTGGCCAATCGCGACAAGAACTCGCAAGTGAGCGTCTGCACACCCCACCATTTGAATCGCTCTCGATCGTGGTGGCAAATGGATTGCCCGTGCTGCGTAGGGCCAAGACCGAAAAGATCGCGGCACCGACGCCAAGACCCGCTACAAATGCGACATGAACGTCTTGTTCCACCGCGGCGTCGGCGCCGCCCTTGGCGCGGCCGCGCTCTTTGGCGCCGGAACGCCATTCGCGAAACTGCTGCTGGCGCATGCCAGCCCCTGGTTGCTCGCCGGTGTGCTCTATCTGGGCTCCGGCGTCGGACTGTTGATCTGGCGGGTCGTATCGCGCGCTCCGGCGGTGCGGCTCCAGCGCGCCGAAGTGGGGTGGCTTGCTGGCGCAGTGGTAGCGGGCGGCATGCTAGGACCGTTGCTGCTCATGACCGGCCTTGCGGGCATGGCCGCGGCCGACGCCTCACTGTTGTTGAACGCCGAGGCCGTGCTGACCGCCCTGATCGCCTGGTTCGCGTTCAAGGAGAACTTCGATCGCCGCATCGCCTTGGGAATGCTCGCCATCGTCGCCGGCGCCGTGATCCTCAGTTGGCCAAGCGAAGCGCGTGCCGGCGCCCTGTGGCCATCGCTGGCCGTGCTCGGTGCTTGCCTTGCCTGGGCGCTGGACAACAACCTGACGCGCAGGGTCTCCGTGACCGATGCTTCGTTCATCGCAATGACCAAGGGGCTGGCGGCGGGAGCGACAAATCTCGGGCTCGCTGTGGCAGCCGGCGCCCACTGGCCTTCCGCCTCAGTTCTGACGGGAGCCGGCATTCTGGGCCTGCTGAGTTACGGCTCCAGCCTGGTGCTGTTCGTGATCGCGCTGCGGCATCTCGGCACCGCGCGAACTGGCGCGTACTTTTCGGTGGCGCCATTCTTTGGCGCCGTAGTGGCGATCGGGCTGCTGGGCGAACCGTTCACCCTCCAACTTGCGTTGGCCGGTGTGCTGATGGCACTCGGTGTCTGGCTTCATTTGACCGAAAGCCATGGCCACTCGCATGTACATGAGCCGCTCGAGCACTCTCATGAGCACGAACACGATGAACATCACCGGCACGTACACGCCGACGGCGTCTCGCTTGCCGCGAAGCATGTGCACTGGCATCGGCATGAACCCATGACTCATGCTCACTCACACTATCCCGATGTCCACCATCGGCATCCGCACTGAGCGCGATGAGCACAACAGCACTCTTCGAATGACAGCTGCTCAGGGTGCGACTTTCGAGAATGGCAAAAGGCACTTGAAGGTCTACGAAGTCAATCGGATGACGAATCTTCATCACACGACCAAGGTGGACAGCCTGCAGCTGGCACTGGGCGCACTCGGTAGGCGTCTGGAGATGGCGCTCGTTTGAGTCTCACGTTTACGCACATCAACTTGGGAATGGAGGCACTATGTTCAAGAAGACCATCACCACGTTGGTGTTGCGCGCGTTCTTGCCGTGAAGCTGATGAAGGCCATCGCCGTCGTCGGCGTGGGCACGGCGGCGCTACTCGTGGTTGCCGCCATTTTCTTTGCTGGCGGCTGGTCGTTGAATGAAGCGGTCGTTACCCAAGACGACATCTCAATGTGCAGCGCAGGCAAGTTCGAGATTGAGAGCCGCAGTGCCCGCACCGAGGGCGGGCGAATCGTCGTCACTGCCGCAGTGCGCAACAAGAATTCCATTGCCTGTGGTGTGCAGGTGAGCGTCGCTATGAAGGACAAGGCCGGCAAGCAGATCGCTATCGAGCAGCTCTGGGTTGCGGGCGTCGGCAACATCCCCGCCGGCGCGACGCATAGCTTTCCGGTCTACCTGTCGCCCGAGGTGTCCAAGCAAGCGGAGGGTGGCGACTACGACATCAGGCCGACTAACGCGAGGGTCTGGAGGCAGCAATGAATTCCTTCGGTGCCATCTCCGCCGCATCCCGATAGCGGAGATGGCGCAGTTCGATCACCCGTGCACCATATCCCGAAGACCCATTGAATTGCGAGCTATCGGTATGCACGTGCTGATTGGGCTCATCGTGAGCATGCTCATGGTGGTGGAAGTTCTCTGCCGTCAGACATTCCGCGGAAGCCGAATGGCAAAGACCGCACCGCCGTCCGGCAAGTTCGACGCATCGATGCGCCCGCCGTATGAACCAACGATGGCCTGCGAGATCGCCAGCCCAAGGCCCACCCCGGATGTCTGTTCGGAACGGGCAGTCGAGCCGCGGTAGAAGCGCTCGAAAAGATGCGGAAGCTCGTCCAGACGGAGGCCCGGCCCGCGATCGGAAACCCTGACGATGGCGTCCGCACCCTCGCTGGCCACATCCACGGTCACCCGCTGCCCCGACACCGAAAACTTCACCGCATTGTCGAGAAGATTGGCCAGCACCAGACTCGCGGCGCCGCGGGCGACGCTTGCCGTCACGGGCTGGGAATGCGCGAGGACGATCTCGATCTGTCGTTCGCGGGCCATCGGCTGCAATCGTCGGACTGCCTCTTCGGCGAGCTCGTTCAAGGACACGGTCTCCACGGGGCCACGCTCCTGCCCTGCATCGATGCGCGCCAGAACCAGCAGTTCTTCCACCAGCAGCGTCAGCCGCTCCACTTCTTCCATGCAGGAGCGCAATGCGTCCACGTAGGCTGCAGCATCGCGCGGGCGCCGCAGTGCGACTTCCAGCTCCGTGCGCAACCTGGACAACGGGGATCGCAGCTCGTGCGATGCGTCGGCGGTGAACCGGCGCTGGGCCTCGAAGCCTTGTTCCAGGCGTGACAGCATCTCATTCAACGTGTCTACCAGGCGTCCGATTTCGTCCTGCGTGCCCGGATGCGGCAGGCGTTCGCTCATGCTGGCCTCGCCGATGCGGTGCGCCTGCTGCACCACCTCGCCGATGGCCTGAAAGGCGCCACGCGTCAGCAGTGCTCCAGCCGTTCCCACGGCCAGAAGCAATGCAAGTCCCATGACGACGAAGAGAATGCTGGCCGAGCCCACGACGTTGTTGACGTCATCCAGCGAACCGGCCACTTGAACGGCAAGCAGCGGCCCATGACCCGGCGCGGGCACCGACACCATGCGCACCGGCTCCTCGCCGAAGCCCTCGAGCGTCTCGAAGACCGTTTCTCCCGCCGCGAGGCGAGCCAGCAACGCCGCGGGCGCAGGCAGCGTCGCCTCTCCCAGATTCGCGCTGCGTGCGACCACATGTCCGTCCGAATTCACGATCTGTACGAGCCGGTCGAGGCGGACGAGGGACGGCGGCGCGGTGGTTTCGCGCGACGGGTCGTGGACGGTCGCCGGTTGCTTCGTATCGCGCGGCAGCATGGCCATCTCGGTCTCTGCCAGCGCCAGCAGTGCCGCATCGAGTTGGCCGTGGACCGCGCGAGACAGACTCCAGTGAGCCCCGAAAGCCGTCACGGCCACGACGAAGACGATGACGGCCAAGTAGGCCAGCGCCAGCCGGGTGCGCAAGCTAAGCATCTTTGCCTGCCGGCAGCACCAGTCGGAAACCGCGGCCGCGCACGGTCTGGATCAGCGCCGGCATGCCGGCCGGATCGACCTTTCTGCGCAGGTTGCCGATGTGCACGTCGATCAGGTTGTCGATGGCGATGAGATCGTCCTTCCATACCTGTTCGGCCAGTCGCGCACGGCTCACCACTTCGCCGGCGTGCCGCATCAGGATCTCCAGGATCGCGTATTCCTTGCGGGTCAGGTCGAGCACCAGGGTCCCGCGCATGACGCGCTGGCCGGCAGGGTCGAGCGTGAGGTCGGCCACGGCGAGCACCGCCGGCCGCGTCAGTTCGGAACGCCGCAGCAGCGCACGGGCCCTGGCCAGCAGTTCCTCGAAGGCGAAGGGCTTGGTGAGATAGTCGTCCGCGCCGGTGTTGAGACCCGCCACCCGATCGCTCAGCGCGTCTCGCGCAGTGAGCATCAGGATCGGAACCTGAACGCCGCGTTCGCGCAACTCACGGCACAGCGCAAGGCCGTCTTTGCCGGGCAGGAACCAGTCCAGTACGATCAGGTCGTATTCGGCGACGAACGCCCGCTCGTCGCCTTCCTCGGCCGAGTGCGCGACGTCGACCAGGAAGCCTTCCTCCTCGAACCCTCGCGCCAAAAGCCGTGCGGCCTTCCTGTCGTCCTCGACCAAAAGAATCTTCATTCGCAACCACCCCACCTTGTGTGCAATGCACGCCGTCGATGGGGGCCGAGCTTGCCACGATTGCCCGCGATCCACATCCTGAAGAAGTCTTCAGGCTTTCTTGGGTCTTTCTTCAGGTGCGCCTCACTACGCTACCCGATTCACTGCGCGGCGGGAGGTGCCCATGAACATCAAGAAGATCAACGCGGGGCGTCTTGCGCCTTGCGTTCTGGGCGTCGCTGCCCTGGGTTGCGCCGCCTGGTGGTTCTCGCCGGTGCGCGCCAACGCCAGCGCCGCCGAGTCCGGCGCCATGGCCGCTGTGCAGCATGAGCAGGGGCAGGTGGTCGTGCCGGAGAAATCGCCCCTGCGGCGCACGCTGGCGATACAGCCCGTCGCCGAGCAGGTCGTGGCGGCGCCCTTCTCCTTGCCGGCCACGGTCGAGGCCGATCCCGCCAAACTCGTCAAGGTGCTGTCGCCCATTGCCGGCCGCATTGCGAGCCTCGACAAGGGGCTCGGCGACGCGGCGAAGACCGGCGATGTGCTGGTCCGCATCGATTCGCCCGACCTGATGCAGGCCATGAGCGACGCGAAGAAGGCGAAGTCGGCGCTGGTAATGGCCCGGCAGGCGCTGGCACGCCAACGCGAACTCGGCGCATCGGAAATCGCGGCGAAGCGCGACATCGAACAGGCCGAGAACGATTTCGAGCAGGCCACCAGCGAGGCGGCGCGCGCCGATGCGAAGCTGGCCCAGCTGGGCGCCGCTG
The DNA here is from genome assembly GCF_964254305.1 of Variovorax sp. LjRoot84. NCBI lineage: Bacteria > Pseudomonadati > Pseudomonadota > Betaproteobacteria > Burkholderiales > Comamonadaceae > Variovorax > Variovorax sp. LjRoot84. Next base: position 442,227 of record NZ_CAXUTE020000003.1, read on the forward strand.
CGCCGCACGCGACGCAAGCAAAGCAGCAAGGCTCGGTGTTGAGCGTCCGCTCGCCGATCGCCGGCCGCGTGGTCGACTTGAATGCAGCCAAGGGCGGCTACTGGAACGACACGACGGCCGCCTTGATGACCGTCGCGGACCTTTCCACCGTTTTCGTCACCGCGAGCGTCGGCGAGAAGGACTTGGGCGCGCTCTTCATCGGCCAGTCCGCAACGGTGGTGTTCGATGCCTATCCCGACGAACCCATGAAGGCACAGGTTCGCTACATCGGCGAACTGCTCGATCCCGACACCCGCAAGGTCAAGGTCCGCATGCTGTTCGACAACCGCAGCGGCCGGCTTCGGCCCGGCATGTTCGCCAAGGCCACCTTCTTCGCGAAGCCGCATCAAGGGCTGCTGGTCCCTTCCAGTTCGGTGGTGCAGAGCGGCTTCTACAGCCGCGTCTTCGTCGAAGTGTCGCCCTGGCGCTTCGAGCCGCGGGTGGTGCAGCTCGGCCCCCAGGTGGGCGGCGCCGTCGAGATCGTGGCCGGCCTGAAGGCCGGCGAGCGCGTGGTCGAGAAGGACGGGGTGCTGCTGAATGATTGATTCGATCGTCACCGTCTGCCTGAAGCGGCGCGGCATCGTCTGGCTGGTGTTCGCGATGGCTGCGTTGTACGGCATGTACTGCTGGACGCAGTTGCCGCTGGAGGCGTACCCGGACATCGCCGACACCACCTCGCAGGTGGTCACCCAGGTGCCCGGCCTGGCCGCCGAGGAGGTCGAGAAGCAGATCACCATCCCGCTCGAACGCGAGATCATGGGCACGCCGGGCATGTATGTGATGCGCTCGAAGAGCACCTTCGGCCTGTCGCTGATCACCGTGGTGTTCCAGGACGGCGCCGAGGACTACTGGTCGCGCCAGCGGCTGCAGGAACGCATCGGCGGCGTCTCGCTGCCCTATGGCGCACAGCCCGGGCTCGATGCCTTGACCTCGCCGATCGGCGAGATCTACCGCTACACGCTGGAGTCGAAGACACGCGATCTGCGCGAACTGTCGGAGCTGCAGTTCTGGAAGGTGATTCCGCGGCTCAAGCAGGTGGCGGGCGTGGCCGACGTGTCGAACTTCGGCGGCATCACGACGCAGTTCCTGGTCGAGTTCGACCCGGCGAAGCTGTCCAAATTCAGCGTCACGTTGTCCCAGATCACGCAGGCCATCAACGCCAACAACGCGAGCGCGGGCGGCAGCGTCCTGAACCGAGGCCAGCAGGGATTCGTGGTGCGCGGCGTCGGGCTGATCAGCGGGCTCGACGACCTGGGCAACATCGTCGTCGCGCAGAAGGGCGGCGTACCCGTCCTGATCAAGGACCTGGGCGAGGTCAGGCTGGGGCAGCAGGAACGCCACGGCATCCTGGGCAAGGACGACAACCCGGACACGATCGAGGGCATTACGCTGTTGCTCAAGCACGAGAACCCGTCCAAGGTGCTTGCGGGCGTGCATGAAGCAGTGCGCGATCTGAACGACAACATCCTGCCCAAGGACGTGAAGGTGGTGCCTTACCTGGACCGCTCGAACCTGGTCAGCGCCACGGTGCATACCGTGGGCAAGACGCTGGTCGAGGGCATGGTGCTGGTCACGCTGGTGCTGCTGCTGTTCCTGGGCAGCCCGCGCGCGGCCCTGATCGTGGCCATCACCATCCCGCTGTCGCTGCTCACGGCCTTCATCTTCATGCACCACCTCCAGGTGCCGGCCAATCTGCTGTCGCTCGGAGCGATCGACTTCGGCATCGTCGTCGATGCGGCCATCGTGGTGATGGAGAACATCCTGCGCAAGCGCGAGGCCCGCGAGGGCAAGCCGCTGAAGCCGCGCGACGTGCTGCGCGCGACGCTGCAGGTCACGCGCCCGATCTTCTTCGGCATGGTCGTGATCATCACCGCCTACCTGCCGCTGTTTGCGTTCCAGCGCATCGAATACAAGCTCTTCTCGCCCATGGCTTTCGCGATCGGCTTCGCCTTGCTGGGCGCGCTGGTCGTGGGCTTGCTGCTGATTCCCGGCCTGGCCTACCTCGCTTACCGCAAGCCGCGCCGATTGTTCCGCAACCCGGTGCTGGAACGCCTGGGCGCCTTCTACGAGACCGTGCTGCAGCGCATCGTGGGCCAGCGGGCGCTCACGATCGCCGCTTTCGGTTTCGCCTTCGCCTGTGTCGTGGGCTTCGGTGCGACCATCGGACGCGACTTCCTGCCCTACCTCGACGAAGGCTCGATCTGGCTGCAGGTGACGCTGCCGCCCGGCATCTCGTTCGACAAGGCCGCCGAGATGTCGAACGAGCTGCGGCGCGCGACCAAGGAGTTCAAGGAGGTGTCGTACATCGTCACCCAACTGGGCCGCAACGACGATGGCACCGATCCGTGGACGCCGTCGCACATCGAAGTCAGCGTCGGGCTGCACCCGGAGGCGAGCTGGGCCTCTGGCTTGAGCAAGCACGACCTGATCGAGAAGATGGCGCAGCGCTATGCCCAGTTGCCGGGAACTCATGTGGGCTTCACGCAGCCGATGATCGACGGCGTGCTCGACAAGCTGGCCGGCGCGCACAGCGACCTGGTCGTCAAGATCTACGGCAACGACTTCGCGGAAACCCGGCGCATCGCGGGCGAAGTCGAACAGACCCTCAAGACGGTGCCGGGCGCCGCGGACGTGATCATCGACCAGGAGCCGCCGCTGCCCCAGGTGCGCATCGAGGTCGATCGGGGTGCGGCGGCGCGCTACGGCATCAACGTCGCGGACATCGCCGAGCTGATCGGCACCGGCATCGGCGGTGCGCCGGTCGCCCAACTCTTCATCGACGAGCGCCGCTACGACATCGCCGTGCGCTTCAAGGCCGATGCGCGTGGCGATCCGGACGCCATTGGCCGGCTGGTCCTGAGCGCGCCGGGCGGCGCGCGCATTCCGCTGGCGCACGTGGCGTCAATCCGGCTCGACAACGGCGAAAGCACCATCACGCGCGAGATGGGAAAGCGTCATCTGACGGTGCGCCTCGACCTGCGCGGACGCGATCTGGCGTCGTTCCTCGAAGACGCCAAGCAGAAGATCGAGGCCGAGGTGAAGTACGACCACACCCGCTTCCAGCTCTCGTGGGGCGGCCAGTTCGAGAACCAGCAACGCGCCCAGGCGCGCCTGATGCTGATCATGCCGATGGTGCTGGCGTTGATGTTCGTGCTGCTGTTCGCACAGTTCAAGAACCTGTGGCAGCCGGCCATGATCCTGCTGGCGGTGCCGCTGGGCGCGCTGGGCGGCCTGATCGCGCTGCACCTGCGCGACATGACGCTCAACGTGTCGAGCGCGGTGGGCTTCATCGCGCTGTTCGGCGTGGCGGTGATGAACGCGATCATCATGGTCTCGAACCTCAACCGACTGCGCACGGAGGAAGGACTGCCGCTGAAGGAGGCGGTGATCCGCGGGGCGCGCGAGCGCTTCCGCCCGGTGCTGATGACCGCCACGGTGGCGGCGCTGGGCCTGCTGCCGGCCGCGCTGGCGCACGGGCTGGGCAGCGACGTGCAGCGACCTCTGGCGACGGTGGTGGTCGGCGGACTGGTGACGGCCACCGGGCTCACCCTGATCTGGTTGCCGGCGCTCTACTTTCTGGTGGAACGACGGCTCGAGGCCATGAACCGCCGCCAAGCCGAAGAGAATGCGGCGCTGGCCGAGGAGCAGACCCCATGAAGCACCTGCCACTGCTTTGTCTCGCGGCCTCCTGCGTTCTCGGCGGCTGCGCCGTGGGGCCCGATTTCCAGGCGCCCGCTGCGCCGACCACGGCACGCTATACCGCCGATCCGGTGCCGTCCTCTACCGCCGGTGCCGAACTGCCAGGCGCAGTGGCGCAACGCTTTGTCGAGGCGCGGGACATTCCGGGCGAATGGTGGGCGCTGTTCCGCTCCGACGCGCTCAACGCGCTGATCGGCGAAGCACTGGCAGCCAACCCGGATGTCAAGGCGGCCGAGGCGGCGCTGCGCGGGGCCGGGGAAAACGTGCTGGCGCAGCAAGGCGCGTTCTTCCCGAGCGTGGACGTGCAGCTCAATCCGACCCGGCAATCGGTGGCGCCCGTGCTCTCCAGCCCGCTCGCTTCGGGAAGCAACATCTACAGCCTGCACACCGCGCAGCTCAACATCAGCTATGCACCCGACGTGTTCGGTGGCAATCGGCGGCAGATCGAGTCGCTGCAGGCGCTGGCCGATGCGCAGCGCTTTCAACTGGAGGCAGCCCATCTGAGCTTGACCAGCAATGTGGCGGTGGCGGCCATTCAGCTGGCATCGCTGCGCGCACAGATCAGGACCACCCACGACCTGATCGCGCTGGCCACCCGGCAACTCCAGTTGTTCCGGCGCCAGCAGGCGCTGGGCCAGATCGGCGCGGCCGACGTCGCGGCGCAGGAAACCGCGATCGCCCAGGTCCAGGCGACACTGCCGCCGCTGGAGAAGCAACTCGCGCAGCAGCGCAACCAGCTGGCCGTTCTGGTGGGCCGCCTACCGAGCGAAGGCCCGGCCTTCGATGTCGAGCTCGACGCGCTTCGGCTGCCGGACGAACTGCCCCTGAGCCTGCCTTCCAGGCTGGTCGAGCAGCGCCCCGACATCAAGGCTGCCGAGGCGCAGTTGCATGCAGCCAGTGCGCAGATCGGCGTTGCGGTGGCCAACCGCCTGCCCAACCTCAGCCTGACGGCCGGCGCCGGCAGCACCGCCTTGCAGTTCTCGAAACTGTTCACGGCGGGCACGGGGTTCTGGAGCGTGGGGGCGAATGTGGTCCAACCGCTGTTCGACGGCGGCACTTTGCTTCACCGGCAGCGCGCGGCGCAGGCTGGCTACGACCAGGCGGCGGCGACCTACCGCAGCACCGTGCTGGGCGCGTTCCAGAACGTGGCCGACACCCTGGGCGCGATTCAGTCGGACGCCAGGGCGCTGGACGCGCTCGTCGTGGCGGAGCGCGCAGCCGAAAAAAGCTTGCAGATCGCCCGCAAGCAATGGGCGGCCGGCGCCACCAGTTCGCTGGCAGTGCTCAGTGCCGAACAGACCTACCGCCAGGCAGCGCTCGCGCGCGTCCAGGCCGAGGCCAACCGACTGACCGATACCGTCGCGCTGTTCCAGGCGCTGGGAGGTGGATGGTGGAACCGAAATCCGGCTTGATCAAGTCGGTGAGCGTGCTGCTCGCCCTCACCACCACAACCGCTTTCCTGAGCGCGTGCGCCGCGGTTCCCGACGAGTGGCGCCGCTACGGCGCAGGTTGGCGCACCGGCTATGTCATCGAGACGGCGCCGGCAGCGGCGATCACGGGGCAGGTCGACAGCGACTGCCGGCTGGACGCCCAGATCCACGCCGGGCCCGGCCAGCGCTTTGCGGTTGTTCTCTGGGCAACACACACGGGCCTGTTCAAGGAGCGGATTGCGCCCGTCGCTGCGGACTCGCCGGTGGCGAAGGACGACTGGGTACGGGTCAACATTGAACGCTGCGATACACCGGTGGTCCGCTCGCACCGCGATCCCTGAGCTTTGTGCGTTGAAAAGAATGGTTGCCAGCGCCACGGCATGCGAATGCCGAGTGTGTTGACGCAGGCACCTCCATGAGCATTGAACTCAAGTGAACCGGCGTTCTGAGCCGGTGCCACCCGAACTTGGAACAAGCGACCCTTTGAGGTTTGTTCCATGCAGGCACAGCGCCAGAGGCATGCAAAAATCCGCCTCGTCGAATGTGGGGCGTAGCCTGTCCAGCATCTCAGTCAATAGAGCAAGCGAATGGCCGCGTTCGACACCATCACTCACCAGCCCGGCCATGAGCATGGCCACGTCAGACTGCGCCATTTTCCAGCGCGTCGGCTTGCTTCAATCGTCTCTATCGTCCCAGCCTCGACGGGAATGGTGGCGATGGCGCCAACGCTCGCCGGGGCCGTAGTAGCCAACTGCTGGTGGGCCGTAGTACACCGGCGCCGGTCGGTAGACCGGTGGCGGCGGGCGGTAATAGGCCGGCGGGGCCGGCTCATAGTAGACCGGGGCAGGACGCGAATAGACGGGTGCGGGTTCATAGTAGACGGGACCGGGCTCGGCGACGCCCACAGCGATGCCAGGCGCGCTGATGCCGACCGACCAACTCGCACCTGCGCTGGCCGAGGCAGCACCGAAGAGTGCACCAACCGCGACCGTACCGGCGGCAACCCATTTGACAAGAACAAAGTTCATGAAAGTTCCAAAGGGAGGACGAATGCCGCCCATTCCTTGCAAGCAACGCGGGTGCTGCCGAGCCGGTGCACGTCCACTACGTGAAGGAGGTTGCTAAACGTCACGGCAGGTGCGACGCCGTTGTCGGCAGAAGGCGGGCTGCAAAAGTGTAGGGTGAGCTCGACCAAGGACCAATGCGCTCCAGGTGGAGCCTCCTGCGGTGCGCCGCCAGCGGGGAAATGGCAGGGCTGATTCCGGCGTTCAGCTTGCTTTAACAAATGCCCCCTAGAGTGGCGCCATGCCGATCACGCGCCTGCGCCACTTCATTGCAACACGCTGCGTGGATGGTGCTTCCTCGCTGTGCTACTCGCTGCGATCCAGCCCTTCATCGCCGTTCACTTTCGCCACGACGGGTGGGAGGACGAGCCCGGATTCCGCATCCGCAGCGCGAGCGCGTCGACGCAAGCCGAACCCGACACGCGCCCGAATCATCCGACCGACCGGGAAACCACGCTGTTCGTGTCCTCGGCGGCGACCATCGACCTGCCGGATGCGTTGCAGCACGGCATCAACAACCTGAGCGTGCGGCTGCTCTCGCTACTGCCCTTGATGGTGGCCACGGTCCCGGTCGTCAAACCGGTTCAGCGCCTCGTTCCCGAACCGGTGCCGAATGCCAGCGGCGCGCCGCCGCCCACCACGCTCTGGCTGAGAAGGCCGCCCGAGACCGCACCTCCCCTCGCGAGCTGAGAGGCGACGCCGCACGGCGTCGTGCGTTCGGCTGTGCGCCGCACAGCCGCTTCTTGTTTCGCCGATTGCGGGGGCTCGTATGAAGGCGCTGAATTTCGCTCTGTTTCAATGGATGGCCGCGGGCTACGGGCCCGGTTCGTGGCTTCTGCCCTTGGCGTCGGCCATCGCAGTCGGCGGGGCCTGGGCCGGCATGGCTCTCATGGCCTGGGCCGCCTGGCGTCGGCCCTCGGAACGCGGCTACGTGATGGCCGCACTGGCCTTCGCGGCGATCGCTGCGGTGCTCGCGCACGCCATCGCCGCGTCGCTAAATCTGCCGCGCCCCTTCATGCTGGGCTTGAGCCCCGCCTACATCGCACATGCCGCGCGCGGATCGCTGCCGAGTGCGCACGCCGCGGTGATGTTCACGGTCGCCCTGGTGTTTCTGCTGCGTCCCCGGCTTCGTGACCTGGGCATCGGCGTGGCGGCCGTGGCCGCGATCACCGGCTGGGCACGTGTCTACGTCGGGGTTCATTTCCCCGCCGACATCGTGGCCGGGCTCATGCTGGCCGTCGTGATGGCCGGCGTCTTCGTCGGGGTCCAGCGGCTCTGGCGGCTCCATGTCGCGCCGAGGATCGCGCGCGACGACCTGCACACGCGGGCGCCGGCCTCCGAGGCCGACCAGCCGCTCGCCTGAGAGGAGACGCGCCATGAACACTCCCTTGCAGACGACGGGGGACATTCTCGACATCGAGCGTCCCCAGCAAGACGAGATCACCGCGCGCGGCGAGCGCCGGGTGCGCGACCCGACGGGTCGCAGCATCTCCTGCGTGATCCCCTGTTTCAACGAGGCAGGCAATCTCAACGAACTGCTTGCGAGGCTCGAAGAGGCTTTGTGGGCCACGCATCTGGCCTGGGAAATCATCGTGGTCGACGATGGCAGCACCGACGGCACGGTCGCGGTGGCCGAGGGTTGGTGCCAGCTCCCGGGCTTCCGGTGCATAAGCCTGTCGCGCAACTTCGGCAAGGAAGCCGCGCTCACCGCCGGGCTGGAGGCGGCCTGCGGCGACGCCGTCGTCGTGCTCGACGGCGACTTGCAGCATTCGCCGTCGCTGATTGCAGACATGCTGGCCCGGTGGCAGGGCGGCGCCGACGTGGTCTACACGGTGCGGCAGGAGCGCAGCGACGAGCACAGGCTCAAGCGCTGGGGCGCAAGCCTGTTCTACAAGCTGGTGAATTCGTCCCATCGCTTCGAACTGCCCCGGGACGCCGGAGACTTCCGCCTGATGGACCGCAAGGTGGTGGACGCCTTGCTGAGCCTGCCGGAGCGCACCCGCTTCATGAAAGGTCTGTATGCCTGGGTCGGTTTCAATGCGGTCGCGTTGCCCTACACGCCCGGCCCGCGGGGGCAGGGAGAGAGCAGCTTCAACGCGATGCGCCTGTTCAATCTTGCCGTCGACGGGTTGACCTCGTTCACCACCTGGCCCCTGCGGGTGGTCAGCGTGGTCGGTCTCATGCTGGCCGTACCGGCTTTCGCCTACGGCATTTACCTGGTCGTCGAACACCTGCTGATAGGCAATGCCGTCTCGGGCTGGACGACGATCGTGGTGAGCCTGATGTTCTTCATCGGCATCCAGATGATCTCGACCGGCATCGTCGGCGAATACGTCGCGCGCATCTTCGAGGAAGTGAAGGGACGGCCGCTCTACGTGGTGAAGAAGGATCTGGGCCACGGCCTGGACGGGCAGCAGTCATGAGGCTGTCCCGTGACTCCAGGGCCATTCTGCACGCCGCTGCCGGCCTCGCGGCCTTCGTCCTGTGGTTGGCGGTCACGGCCGGGTTCCGGCCGTTGATGGCGCCCGACGAAGGGCGCTACGCAGGCGTGGCTTTCGAGATGCTGCGCAGCGGCGACTGGCTGGTGCCGCGGCTCGACGGCTTACCCTTCTTTCACAAGCCGCCGCTCTTCTACTGGATCGGCGCCGCGGCGATGGCGGTGCTGGGCCCCTCCGAATGGCCGGCACGGCTGCCTTCGATCCTCGGCGCGGCCGTCGCGGCGCTCGGCCTGCTGCTGTTCCTGCGCCGCTGGGCGGATGCGGCGAGCGCGAAGCTTTCCGTGCTGGTGCTGGTCACGATGCCCTTCTTCTATGTCGCAGCGCAGTTCGCCAACCTCGACATGCTGGTGGCGGGCTGCATCAGCGCCACTGTGCTGCTGGCGGCGCATGCGAGCCTGTCGAAGGCGCAGGGCGGGGCATGGCGCGCGGCGCTGGCCGGCGCCTTCTTCTTCGCGGCGCTCGGCGTGCTCGCGAAGGGCCTGATCGGCATGGTGCTGCCCGGCGCGGTCTTCCTTGCCTGGTGCGTGGCAACGCGCCGAACCCGGGCCCTGATGGCCTGGCCGCCCGGGTGGGCCTTGTTCCTGGCGATCGCCGGCCCCTGGTTCGTGGCGATGCAGATGCGCTATCCGGCCTTCTTCGACTACTTCGTGGTGACGCAGCATTTCAGGCGCTTCGCGGCCTCGGGCTTCAACAACGAGCACCCGTTCTGGTTCTACCTGCCGGTGATCGCGGGGCTGTCGCTGCCGTGGATCGGTTGGCTGGCGCTGGCGCGCCGCGGTGCGCGGGAGGGCAGGGCGCCGCTGTCCGACGTCGACTGGCTCATGCTGATCTGGGGCCTCTGCATCGTTCTCTTCTTTTCCATCCCGCGCTCCAAGCTGATCGGGTATGTGCTGCCCGCTTTGCCGCCGTTGGCGTACCTGATCGCGCGGGCCGTGCCGGCCGCGATGAAGGGCCCGGGCCCGCTGTCGCGGCCCTTGGGCTGGACGGCCGCGCTGTCCGGCCTTCTTTGCCTGGCATCCATCGCCTTCGTGGGTGTGTATGTCGTGCAGCCCGGCCATCGCCTGCGCCTTCCCGCAGGTGTTGCCGTGGCGCCGGGCGACCAAGTGCTGATGCTCGATGCCTACTACTACGAACTGCCCTTCAACTGGGCACTGCGACAACCGGTCATGGTTGCGACGGACTGGACGCCGGCCGTCGTGGAGCGGCGCGACGATTGGCGCAAGGAACTCCACGACGCCGCCCGCTTCGAGCCCGAACGGGGGTCGACGCTGCTGGTCGACACCTTCCGTCTTCATGATGCGCTGTGCGTGCCTCGCGCCACCTGGCTGATCGGGCCGTCCAACGCCGTGCTGGCCCACCCATGGCTGGCGCAGGCCCGCCTGGTCGCCGTGAGCAGGGAGGCGGCCGTGTGGCGATTTGCCGGAAGCGCAACGCGCGACCGGCGCTGCCTTGACGAACCCGGAGCCGCCGCGCCGCAATGACTGAACATGCACTTCGATACCTTTGCGTCTGTGCCGACGACTTCGGCATGACCGAGGGCATCAACTCGGCTGTGCTCGAACTGGCGGGGCGACACAAGATTTCCGCCATCTCCTGCATGGTTCGCCGCGATGCATGGGTCGTGGGCCTGCGCGGCCTGCGCGGCATCGAGCCGTCCTGCATCGAGGTCGGACTCCATCTCGATCTGAGCCCTCCGCCAGAAGGCCGGCAGTCCGAGCCTGGGCTGGGCGGATTGATTGTTCGAAGCCATCTGCGCCTGCTTCGCCCTTCGGCCGTGCGCGCTGAGATCAGGGACCAGCTGGCGCGCTTCGAAGACGGGCTCGGCCGACCGCCGGCCTTCGTGGACGGGCACCGGCATGTCCATCAACTGCCGATGGTGAGCAACGTGCTGACCGAGGAGATCGCGAGCCGTTACGGCACCGCGGCGCCGTGGGTCCGCAGCACGGCGCCGCCCGCACCGCGACGGTTTGCGAAGACGAAGGCCGACATCGTCTTCGCGCTCGGCGGCGCGAGGCTGCTCGAGCTCGCGGCGCGCCGAGGCATCCCGACCAGCCGCGCCTTGCTCGGCATCTACGATTTCACGGGCACTTCCGACGTCTACCGCGGGCGGCTGCGGCAGTGGATCAACTGTTGCCGCACGGGCGACGTGCTGGTGTGCCATCCCTCGCTCGGCGATGCGCCTTGGATTCCCGCCGGCCCGGCGCGGCGCAACGAATACGCGGTGCTGAGCGCGATCGCCTTTCCGATGGAGACCGAGGCCGGGGTCGTGTTCCTGCGTCCTCTTTCGCACTTGTCGCGCGCCGCCGACCCGGTCCATGCATAGGGCGCAGCTCGTCAAGGCCGCGGTTTTCCTGTGGGCGCTGGTGGTCTTCATGCCGGTCGGCGCCAACTACCTCGGGGCCGCGATGGTGCTCGCCGCGCTGATGGCCGCAGGCGAGGGGGACGAACGCATGGCACGGCTGCGCGCGCATCCGCTTCGCTGGCCGCTCGCGGCCTACGTGGCATGGACGCTCGTGGTGTTCGCGCTGCGGCCGCACTATCCGGAGACCGCGTCGAACCTCTGGCACGGCCTGCGCATCGCGACCACGATGGCGATCACGCTCGTCCTGTCCGACGACGAGGCCGTCTGGGCGCTGCGCGGCTTCCTGATCGCGGCCTTCTTCGCACTGCTCGCGCTGGTCTTGACGCACACGCTGGGCTTGCCGGATTGGATCCTCTGGCACAACGTCGCGGTGATGAAGGGCAACAAGTCCATCAACGATGCCTTGCTGTTCGCGCTGCTCGGCGCGTCCGCGGCGGTATGGGGACTGGCGCAGGTGGGCGATGCACGGCTGCGCTGGCTCAAGGTCGGTCCCGCGTTTGCATTGACCGTCGCGATGGCCGTGGTCGTGACGCTGGCGCTGCCGTCGCGCACCTCGCTGCTGGGCCTGCTGGCGGCCGTAATTGCCGCTTGCGTGCACCAGTGGCGCGGCCGGATGCGTGTGCTGGCGGCGGCGCTCTGCGTCGCCGGTGCCATGGCCGGTGCGCTCGTGTGGCAGGCGCCGTCGGTGCAGCAGAAGTTCAGGCTGGGGGTGCAGGAGATCGAGGCCGCGCAGGGCGGCGTGGTGTCGGAGGGCAGCTGGGTGGTGCGTTTCCACATGTACCGCGAAACGACGCGCATGATGCTCGACCAACCATGGGGCGGCTGGGGCATCGGCGGCTGGACCACCGAGTGGCACCGGCGCGGCCCCAGGCTGCTCTACGACTACAACATGCCGCACAACGACTTTCTGTGGATGGGTGCGCAGGCGGGCGTTCCGGGCTTGCTGACGCTGCTCTTCATCGTGCTCGCCGGTCTGCGCCTCGCGTGGCGGCGGCATGACGTTGCGGGCCGGCTGGCCTTCGTCGCGATGCTGATTCTCCTGGTCGCCACCAGCGTCAATTCGGCGATGCGCGACGCCGCGATCGGGCTCAGCTTGCCCTGGATCGCCTTCCTCTACCTGCGCCTAGTCCAGGCGCCGGAGAGCGCCTGGGGCAGGGTGCTGCCGTGGTGGCGGCGGCTCGCCTAATACTGTGAGCGATGCTGCAGCGCTGGCATGACCAGGCCGAACTCGCGCAGCGCGAAGCCGCGTTCGAGCACTGGCGTGCCGGTCTCGACGCCGCCCCGACCTCCTCGCAGCAGGCGCCCGAGGCTCTGGAACGGCGTGAGATGTGCACCTGAGCGGGCAGATGTCTACGGGCCGGTGGGTGTGTTTTGTGGTGTGTCGCTGCGCTCTTCGGATGGCTCCGATGGCACGCCTTCGCGTTGCAGAAAGCCGTCCCGCACGAGCAAATACTTGTCCAGCGCCATGTCGTCAACGATACGGGTCAGCGGCAGAAGTTGAGCGCGCCGGCTCGTGGTGTCGAGCCCTGCAACGACCAGCCGCGCGGCGGGCGCATGCACCCAGCGCACGACCGAACCCTGACTGTCAAGCGGCAACGCGACCACGGAGCGAAGTGTCGACGGGCCCAGCAAGGGAAGCACGATGTACGGTCCTGCGGGAACACCCCAGGTCCGCAGCGTGCGGGAGAAGTTCAGATGGTGGCTCTCGATCGACATCTCAGAGGCCACATCAAAGAAGCCCAGCAAGCCGATGCTGGTGTTGACACCGAACCGTGTGACGTCGTCCAGGAAATAGTCCAAATGCCCCTGCAGGAGACCATTGATGGCGGACGTCGCATCGCCCGGGTTGGCGCTCATGTTGGCGATGCCGCGGCGCACGGGCTCGGGCACGATTCGACTGTAGTGCGTTGCCACAGGATGGACGATGGCGTCATCAAGTGCTTCGTTCAGCGCGAAGGTGGCTCGATTCCATGGCTCGAACGGATCTCTCGGCGAATGCGCGCATCCAGAGAGAACAGCACAAACGAGAACCAGGGTACGCCGCTGTGACTTCATACGAGTTGGTCGACGCTGGTGCGTCGACCAACTCGCCTGCGTAGGAGAGGAATCAAGCTGGGCGCCGTGTTGTGGTCATGCGGTCTTTATCGTTGCAATCCACTGACCAGCTACTGACGCTGGCTGTCGTGGGGGGGTGTATGCATCAATGGCGACCGCTGCCGTCGGCCCGAAAGGTTGGGGCGGCGTCCGGGCGTCGCCGTGGACTACAGCGTCCTCGCTGCGATCAGCACCGCATTGGTCCCGCCGAAGGCGAAGGAGTTGGACAGCACATAGTGCAGGTCTCCGGCTTCACGTGCGGACCCCACGACGAAGTCAAGGTCGAAAGCCGCATCGGGTGCGACGAGGTTCGCAGTTGGCGGCAAGGCCCGGCGCTCCAGGCATCGCAGCGCGGCGATGAGTTCCACCGCGCCTCCACCGCCCATCAGGTGGCCGTGGATCGCCTTGGTCGCGCTTACGGGCACCGTGCGTCCGAATACGGCTCGAATCGAGGCCGCCTCGGCTGCGTCACCCGCTGAAGTGGCGGTACCGTGAGCGTTGATGTGTCCGATCTGGCCGGTCTCGAGGCCGGCATCGCGCAAGGCTGCGAGCATGGCACGCGCCTGGCCGTCCGGGTTGGGATTCGTGATGTGGCTGCCATCGCAGTTGGTCGCGTAGCCTGCCAGCGTCGCGGACACCGTCGCGCCGCGTGCGCGTGCATGGGACTCGGATTCAAGAACCAGCGCGGCTGCGCCTTCGCCGAGTGCGAAGCCGCTTCGGTCGCCGGAGAACGGGCGGCAGGCCGTCGAAGCTGCATCCTGCGGCGGCGGCGCCAGCACGCGCATCGCATGCCAGCTGGCCATCAGCCCCGGCGTTAGCATCGCTTCGTGGCCGCCGACGATGGCCACGTCCAGCCACCCGCCCCGGATGGCACGCATGGCTTCGCCGATCGCCACGGCCGACGAGGCGCAGGCGCAGGCATAGCCAATGGCCGAACCTCGGGCGCCGAAGTGCAACGCGATCTCCGCCACCGCCGCGTTCGGCATCACCGTCAAGACGGTGGTGGGGCGTAAGCGTCGATGCTCGCCGTAGAGCATTGCGGCGGTGGCGTCGAAACTGGCGCAGCCGCCAATGCCGCTGCCCCAGAACACGCCGAGCCGGTCGGGGTCGAGCGCGCCGGTCGCGATTGCGGCTTGCGCGATCGCCTCCTGCGCAACGGTCAAGGCCATCGCGGTACCGTGGTCGAGCGGCAGGCGCGACGTGCTGCGCACGTTCGCGGAATCGAAGTCGCAGGCCGCCACCGCAAGCAGCATGGGGTCGATCCCCTTGAGCACCAGCGCTTCCGACCGCACGGCAGAGCGGCCTTCGAATAACGCGTCGTCGAAAGCCTCCACCGTTCGACCCAGCGGCGTGAGAAAGCCGATGCCCGTCACGGCAACCGGCGCGGCATGTGTCCCCGGGTTGCTTCGCTGGCCAGCCCGGACGCCGGCGCTTGCATCGTCTGCCCTCATGGATGGCCGGGAACAGTGCCCGCCGGTGTGGCCACCAACTGCTCGATCACCTCGCACAAGCGTTGCAGCGTGATGCCTGCCTCGCGCGGATCGAGCAGTTCTTCGGGAATGCGTAGGTGGCACGCATCCTCCACCGCGAATACGAACTCCATGAGCGCGAGCGAGTCGAGGCCGAGCTCGATCAGAGCGGCTTCGGGACGCACGAGCGCGGGCTCGAGATGAAAATCGGTCACTAGGATCCTTGCGATGTTGTCGAAGGTCGTGGAACTCATGGATACAGTCTCATTGGAAGAGTGAAGGCGTTCCGCGCATTCATACGGTGCCGTGAGCGAAGGAAGCGGCGAAGTTGACGGTTTCTTGAACCACCTGTTGGCGGTCGTTGTCGATAGTGATCATGTGAAAACTGTTGCCCAGCACAACGAAGCGCAACGTTGAACAGCGCAGGCCGCGTGCGAGGATGTCGAGGTTGGCTACGCTCGCAATCTCGTCGTCGCGCGCGTGCAGCGCCAGCACCTGCCGACAGGTCACGCTGTCGAGCTGGCCACGCACATGTCGGATGAGCCGCGCGTGCTCGCGCAGATGGTCAATCCCGATCACAGAGCTGCCCGCACTCGAGATGCGGCGCGTGCGCAACTCACGCTCAATCCATGCACGTACCCGTTCGTTCTTGACGCCATAGGGCGCTCGCTCGCGGTAACGCCAGAAGCGGCCGAGCGGCGTGTAGAGTGCAAGCGGCAGCAAGAAGTGCCGCCGCGGGATCGACCACCCGTCGAAGCGCAGCGTGGTCGACATCAGCACCATGCCGTCGATGCGGTCGCCGCAGCGGATCGCAGCTCCAAGTGCGAGCGACGCGCCGGCGGAGATGCCGACGAGCAACACGCGGTCGTGTGTGGTGCGAAGCGCATCGACCTCGCACTCGATGAGGTCGATCCATTCGACCCAGGGCGCTGCGCGCTGAACCTTGGCTTGTACGTCGAAGGAGTAGCCCTCGATCACCAAGGGCCGCACCGTGTAGCCGCGACCGCGCAGCGAGGACTCGACCGGACGCAATTCGTCGGGCGTGCTGCATAGTCCGTGCAAGAGGACCACGGCCGTGCGCCGAGTGGCCGGATGGCACAAGTGCAATTCAGCGAAGGAATCCCGCACGCTCATCGGGTGTTGTCCGCGAGGCGTCCCGGCAACCTTGACGAAAATGTATGAACAGGAAAGGCTGCAACCCGAACACGAGAATGCCCGCGAGGCACCGCCCATGCGCAATGTCTTGCGACTAGTTGATGAGCGCGAAGGGCCAGCATCCGAACAATCATAAATTCAATGCGCTCGCGAACCCTGACCATTCCCGTCAGGTTCGTCCTTCACTGTAAGAGCGAGCGCTGGGGCGCAGCTCTCTGTCCTCTCGCTCAAGAAATCACCGTGCATGTCGGTCCCAGCAATCAACCAGGAGCATCGCTGCGTCCAATACTTTGAGAATGCAGTACCCTCTGCGCTCGCCGGTCCTACCAAACTGCAGGTGACCAAAGCAGTCGGCTCCGATGCAGAGAACGTCGGATCGATATGATCCTGCGCGGCCCCAGCACTACTTCCAGGGGAAGACGAAGGACGCGCCTTCCTGCATGGCCAGCCGCTGAAACTGCTGCCGTGCGAATTCGAGGTGCTGGTTCTTTCTCTTGATCCAACGGCCCTCTCGGCTGGTGCCCAAGCGGGTACTGATCAATGCGTTGACGGAGCACAACCTCGAGGTCAGCGACAGCGCGCCGTAGAGGTCTTCGTCTCCCGGCTGCGCCGCAAGCTTGCGGATTCCGGGGTGGCGATCCGATCGCGGCGCGATGGAACGAGCGGTCGCATGCGTCGCTGTACCCGATTCCAATCGACGACGTCCGCAAAGGACTGTGCTGTTCGCCTCCGCGCTGAATGACCTCCTCCAGCGGGTGCGGGCGATGCTGGAGCACGAGCGCCAATTCGCGGCCACGACGCGGCCTTCGAGGAGAAGATCGAGCTCGGGCTGGTGTCGAGCGTGACGTCGATCATGGTCAAGGGACAGTCGTGAAGGAGATCGCAGCCTTGCACGGCGCGGAAGTGTCGCTCGGTTCGGGGGCGCATGCCTGACGATTCACTTTCCCGATCCGAGCGGACGCTCGATGGCCTGAAGCGCCGCTGATCGGGCCTCTGGAGTGCGGACCGAACTCGTGTTCAGGTGCATGGGCGCAATCTGGTACTGACGGTGTCGTTCATAGGCGCTGACCACTTCGGCTCTTATTCTCTTTCAAAGTTCCCACGGATGCCGTGCGCGCATGGTCAGGTGCCGCAAGGCAATGCACTCGACAATGGTGGAGCCAGCATTTGATGATCACCCCATGCAGAGCCACCAAATGTTGCCGCCTTCGATTTCGGCGGCACCGGACAGTTCGCGCGGGTTTGTGCGGTACAGGGTCGGCAACGCACGGTTCGCGATCGCTGCTGCTTGTCTGGCCTTGCCGACCACGCATGGCAGCGAGGACATGGCGCCATGCCGCCGCTCGCTTTATGGGCACACAAACGGGAGGGCACTGACAGGGCATTCGGCGCACCTTGACGCCCCTTCTCTGCAAACACGTGTGCATCGGCACACCTCCTTGGCACATCGATCAAACTGACCCAGAGCAGATTTTTCTATCAGAGCTTGCGCCATACCCATTGACTGATTTCATGCCGATACAACCCCTGCGATTGCTGATGTGTGTGTGCTGCACCTTGCTCGTCTGGCGTGGTGCCGCGGCGGCCGAGCTGGCAACTTACGGGACCGATGGTCTAGCCATCGACGCGTGCCATCTGAAATTAGGCCGGGATCATGTTCGTACCTTTTGGCGCGATCCCAATGGCTTGGTGTTTGGCAGTTTTGACCGACTCAGCGCCTGGCTGGCAACGCGCGGCGAAACGCTGGTCTGCGCCACCAATGCAGGCATCTACGGGGAGGACTTACGGCCGATTGGCTTGTATGTCGAAGCCGGCCAAGTGCGGCGCAAGCTCAATGTCCGCAAGCAGGCCTACGGCAACTTCTATTTGCAGCCGAATGGCGCCTTCTTGCTGTCGGACAATGAAGCAAAAATTCTGACGACCGATGAAATCTCTGCAGATACAGAGAAGCAGCTGTCGACGATCCGATACGCCACCCAATCCGGCCCGATCCTGTTGCGGGATACCCAGATCAATCCCTTGTTCACGCCGGGCTCGGAAAACCGCGTGGTGCGCAACGCAGTGTGCGTGATAACCAGCACCGAGATCGTGCTCGCGAGAAGCCGCGCCCCCATCAACTTCCATGACTTCGCCCAACAGCTGCGCGGAAGAATAGGTTGTCGCGATGCCCTCTATCTGGATGGATCGATTTCTCAGCTCTACCCCTTTGGCAACAACAATTTTGGGCCGAATTTTGCGCCGATGATCGGCGCAACGATGCCTGCCAGGCCTTGAACCGGCCGGCAACCTCAGTTCCGCCCTCCGGAGCCGGGCGCAAAGCGAGAAATGGGCAGACGAGCCTTGGCGAATCCTCAAACAGTCACGAGGCCTCGGCAAGTCTTCGGGTTCACCGACTTCGATATTCGGGATGGCCGCAACTGGCGCAAGCCCAATGCCGATACGCCGCCCACCATCACGCATGAGATGGCCCACGGTCGGTTCAGGCGATTCTCGCCCGGTCCCCTTAGCCACTTGCACCCGCTCCAGGCGAATCACTGCGATCGCCGTGGTGCAGGCATTGTTTGCCCCGCCGCCGGTCTCACCCCATAGGCTACAGTCTTCGCCGGCCAGCGAGGCGGAACGTTCGCGCGTCTCGCTCACCGTGCCTTCGATGCGGTTGTTGCTGCTCATGAAGTCGGCGGCAAAAGTGAGCAGACCCGTAGCGGGCCAACGGAAAGGTCACATCGCGGGTAATCCGGCCACGTGTCGCCCCGGTGCTGACGGGCGGCCTCTTCCAGCTCCGGCCTACTTGCAGCGGCACGCTCGACCATCCTCAATGTCTGGGCGGCGTATGCCGCGTTCAAGTGGAGGGGTGGAAAGCCTCGATACGTAGTTTCCCTCACGGACTGGTCAGATTCCGATCAGTCGCAGGGCAGGACATTCGCTCCGGTCGGCAATTGCCACACACCGGAGACAAACACCCATGATTGACCGAAACCTCGCCCGAGGGCTCTTCCTCATCGCGATCTCGCTGGCCTTCGGGCTCCAGTCCCTGCGCTACCCCATCGGCGATTTCAGCCGCGCGGGGCCGGGCCTCTTCCCTGCCCTGGTGAGTTTCCTGCTGCTGCTGATCGGCCTGGCGACCGTGATCCGTTCGCGCTTTGTCGAACGCGTGCAGCTGGACCTGAACCTCAAGAACATCGCCATCATCCTCACCAGCCTCTGCGGGCTCGCGGTGATCTCGATCTACGTGAACATGATCGCGGGCATCGTCTTCATGGTCTTCTTCTCCACTTTGGCCGGCACCTCCTATTCGTGGTGGCGCAACGTCAAGATTGCCGCCGGCCTGGTCGCCATGGCCCTGGTCCTCCAGAAACTGCTCGGCCTGAACCTGCCGCTCTACTGATGGACGTCCTGCACAACCTGGCGTTCGGCTTCTCGCACGCCCTGACCCTGCAGAACCTGATGTTCTGCGCCCTCGGCTGCACCGTGGGCACGCTCGTCGGCCTGCTGCCCGGCCTGGGCCCGCTGGCCACCATCAGCCTGCTGCTGCCCCTGACCTATTCCATTCCCACGGGCGGCGCGCTCATCATGCTCGCCGGCATCTACTACGGCGCGCAGTACGGCGACAGCGTGAGTGCCATCACGATGAAGATCCCGCACGCCAGCAGCATCGTGGCCTGCATCGACGGCTACGCGATGACGCTCAAGGGCAAGACCGGCCTGGCCCTGTTCACCGCCGGCGTCTCCAGCTTCATCGGCGGCACGATCGCCATCGTGGTGCTCGCGTGGATGGCACCCATGCTGGGCGAAGTGGCCTTCCTGTTCGGCCCGGCCGACTACTGCGCCATGATGCTGGTCGGCTTCGTGTGCGTGAGCTTCGTCACCACGGGCAGCCTGCTCAATGGCCTTGCCATGTGCCTGATCGGCGTGCTGCTGGGCCAGATCGGCACCGACGTGAACAGCGGCACCGCGCGCTTCACCATGGACCTGCCCTTCCTGATGGACGGCGTCGGCATCGTGAGCATCGCGCTCGGCTGCTTCGGCATCGCCGAGATCACGAAGAACCTCGACGCCCGCGAGGAGCGCTCGCCCTTCAACGGAAAGATCCACCTGATCCCGACGTGGGAAGAGTTCAAGCGGATCATCCCCAGCGCCCTGCGCGGCGGCGCGATCGGCTCCTTCCTGGGCATCCTGCCCGGCGGCGGCCCCACCATTGCCCAGTTCGCCGCATACGCGATCGACAAGAAGGTCAGCAAGTACAAGCATGAGATCGGCACCGGCTGCATCGAGGGCGTGGCCGGCCAGGCCGCGGCCGACGAAGCGGCGGCACGCACCAGCTTCATCCCGCTGATGAGCATCGGCATCCCCGAGAACCCCGTGATGGCGCTGATGCTGGCCGCCTTCGTCATCAAGGGCATCCAGCCGGGGCCGAACATGATCGCCAGCCACCCCGACCTGTTCTGGGGGCTGGTGGCCAGCATGTGGGTGGGCAACGTCTTCCTGCTCGTGCTGAACGTGCCGCTGGTACGCTATTGGCTGTCGGTGTTCAAGATCCCGTACAGCGTGCTGTTCCCGTCGATCCTGTTCTTCTGCTGCATCGGCACCTACAGCGTGAACAACAGCATGGAAGACATCTTCATCACCGCTGCGTTCGGCTTCGTCGGCTACATGTTCATGCGGCTGGAACTGGATGCCGCCCCGCTGATGCTCGGCTTCATCCTCGGCCCCATGCTGGAAGAGAACTTCCGCCGCTCGCTGCTCCTGAGCCGTGGGAGCTTCACCATGTTCTTCACCCGGCCCATCAGCGGCACCTTGCTTGCCTTGATCGCCGTCTTCATCACGTGGCAGGTGCTTGCGTTCGTCTTTCAGGCTCGGAAGAGGAATGCCCTTCAGCAGCCGGTTGCGTAGTGCGTCGAAGGATTCCGCGCTTCGACCTGAGCGAGCAAGGCTCAAAACCGGGCGCTCAGGCGGGATCGATCGGAAGATCCGCAGCGTGCGGTGCGTGGCTTTTTCGCTAGATCAGCGCTCTGTTGTCGAATCGCCGGGCGTATCGACGCCTCTTCCAGCACGATGCCGAGCTCCTTTTCGCCATTCAGCTGGCAACCGGCGCGAACGCGCTGGCGACCGCCACTGCGGTGCGAGCCCGCATCGCGGAGTTGTCGACGTATTTTCCGCCTGGACTGAAGGTCGTGTATCCGAACGACTCGACACCCTTCATCAAGGCCTCGATCACCGAAGTGGTCAAGACCTTGCTTGAGGGCATCGCGCTCGTCTTCCTGGTGATGTTGCTGTTCCTGCAGAACATCCGCGCCACGATCATCCCCACCATCGCGGTGCCGGTAGTCTTGCTGGGCACCTTCGGTGTAATGGCTGCACTCGGCTTCACGATCAATACGCCGTCCATGTTCGGACTGGTGCTGGCGATCGGCCTGTTGGTGGACGATGCCATCGTGGTGCTGGAAAACGTCGAGCGCGTCATGGCGGAAGAAGGGCTGTCCGCGCGCGAGGCCACCCGCAAGGCCTCACTCACGATCTCCAAGGCCGCGCTTTCGCCGTCCCCGCCACGTCCGTCCTCCTCACCAACCCCGGCTCCCGCCGTACCAGCGATCGAGGCTGCGCCAGTGCTTTCTCCCGCGCCAGAGCCAGCGCCTCCCGCTGCCACACTTCCAGTTCCTGCAGCGCCCGTTGCGTCGCCGGCGGCTCCGGGCCGCGCGGAAATAGGCGTGGCATGTCCAACGCAGGTCAGGCCAGAAATGCCTGCGGCAGCACTTCGGGATGGCGTCGACGGGGTCGTGAAGGCGCAATTGCTGGTGCATGACGGCACCGTGCGCAAGGTGACGATCATCTCGGGGCCGAAGGTATTTCACGCAGCGGTGAAAAAGGCCGCGGCGCAGTACAAGTGCGCCAATCAGCCAAACGATGTTGTTGCCGTCCAGGAGTTCGTTTTCAAGAACTCGGACTAGGGTTCCGAGGACGTTCTTCCACCTTCGAAGCATGAGGCAAGCTTTGCTTAGCGTGCCGTTGAGAGTACGTCTTAAGTGTTCATGGCCCAATAAGCGTTCTGTCATGGTGAGCCATTGGAGCCCAGGTTGAGTACACAAGCCGGGCAAGCGCTTGTTATGTTGATTTCATTCTCTCGCCCCCTGAAAGCCCGCGCAGGGGGGAGAAGAGGGGAGAAGAGGGCGCCACCGCACCGCGACAAACTGACATGGCCTGGCAGAGCCGGCACACCGCCGTCTCGCCTTTCGCAGGAGTTTTTCCATGCCATTCCTCGCGCCCTCGTTTGCACGGCTGCCGCCCCTGGCCTCTCTGCTGGCCGACCAGATGGAATCGCGCAAGAACATCGCCCGGCACCTGGGCGTGAGCCTGCGTACCCTGCAGCGCTACCAGGCCAGCGGGAATGCACCCCGCGCCGTCTATCTGGCGCTGTGGTTCGAGAGCCGCTGGGGCATGGCGGCCCTGCATGCCCAGGCTTTCAACGAAGCGCAGCACGCCCGCGCCTGGGTCGCCTCGCTCGAGCGCGAGTGCGAGCGCCTGCGCGGCGTGATCCGCGCCCTCGAAAGCGCTCAGGGGCAGGCTGCGGCCAACTCGGCGGTGTTTAACGCGTTCTAAGCCGCGCAGGGCGTTGGGGCAGGGGCGCGGCAGCTCGGCTGGGAGGTGCGGGTGCAGGCCGCGCTGCCACCGCCACCACCGCCCACGGTCACCGTGAGCATGCCCGCCCATTACGAGATGACCGGTGGTGCGGGGCTGCGGCGCACCAGCGTGATGAGCTGGCAATGCAGTATGGGGGGAGGGCAGTTGCCCGTGAAATGATGGCGCGCGACAGCCTGCTTCGCAGCGGTTGCGGTCATTCAAGGCGGCACCTTCGACATCGGCTTCGGGCCCCAAAGCGGCCTAATGGTCTTGCTCCGAAGCGGCCGGCCAACGGTTGCGCGAGGCAGCCGCTGTTTCGACAAAGACTTTTCTCTCAGAAGCCAAACAGACCGATCAAGAGCTGTTGTCACTCAGTCGTCTACTTCCTCGTGTAGTGCTGGTCGAAGACCTGCAGCACGTTTGCGTTGTAGAAGTCCTTCTTCGAGCTCTTTGGATTGCCCGGGTCCAGGTACCGCGCCTTGGTGTACTTATCGTCTGTCATCAGAGGCAGTCGAACGCCGTGGAAGTCCTGGTTCTGCTTGAAATCCGTGTAGCGGGCTCCGAGCCGTCTGCACAGGTCGCTGTAGTCCCACGGGTACCGCTCACGGATGTCCTGCTCTGAGAGCGTGACCTTCACCGCGTCGTCGTCTTTTGTCAGCATCACCTTGGACGCGTTAGCCAGAACGCTCTTCTCTAGCTTGACTTGCATTCGGAGCGCCACAGCGTAATCGCCGTCGCCATCTGCGACCTCCTGCGCCAGGTTCTTCAGATGCTCTATAAGCCGCGTCTCGTCGGCTGAAACTACGACTGCATTTATCTCTTGTGGAGGCGCCATAAAAGACAGTGGCAGCACGAGGTTCAGCATCCGCGAGAAGTCTCTGGCGAACCACGCCTTGGACAGCAGCACGAAGTTGCTCACGCTCGCCGCAGCCAACTCCTGCGTCTGCCGGGCCAGCGTGGCATTTGCCGTTACGAAATGGACGCTGTTGTCGCGGATGCTCTGCAGGGCATCCAAGTTGGCTCGCACGGGCGCCGGAAGCTTCGCGGCTGTGCCTTCAAGCTTGGTGATGCACGCACCCAGCGAGATAGACATGGGCAGCCCGGCCCGGTTCGTCTTCAGATACAGCTTCTTTGACGGCGCCCCGCTCTTGGTCGGCCGCGACCCGTAGACCCGGAGCGCTTTGACGGCGTTGCCCGCGTCCTTGAGTACCTTGCCTTTCAGCAGCAACTCCCACGCATTGAGCGCAAGGATTGCGAACGTCTCTTCCCGGTAGGCGAAGGCCGGCTTGTTGTACACCTCGACTGCAGCGGTGATTGCCGCTTGGGCTTTGTCTACAAACCGCAGGTGAAGCGGTGGACGCATTGTTCCCTCCTAGTCTTGCTATTAGCTCGATTGTCCGCGCGGCACCACCGCCGCCCCACAGCGTCATCTTGTTTACGTATCGAGACATCACCACCGCGTTCAGTCGCCTTTGTCGATTCGACCGGCATCGGCAGTGCTGGAGCGACTTGGGGCCTGATATCCGTGGTCAATGAACGCCCGCGTCGCGATCGTTCCATAGGCCGATGGCGCGCTCGCGGTCGCTGTCATCCTCCTCTTTCGTTGTTTCACGCTGGATTGCCAATACCAATGCATTACCGCCGCGAAGGAGGTCCTGAATAAGGGTCGTTAATGCATTGGTCGTCGACGTTCCAGCGCCGATGTACCCCGACTGGAGCAGGTTGTAGAAGGCGCTTTGACGCATGTACCTGCCCTCAAGTGCGTTGTACCCGAGGCGAAGAGAGCCGGAACGCCCGTTTTGCTTCTGATCTCGCATGATCTCCTGAAGATGCTCGAGCGGAATTAGTACACTAGACGTCTTAGAAGCGCCGTAACGACGAACGAACTTGAAATAGAAGATCTCGTGGGACAGGCGGTATGGCCCTTGGCAATCCCGGTGAGAAGCGAATCCCTCCATCGCTTTCATCTGCTTGGCCAAGTGACGGTCCTGGGTGTACACCCAATCCCCCGTATCATTCGCTTCCGACTGAGTCGGCCTGAGCATCTTGTACTGGACCATCACAACATTGCTACGAGAGTGGTTCACGTAGATCAGATCAACTCCAAATGCCTCCTCAAGTTTGTTGCGGTTGGCCGTTATCACTTCAAGGGTCTGCGCGCCATTGCGGAACATCGCCCGTCCCGTCATGTCACTTCCCACGAGCTTGTAGTCGGGCACACTGCGCGCGTCGTGCTCGATTACGGCGTCCTCCATGATCCGAGCGCCGACGAGGCGAGTGTCTTTCCCTTCAACGAGTTCAAGGTTCGCTGCAGGCGCATCGCCGGACAGCCCAAACGCCTTCAAGGCCATGTCGATTGCGTCGGTTTGTTCCCATGCAACCGTGTCTGCGGGCGGCTTCTGAAGGCCCCCAGCGACCATACGCAAGGCTCCATGGTTGACGGAGCTTTTCGCGATGGCTTCGATGACAGCAACACTCAACTTTGGAGAAAGGCGGGTAATGGGTTCGTCCTTACGAATGCGATCAGAAAGAAGCTGAGCAAAGCGCGCGTCTTCGATCAATACGGGCAGACCAGAAATTGCCGGAGTGACCCGGGCAATGCGCTCCACCTTAATCCGCGTATCGAAGGTCGACGTTACCTTCTTCGACTTGATCACGCCGACATATGCCATTTCCTGAATCACGTCATCCTCGCCGTATCCTCCCATCGTGATACGCGTCCCAGAGATGATGCAAAGACAGGGAGGGGCAACCTCCCGGAGATAGTCGTGTGGCAGGTTCAGGGTGAACTCAGTCATTCCCTTCCTGGATGCCAACAGCCCGCCATACCGCTCTTCGGACAGTTTTATGATTGCTGGCGGACGGTTATCAACGAACTTCCTTAAGAAGTTTCGCCATCCGCCTTTTTCTTCTTTTGCCATTGGATGCTTTCCTTAAAGCTCGGGTCGCCCCAAGTTGAGAACGAACTCCTCCCCGAAGAGAACAAGGGACACATAGCACTCGTAGAGTTGGTTGACCTCATCCACCGGTCTGAAGAAGATCTCAAACTCGTGAAGCATCTGATAGTGGTCTTTGCCGTCAAAGAAGACCTTGTCCGGTAGATACAGCTGCCGTCGCGCTATGGTCCAGTGGCGAGGGCCGCTGCCGCGACGAACGAAGCTCCGGAGTGCGTCCAGCTCCGACTTGTCGACAAGCTCCTCGTGGGAAAGGTTCGCCTGGATTAGACGGTGCGCAAGGGCCTCCAGTCCGACCTTTCCAACGAAGCGTGCAAGAGCCCGGTTCTCCGGGGCCACTGCCATTGGGAAAATCAAGGTATGCGACCAATCGCCCAGCAACGACTTAATGAAGCGAGCTTCGTCAGCGTCCGGGTGCGCGCCGATGCTGACTCCCTCGCCCGTGAGGTCATCGGCGTGGTTTTGGACGCGCGTGCGTGATTGCAGATGGAGTCCCTCAAGCGGGATGACCCTTCCTCGCTTGTTCGGGATGGTGGCGCTGAAGCGCCGCTCTCTGAAGTACAGCGAGTCAAGAATCGGCTTCTCGACCTCGCGAGCGATGTAGTTGTTGCACCCGTCACACACGATCCCAGGGCCCAGGACGTGATCGGAATTTCCAAAGGATTCGGGCACGATGTGTTCCCTGGACTTTGATCCCGACGAATCGGCTTTGCAGAAGAGGCACCTCACGTGATCTCCCCTTCCGTCTTTGGGTTACCCATGAGCGGCGCCCAAGTCTCCCGAAAGCCGCTCCAGCCAGGCCGCTACCACTTCGGTGCTCGGCATGTCAAGAGCAACCAGTGGGATGCTCAGAGCCTGTGCAACATCGGCGCCATGGGCTTCCTCGGCTTCACTGAAAGCCGCAAGCTCGGCCTCATTCCAACTCATGTCCTGCCTTGCCTGTAGGCGCTCCAGCAGTACCGGCACGGTGCAGCGAAGCAATAGAACTGACGAGCATTCAAGTGCGCGAAACACGTCGATTGACAGTTTTTCGTGATCGCCCGGCGCACGGCGAAGCACGAAATGTCCGTCCAGGACCAGCGTCCTACCACCATTGCGGACCCGCCTTGCCGCCGAGATGAGCGCCAGCTGGTTCTGGTCAACCTCCGACACTACCTTTGCAGCATTCCACGATGCCAGGCCCCGTTCCTCGCGGATGAGCTGGCTGGCCGTGGCGTGCACCAGCCCGAGCCTCTGGCAGGCCGGCTTAATGACGAAGGTCTTTCCTGCGCCATGGACACCCGCAACAAAGATGGTCACTCTGGCTCCTCCACCAGACGAAACTGCTTGCCGATTCGGCGCAGCTCGGGTGCGCTCAGGTAGCGATACGACTGAGGCGGCCGGAAGCCCTTGAACAACGACTTCGGCGCAACAGGCTTCGCCGGGAGCGTAACCTCTCCCAGCAGGACGCCATAACCATAGGTCTTTCCAGCGAAATACTCCATCAGTTCCGCGCGCTGAAGTCCTGGACCGCGGGAAACGCACTTGGTCCAGACAGTGGGGGGGGACGCGACAACCGCACCATCGACTTCCACGATGCCAACAAGGCGCTGTACCGGCGAACTCGAGTAAATGACGGCCAGTCCAACGGGCTCGGCCGCCCATGACCGCCGGAATTCGACCTTCTTGGCTCCCGTGATGATCTGCTCGGCAAACCGTGGCTTGACCGAGATCAGGATGGCCCTAGGGCCCTGCGGCTGCAAGCACTCTTGAAAACGCGACATCGGAAATCTTGGTGATGGATTGAATGGGGCCCGTAACGACCCTCTCGGCTTGAAGCTGCCGATAAGAGACAGGCTTGAAAAGATGCTTGACCAGCCTGAAAAGGATGACTTTCGTCGGCTGAACCGCCATGTCTTCGATCTCTTTGATGCTGTAGACCGTACGCCGGCTGACCAGGGCGGCGATCCTAGCGGCATCGTCCAGAACGGCGAACTGGTCTACGACACCCAGTGATGTGACGGCTTGCTCGTCCTCGGTCCTGTAGAAAAGCACCAAGTCCCCGGCCCGAATTTCCTTTGTCGCCGCGTGGCAGAGATAGGCCAGCTTGATCGCGTTGCCAACGCTGCCATGAGCTGCGAAAAGAAGGGATTGGACCGCGTCATAGTCAGGAAAGAGGACGCGATGAAATCCCTGCTTTATCGGCACCAGGAACTTTCGGACATGCGTGCCGGCTTGGTAGTGCGGGTAGAACCGCCGCACGTACTCCAGCGGCTGCAGCCCCGCAGCGTCTGGCGCGGCGACGGGATGTGGCTTGACGAAAACGCGGTCCGTACCGTAGGAGCCACGCTCATCGAAGCCGAAGTCGAGCAGAAGGTTGACCAAGTAGCTATGCTTCTCCGCGTCCGTGTGAGTGAAGATGTGCTCGCAACCATTCTCGGTCCCATAGCGAAAAGCCGCTTTCAGAAACAGTTCGCCAATTTTGCGCCCTCGCACGCCCTGGCCGACCTTGAACGTGCAGAGCTTCAGGGCCTTGCCCTCAAGCCTTGCGTGCGTATCTGTAATGACCTCGTCGGACTGAATGTCGTAGACGCAGATTGCGCCCAGCACACCCGCCTCATCGCGGTAGACCCAGGCTTTCGTGTTTTGGCGGGCCTTCCTGCGGAACCAGCCGTCGAACCCCGCGTAGCCATCGCGCAGGCTCTCGAACAGCGCGCCGGAAAGCTCAGGGGTCAAGTTGTGCAGTGGTACATCGTCGATGTTTGGCAGCGAGACGTCGTGCGGCTGATGTAGCCGGCGCATCCAGTCCTCTGCCGTCTGGATGTTGTAGGTGCGGCTCCCAAGGCCGCGCGCCCTGGCCTTTGTCAGGAGCCCTTTGTCTTCCGTGACTAGCGCGTGTACCGCATCGCATTCCAGCGCATAGAGGATCTCGTTGTCGCACGCATCATTCGGACTCGTGGCGGCGTTGTTCCAAGGACACCTGGCTGGTTGCGGGAGAGCCGGGTATCGGCGCACGTGCTGCAGGTTCCTGCTACGCCGGTCCGAGTCCGGATCTCTTTCAAAGTCAGCGATGCTGGCCGGGTGATAAACCAGCCGATGTCCGCCGATTACCGCCAGCCTATGGAAGTTCGCAAGACAGTCGCTCAAGACGGCATACGAGTCCTGAAGCGGAATCAAGACATTTGTGTCGAGTAGAAGCGTAAGTTGCTTCAGCACTGGTCTCCTCGCTAAATTCCTGCGGCCGATTGGCGTTTGCCCCAGCCCAGGCATCCCTCATTGAGGGCTTCCTTGGCCGATCGCGTCGGGCCATCTTACAGAATGTCACATGCTCGCACATTCCTGCCGAGCGAGTGAGGTACGCGATACCGCGTCTTGCAGCGCGTGCAGCAACCGTCTGCAGCGGAAAGCAGCAGTCAATTTCTCCCGAGCATTCTTGCGGGCTTAAGAGCCTCCCATGCCGCTGGCCTCAGATCAAGATGACATGGCTGATGCATTTGTTCATTGGGCGTCGCGATGTTGAATGCCTGGTCTGGCCGACAGCAGGCGTCCAGATCTGCACCATCAAGTCTGCGGACCAGTCTGCAGCCGCCGCAACGGCTACGCTACCTTGCGGGCAAGTTCGAGACGTTCCTCTGGCTGGATCTTGATGATCAGGATGCAACGTAGATCGCGAGCTCGTCGAGGTCGCGCTGCAAAACTGGTGAGGTCGGCATCAGGTGGGCGCGTGCAGCTATGCTCGGGGCGGAAGACCCCGCGCATATTACGGAGAGCAAACTCGCAACATGACTAGCATGGACTTATCCGCGTCCATTTTTGGCGCGGCTGGAGGCGTCGCGACTCTGGCTCCGGAGTTCCTCTATAGGTTCCGGCCACTCAAGCGGCTTCTTCAATACGGAGAGCTGGAGAAGCAGGAAATCTACTTCGCTTCGCCCTCAGAGCTCAACGATCCAATGGAGGGCTTTCGCGATTTGTTCTGGAGGGGGGATCGGATCGTGTGGGAGAACCTGTTCAAGCACTATCTGCGGTGCTTGAACTGGGCCTTCTCCATCTATGTCATAGGAGGCGATTCCCAGCCGCTCAGTTGGAAGAACGTGCCGATCGTCGGCCCCATGCCATCCGAGCCCAGCACCGCGAAGCTCGACGCGCTGCTTCAAGGGATCTTCGACGACATTTTGACGGAGCCCACGGTGATCCGGCTAATCAACGCCCTCGATGGCCGCGCGTTTCCCGTGCGGCGAGACGAGTTACGAAGCTACTTGCGTTGCCTACATCCGTTGGCGTTGGGGACTGTCTGGTCCCGAAACGAGCTTCATCGACCCGCGTCCTCTCGATCGGATGCCGCACGCTTTCTGGATAGCGCGCGCACCGCCCTGCCTGGCCTGGACGAGATGATTGACGCGATGCAATCAATTTCCGGCGAAGCCGACGAACAGCTGGTCCGAGAGCTTTTCGCTCTCTTTGGAGCCATGTCGGGCCAACTCGGGCTCGCCGCTCTCCTGGATCCAGAAGCAGGGGACTACCGGCCGAACAAGGAATTCTTGTTTCGAGCGTTCGCCGACGAATTCGTGGACCAACTCGACCGGCTCGTTTACCCCGACTGGCAGGTCGCCTGCTTTATGTCCGATTGCCGCGACGCGTCTCTGTGGGGAACGTACGGCGACAGCCATACCGGAGTCTGCCTAGTGTTCAGCCCTGTCATTGACGGAGACCGGCCATTTCTTCCGCTCACCCGCGTCAATGGATTCGGTTCGAACGGCGAGTCGCGCGGCCAAGTCAAACACGAGTTCCACCAAGTCAAGTATTCGGCCAAATTTCGTCCCGTGGACTTCTTTCGCTCGATTGGGAGGTTGCCCGAGGCTATTCTATATAAGCACTGGCACTCGAACGCTGACGGCGCGAGAAGCAAATGCGCGTCCGAATACGACGACCAGTGGCGAGAAGACTATTGGAAAGGCTTCTATCCCGGCGCCACGACGAAGTTGGCCGATTGGGCTCACGAAAAAGAATACAGACTGCTGCTCACCGGAATGGCTCTCGACTTCTCGGACAAGGAACGTCGCAAGGCAAACTACGACTTCAAGAATCTCCATGGACTTATCTTCGGCATGAAGACGCCCCTGAGAGAGAGACTGGAAATCTGCAGGATCGTGGCCGAAAAGTGCCGCGCCAGTGGCCGTTCGGACTTCAAGCTCTACGAGGCCTACTATTCGGCTGCTCGCGGCTGTATCGATCACCGCGAATTCAATCTGCTGCGATTGCGGCCGCGCATACCAGTGGGCTAAAGTTCCCGACTTCCTTTTCGCATTAGAGACCACCAGCTGCCCTCCGAGGAAGGCGAACTTGATGGCAACTTCGTGCTGGCCTGAGTTGATCGCCGACGCGAACTGGACGATGAACAGAGGGTCCGGTCTCGCTGTCTACGGTCATTCGATTGTCAAGCGCGAACGGCTGCAAGCAGTCTGGAGCGGACATCGGTGCATGTAGACAAACGTGCGTGATCGATCTTTTGGGAAGGCGTTTCCCCCAGCCGAGGCGCCCGGCATGTCCTTCTGACGGAAGGCAATGCCAAGCAAGTGCAGTACCGTACAGAGTTCACAAGGCAGTCAGGAGTAGCAGGTGGTCGGAGTGGATTGCTTCATAGGTTGATGCCTTCACCCAAGCCCGTCCTTCGGCAGCATGGGCGTTCGCATAGCTCCAAGCAGCAACGCGATGAGCTGTTCTGCTGTCGACGGTCACGCCCGCGACTTCGCCAATCTCATTGAGCTGTGGCGAACGATATGTTAGCCGCTGCAGCCATCGCTCCAGATGGCTTCTTCCTGCCAGAGAGTCAGACTTGCTCCGATTGCATTGCGGATGCGCCAACACGAAGTTGTGAGCAAGGTCGCGCGGATAAAGCGCAAAAGGAACGAAGTGATCTACATCGCTCCCCTGCAAACCCTCCCCGCAATAGAAGCACCACGGGCCATCCAGTTTCCGCAGGCCGGCGCCAATGATGGCCAATGACTGGCGGGAGATCTCAAAAAGAAAATCCTCCAGGTCACCCGTGTCACCCAAGATCCCGTGGTTTCGTCGATTGGCCTTGATGTGGCCCACCCAATGCGTGCGGGACAGCTGCTGCACGAGAGGGTGGAAGCGACGTAGGCAGTAGGCGACGTTCGGCTTGAGCATCACGATGCCTCGGCCCGTCCGTTCGTAGAGGAAGGGGTCGGTGATGCCGCCGAAGTTTTGGAGATAGGCCAATGGCTGCGCCGAGACTACCGCAGCGACCTTGGACAGCAGAGTTCCATACAAGGCGTCCTTGCGTGCCTCGTGCAGAGTTGTCGCGCTCGATCGTGTTCGGAACTCCTCGATCGCCGTCAGAACGGCGGCTTGCACCCCAAGGCTCTGAATCAGCACTCCAGGCCCGGTGTGCGGCCTCCCTGTTCCGTAGGGAAGTGCGTGGCGCCAGTACAGCTGCACGAACCGCTCGGCGATTTGCCGTGTCGTGAGCGCCAGCTCGGCCCCGTCGTCCTTACCAAGCTCCACCGCCAAGTCGGATAGCGCAATGAGCAAGGCAAATTTGTAGGTGGCCGTGAAGTCGCCCTCGGCGAATAGGCGCTGCAGTTTCGTCAGAAACGTCAGCTGCTCCTCGGCAGAAGGTGGGGCCTTGGACGTCAAGCGCGCGGGCTCCAGTAGTCGGCTTTGTCCGGAATCACCCATCGAACGCCACCCCTCGGGTCAGGCAGATCACCGTGGAAGCGCGGGATGAGGTGAATGTGCAGGTGCGGCACCGTCTGGCCCGCGGAGGCACCGTCGTTGATCCCGATGTTGAAGCCATCGGGCTGGAACTCCGCTTTTGCCGCCGCTTGGGCTTGATCGAGCAGTTCCAGCAGGGCGGCACGCTCCTCCTGATTGATCTCAAAAAAGGAGCCCACATGACGCTTGGGAATGACCAGGCTGTGACCCGGCGAGACGGGAAATCCATCGCGAATCCAGAGTGCATGGGTGTTTTGACCCAATACTGTTCGGATAGAGAATTGTGATGCATAATGGCTGCCGTCGCAACGACGGAGTCGAGCATGGCGCGAACCAAGGCGGTGTTGGGCAGCGGAGCCAGGCTGGCTGACTTTCTGAGCGCCAGCCTGCTGGCGCGGGTGGTGCCGGCCGAGGTCGTGAACGCTGTGCTCGACGCCCACGGCTGCAACTCGCAGCGCGTGCGCAGCTTTCCGGCGGTGGCAGGGGCGTACTACTGCATGGCCCTGAGCCTGTACCCCGAGGCCGCCTACGAGGAAGTGTTCGCCGCCGTGTCGCAGGGCCTGGCCTGGGCCTCCGGGGCTGCCGAGCCACCCCGGGTGACCAAGTCCTCGATCAGCGGCTTGCGCAGCAAGATCGGCGCGGCGCCGATGCGTGAATTGGTCGAGCGCTGCTGTGTGCCCATGGCCGACGCCCAGGCGCATTCCCACGCGTTCTATGCCGGCTTGAGGCTGGTGGCCATTGACGGCAGCACCTTCGAGCTGCCTGACGAGGCGGAGAACGCGGCGCAGTTCGGTTACCCGGGCAGCCGCATCGGCCACGCTGGCTACCCGCAGGCACGATGCATGGTCCTGGTGGAGTGCGCCACGCACGCGATCCTGGGCGCCAACCTGGGGCCCTACCGCAGCGGCGAATGGGAGCTGTTCCAGCCGCTCTTGCCCCGCCTGGAGCCGGGCATGCTGTGCCTGGCCGACCGGGGGTTCAACGGCTTCGAGCACTGGCAGCAGGCGCAAGCCACGGGGGCGCAGTTGCTCTGGCGCTGCGTGGGCAACCGCCAGTTGCCCGTCCATCGCATGCTCGACGACGGTTCGTACCTCAGTGCCATCCATCCCACCGGTGTGAGCCGCAGCGAGGCGATGAGCCAAGCCATCGTGGTGCGTGTCATCGAATACGCCTTGCCGGGATTGACCGATGCACAACCGCGCTACCGACTGCTGACCACGTTGCTGGACCCGCAAATCGCCCCGGCGCTGGAACTGGCAGCGCTGTACCACCAGCGCTGGGAGATCGAGGGCGTGTTCGACGAGCTCAAGACGCACCTGCGCCAGAGCCGGCGCGTGCTGCGCAGCAAGACCGCGGAGCTCGTGCGCCAGGAGTTCTATGGCTGGGTACTGGCGCATTACTCGGTGCGCTGGCTGTTGCATCAGGGCGCCACGCGGCACCGAATACCGCACGCCGAGCTGTCCTTCACTGGGCATGTGCAGCTGCTACGCCGCGCACAGCCCCGCTCCGGGGCCTTTCCCCCCAGCGCGCCCGAGGCGTCGACGACGATGGTTCGATGAGCTGCTCGAAGCCTGCGCCCGGATCCGCGCCACGCGAACGCTGAACAAGCGCTCGCCGCGGATGCTCAAGCGGCGCCACTCGCCCTACGCATCATTCGACCACCACGCGCCGACGCGCGTGCCCACGGATTGCACGCCCGAGATCATCGGGCCGCCTGGACCCCGACCCAAGCCAGCCGATTCCCACATACCGCGTCGATTCAGGAGCTTTATGCAATAAACGAACAGTATTGTGTTTTGACCCAGGACGCGCTCGGCCGGCAGGGCGCAAAAGGCACAAGGCTTGTCAGTCATCGTTGTTATCCCACCAGGCGTCGGAACGACGCCCTGTAGTCGATGGGCTCCAGGTGAAGCTGCTCGGCCAGCTTGCCTTTGAGGATGTAGACCTTGGGCTCCTCGCGAAACTGGAACACGCGGTAGAGATGGAAGGCATCCTCTTTCTCTGCTGCACATTCCAGCTCATTGCGGCTTATGATGAAGGAAGAGGCATGTCCGCCATTGGTGGTTTTGACCTCGATGAAGCGATGCTCGCCCGGCCGCTCATGCGAGAGGATGTCGTAGCCGACTCCATCGCCCAGCCGATCTGAGACCCAATCCAGCTGCTGGAACAGTTCGGGATAGCCCGCCTCGGTGAGTCGCCGCTGCTCGAAACCGATCACCCACTGCTCACCTGCGCGACCGAGCGTTCGGTTGGCTTCATCGCGCTGAGCCCAATTCATCTTGCGCGGCAACCTGGGCTTTGGCTCATCCTTCTTCACCTGCACCACCGACTCGAGGCGCGGCGGTGCAACCACGGAAGCGTGGAACGTTTGCTGGGCCGGCGTCTTGACCTCCTCCATCGCATCGACCACGTGGGACAGGAGCCCGGGATGATCGAGCACAAACTGCTGGACCGCCTGCCGAAGCAGCAGTTGCGCATTGCTGCGAGGCTTATAGCCGGGGATGAATGGCAGTTCCAATTCGTGCAAGACGGCACTGATGTTCTGGTATTTCAGTTCGACCGAACCCTTGCTGCGCGCTCGAAGCTGCTGGCGAAGCTGGGCATTGAACTCCGATTTCGTGTACTGCTGCCGCGCAGCCTCCAGCCGCAGCATCTCGAAATAGGAAGCGACCGTGGCCTGCACTTCCTCAGCGGTCCAATCCTCGCCAATGCGCACCACCTCAAAGCCCAGGCGCTGCAGCTTGGGGACGACAGTTGCCTCGCCGCCGGAAAAGTCGCTGGGCTTGAGCGGCCCCTCGTCAGGGAACTGGTAGCCGAAGGCGGCACCAATGATGGCCTTCGAATCGCACAGCTGCCCAGTTCTGCCATCGCGCACCAGAAAGTCACGGGACTTCCCAAAACCGTAGCGCGACAGGAACGCGGTCCGTCCAAGGCGAACAAATTCGTCCAGGGCAGCTTGAACGGCAGCGGAGCTTTGGAGGCGCGTGAGTTCAACGGCCATGAAGGTTCCAGGGCATCTGCTTCATTGTCCGCAATGTATCCGGTCGATCGACCTTTGCAGGAGGCCCGCGGCCGCGGACAGTGTGCATCTGGTCACGAACCAAGCGCCGAGATGGGCGCCAACCGCACGCGCACGCTTTCGACACGAGAGCTGTACCGGATCGGGCAGGCGCCAAAAGGTCGCCCGGTGGCGCGGTGACTGATCAAAGGTAAGCCAAGGCCAAGGATGTGCCACTGGCCGGGTGATTGAGCTGGCGGCGGGAACTGCCAGTTTCTGCACACCAAGGGGGTGAGCAACGCGTGGCCCTATTGCGGTGGAATCAGTTTCTGTTACAAGCAAACACTCCCCCACTCTCGAGCTGTTTGCCCGGCCTCCGTTGGACACGCCCGTTGTCGATTCCCTGCGCGCACGCGCTCGGCGCATTGCCGCCGAGGGGCGGCTTGTTTCCATCGACGTCGAAGCTCATCCGGAGAAAGGCGATCAGATCTTCGCGATCGGTGCCGTCCGTTCAGACCGCGCCGATGCTTTCAACAGCGCCTGCTCGCCCGCCAAGACAGTCTCGGTCGCCGCTTCGCTGAACAGTTTTGCCCGCGAGGGCAGGGCGCTGTTGGGACACAACCTCAGACGCCACGATGTTCCGCTGCTGCGCGAACAGCTCCCACAGCTCGAATGCCTTCGCTTGCCCGTGCTGGACACTCTGGAGTTGTCCGCCCTGGCGTTTCCCCGCAACCCTTACCACCGGCTGGTCAAGGGCTACAAGCTGCTCACCGATGAACGCAATAACCCGACCAAGGATGCACGGGTCGCGCTCAACGTACTTGAGGAGGCCATCGAAGCACTGCTGGAGACGGCTGTCCAGGAGCCATGGTGGCTGGCGCTCCTGCACTTCCTTCTACGAGACGACGAGGGTATGGCCGCGCTGCTGTCCCAAGTTCGGGAGGAGACGGCGCCTCCCGGCGAGACGGCTGGGCGGCTTATCGCGAGCCGCTTCGCCGACCGCTGCTGCGTCACGCGGTTGAGCGAACTGGCGGTCGACGTTGCAGGGTCATTCGAACGTCACGACCCATGGTCGGTTGCGTTTGCCCTCAGCTGGATCCGGGTCGCCGGCGGCAACTCCATCCTCCCTCACTGGGTTTTTCATGAGCTGCCCGCCGTCCGGCAACTGATCGCCGAAATGCGAGAGATCGACTGCGGCCAGCCCGACTGCCTCTACTGCCGCCAGAACCACCATCCCGAGTCGCTCCTGTCGACGCTTTTCGGCAAGCCGAGCTTCCGGGCGCATCCGGCAGCGCCCGACGGCACATCCCTTCAGCGTGCGATTGTCAGCGCCGGATTGGCGCGCGAAAGCTTGCTGGCCGTCCTGCCTACCGGTGGCGGAAAGTCCATCTGCTACCAACTCCCCGCCCTGGTCCACTATCGCCGCTCGGGGCAATTGACCGTCGTCATCTCCCCGCTGCAGTCGCTGATGCGCGACCAGGTGGAGAACCTGATGAAGGCCGACATCCAGTGTGCGGCCACAGTCAACGGAATGCTCACCCCGCTGGAACGGCGGGATGTCCTGGATCGCATCCGCCTGGGGGACATCGGCGTCGTGCTGGTCTCGCCCGAACAGTTCCGAAGCCGAACCTTCGTCGAAGCGATCCGCATGCGCGAGATCGCCGCCTGGGTGTTCGATGAAGCACACTGCCTTTCAAAATGGGGGCACGACTTCCGCACGGACTACCTCTACGTCTCTCGTTTCATCCGGGAGCAATTCCCGAATCAGGCGCCGATCGCCTGTTTCACCGCCACAGCCAAGCCCGACGTCATCGAGGATCTGTGCGGCCACTTCCAGGAAAGCCTTCAGGTCGAACTGAGGACTTTCCTGGGTGGCCACGAGCGGACCAACCTGTCCTATGCGGTGGTGCCCACCTCGGGTGGAGAGAAGCCTCAGCGCATCGTCGAGCTGCTGCGCGATGGCCTGCGCCAGGAAGACGCGGCCGTGGTGTTCTGCGCCACGCGCAAGAGCGCTCAGACCATTGCCCAGATCGTCGCGCAGCAGGGCATCTCGTGCGGCTGCTATCACGGCGGACTCACCGCCGACCTCCGCAAGGAAACCCAACGTCAATTCCTCGATGGCGAACTGCAGGTGATCGCGGCCACCAACGCCTTTGGCATGGGGGTAGACAAGCCCAACGTCCGCCTGGTGATCCACGCGGAAATCCCCGGCTCCCTGGAGAACTACCTGCAGGAGGCGGGCAGGGCGGGGCGCAATGGTGAGGAGGCCAGATGCGTCCTGCTCTTTGATCCACAGGATGTGGAAACCCAGTTCCGCCTGTCATCGACCTCCCAGCTGTCGCAGCGGGATTTCATTGGGCTGCTGCGCGCCTTGCGCGATCAGGCGAAGAAGCTCGGCAAAGACGAGATCGTCGTTTCGGCGAAAGAGCTTCTTGCGCAAACCAGCGGCACCAGCATCGACGTCGATGCACCGGACGCCTCCACCAAGGTGACCACCGCCATCGCCTGGCTGGAGCGGCATGACTTTCTCAAACGCAACGAGAACGCCACAAGGGTATTTCCGGCCAGCCTCCGAGTGGCTTCATTGCAGGAGGCCAAGGATCGGATCGAGAAGGCCAATCTTCCCGTCGGCGCTCAGCAAAAGTTCATTGCCGTGGCCACGGCGCTGTTTCGTTCCGAGACGCCGGAGGGCCTGAGCACCGACGAGCTCATGCTGGATGCCGGCATCCGGCCGGAGGAATGCTTTCGCATCGTCCACCAGCTGGCCAAGTTGGGGATTCTCGTCAACGATCTCGGTTTGACGGTGCGCCTCCTACGGGGCGTCCGCGGGGCCTCCATGTCCCGCCTGGAATTCCTGTGTGCCATGGAAAGGGAACTCCTAGAGCTCATGGCGGAGCACGCGCCTGATGCCGACCAGGACGAAGCGCACCAGCACCTGAATCTGCGGGCGGTCTGCACGGAGCTGCGAAGCCGGCTCAAGCTGGACGACGAGAAGGTCCAGCTAGACCCCGCGCAGGTGCGGGCCTGCCTTCGATCGATGGCCGATGGCTTCGGCTCCGGAAATGACAAACGCAGCATGATCCAGCTGCAGTCGCTCGGTGACGACACGCTGCGGGTGACCCTGCGTCGCCCATGGGCCCAGATCCGCCGGATCTGCGAGCTTCGACGAGCCGTCGCCCAAGTCACCCTCGAGCGCCTTCTGGCCGAGGTTCCAGACGGCGTCAAAGGCGCGTGCCTGGTGGAGTGCAAGGCCCAGGCGCTGATCGACGCATTGACCGACGACCTGGCCCTGAAAACCCAGCTGCGTGAGCCGGACGTGGCCCTGGAGCATGCGCTCTTGTACCTGCACCAGACGCGCGTGCTCGAGCTGGACAAAGGGAGATCCGTCTTCCGCTCCGCGATGACCATCCGAATGGAAGGAGACACGTCCAAGCGCTTCAACCAGGCATCCTTTGCACCGCTGGAGGAGTTCTACAAGGAACGAACCCTGCAGACGCACGTTATGCACGAGTACGCCAAGCTCGGCGTCGAAGACCCGGCGAAGGCGCTGGACCTGGTCAAGGCCTATTTCACCCTTCCGCACAAGCAGTTCCTCAAGGAATTCTTCCGCGGACGCGCGGACCTGCTGGAGCGCAAGACGACGGACGAGTCCTATCGCCGCATCGTCGACGATCTCCAGCATCCAGTGCAGCAGGCCCTGGTCACGCAGCCAAGATCGGGAAACCACCTGGTCCTGGCCGGCCCCGGTTCCGGCAAGACGCGGGTGATCGTGCACCGCATCGCCTACCTGCTGCGGGTGCTGCGCGTGAGCCCAGGACGCATCATTGCCCTGGCTTACAACCGCGGTGCGGCGATTCAGCTGCGCCGGCGCCTGCTGGCCCTGGCCGGAGAAGACGCGCGGGGCGTGCTGGTCATGACCTACCATGCGATGGCGCTGCGCTTGACCGGCACGAGCCTGGCGGGGGCGGAGCGCACCTCCAGCAGCATCGACTTCAAGAAGGTGCTTCAGGACGCCATCGACCTCCTCGAAGGCAAGAGCTCGGCCTTGACCGATACGGACGAGATCCGCGATCAGCTACTGCAGGGCTACGAATACATCTTCGTCGATGAGTACCAGGACATCGACGAGCAGCAGTACGCCCTGGTCAGCGCCTTGGCCGGCCGCCGGCGGGCCGACGCTGACACCAAGCTGAGCATCATGGCCGTCGGAGACGATGACCAGAACATCTACTCCTTCAAGGGCGCGAACATCGAGTTCATTCGGCGCTTCCAGGCCGACTATGAGGGTGAGCTGACCTACTTGGTCGAGAACTTCCGCTCCACCCAGTACATCATCTCGGCAGCCAATCACGTGATCCAGCGCGCTGCCGACCGGATGAAGATCGATCACCCGATCCGCATCGACGCCCGGCGCAAGGACGATCCGCCAGGCGGGCTATGGGCGGAGCTGGACGAGGAGAGCCACGGCGCGGTGCGGCTAATCACCAGTCCGCCCGCCGCCAACCTGCAGGCCCAGTTGGTCTATACCGAAATCCAGCGCATCTTGCGCGTCGATCCGGCGGTGAAGCTGTCAGAGATCGCGGTGCTCTGTCGCACGCACGCCCCGCTGGAGAGGATGCGGGCCATCTGCGACATCGAAGGGCTGCCTTGCGAGGTGACCGGGCCGGAAGCGGCGAAGGGGCAAATCTCGTTGATGCGAACACGAGAGGGATGGGCGCTTGCTCAGGTGCTGCGCCGACGTCAGTTGCGCATGGTGCGCATCGGCGCGTTACGCAGGTACCTGAACTGGCAACGACGCGCTCAACGCAAGAATTCCGCGCTGCAGGACTTGCTGGACATCGTCGAGGACATCACCTCGACGCTTCAGGCAGACATCGTGCCCGCTGCCGAAGTGCTCGATCTCTTGTACGAAGCCGCGGCAGAGATGCGAAGAGACGGCCGGGAAAGCGCCGTCAAGCTGATGACGGCGCATGCCGCCAAGGGTCTGGAATTCGATCACGTTATCGTGATGGACTGCGCCGACTGGCGCTGGGACCAGGAAGATGAGCGGCGACTTCTCTATGTGGCCATGACGCGCGCCAGACAAACGCTGACCTTGATGCGGGCGGAAGGCGGGCGCAACCCCTATCTCGTTGATCTCGGGACAGTGGGCGGCGTGCAGGATCGACTGCCACTCGTTCGACCTCAGCATCGCGCGGATCTCGAACGCCGATATGTCATGCTGGGTCCTGAGAGCCTGGATATCGGATTTGCCGGCCGCAAGGCGCCGGCACATCCGGTCCACCGAGCGATCGCGAACCTACGCCCCGGGGACCCGGTCGAGGTGAAGGGCCGACACGTCTATTCGAGCTCGGGCCAGGAGGTTGGCCGGCTGGCCACACGCGTAGATGAAATTCCCCTCCAAGGACGGGTCGCGTTCGTGGTGGCGGTGATGGTGCGAACGCGGTTTCAGACGCCAGAGGAGTACTGGCCTTCCTTGCAAGCGGATCAATGGGAGACGCCGCTTTTGGAAATAAAGTTCGGCGGCGGAGATACTCCGGAGGGTCGCATGGAAGCGCAATCGATCCGGGACGGCTGAGGCAGCAAGTCCCGGGCATACGAAGAATATGGGAGAGAGATGGTCAGTCAAGCTCTGCGGGCGATCGCGCTCCTGCGCCCGTCAGCCGGTCGATTCCTTGCCGGCTTGGTTTTCAGCGCCGGCGCGTCGCTATGTTCGTTCCCGGTAATCGCGTTTCAGATCGCGCCCCTGGGTTCTGAATTCGAGTCGAAACTGACCAACGAGCCGGAGGCGTCATTGGCTCGTACCGCCGGACGACTCGGCATCCTCATCAAGGGACCAGTCCACGAAGAGATCACCCAATTGGGAATGGGTTGCCCCGTCGAGCCGCCTTCCGGCCTCGTCTCGAACGCGGAGTGTGGGGTGCGGGACCGACCGTTTGCATCAGCCTACGTGATCTATGGAGTGCGTTGGAACGATCTGCCGCCCTTTCGGTTGTCTTCGGAGGAGGGCAATTGCACCTACCTTGGCAAGTCCTGCAATGTGTCGCAGACCATTCGGTTCTCAACGCAACCGCTGTGCTGGTACTGCCTCTTCAAAGATGCTGAAACCAAAGCCCGGAGTCGGCGGATCGTCGGTTGCAGCAAGGAAAAGGGGGTGCTGCGCGGCAATGTCATGACGCGCTCGCACTTCGGTGACCTGCAGTTTCTGCATGCGATGGCGAGCGAGGAAGGCGTGCATCCGGGAGCGACGCGCGCCAAAGTGCTCGACTGGTTGGAGTTTGCCTGGAAAGTTTCGTCGCGCGAGATCAAGGCCGACACCCTGCTGCGCGACCTCAGAATTGCCGCCATTCAGGAGCATTTCGGCTGCACAGAGTGGCGCGTCGTGGATCTTTACGTCTTAGGACAGCAGGACAAACTGGGGCGGTACTTGCACCAGGTGGCGTTCGGCTCCGTTCTGCATACGGTCCAGGATTCCTTTGCCGGAGCGCACGCGTCACGCGAGGGGCAAGCTCCCGGAGGGCTATGTCCAGGCACAACTCGCGACCGGCCGCCGAGGGTCGTGGAATTTCACACCTATGGAGCCCAAGATGGATCACTTCACGATGAGCATGACAGCCGTGATGCGATGACGCGGGTGAATGCGGCCGATCGCTGGCCAGAAGCCGTAGAGGCAACGCGCAACCTCGCTCAATACTACGAAGACAACGCCACCTGGAGTGATGTCCAGCCTTACATGCAATGCCTGTTTGAGCTGGCGGATGATCGCCGGGACTCGTCGCCGGGTGAGGCCTACCGGCGCCGTTAGTGCCGGCGAGCGGTGTCGTTTCGCTCGACGCGTCCCGACCGATCCCTTTCCTGCGGCACTCCACGCGCGCCTCCCTGTTCCTCATCCCCATCTCTATCTATGGCAATCACCAATCCACTCAGCCTTGTTAAGCTTGAGGCATACGACAAGATATTTTCGACCACCTACGAGGACAAAGCGATCCAGTCGCGCGGAGAGTTCCTGCAGGCGTTCCCACTGGATACATTAGGGAAACTGGATCTTGAAGACTACGTAATCGGCCGCCAGTCACCCACCTTCTGTACTTTCGTCGAGGCGAGGACCCGGGCATGGGCAAGCATCAATGGCTCTCCCGCGATTAAGTTCGGCATCTACTTCGGCGGAATCAAGGGCGACAAGACGAAGAAGCACCGCTTTTCAAAGAAGTTCGGCGTCACCGAGGCCGTCGCTTATGACGCCGTCAAGGCCGCACTTCGAGAGCTTGGACAGTTGGCGAGCAGTCCATCGATACCCTTCGAGGCGATC
Source organism: Variovorax sp. LjRoot84 (assembly GCF_964254305.1). NCBI lineage: Bacteria > Pseudomonadati > Pseudomonadota > Betaproteobacteria > Burkholderiales > Comamonadaceae > Variovorax > Variovorax sp. LjRoot84. The sequence goes on from NZ_CAXUTE020000003.1 coordinate 484,627, forward strand.
GACAAGAATCCGCTGTCGCAGATGCTCAAGGCTAAGATCCTGAGCCTGTATTTTCCGGACAAATTCCTCAATGTCTGCAGCGCGAATCACCTCGAGACTCTCGCGCAGAAGCTAGGGATCGGCGATGGCCTGGCGCTCAGCGAGATCCAGCACCGACTCCTGGACGTGAAGAAGGGCGATGCAACGACAAAGAACTGGAGCAATCCCAAGTTCATGTCGTTCCTGTATGCCACCTATATCGACGAGCCCGACACCGGCGGCGACGAGGTGGTCAAACCTCGCAGAAAGACCAAGCGACGTGTGAACTTCGAAGAAGTCCAGAAGCTCAGGTCCGCAATCGGCGAGGCGGCCGAGCAATTTGCGCTCCAGTGGGAGAAGCAACGTCTGCTTGGCGCGGGCCTCGGCCACCTCATCTCCAAGATCGATGATCGGCGCGATCGACCATCCTACGGCTACGACTACCTGAGCCACAGCGCAGTCGGACGGGAGCGATACGTGGAGGTAAAGGCGGTCGGCCGCTTGCCCGGCGGCGATGGCCACCGCTTCTTCCTCTCTGACAACGAACACGTTGTATCCCTCTCGCAGGACCATGCACTAAGCTACTTTTTCTACCTAGTCTTCTTCGATGGCAAGGCGAAACCTGAGCGCGTTGTTGCGTTGCCTGCGGCAGAGATGTATGACCGAAGCGAGATAATGCCAGCCGCGTACGTTCTGCGCTTCGATCTCGCCGGACCAGCCGATTGACTCCGCCGCATTCGGGCATGTTCCTGCACACTAGCCGCACGGCCTCGGCCCGGAGCGCACCGGTTCGCGCGCAGAGACGTGGCGCTCGCCCTGCGCGGTGAAGCCAATGGTGCGAACGGCCGGAAAGAAGAGTGGCTATCGGTGTCGGGTACTGGCAACTGGGCGAGCCCCGATCGGCGGCCGAATCAAATGCTCATGTCAATCGTCGTTGCGGGCTGAACCGAGATTCGGGTGTGCAGTCGGGCTTGGAAGAAGGTCGCACGGACACGCCATGCTTCGTCTATGCGATCGCGGCGAGGCTTCCAGTACCGCAGCTTCAACCTTGTAGGTTCCGCGTGCCTGGAGCCGGGCCATGACTTCGGCCGAATGCCAAACGGATGCGGCTCCTTCGTGTACAGGGGTAGGGAAGGGGGAAGGTCGTCGTGTGCCCACAACGTCAGCGAAGTCGGCACGCAAGCGGAACGCGTGCTGACAGCCTTCACGAAGAGCTGCTCCGCAATGTCCATGATGGGCCAGAGGGTGTTCAAGGACGCTCTCCAGGCGGATCCCTTGTTCTGGCGGGCATGCATGGACGAGTGGAGTCAAGGGCCCGGCTACAGGAGCCGGGTCGCTGCTCACAACCGAGATTGATTCGACAACGAAGCTCGCAGGAAGATGGAGGTAGAGCGGAAGGAATTAGTCGCCCGGGAATGGGCTCGTGCTTTGTCCAATGTCACCGCGCTGCTCGAGCCGAACCAGTGAGGCGGTGTGCTCGACTGGTTCACGGCCCTGCAACCCGATCGAGTTGCGGGGAGCAGTAGGGGCGGACAGCTCTGTAGGAACGACATTGCGCAAAGAGCAGCGTCAACCCTCTGAACAATCATGTGGATCTTGGTCAGCAAACGCGTCCCGAAGCATTGACTTCAGCTCTGTCTTGTCGTTCTTTTGCAATGCGTCGCCGCCGACTAGATAAGCAACTTCGGCGTGTTCCTGACCCTCGCTTGGCTCATGCAGTACTTGAAAGCCATGGCCGCGCGCATTACGGATGGCGCGGATCGAACCAACGGCAGACGAGATGGCGCCCTTGTAGGTCCAAGCCGGCTTATCGACTCTCTTCGTCTTCTGCCGTTCACATCCAGACCGATGGACGTCGTCGATCGCAGGCTTGTACTTGCGCCAAACGACAGATTCAGGCTGGCCAGCAGGGAACTCAAAAACGCACTCCCATTTCAATTCGTCATCGGCGCTGACCTTGTGTGGCGCATCAATGAGACGGCTTACTACGTCCTCGTCGGGAATGTGTTCTACAGGCTCTGCCAAGCCGCACCTAGTAAGCGAGCAGTGCGTCCAAAATCGGCTGCGGCATCAAGTAGCCGTCGAAAGCCAAGTCATCAAAGTAAACGGCATCTGGTGAACCCGCATTGTCCACGCAGTGCAATCGTGCGTCGTCCACAGTCACGAACATCTTGCGTTGCTCCGTTGCCCAAGCGAGGATGATGCCGCCTTCCCCGTCGGGTGCTAGCTTTGGAAGGGTAGTGTCACGGGGGAGCGCGTCGATAAGAAGCTTTGCGGCGAGGCGAGACGTCCGAGAAATGTATGGGCTCTCTGCGTTTTGCGCACTCCCGTCGAGGTACATCTGCTCAACAAGTCTTGCCAGCCGTGCTCGCTGAGACTGATTGTCAAGGATCTCCATCGTTGCAGGCTCGCCAGGGCTAACCGCAATGTCCTCGACTTCCTGCTCTTGGATCACGAAGGTCGATGCAGCAAACTGATCTCGATGTCTCCCGCGACGAACCCGTCGATGGATTGAGCGAAAGGCATCAGGCTCGGCTATGCCGATCCCCTCGAAGTCGCTCCAAGTCGCACCGTTGGCTTCAAAAAAGGTCATGCCGTTCTGCCCCATTGTTGCTGCATTGAAGGTGACGTAATGTCGGCAAACCCCTGGGTAATCCAATGGTGTGCCAAGTCAAACCACTCCTTACGCGCTTGGATGTCCTGCCGCTTCGGCGAACCCCGAGCCGTGAGATCGAGGCGGACCATCGGCTGACCGGTACTTGTGCGGCGCGCCGTTTGAGCAGTCGTATGAAGACGCCCAGCACCGTCGGGCAACTGATATGCCGTTTGCCAGTTAACCAGTTCTGGCTCCGGCAAAAATCGAGTCGTGTCGCTTCTTAAATGATCGATGAGCAAACGCGAAGGCGACGCAGATCGTTCGCTCGTGTCGATCGCATTGACATAGGTCAGTTCAAGCTGTGTAACCCGAGGTTGACCCAATCCAAGTTCGCCAACGAATACAATGAAATCCGCGAACGCAGCGTGGAAGTCATCAATGATCAAGTCATAGCTTGGATAGTGGTCACCGTCGTCGATGCGCTTCCAGTTGAACAGGAATCGGTCGTCCTGCAGCTGAATGAGCTTTCTGCCATCCTTGGTCACGAAGAACGTGCGACGAAGCGGTGCGAGCTCCAGGACTTGAAGCTCAAAGCTAGGCGACACAGTAAGAGGGCCTTCGATGGCCTGCGCAATCGGGGGGTTGTCTGTTGTGTTTGGAAACTTATCGCGAACTCGCGACCAGTACAGTCCAACGTGCGCCGTTAGAAGGGGTTTCGGCAGCTCAAAGGACAAGCCACAAGCCACTTCCACGATGGGCGGGCGGTCGAACTTGACGGGCTTCCGTGTAGCGTCGGGCATCTGCCTCTGTGGATTGAGTTGATAAAACATTCTAGGGTATTACACCGACCGCCCGTCGTGCCCCTCGGGCGAAGGCGTGCAGTTTTTAACGGCGCTGGGTGAGGGGGCACAACGCAAGTTTGAAGCCTTGCCAACGCCTACCCGGTAGCAATAGCAAAAGAGTGCTACATTTTTGATAGCAGCCGTCGTGTTTGATTTGATTGCGGCGGTAGGCCGTACTGAGCTTGAAGCAGTGACCACGGATAGTGAGCCCCCGATGTGTGGAAACACTAACGAACGGCGGCCAACGCCGAAAACCTCCCTCGCTCTCCCGCCTTAAGGCTTCCGCCGCCGACGTGCGGAGGTGTCTCTCTTCACAGCTGACTTGCTGATCAATGCCTCGGCCAGCATCCGCCGCGTTGTCTCGTGCGAGGCTTTTTCCTCGTCGATCCGGCCCTGGAGCGCTTCGACGCTCGCCGCGAGCGCTTCGGCCTGCGTTCGTGCCTGCGCCAGCTCGATGCCTTGGGCGGCCAGCTGCTCGCGCAGCCCGGCCTCGGCTTGCCGCGCCGCTTCCCGAACCTGATGCAGCCTCTCGAGCTCCGCTTCCCGGCGCGTTGCCGACGCTTCCTCGCTCTTGGCTCGCCGCTGCTGCTCCCTGGCCAACTCGGATTCCAGCACCTTGGCCGCTTGCCTGGCGCGATCCACCTCCGCCAGCATCCGCCGCTCCTGTACAGCGTGCCGCTCCTCGGCCTGACGCAGGTCCTGATCGCGCACCAACATCGCCTCGGCGTGTTCCCGACGCGTCCGTTCCTGGGATTCGCTCGCCTGAGAGAGCAGGGCGGTCAGCCGCTTGATGTCGTCGTCCAGGCCCATCCTCACCCGGTGCGCCTCGATGGCGTGCTCCTTGAGCTGCCGCTCCAGCGTTTCGCGGGCCTGCTGCGAGGAGGCCAGCGCCGAATCGAGGCTGACCCGCGCCTGGGCGAAGGCTTCCTCGCGCTGCGCGAGCGCCGCCTGCGCCTCGGCCAACCCGTCCTCGCGCACCTGAAGCTCCGAGCGCACCGATTCCAGCTCGCCGCGCTGAACTTCCTCGGCTTCCCGCCGCGCCGTCTCCCACAGGAGGCGAGTCGCATTGCGAACGCTCACGGGGACGCCGTCCGCATCGTTGCCCGCCAATAGGTTCGCCGAAGGGCTCGCGCCGCCGGCGATGCGTTGCCCTAATGACGCGAACCAGCGCTCGAGCATCGGGCTGACGGTGTTGGGCGAGCCCCGGCCGATCTTTTGGCGCACGCGCTCGATCGTGGGCCGCAGGCCCTCATGAAGCAGCAGGTCGGCCGCGCCCCAGACGTCGTCTTCCTGGATGCCTCGGGAGAATGTTTGTCGAATTTCAGCCATTTGACCCTCGTACTTTTGCAAAACGACCGCCCTGCCCCGTCCAATATTTACCATCGATAAGAGAATGTTATCGTGACTTATCTGTGTATGATGTAGCAAATCATACGTCATACATATGAAACCATGAAGCCAGCAGCTCTGCAAGAACCAGGATTGGTGCCTGCGCCGCAGCGCCGGCTCGTGCTCGATCCCGCGCGGCTCACGGGAATGGCAGAGGACGCCGCGCGCGCGCTGATGCGCGAAGGCGAATCGGCCAACACCCGGGCCTCGTACGGCTCGGCCATGCGCTACTGGTGCGCCTGGTACGCCGCGCGCTATGGCCAGGCGCTGCGCCTGCCGGTTCCGGTGCCGGTCGCCATCCAGTTCATCGTCGACCATGCGGCACGCTCGGCCGCAGCCGAAGGCGCGGCGTCCCACGCCAGCCTGGTCACCGAGTTGCCCGCCGACATCGACCAGGCCCTGGTCGCCAACGGCTACAAGACGCGGCTCGGCGCGCCCGCGCTCAACACGCTGGTGCACCGCATCGCGGTGCTGTCCAAGGCGCACCAGCTGGCCAAGGCGCCAAACCCCTGCGCCGACCCGCTGGTGCGCGAGCTGCTCGGCCGCACGCGCCGTGCCTACGCCAAGCGCGGCGCGCGCCCGCACAAGCAGCGCGCCCTCACCAAGGATCCATTGCAGGCCGTGCTCGCGACCTGCGACGACTCATTGCGTGGCAAACGCGATCGCGCCCTGCTGCTCTTTGCATGGGCAAGCGGTGGGCGGCGCCGCTCGGAGGTCGCCGCGGCCACCCTCGAAAACCTCCAGCGCGTCGACGCAAAGTCATATCTCTATACGCTCGCGCATTCCAAGACCAACCAGGCCGGCGCTGAGCGACCCGAGGACGTCAAGCCGCTGGTGGGCAGTGCGGCTCTCGCCATGCAGGAGTGGCTCGCCGTGCTGACGGGAAAAGGGATCAAGGAAGGCGCCCTCTTCCGGCGCATCCGCAAGGGCGGACATCTGGGCGAGGCGCTGGCGCCAGCCGCGGTGCGCGACATCGTGAAGGAGCGGTGTGCGATGGCGGGGGTCGAGGGGGGTTTTAGCGCGCACTCGCTCAGGGCTGGGTTCGTGACGGAGGCCGGTCGGCAGAACATGTCGCTGCCCGAGACCATGGCGATGACGGGGCACCAGAGCGTGGCGACCGTGATGGGGTATTTCCGCGCCGAAAGCTCGCTGAACACCAAGGCTGGCCGGATGCTCGACGAGGATTGAGTCTGGACGTCCAAGCTGTGCCGGCCGGCAAGGGCGAGCAGGGTTGCGCGCGTTCTTGTAGAGCCCCTGGCCGCCGGCGCGACCATTGGGATCGAGCTACGCGGCGACACCCAGGCCCCCAGCGCCAGACGGGAATCGCTACCAGCAGACCGCACCCCGAAAACCTAAGCGGTCTTGAGCGCGCGGCCGCGGTCGCGCCAAAGAAAAAGCCCCGTGCATTGCTGCGCGGGGCTCGAAGCGGATCCTTGCGGGATCCGAGGAGACAGGTGCGATTGTAGGGTAAACCCTAGACATCTGTGTATTTGGGCCTCAGGAACACTCAGAGGCCGGTCCGCACGCAGTGAGGCTGGGGAGTTCACGGCGGTGCTGCGCAGCGACAAGATGCGCGCACCTTGGAATCTCAGAGTGGCCCGGCGATCGCCAGCACACCCGCCGAGTTCGCCATTCTCATTCGCAGCGAGATCACAAGCTGGAAGACGGTGGTCGAACAGGCGGGCGTCAAGCCAGAATGACGTCCCCATGACCACCGCTTTGGAGACGATCCGCTCGGTCGGTGCGGAGGCCCTGCCGGCATTCGTGGAAGCGGTGCGCAGCGCCGCTCCGACGCTGGCGCTGTTCCATGCACTTGACGAAGGCCTGGCGCGGTCGCCGGGCCACCGACTGCTAACCGTGCTGATCTATTTTCGCGACAATGGCGAGTCGCAGCGTGCCTATAGCAGCCGCCCCGACGATTACCCCATGGGCGGACGCAAGACACTGGGGCAGGCGCCGCGCATGCGACACGTACTGGCCACCACCGAACCATTCATCGGACACACGCGGCAGGACATCATCGACAACTACCCCTACCACCAGAAACTGCTCGCGATGGGCTGCGGAAGCATTGTGAACATGCCGGTGCGTTGGGGATCCGAAGTCCTGGGTACCGTCAACTGGACCCGCATGCTACAGCTGCTGCTTTGACGTCGGCATCACTGTCCAATTGCTGTAGCAGTTGCCTCTTCGGATTCGCCAACGGCGAATGAATGAAACCCCGTCTCACGACCGTTCTTTTCGTCGTGCCACATTCCCTGCCGGTTGACGTTCAGCCTTAACAGTTCAGGGCGTGAGTAGTGTCCCGCTGTATCCAACCAGACCTTAACGAAATTCAGTTGATCAAGGTCGATCTCACCTACAACCAACTTCTGCTCCGATCCGGTGTGGGGCTCCGCAAGGTATGAGCAGAAGGGATGGATTACGGCGGACCAGCCCCCTCCTTCCTTTACATGACTTTGAGGTCCGAGCTTGCGCTCCATCCAATCGAGGCAAGTACGGTCTACTGGGTTACCCGCAGAGATCACAAAACACTGTCCTGTGAGCGCGTGGGTTTTCATCATTGCATCAATCTGAATGTCGGCGACGGCCTCGAAGCCAGCCATGGTTGAAAGTCCAGGCCATGCCGCCGCGTGAATCTGGATGCCGTCCATGATCAACGCTTGACGCGCAAGATTCATGGTGTGCTCCCAACAAGCCAGACCTCCGAGGCGACCAAGCGTGCTGCTGTAGACGCTCAGCGTTTTGCCACTTCCTTGAGCCCACACGATTCGCTCGACGTACGTCGGCTGAAGCTTGCGATGCACCCCAAGCAACGTGCCATCCTTGTCGATGAATGCTTGTGAATTGAATAGCGTCTTCGTGCCTTCGAGACGCTCACTAATTCCCATGACTACAGCAACGCCATGTTGTCTTGCAACGTGTCGCAGGCGCTCAATCTCAGGCCCCGAGATCTCGACAGACTGATCGATGTACTCCGATAGTGCAGCGCCCTGGTCCAGAGGGGGGTAGCACTCGATCCAGTAGGGATAGCCGGGGATAAATGTCTCTGGAAAGACAAGCAACTCAATACCTGCGCCGCCGGCCTCTTTGATGAAGTTGCAGGCTTTCTCTACCGTGGCGTTCTTGTCCATGAAGACAGGAGCTGCGTGTACGGCGGCAGCTTTGAATTTCATTTTTCAATCCTTTCGTTTTCAATGATTGAGCTTCGGCCTTTTGGTCGAGCTGATTCCGACGGCAGAAGAAATGCCCACTGATCACGCAGCCTTCTCGAAGAGCGACCGTCATACCCACGCACCACCCTTGGGCTCACGGCGCCCATGGACATCTGCATGCGTCATTTCGTGTAGTGAACATAACATCAAAGTGTAGTGATCGCCGAATGAAATAAACCTAGGCAATACCCCACCCCTACTACGGCGCCCGGCGTAGCGGGCCTGAGAACCCCCTGTGCTTCCGGGCCCAGATCGAAGATGGCGGCGCGCTGATTGACGTGCGCGATCGCGCCTACTTCAGCTTGAGATGCCTGTCTGCGAAGGCCGCCCTTTCGCCGTACCTCAAATCACTGCAGCCGGCCTGCGGTGGGGGCTCGCACATTAGTTCCGGAGCGCTCTTTGGCTTGCGGAGAGGCGCTGCAAATGTGTGTGGGCAATCAGCTGGCGCGATCAGCGCTCCGCTGGTCGTCTGATCAAAGAGGGGACCGGCTGGCGTTGAGCACTGAGCGTTGAAGGCGAGAGACTTACGGCCAATTGATGCTGGCGTGACGAAAAATGTCCGCCCAGCGACGAGCGCGAGGACGCTATGCGCTTAATGCTCCCTGACGCTGAGCAGTCCTACGGTTCGCCGTCAGAAGAGGCACACATCTTCTCAAGCAGATAGACCAGCGCCACCCGCTCAGCGGTATTGAGCGCACCAAATGTCTGCTCCGTGATGCCTTCAGCCATGGCGATCATCTCCCTAAGGAACTGATGCCCCTTCGGCGTGAGCGAAATGGACAGCTTGCGTTTGTCCGAAACGTGTTCCGCGATCGCGAGCAGCTCTCGCGAGGAAAGGCGCTCGACCACGCCTCGAATCGTCGCCTGATCGATCGAAGTCTGCGCAACGATCTCGTTGAGCGAGCAAGAGCCCAAGTCACCCACGGCGCAAAGCGTGACGAACTGAGGCATGGTCAACTGGGAGTCGGGGATCCCTTGCTGAAAGAGCGCGATGTGGCGCTGGTATGCACGGCGCAGCAAGTGTCCTACCTGCTGTGTCACCTGATAGGGTGCCGAGATCGCCTTGGTCGTTTCCTTGGCTGACTGTTGCGGTGGTAGGGCTGCGGCTTCAGCGGCTCTCCGGTTGTAACGCGGGGTCTTTGGCTCCGGAGCAGACCCGAGCGTGGATTTCACTTGATTCGAGCGCATGCGCTGTATTCTATTCGTGGCCTCGGTGAGGCATTGCGACCATGCTTCGTCGGTCCTGTTAAGGTGGTGTTACCGCTGCGCGGGGGCTCCGTGCGTAGGGGCCGCACGCACACGCGCCACCTGAGCCGGAAGGTCGATCCACTCTGGCGCCTGCGGTGCGAAACGCTTGCGCATGTAACCGGCCAGTTCGGCGATTTGGCTGTCGTCCAGCGCATCACGGAACGGGGGCATAAAACCAATTTCCTTAGTGGCGGGCTCCCGCACGCCATCGAGGATAGTGTGCAGCAGGTTGTCCGGCCGGTCGCTCGTGAGTTGGCTGTTGAGCGCCAGTGGCGCATTGACGCCCAGGAGCTTGGGCCCGTCACCGTCGTGATGGCACGAGGCACAGGCTGAATCGAACATCCGCTGGGGCTGGCCGAGCAAGCGCTGTTTGCCCTCGGCCGCAGTCTGTATTGCTCTGGCTGCAACGGCTCGTGGATCGGTCGGTGCCGGGGTGTACGACGCGAGATAGGAAGCCATGGCGCGAATGTCGGCAGCCGGCAACTGCTGGAGTTCATGCACGACTTCAGCCATGGGGCCACCGGCCACACCATGACGAGGTGAATGCCCGTGGCGAAGATAGCTGTAGAGCGCATCGGCGTCCCACGGCACGGCAGACTTGGACAGTGCAGTGAGCGCCGGCGCCTCCCATCCGTCGATCATCGCACCGGCCAGGAAGCTGGTGCCGCTTTTCTCGGCGCCCAGCGCGTTGCGTGGCGTGTGGCAGGCGCCACAGTGGCCAAGTCCATTGACGAGATAGGCGCCTCGATTCCACTCGGCGCTGCGCGTTGGATCGTCACGGTACGGCTGGCTGTCGTGGAACAGCGCATTCCATCCGGCCAGCAGCGGTCGCACGTTGAAGGGGAAGCGCAAGTCGTTGGGTGGCGTCGGCGCGTTCACCGGCGGCAGCGACATGAAATACGCATAGAGTGCCTGCAGGTCGTCATCGCTTGTTTTCGCAAACGCGGTATAGGGGAATGCCGGATACAGGTGATGTCCCTCGCGCGACACGCCTTCTCGCATGGCGCGCTGAAAGGCAGTGAAGGACCAGCGGCCCAGGCCCGTTTCGGGGTCCGGCGTGAGATTCGTGGTGTGAATGTTGCCGAACGGGGTTTCCATTGCACGGCCACCCGCATTGGCCACACCGCCCGGCGCGGTATGACAGACGGCGCAGTCGCCGGCGGCGGCGAGCAATCGTCCGCGCTCGATAGTCGCGGCGCTGTATGCCGGCACGCCGAAGCTCACAGGCGCGATGGCCGAGCGCCACCCGAGCAGACCTGCCGTGACACCGATGGCGCCGACAACAAGAGCGGCAGCACCGGCCCACAGCCCTTTGTGGCGGGGCAACTGCGCATCCGGCGGCAACTGCGGTAGCGCGGGGAGGAGCGACACCGGGGTGCTCGCCTGGTCGGAGGCCGCGAATGGCAGCTGGTTTAACGCAGCCAGCACCTTCTCTGGCGTGAAGGGCGGCTCCCGAAGCCGTACACCGGTCGCGTCGAAGATGGCGTTGGCGATGGCTGCAGTTCCGGGTACCGAGGCGGACTCGCCTGCGCCCAATGGTGGTTCGCCGGGCCGCGCCATTTGCACGACTTCGATGACCGGGACTTCGCGGAAATTGATGATCGGGTAACTGCCCCATTCTCGACTGGCAACGACACCAGTAGGCAGCACCCCAGGTACCAATTCATTCGCGGCAGTCGGCCGGGGCGCTTCGGCGAATCGCACTTCCTCCTTCAGCGCCCGGCTGGTGGCCTGGATGACATTGCCGTGAACTTGGTGCTCGACGCCGGCCGGGTTGATGGTGAGCCCGGCATCATGGCCGACCACCACGCGGCGCACATGAACTTCACCGGTCTTGCGATTCACCTCCACGTCGGCCACCCAGGCAGCCCAGGCGGCGCCAAAGCCCGGCCAAGCGCTGTGGATGTAGCGCGCGTACGCGAAGCCCTGACCAAACAGGATGTCGCCGCCTTCGCCCAGACCTCCATCGGCGTTTTCCTGGGGGCCTCTGCGCATACGCCAGCCGGCCTTCTGAGCGGTGGCCTGGATCAGCTCGAGCGCGCGGGGATCATGCAGATGGCGCAGGCGGAACTGCACCGGGTCGACTCCGGCAGCCGTGGCCAGCTCGTCGACAAAGCTTTCGTGCGCGAAGGAGTTGGGCAGCGCCGAAACGCCACGCAACCAGGAAGCCCGAACGATGGGGGCCATGTCGTTGACCTTGACTCGCAGGTTCTCGTAGGCATACGGCGGGCGTGCGGTGCGGTCGCCCATTTCATAGGCCTGCGCCGAGGGCTCCACCGTGCGGGTAAGCAGCAGCGCAAGGGTGGGGGCACCATTGCTCGGATACGAGGTTTCGAAGTCGTAGGCCTCGAGGCGCCCCTCTTCCGAGAGGGCGCCGGCCACCTCCATCAGCTGCGCCGTGCCCTTGGGCTCCCACTGGTGCTCCTGCTCGCGGGTCAGCTGCACGCGCACCGGTGCGCCCGCCGCCCGCGCGAGCAATACCGCGTCGGCTGCAACGTCGTCCGCGCCGTTGCGACCGTAGCAGCCGGCAGCTTCCATCCGCACGACGTCGATGTCCACGTCGCGCAAGCCAGTAAGCATGGCGAGGTCGGCGCGCAGCACATGCGGGTTCTGCGTACCGGCCCAAACCCGAAGATGGCTGCGTTCATCGGGCTGCCAATGTGCTACGGCACAGGAGGGGCCGATCGACGCATGAAGCTGGTACGGCCACAGGTAGGTGCGCCGCATCGGTTGGCCGGCCGACAGGATGCCATCGACGTCGCCCTCGTCGACCAGCCGGCGCTGGGTGGCGGGATTGCTGCGGATGGCCTGTGCGATCTTGCCCTCGCCGGCCAGGTCCGGCATCCCTGGCCACGGCTTCCAGGTCACGAGCAGCTCACGCGCCGCCTGCTCGGCATGCTCTTCGCGATCGGCCACGACGCCGACGAAATCGCCAATCACCACCACTGCGCGGATGCCGGGGATGTGAACGATCGAGCTCTTGTCCACAGCTTGCAGCGTATTGCCGACGAAATCGCCGTGGTCCGCGCCAGCGTAGGGAGGCCGCACCACGCGTCCGTGAAGCATGCCGGGCAGCCGCATGTCGTGCACAAAGACAAGTTCTCCCGCCAGCTTGGCAGGGATGTCAACGCGCGACTGAGACGTGCCGACCAGTCTGTAGTCTTCTGGACGCTTGAGGGAGGTGAGGAGGTCCAGTTTCAGCACGGTGCGCTGACCGGCGACCAGCTCGCCGAATGTCAGCTCAAGGTGATCGCAGCGGACGACACCGTGTTCGACATTCAAGGTCTCGACAGCCACGCCGAGTCGTTCGGCTGCTCGCGCCAGCAACCACTTGCGTGCCTGTGCCGCAGCGGCTCGCAGAGGCTGCGCATGGATCTGGATCGTGGCACTGGCGATGGTGGCGCCCTGGTTCGGTACGCGTGCGGTGTCTCCCAGCGCCATGACCACGCAGTTCAGGTGGACATCCAGCTCCTCGGCCACGATCTGGGCCAAAGCCGTTTGGATGCCGGTGCCGAGGTCGACGCGGCCGTTGAGGGCGCTGATGCTACCGTCGTCCCACACGGACAAGAGAACCTCATCACCTTCCACTGGATTGCCGGGCACGGTCGTGGGTTGCCCCTTCACGGGCGGCTGTGATGACGGCGTCTCGCGCACAATCACAAGCGCACCGTCGGCCGAGAGGAAGTCGGAGCGGGTAAGAGGCGAGGCGGCGCGAAGCGACGACTTGCTCATGGACGAATGCCCTCGGTGGACATGCGCGCGGCTGCGAGTTCAACCGCGCGCAGGATCTCCACATGGGTGCCGCAACGGCACAGGTTGCCAGACAACTCGGCTCGAATGCGTTGCGGGTCCGGATGCTTCTCGCGCGCCAGCAGAGCTGCCGCCTGCATCACCATGCCATTAAGGCAATACCCGCACTGCGCAGCCTGTGCATCTTCGAACGCTTTCTGAACTGGATGGAAATGCGCGCGGTTGCCGAGTCCTTCGAGCGTAGTGATGCTGCGCCCGGCCACACCATGCGCCGGAATCACGCAGGCACGTGCCGCCTGACCATCCACATGAACCGTGCAGGCGCCGCACTGGCCGAGCCCGCAGCCGTACTTCGGTCCGTTCAAGCCGAGTTCGTTGCGCAGCAGATGAAGAAGCGTCGCTTGTGCCGTGACGTCGACTTCGACTTCACGACCATTCACGGTCAGAGACAACATTCTTGATTTCCTCAGTCTCGCTAGCGCCCCAGCAGGTTGTGCCGAGCGCTTGAAGTGGCGCGCCCCGCTACGCAGCAGCTTGGCTCGGGCGACCACGGTTGTCTATCGGAGCGCAGAGATGTCGGCCAAGGCCTGCTGCAGTGGCATCACCGCGGCGTACTTCTGCGCCATGTCGAACAGATTCGCCTGGTGCGGGCCAATGGCTCGATCACCCACACAGTCCGAGACCACCAGCGGGCGGAAACCGCCTTGCATGGCATCGACGACACTTGCACGTACGCAACCGCTCGTCGTGCTACCGGCGATCAGAAGCGTTTGCACGCTCCGTTGTGCGAGCCATGCCGCGAGCATCGTCCCGTAGAAGGCCGATGGCGTGCTCTTGCGAACCACGTATTCCCCAGTCGACGGGGCGAGCTCAGGGACGATCGCGCTGTTGTGGCTGTCCTCCTTGAGCGTGAGCATGCCGGGGACCTTCAGGCAGAAGATGTTGCTGTCGGCGTCATCGTCGGAAAAGACGATCCGGCTGTGCGCAATCGGCCACTTTTGGCTGCGTGCGCGGGCAAGCAGATTCGTGGTCTGGGCAATCGCTTCCGGAATGTTCCCGCCGCCGAAGACAGCCGGATTCGCAAAGCCATTGACGAAGTCGATGATGAGCAGGCCGAAAGGCGGTTTCAGCGAAAGGGGCGTTCCAAAGCCTTGGCGGGCATACGCAGAAACATCACCTTGCGCACTGTCCGTCGGAATGGACTGCGAAGAGGGAGAGAACGCCTCGTTCATGCGAGCCCCCTTGGCGCGGCAGCCCTCGCCCGGCCCTCGGGGTCCTGGACCACTCCGTTGATAACGGTTGCCTCGCCATCGAGCTTGACCGTGCAATGCCGCATCGGAATGTCGATGTGGCAGGCGGTCGTCCGGGTTCCGCCGGCCTCGTTGTTGGGGCCCAGGGAGAACAGGAAATTTCCCTCGAAAGCGCGGGCGTCCATTCCGATGGTTGCTTCGCGGTTGTACTGCGCCAACGTGGACCAGTGCGCACGGGGCTGGAGGCCCCAGCCAATGTGCGACATGGCGTAAGCCTCGGGATCATCGAACGATGCCATGTACTCGGAGAGCAACTCGGCATGCAAGCCGCCCGTGATGGAGCGCGCATAGCCGTCGCGGATCACGATCTCGATGGGCTCGGAAACGTAGCACTTCATCGGCAGCAGAATGGCACCACGGTCGAGGACGATGCGCCCTTGCGTGCCCCCCTCGTTGGGCCACGTCAGTGCGAAGCCACTCGGCCAATGATCCCAGCGGCCAGGCTCATCGACGAAGCCGTACTCGGCGATGGCCGGAAACTCGCCGAGCGGGCATCGCAGTTCAGTGCCGCCCTCGGACGAGATCACCATCTCGCGCGCCTGCCGAATGCGATCGGTGGCGCGCAGCACACGCTCGCGGTCCGCTTCGGTCGGCACGATGCGGCACAGTATCTCGGGCGGCTCGACCGCGAGCAGGATCTTCGTCCCTGTCTTGAGGATCTCGTGTTGCTCGGGTGAGAACAGCAAGGTCATCAGATCCAGGACAAGGTCGCTCGCCTTGAGCGCGGCAATCGCCGCCTGATTCCCTGTCAATGGTGTCGTGCCCAGATACGCCAGCGCGTCGCGGCTCAGTGCCTTTTCGGCGTTGACCGGAGGAAGCTCCAGGCGGTTGACGCGCGCGCCCAAGTCGCTGGCTGCCGCAGTCGCACAGCGCAGCGTCTGCGCATTGGTGTCCGCGCCAGTGAGCACGGTGACCGTCTGTCCCGCTTCCAGCTTGGATAGCGTGAGAACTTGCTTCCAGGCTCGGATCAGATCGATATCGCTTACAGACATTGGAAGCTCCTTGAAGAAAAGGGTCGGGGAGGGAAAGTGATTGCGGGGCGTTCTTCAATCAGTCCAGCGCGTGGCCGAGGAAGTCGCCGAAAGCGGCGTAGAAGCCCGCCTCGTTGTCCCAGGGAATCATGTGCCCCGCGTTCGGCACACGAACGTGCTCGGTCTGCGGTGCCAGCGACTGCCATTCGGCGACATCCTCGCCCAGCACGACACCCCCACGCTCGGCCGTCATCAGCAGGAGGGGGTGCCTCACTTGCGGAAGATCCGCATGGATGTCGTCACGGCCAAAGTCCTCGAAGCTGCGCACGATCGCCGGCTCGAAGCAGGTGTGCAGCCACTGGGCGCGCAGCTGAAGTTGCTCATCGGTCCACGTTGGACAGAACGCGCGCATTTCCTGGGCGCTCATGCCGCGGGTCGCTTGCCGGATCGAGTCGACGTACCAAGGGAGCTTCGCAGGGTATGCGCGCCGGCCCGGGCCTGAGACTGGCGGGTCGACAATCACGAGCCGGGTCAAGCCATGAGGCTGATGGCGGGCGGCTCGCACCGCAATGCGACCGCCCATCGAATGGCCTACGAGGGCGTAGCGTTCCAGCCCCAGGGCACCGGCCAATGCGACGACGTCGGCGGCCTGGGCGTCGAGGCTGTAGTCGAGATCGCCTCCGGAAGACGATAGGCCACGCCCGCGCACGTCGAGCACGTAGGTGTCGAAGTGGCGCCCAAATCGTTCGGCGACGAATCCCCACGTCGCTGCAGGACTCGTGATGCCGGGAATGAGGATCACGGCATCGCGCTCGCGGCGCGCAAGGTCCGCGCCGCCATAACGAAGATAGTGCTGCCGGATGCCGTTGGCATGCACATGCGCGCCGTAGAGATAGGTGCTGGTCACGCCGCTGCTCCGGACGACGCGGCACGCATCGGATAGGCACCGGACAGCAGCGCGCCGGCACCGGGGACAACAGGCTCGAGGCCCAGTTCTGTGAGGATGGCATAAGTCGTGGCAATGGAGGCCGTAACCACCGGCTTGCGGGTCAATGCCTCGACCTCCGCAACGGCTGGCAGGGAGGGCATCTGAACGCAGGCCGAGAGCACGATGACGTCGGCATCCGCATAGTTCATCCCCGCCACGATGCCGGGCAGTCTGGCGGGATCATGGCGTCCGACGTCAAGGTTGTCGGGGATCTCCAAGGCGCGCCAATCGACGATTTCGAAACCTTCGTTTGAGATGTAGTCCATGACCAGCTTCGTCAGCGGCACCATGTAGGGCGCTACCAGTGCGATCTTCGTCGCCTTCATGATCTTGAGTGCGTCCACGAGCGCCCCAGCACTCGTGATGACCGGCGCCGTCGCGCCATTTGCGATCGTGCGGTCCGTCAAGCGCTTCTGCGATACGCGGTGATAGCCGTGACCCATCGCCATGATGGCGACCAAGCAGGCATAGCCGAGCACGTCGACCTGCGCATCGCTGAGCTCCAGCGCGCAGCGGTCGCTTTCCGCGTCCATTGCTGCCAGCTCGTCCTTCTCCACCTTCTTCATCCGCATCCGACTGGAGTGAAACGTGAACCGGTCATTTGGCCGGAGTTGCGAATGCGCCTGCAGCATTGCCGGGACCTCGGTCTCCATGGTGGTGTTCGAACTGGGCACGATCTGCCCGATGCGGAAAGGTCTGCTCATTGCGGACTCCATGTAAAGTGTAGACGCTCTATTTAAACAAGGCATGGACTGTACTTCAACCACGGGAAAACCCTACTGGAAGTTGGAGGCTGCAGAACTAGACTTCGAGCCGTCTTCGAGCGTACACACTTCATTTAAAACATGTAGGCGCTCATTTCGAAGACCCTAGAAAGTTGCTTTTGTAGTCAAGGAGAAACGCACATGTCTCATAACCCTCGCATCGCCGTCATCGGCGCCGGACTTGGTGGCGCCTCGGCCGCTTCGTTGCTGTTCCAAGCCGGGTTCAATGTCCGCCTGTACGAGCAGGCACCCTCCTTCGCGCGTTTGGGCGCCGGCATCCATGTCGGGCCGAACGTCATGAAGGTCATGCGCCGAATCGGCATCGAGGATGCAATGAACACGCAGGGCTCGCATCCGGACCACTGGTACAGCCGTCACTGGGAGACGGGCGATATCCTGGCGCGAGTTCCGCTGGGCGACTACGCAGTCAAGGAATATGGAGCGAGCTATCTGACGGTGCATCGCGGCGACTTCCACGCCCTGCTCATGGAGGCGCTTCCCGCAGGTGTCACGACATTCGGTAAGCAACTCGCCAAGGTCGACGATCGCGGCGATGTGGTGCGCCTGGAGTTCACTGACGGCTCAGTCGAGGAAGCCGATATCGTGGTGGGTGCGGACGGCGTGAACTCGCGCATCCGAGAGGAGCTTCTGGGCGCCGAACCGCCGAAGTACGCTGGCTATCTTGCCCACCGCGCCGTGTTCCCGACTCCGTCCGTGAAGGTGGGCATGCTGCCCTTCGATGCCTGCGTCAAATGGTGGAGCGAAGACCAGCACATGATGACCTACTTCGTCACGAGCAGGCAAGACGAGATCTACTACGTGACGGGCGTGCCCGCGGAGAAGTGGGATCTCAATGATCGGTGGTTGCCCAGCAGCAAGGAGGAGATGCGAGAGTTCTACAAGGGTTGGCACCCCACGGTGCAGGCTCTGATCGAGAACACGCGGGAGGTGACCAAATGGTCGTTGCTCGAGCGCGATCCGCTGCCGCTGTGGAGTCGCGGCCGGCTCGTGCTTTTGGGCGATGCCTGCCATCCGATGAAGCCCCACATGGCCCAAGGTGCGGCCATGGCGATTGAAGATGCCGCCATGCTTGCGCGCTGCCTCCAAGAGGTGGGCGCACACGATCACGAACTGGCCTTCGATCTCTATGAGGCCAACCGCGCCGAGCGTGCGAGCAAGGTACAGCGCATCTCGCACAACAACACGTGGTTGCGCACGAACGAAGATCCCTCCTGGTGCTTCGGGTACGACGTTTTCAACGTTCCGCTGGTGGAGCCGGTGGCGACCAGGTCGTAGCCATTCGAATCGTTACGGGCCGCTTCCGAACATGCCCGCCAGTGGCCCGAATTCATAACCAACTTTCAAAAGCAGGTAGATCATGTCGTCACCAGCCATCGCCATCCCAACGGTAAGTCCAGACGCGCTGCCCCGCGCGACGGGCTCCGCATCTCCAGCCATCACCATCGAACAGGGAATTCGCGCTGCCGGCGTCGGTCTATTCCAGTATCGACTCTTCGTCATCTTCGGATTGGTCTGGCTCGCGGACGCGATGCAGGTTCTTTCGATCGGATTCACTGCTCCGTCCATCGCCGCGACATTTGGCATTTCCGTGCCTGCGGCGTTGCAGACCGGCACGGCCTTTTTTATCGGCATGCTGATTGGGGCCTTTGCGTTCGGCCGCCTCGCCGACCGAATCGGTCGCCGACCAGTGCTCATGATGGCGGTGGTCATCGACGCAATCTGCGGCATCGCCTCTGCCTTCGCGCCGGAGTTCCAATGGCTTTTGGTGCTGCGCTTTCTCACCGGCATCGGCGTTGGTGGAACCTTGCCCGTTGACTACACGATGATGGCCGAATTTCTGCCATCCGACCGCCGAGGTCGTTGGCTGGTTCTGTTGGAATCTTTCTGGGCCATCGGCACGATCTTGCTCGCGATTCTTGCGCTGTTCGCAGTATCGCGGGGCGACGATGCCTGGCGGATGATCTTCCTCGTGACGGGCATCCCAGCATTGGTTGGTGTGATCTTTCGCTTCTTTGTGCCCGAGTCCCCGCTCTACTTGAACAAAGCAGGTCGCTCAAACGAGGCGCGTGCAGTGCTCCAGCGCGTAGCTGCGGTTAATCGAGTCTCCGTGAACATTGGGCCATTGGTGCCCCAAAAGATCGAGCGCAAGTCAGTCTTTGCGCTCTTCGCAGCCGATTGTCGACGTCGCAGCATCTGCCTGCTGGTCGCCTGGATGTTCATCTCGATCGCGTACTACGGCGTCTTCGTCTACCTTCCAGTGAAGCTGGCTGGTCAGGGCTTTGGTTTCATGCGTGGTCAGGTCTTCCTCATCCTGCTGGCGCTTGTGCAACTTCCCGGGTTTGCATTGTCGGCCTACGGCGTCGAACGGTGGGGACGGAAACCCACCTTGATCGGGTTCCTGCTTCTGAGCGCGGTGGGTTGCTTGTTCTATAGCCTAGGCCAATCGACTGCGCTTGTTGTTGGCTCCACATTGCTGATGAGCTTCGCCCTGCTTGGTACCTGGGGCGCGCTCTACGCCTTTACCCCCGAGGTGTATCCGACCGATCTGAGGGCCAGCGGCATGGGCACCGCGGGTGCGATCGCACGCTTTGGCGGCCTGTTCGCTCCCGCAATCATTGCTCCGGTGATGGCGACGCATTTCACCCTCTCTCTTGTTCTGCTCTCGTCGTTTCTGGCGCTGGCGGCGGTCGCGATCTGGATGGTGGACATCGAATCGAGAAATCGCTCGCTCGACTAGCTGGGGTCGATGGCGTTCTGGGTGACAGGCCGAAAGAGGCGACTGCTGTTGACGTTTGTGAAAGGATGGATCGTGATGAATGCCATACCCGCAACCCTTTCGTGGCAAGATGAGGGCATGCTGCCATTGGTGGACTTCAAGTGGCTCATGGCGGGCGTCGGCTGGTGGATTGATGTGCCGCGCATGCGCAGCGACGCAGTCTATGCCGGCCAATGCATCGAGCGGGCTCTCGAGTCTGGTTCCCAGATCCTGCGCGAACGCTGCCCTGAGATCCTGCCCTTTTTGGCGCACCCAGTTCAATGCGGCGCAAGCGACTCGCCGTGACTACCCGCTTTCGAGGGAACTGCAGGCCGTGGCGTTTGATGGCGCGGTTCTCTTAGTTGTGTCGTCGCGACTGATAGAAAGAACCCTTGTGCTCGACCTGAATAAAGCCGCCATGTTCGTTGAGGTGGCGCACTGAGGCAGCTTTGCGGGCGCGGCGCAACGACTATGCATGCCTCGGGTCCAGTAACCCGACGGATACAGCAAGGCATCGTCACTGTTCACGCGAGCAGCGTGAGCTGTTTCCACTTTGTGTGAAACGCACAAGTTTGTTCAAAACGAGCGGCTCGAAGTGGCACGCAATCTTTTGCAAAGCACGACGATGCCAGTAGCGCGGATAGCAACTGCAACGGGCTCATACTGACCAGAGCCACTGTGCTCGCGATGCGACAAGCCACTGGCTCTACGTCAGAGCAGTTGCGACGAGCCGCGGCCACCCTCGAGAACCTCCAGCGCGTCGATGCCCGCTCCTATCTCTACACGCTCGCGCACTCCAAGACCAACCAGGCCGGCGCGGACGCCCTGAGGACGTCAAGCCGCTGGTGGGCAGCGCGGCACTCGCCATGCAGGACTGGCTCTCTGCGAGCGGGATCAATGAATGCGCCCTCTTCCGGCGCATTCGCAAAGGCGGACACCTCGGGGAGGCGCTGGCGCCAGCCGCGGTGCGCGACATCGTGAAGGAGCGATGTGTTCTCGCCGGGGTCAAAGGGGGTTTTTTAGCGCGCACTCGTTAAGGGCCGGCTTCGTGACCGAGGCCGGCCAGCAGAACATGTCGCTGCCCGAAACAATGGCGATGACGGGACACCAGAGCGTGGTGACCGTCATGGGCTATTTCCGCGCAGAAAGGGCGCTCGGCAGCAAGATCAGCCGGATGTTGGATGAACAGTGAAGACATGGCGCTTGCGGCCTCAAGGCACGCCGACGCGTCCCAACTGAGGGTACTTGATCTCAAGGAATTGCTCAACAGGACCTGCTCGACAAGCACAGGCGAGCAGAACGAACAGGAAGAGCTTGGCTGTGATGCCGACCTTCATGGTTGATGCAGCACCTGTCGGCTACGAGGCCTTGTCGCTCACGGGTGCATAGCCGCCGAGAAAAACCTGTACCGCGCGGCGGGTGGCCTCGCGCAGGTCCTTGCGTGACGGCGGCCCTTCGATGCCGAGCAGAAGCGGCATGGTGACCTCCGAGTCCAGCAACGCAGTCAGGTGGCGCGCCGCCACCTGCGGATCGGCTTTGCGCAAGCGTCCCTTCTGCATCTGCTGCTCCAGAAACCCTGCCAGCTCGAGCAGACCTTTCTTGGGCCCGCCTTCGAAGAATTGCCGTCCGATGTCGCTTCGCCCGGACTCCGCGATCACGGCTCTCATCGCCTCGATGATTTCCTGCGAGGACACCACGACCATGATCTTTTCGCCATAGCGCTGCAGTACGCGCTCCAGGTCGTCGCTGTCCTTCCCGAGGGCCGCGAAGATCGGGTCGAAATGCGTCTCGGCAGCGCCGAGGATGACCGCGACGAAGAGCGCTTCCTTGGAGCTGAAGTATCCGTACAGCGTCGCCTTCGAACCGCCCGCCCGCGCGGCGATCTCCGACATGGAGGCGCCTTCGAAGCCCATTTCCCTGAACACTTCCGACGCCGCTCGGACGATCGCATCGCGCTTGGCTTCCGTCTTGACTCGCATCTGTTTGCCTCCTTATATCAGAACCAATTAGTTCATTATTGATTGACATCAGCAGGAAGTCAATCTACATTCACATACCGTACGGTTCGTTTAAACGACGAATCCTTCCACGTCCTTCAGGAGATTCGCCATGCGTCCACCCCTTACCTTCGGCCTGACCTTTACGGCAGCCCTTGCGTCCGCCTGCCTGCTCGTCGCATGCGGCAAGCCGCCAGGAGGCCCGCCTCCGGCGCAGGGCACGCCCGAAGTCGGCGTGGTCACGGTGCAGCCGCAACGCGTGGCCATCACGGCCGAGCTGCCCGGCCGCACCGCGCCCTTCCTCATCGCCGACGTCCGCCCCCAGGTCGGCGGCATCGTGAAGACGCGCAAGTTCCGCGAAGGCAGCGACGTGAAGGCCGGCGAGACGCTCTACCAGATCGATCCAGCCACCTACAAGGCCACCTACGACAGCAATGTCGCCGCGCTCGCCAAGGCGCAGGCCAGCCTGAAGACCACGCGGCTGAAGGCCGAGCGCTACAAGGAGCTGGTGGCCATCCAGGCGGTGAGCCAGCAGGACTACGACGATGCCGCCGCTTCGCTGCAGCAGGGCGAGGCCGACGTCGCCGCGGCGAAGGCCAATGTCGAGACGAGCCGCATCAACCTCGCCTACGCGCGCATCGACGCGCCGATCTCGGGGCGCATCGGCAAGTCGACGGTCACGCCCGGCGCGCTGGTCACGGCCAGCCAGGCGACCGCACTGGCCACCATCCAGCAGCTCGACCCGATCTACGTCGACGTGACGCAATCCAGTGCCGCGGTGCTCCAGCTCAAACAGGCCATGGCGCGCGGCGATCTCCAGAAGAGCGGCGCCAATGCCGCCAAGGTGCGCCTGCTGCTGGAAGACGGCAGTGCCTATCCGCTCGAAGGCAAGCTCGAATTCTCGGACGTCACCGTGGACCAGACGACCGGCGCCATCACGCTGCGCGCGGTGTTCCCCAACCCGAACGCCGACCTGCTGCCCGGCATGTACGTGCGCGCCGTGCTGCAGGAGGGCGTCAAAGAGCAGGCGCTCCTGGTGCCGCAGCAGGCGGTGTCGCGCGACAGCACCGGCAAGCCGACGGCCTTCGTCGTGGATGCCCAGCACAAGCTGCAGCGGCGCATGCTCGAGACGGAACGCGCCGTCGGCGATCAATGGCTGGTGCGCAGCGGCCTTCAGGCCGGCGACCAGCTCGTGGTGGACGGCCAGCAGCGCGCAGCGCCGGGCGTCGAGGTGAAGACCGTGCAATGGAGCCCCAGCGTCAAGCCCGCCGCTGAAACGCCCAAAGCGGCCCTTCCCGCTTCCGGCAATACGGCGAACTGATCGCGAGAGACTGTCATGGCACGCTTCTTCATCGACCGCCCCATCTTCGCCTGGGTCCTCGCCATCATCGTGATGCTGGCAGGAGCTCTCTCCATCTTCACGCTGCCGATCGCGCAGTACCCGAGCATCGCGCCGCCCGCCGTCGCGATCACCGCCAACTACCCGGGCGCTTCCGCCAAGACGCTGGAGGACACCGTCACCCAGGTCATCGAGCAGAAGATGAAGGGGTTGGACCGCTTAAGCTACATGGCCTCGACCAGCGAGTCGTCGGGCTCGGTCACCATCACGCTGACCTTCGAGAACGGCACCAACCCCGACACCGCCCAGGTGCAGGTGCAGAACAAGCTCTCGCTGGCCACGCCACTGCTGCCGCAAGAGGTGCAGCAGCAGGGCGTCACCGTGACGAAGTCGGCCACCAACTTCCTGAACGTGCTGGCCTTCACGTCCGAGGACGGCAGCATGAACGGGTCCGACCTGTCGGACTATGTGGCCGCGAACGTGCAGGAGGCGATCAGCCGCGTCGAGGGCGTGGGCGACACCACCCTTTTCGGCTCGCAGTACGCCATGCGCGTGTGGCTCGACCCGAACAAGCTCGCCAACTTCAGCCTGACACCGCTGGACGTGAAGACCGCCATCCAGGCGCAGAACGCGCAGGTCTCGGCCGGCCAGCTCGGCGGCCTGCCTGCGGCGGGCAGCCAGCAGCTCAACGCAACGATCACCTCGCAGACGCGCCTGAAGACCGCGCAGGAGTTCGAAGACATCCTGCTGCGCACGCAGACCAACGGCGCCCAGGTCCGCCTGCGCGACGTCGCCCGCATCGAGCTGGGCAGCGAGTCCTACAACACGGTCGGGCGCTACAACGGCAAGCCGGCTGCCGGCCTCGCCATCAAGCTGGCCACGGGGGCCAACGCGCTCGACACGGTCAAGGGCATCGACGCCCGCGTGGCCGAGCTCGAGAAGTTCTTCCCACCCGGCATGAAGGTCCAGAAGCCCTACGACACCACGCCCTTCGTGCGGATCTCGATCGAGGAGGTCGTCAAAACGCTGGTCGAAGCAGTCGTCCTGGTGTTCCTGGTGATGTATCTCTTCCTGCAGAACATCCGGGCGACGCTGATCCCGACCATCGCGGTGCCGGTGGTGCTGCTCGGCACCTTTGGCGTGCTCGCGGCCTTCGGCTTCACCATCAACACGCTGACCATGTTCGCCATGGTGCTGGCGATCGGCCTGCTGGTGGACGATGCGATTGTGGTGGTCGAGAACGTCGAACGAGTCATGACGGAGGAAGGCCTCTCACCGAAGGAGGCGACGCGCAAGTCGATGGGCCAGATCACCGGCGCCCTGGTCGGCGTCGCGCTGGTGCTGGCGGCGGTGTTCGTGCCGATGGCCTTCTTCAGCGGCTCCACCGGCGTGATCTACCGCCAGTTCTCGATCACGATCGTCTCGGCCATGACGCTGTCGGTGCTCGTGGCGCTGGTGCTCACGCCGGCGCTCTGCGCGACGCTGCTCAAGCCCGTCGCCAAGGGCCATGCGATGGCGACCACCGGCTTCTTCGGCTGGTTCAACCGCACTTTCGACCGCGGCAACGGCCGCTACCAGGGCGTGGTGCGACACATGCTGGGCAAGGGCTGGCGCTACATGGTCGTCTACGCGGTGCTGCTGGCCGCGGTGGTCTTCGGCTTCATGAAGCTGCCCGTCGGCTTCCTGCCCGACGAGGACCAGGGCAGCATGTTCGTGCTGGTCCAGCTGCCGCCCGGCGCCACCAGCGCACGCACCGACGACGTCATGCGCCAGGTCGAGCACCACTTGCTGGAAGACCAGAAGGACGCAGTGGCCGGCGTGTTCGCGGTATCCGGCTTCAGCTTCGCTGGCAGCGGTCAGAACACCGGCTTCGCCTTCGTCAAGCTCAAGCCCTGGGACGAGCGCAAGGGTGAGACGCTCGCCGTGACGGGCGTGGCCGCGAAGGCCAGCGCCTTCTTCAACACCATCCGCGACGCGAAGGTGTTTGCCTTCGCACCGCCGGCCGTGTCGGAACTCGGCAACGCGGCAGGCTTCGACCTGATGCTGCAGGACCGGGCCAATCTCGGCCATGAGGCCCTGATGCAGGCGCGCAACCAGCTGCTGGGCGAACTGTCGAAGGACAAGCGGCTGGTGGCCGTGCGGCCCAACGGCCAGGAGGACACGCCCGAGTTCAGGCTCGAGGTCGATCCGCACAAGGCACAGGCGCAGGGCCTTTCGATGGCGGACATCAACGACACCTTCTCGGCCGCCTGGGGCAGCAGCTACGTCAACGACTTCATCGACAAGGGTCGGGTGAAGAAGGTGATGCTGCAGGCCGATGCGCAGTACCGCATGCTGCCGGAGGACATCGACCGCTGGTATGTGCGCAGCAGCGCCGGCGCCATGGTGCCCTTCACCTCCTTCGCCAAGGCGAGCTGGAGCTCCGGCTCGCCGCGGCTGGAGCGCTACAACGGCGTGCCCTCGGTGGAAATCCTGGGCATGGCGATGCCGGGCAGCGCCTCCAGCGGGGAGGCGCTGGCCATCGTCGAGCAGGCGGTGGCGAAGCTGCCTGCTGGCATCGGCTACGAATGGACCGGTCTGTCGCGCCAGGAGAAGGCATCGAGCGGCCAGACCGGCCTGCTCTACGCGCTATCGATCCTGATCGTGTTCCTCTGCCTCGCGGCCTTGTACGAGAGCTGGGCGATCCCGTTCTCCGTCATTCTCGTGGTGCCGCTCGGCGTGCTGGGCGCGCTGGTCGGCGCGATCCTGACGTGGAAGATGAACGACGTGTACTTTCAGGTCGGCCTGCTCACGACCATCGGCCTGGCGTCGAAGAATGCCATCCTGATCGTCGAGTTCGCCAAAGATCTGCATGAACGCGGCAGTAGCCTGGTGGAATCGGCACTGGAAGCCGCCCGCCTGCGGCTGCGCCCGATCCTGATGACGTCGCTGGCCTTCATCCTGGGCGTGCTGCCCCTGGTGCTGGGCAGCGGCGCGGGCGCCGGAGCGCAGCATGCGCTGGGCACCGCGGTGATCGGAGGAATGCTATCGGGCACGGTGCTCGCCATCTTCTTCGTGCCGCTTTTCTTCGTCCTGGTGGTCGGGCTGTTCAAGGGCAAGCCGGCCGAGCCACACGCTGCGATTTCCCACTCCCACACGGCCCAGCCCACTTCAGAAGGTGTCTGACATGTCCCGCTTCACATCGACTCCCCTCGCGCCGTTGGCACTGGCCGCCCTGCTCGCCGGCTGCAGCCTGATGCCCGCGTACCAGCAACCCGCAGCGCCCGTCCCCGGCAAATTTGCAGGCGATGCAGGCGCCGCCGCATCCACGCCGGTGGCCGACCTCGGTTGGCGCGATGTCTTCAACGACCCCTCGCTGCAGCGCGTGATCGAGATGAGCCTCGCCAACAATCGCGACCTGCGCGTCGCGGTGCTGAACATCGAGAAGGCCCGCGCCCAGTACCGGGTGCAGGATGCGGCGCTCTTCCCGACCGTCAATGCCAGTGCCGGCGGCAGCGGCAGCCGCACGCCGGCCGACCTGTCGTCCACGGGCGAGGCCCTCACGGCGCACCAGTACAGCGCGACGCTCGGTTTCAGCGCCTACGAGATCGACCTGTTCGGCCGCGTCCGAAGCCTGAGCGCACAGGCGCAGGAGCAATTCCTGTCCACCGCCGAGGCGCGTCGCAGCACCCAGATCAGCCTGGTGGCGGAAGTCGCGACCAGCTACCTCACGCTTGCCGCCGACCTGGACCAGCTGAAACTCGCGCGCGACACCTTGCGCAGCCAGAGTGACTCCTACCGTCTCAACCAGCGCAGCTTCGAGCTGGGTGCGGCCTCGGCACTCACGCTGAGCCAGGCGCAGACGAGCGTCGACACCGCCCGCGTCGACGTCGAGCGCTACACCGCCCAGGTGGCGCGGGACCGCAATGCGCTGATGCTGCTCGTGGGTGCCGAGCTGCCGGACGAACTGCTGCCGCAGGCCCTGCCCGACCGCGCCGCGGCGGCCACGAGCCCGCTGGCCAGCATTCCGCCGGGGCTGCCCTCCGAGTTGCTGCAGCGCCGCCCGGACATCCTGCAGGCCGAGCGCGATCTCAAGGCCGCAAACGCCTACATCGGCGCGGCGCGCGCGGCCTTCTATCCGCGCATCAGCCTCACGGCATCGGCGGGCACGTCCAGCAGCGAGCTCTCGGGCCTCTTCAAGGGCGGCTCGGGCAGCTGGAGCTTCGCGCCGCAGATCACGCTACCGATCTTCGACGGCGGCGCCAACCGCGCCAACCTCCAGATCGCGACCGTCAGCCGCGACATCTCGGTGGCGCAGTACGAGAAGGCGATCCAGACAGCCTTCCGCGAGGTCTCGGATGCGTTGGCACAACGCAGCACGCTCGGCCGCCAGCTCGAAGCGCAACAGTCGCTGGTGAATGCGACGACGGAGAGCTACCGGTTGTCGGACGCGCGCTTCCGGCGCGGCGTCGACAGCTACCTCACCGTACTGGATTCGCAGCGCTCGCTCTACACGGCGCAGCAGAACCTCATCGCCACGCGCCTTTCGCGCCTGACCAATCTCGTGACCTTCTACAAGACGCTCGGCGGCGGCTGGGTGGAAAGCACCGGTACGCCAGTCGCAGACTTGACCCGCGACGCGCGGACCTGACGATTGTTAACCGGTGGCAGCCCAGCTCTTGGGCCTCTATCGGGCTCTAATACTGTGCTCAGGTCTCTATGGATGGATTCGATCTCATCAAGACTTTTCGTGAAGTGGCGCTTAGGCGCAGCTTCTCCCGCGCCGCCATGTCGCTCGGCGTGTCGAAGGGAACCGTCAGCCGCTACGTGATCGAACTCGAGAAGCGCAGCGGCGTGCGCCTGCTCAACCGGTCCACTCGCTCGCTGAGCTTGACTGACGCCGGCGAGTTGCTGCTGGAGCGCAGTGCGCAACTGGTGGCCATGGCCGAAACCACGCTCCACGACCTCCAGGCGCACGGCGCGCTCCCCCGTGGGCGGCTGCGCATCAGCGCGCCGCATGGCCTCATCGCAGGATGGCTTTCGAACGTGATCGCCGAATTCATCAAGCGCTACCCCGACGTATACGTCAGCCTTGTACTCACCAACGATGCCGTCGATCTGATCGCGGAAGGTATCGATATCCACCTGACCGGCGGACGCATCGATGACATGAACCTCATCGTTCGGCGCTTGGCGCAGTTCGACATGGTGGTCTGCGCCTCCCCCGCTTACTGGGCCAAGCGCGGCATTCCGCAGACGCCGAAAGACCTGAGCGGGTACGAGGTGCTGAGCTTCGCGGTTATGCCCACCACGCAC
This sequence comes from Variovorax sp. LjRoot84, assembly GCF_964254305.1. NCBI lineage: Bacteria > Pseudomonadati > Pseudomonadota > Betaproteobacteria > Burkholderiales > Comamonadaceae > Variovorax > Variovorax sp. LjRoot84. The sequence goes on from NZ_CAXUTE020000003.1 coordinate 513,125, forward strand.
CTGCCCTTCGAGACCGCGGGTCGGCAATATGAGGTGGCGGTGCACAGCCGCATGGAAGCCAACGATCCGATCGCGCTGATCGAGCTGGCGCTGCGCGGTGTTGGCGTGGCTTACGTCCCGGAGCCGCTGGCACAGTCGCACCTGGAGCGCGGCGCGCTGGTTTCGGTGCTGCGTGAGCACATGCGCAGCGACCACTGGGTTTACGCGGCCTATTCGCAGCGCCGCCACAATAGCGCCGCGATGCGCGCGATGCTCGATTTTCTCGAACAGTCGACCGGTTCGGTCAGCGGCGTAGCTCAGTAGACCCGCCCCGGTCGCCTACGCCACTTGCATCCAGATTGACGCCCGCCGAGCGCCGAATGCAGGCGCTTGGCGTTGTAGACCTCTTCAATGAACGGTGGCAGCCGGCTCGCGATGTCGCTGAAGGTCTCGTAGCGGGCGATGTAGATGTCCTCGACCTTGAGCGGTCTTCATGAAGCTCTCGGCCTGCGCAGCCTCGCTTCCTGCAAGGCCTTGCGATAGGTCTCGCTTGCGTATTGGGCCCATCGGTCCGTATGGAAGATGCAGCCGGGTGGAGGATATCGGCTTTGCACTTCGGCCAGAGCCACGTCGTATCGATGTTGCGCGTGGTCGCGTAGCCCACCACCTTGCGGCTGAAGGCGTCCAGAATCCCAGCCAGATAGCAGAACCCTGAGGTGGTCCGGATATAGGTGCCGAAGAGGATTAGCGTAATAGTCCGGCCAGCACCGTTGTTGTCGAAGCTGGCCTGACCTCGGAGCATGCGGCCTGAAGAGTGCGCCGGGAGATGGTGTGCACCATCAGGAGATCGTGCACACCATGAAGGCGGTGAACCGTCACGTCGCCATCACGACCGTGCATTAGGCGAGGAGCGAGAAATGGACAAGCTACTGGCGGCTGTACTGGACGCGCATGGCGGACTGCAGGAATTGGCGAAAGCGGCGCAGCTCACTGCGCAAATGTCACTCGGCGGTCCATTCTGGGCCGCACGCGGTTGGCCAGGGGTGTACGGACGACGCCTTGGCTTCATACTGACGAGCGAGGCGCTCAACGGCGCCAGCGTAGGCACATCGCTGACGCTGCTCGTCTACAACACAGCCACGACGCAATATGCTTGTTCGTAGTCCAACGCGCCTCCACCGTCTAAGCACCTACTATCGACGCCACGCGGGCGCGACCCACATGCCGGCAGCAGTGCGAGTTCTCCCTTCGCAGACCATCGCTCTTGCTGTTTGCGCAACCTAGAACAATGGTCCGACGGTGCGCAGCTGGGCCTTGTCGAGTTGGGCGCGTGATGGCCAGCTTTTCGGTCTCCGCACCTTTTGATGTGGGCGCAACAGCCAGATCAGTCGCGCAAGGCACCGGCACCCGATCACGCGTCGAGCTGCCCGTCGGCCGTGAAGCGCACCACCGACCAGGCGGTCGCTCAGCGCGTCCTGCCGCGCGCCTGCGGCCCCGAGAAGATCGTGCGGGCACCTGTGGGGGGTGGTGGCGACTTCAGATCAGTTCAGCTGAAGACAGGTGCAAGACCGTCCCAACACAGATACTTGAGCTCCAGGAATTCCTCGATGCCGTGGTGCGAGCCCTCGCGACCCAGACCGCTCTGCTTTACCCCACCGAATGGCGCCACCTCATTGGAAATCAAGCCGCAGTTGATCCCGATCATCCCGGCCTCAATGGCCGCGGATGCGCGCCAGATGCGAGCAGCGTCCCGGCTGTAGAGATAGGCGGCGAGTCCGTACTCGGTCGCGTTGGCGACCGCGTACGCGTCCTCGTCCTGCTCGAAACGAAAGAGCGGCGCGAGGGGTCCGAAGGTTTCTTCCCGCGCCAGGGCCATCTGCGACGTGGCGCCGGCAACGACCGTCGGTTCGAAGAAGCGGCCGCCAAGCGAATGGCGATGCCCGCCGTGCAGCACCGTCGCTCCCTGCTCGATGGCGTCTGCAATGTGTTCCTCCACCTTCATGACGGCGGCATCATCGATCAGCGGACCGAGCTGCACGTCAGCTTCCAGGCCATTGCCTACGCGCAAGTTCCGAACACGCTCGACCAGCTTGGCGGCGAAGGCCTGGTACACGCCGGCCTGAACGAGCACCCGGTTGGCGCTGATGCACGCCTGGCCGGTGTTGCGGAACTTCGCCGCGACCACGCCATCTGCGGCAGCATCCAGGTCTGCGTCATCGAAGATGATGAAGGGTGCGTTGCCCCCCAGCTCCATCGAGCACTTCTTGATCGTTCCCGCCGCTTGCGCCAGCAATACGCGGCCGACTTCGGTCGAACCGGTGAAGGTGATCTTGCGCACGAGGGGATGCGATGTGAGCTGGTTCCCGATGTCGCGGGTGTCATTGCCGGTCAGGACGTTGAAGACTCCCGCGGGCATGCCGGCGCGCCGCGCCAGTTCGGCCAAGGCCAGCGCGGTGAGCGGCGTCTGGCTCGCAGGCTTGACCACCATGCTGCATCCGGCGGCCAGCGCCGGACCGGCCTTGCGCGTGATCATCGCCGCGGGAAAATTCCAGGGCGTGATGGCTGCGCAGACCCCGATTGGCTCCTTCAGCACCACGATACGCTGGGTGTCCTTCGGCGCCGGGATCACATCCCCGCGGACGCGCTTTGCTTCCTCGGAGAACCATTGCAGGAACGACGCCGCGTACTGGACCTCGGTTTTCGCTTCGGCAAGCGGCTTTCCTTCCTCCACCGTGATCAGGGTCGCCAGGTCGTCGACATGAAGGATCATCAGGTCATACCAACGGCGCAGGATCTCAGATCGGTGCTTGGCCGTTGTCCGGCGCCAGGCAAGGAACGCGTGGTGCGCAACTTCGATGGCATGCGCCGTCTCGTCCTGCCGGAAGCGAGGCAGGTCCGCGAGCGGCTCGTCGGTCGCAGGGTTGCGCAGGGTGTACTTGCCGTGCGGTGTGGCATCGACCCACTCGCCTCCGACGAAGGCAGCGGTTCGGAATAGTTCGGGATCCTTGAGCAGGTTTTTCATGGTTCGCTGCATCAGCCGATGCGCTTGGTTTCGAATCGGATGGGCAGAGGCGCGGCAAGTCCGGCAGCGCGGGCGAGGTCGAGGATCATCCCGGCGACGACCACGTCCTGCAGGCCCGATCCAACCGACTTGTACATGGCTACTGCGCCTTCGTCGCGCCGGCGACTCGACTTGCCGGACATCAGGTCATTCAGGCTGATGCACTTCGCGTCGAGTCCAACGCCGTCTTGCCGGGCGGCCAGCATGTCCCCGGATTCCTCGAGCACTTCCTCCACGTTGTCGCACACGATGAGGCTGGCGCGCGCCACCACAGTGCTGTCGACCTCCCGTTGATCGGGGAGCGTGGACCCGATGGAAATGACGGTCGCGTGAGGCTCCAGCCAGGCGCCGTGCAGAATGGGTTTCTCTCCATACGAGCGGGCCGCCGCCAGCACGATGTCAGCGCCACCAACGGCCTCGGCAGGCGAATCGACGGCATGCACACGCACGCCCAATTCCGCGCCCATGGCATCGGCGAATTCCGCGCGCTTGGTCGGCGTCGGACTGTAGACCCTGATCTCGTGCAGCTCGCGCACCGAGGCGATGGCGAGCGTATGCATACGTGCTTCCAGACCGCTGCCCAGGACGGCGAGGCGGGCAGCTCCCTGCGGCGCCAGGCGGTCCAGGGCGGCCGCGGATGTCGCCGCCGTGCGATACGCGGTGACCAGATTGCCGTCCACGATCGCGGCCAGCGAGCCTGTCGTTGCATCGAACAGAACCACGACGTACTCGAGCTGCCGACCTGAAGGCCCGAACGCCATGCCCATCAGCTTGGCGCCGTAGTAGCGCGATCCCGGCGGCACCGCCGTCATGGTCCGCAGTGAGGCGCGCTCCGCTGCCCCTGCAGCGATCGTGCGTCGGGGAATGGCATGGGGCCCCAGCGGCCGTGCGTAGCTTTCCTGCAGGGCGCGCACGGCGGGCAGCCACTGGAACACGGCAGCAGCCGTTTCGGATGAGACGAACAGAGGCGCGTCGGCCGCAGCGCTCACGGAAGGATTCACGTCGGAGGGGTTCATTCGAATTTCAGTTTGGCTTCGTGGATGACGCGCCGGTACAGATGGGTGTCGTGGCGCACCTGATCGATCAGCAAGCTTGGAGGTCCGGAACGGGGGACCATTCCAAGTTCGCGAAAACGCGCTTTCAGTCCTTCGTTCTGCACCGCGACGTTCAGCGCCTGGTTCAGGCGCTCGATCACGGGCGAAGGTGTGCCGAGCGGGGCGAAGATCCCGAGCCAGGAGGCCGTTTCCATGCCCTTGAGCCCTGCTTCCGCCACGGTGGGCACGTCTGGCATCCGCGGGTCGCGCTCGGTGCCCGACACGGCCAGGATCCTGACCTTCCCCGTCTTGGCAAGTTCGATGGCCGTGGCGTCGAAGGTGAGGTCGACGCGGCCTGCCGCCACTTCCGTCAGCGCGCTCGAGGTGGACCGGTACGGAATGTGGACAAGGTAGGTGCCCGTCAAGGCCTTGAACAGCTCGCCGCCCAGGTGCGCCCCGCTGCCCGGGCCGGCACTGCCGTAGGTCAGCTTGCCTGGGTTCTTCCGGGCGTATTCGATGAAGTCCTGCAGGGTCTTCACGGGCAGCGCCGCATTGACAACCACCGCCACCGGGTACACCGATGCGATGCCCACGGGCGCAGCCGCCGTCGGGGCGTCGTACTTCACCGATGGGTCGACCAGCGGGAGGATGCTGTAGGCGATGTTCGTGAGCAGCACCGTGTTGCCGTCGGGCTTCGCCGCGAAAACTGCGGACGTTCCGATGCGCGTCCCGCCGCCCGGCCGGTTCTCGACCACGACCGGCTGCCCCAATACCTGTCCCAGCTGCTCGCAGATGACCCGCGCGCCGATGTCGGTGATCCCGCCCGCCGCGTACGGCACGATCACGCGAAGCACCTCGCCAGCGCCAGCGGTTGGAATCAAAAGGCAGCCGAGTGCGCCGAGAAGGGCGCGGCGCGCAATGGATCTCATGGTCTTGTCTCCGGGACCGCGTCAGCAGGGATGCCGCCCCACCATGAACGCGCTGTCGGGGTCGGATGTCACTGGAAGACCGGAGGCCGCCAATCCCTGGCGGAACATTTTCATGAAGCGGTCGGGAACGCGCATGGCCGGTGCTCGCAGCGGACCGCCGTTGAAGCCCGCCAGCCAGTCCTGGTACTTCCACATGGTGCGGTTGAGGACCGACGTGCCGCCGATGTAGGCCTGGGTCGCCGCGCCGTTCGCGCCTCGCGCCGGGTTCACCTTCCAGTACATCTCCATGGCCTGTTCCCACTCGCCCTTGCGGGCGAGTTCGAAGGCGCGGGGATAGTAGTCGCTCATCCACTGCGTGTTGCTGGTGCCGGAGAACTGCATCTTCATCACGCTCATGAGCGGGATGGCGTCGCCCTCGATCGGACAGCTGATGACCACCTCGTCGCGGAAGTGGTGGTACATCTCGCAGATGCCGGCGGGCAGTGGAAAGCCCTGCTCGGACTTGATTGCGACGATGTTCGGACATGCTTGCAGAAGCCGTCGAACCAGCGCAACCGACATGCCTGCAGGATGAATGCGTTCGAACCCCCAGGCAGGCAAGGGAAACAGCATCACAGCCAGCTTTGTAGCGTCGCAGAATTCCTTGGTGTAGTCGAAGACCTCCTGCTCCGTCGTCGGCCAGAACTGCGCGGGATACGAGAGCAGCACCATGGTGGCGCCGGCGGCTTCCGCCAGCTTGACCGCCTCGATGTTCTCCGCCAGCGTGTTGAAGGCCGCATGGAAGAACAGCCCGAAGCCGGGACCCGCCGTTTCCGCCGCCAACGCCGTGAACCTGGCGTTCTCCTCCGGCGTGATGGCGACCTCGGTGCACAGCAGCGTGTGCTTGAATCCGAGCTCCTTGGCCAGTTCGACGTCATGGCGAATGCCGCGCTCGTTCAGTTTCTTGAGATCGGCCGAATAGCTGGGGATGGTCACGGCCGAGCAGCCGATCATGTTTTCCCGGGCCCAGGCCCGAGCGTCTGCGCGTTTGTAAGGGATCATGGTTGGTATCGAATCGCTTGGTGAGGAATGGAAGGCGCCTTCATGAAGCGCCGCGGGGAATGCGGGAAGACCGCCATGGTCTACATGGGCTGGCCCAGGTACTGGTACGTCTGCAGCAGGAGCGCGGCCGATCTCTGCGGATTCGGCACGGGCTCCTGCTCGAACTTGCACAGTTGAAGCGACGCGCTCCATACCGTCTTCACTCGCTCGAACCGCCGCTTCGTATAGGCAGCCAATGCCTCCTGGAGATCGACCTGGTCCTTCACACACTGCGCGAGGACCACGGCATCCTCGATGGCCATGCCGCCGCCGGAGGTCATCTGCGGCGTCGGCGAGTGCGCCGAGTCGCCCAGGAGCACGATCCGGCCGCGATTCCACGGGCCCGGCACGAGCGTGATGTCGAAGGGGCGGACCAGGACCTGTTGGGGCGTGGTCACGAGCGCCAGTGCATCCTGGACCACGGGAGCGGAGAAGCCCGACAGCCGCTCGCGCACAAGGACGTGCAACTGGTCGTCCGGCCAGTGAAGGTGTTCGGCACTGTTCTCCAGGAAGAACAAATAGCAGGTCTCCTTTGATGTTGGCAGCGCGCCCACCACGCGCTTGCCGTCCGGCGAGCGGTAAAGACAGAAGCCATCGACCTCCGGAGGCCGCGGCGCGTTGAAGCGCCACGCGCTCTGGCCGGCAAACCGCACCCTATGCTCAGCGCCAAAGAACTGTTCCCTCAGCTTGGAGTACGCACCGTCTGCCGCGACGACGAAGTCGTACGCGGCCTCGCGTCCATCGGAAAACGCAACGTCGACCCGGTCGCCGCGATCGCTCACGGTCGTCGCGGTGAGGCCGCGCTCCATGGTCGCTCCTGCCTCGCTGGCCGCAGACTCGAGGATTCGGGCGAGTTCCGGACGGCGTATACCGATGCCAGGGGGCGTCGGGTTCGACATGAACAGGTTTCCGGCAGCGTCGTGCTGCTTGAACACCTCGAAACGCAGGCCGCTTGCCAGGCACGGCTCAGCCAGCCCGATCTCCGACAGCGCCCGCATCGTGTTGTGAAGCAGGCAGATGCCTGAGCCGACCGTAGACCTGACCGGCTGGATGTCAATGCAATGTGTCTCCACGCCTGCCTTGGCCAGCGCATAGGCTGCCGTGGCGCCGCCAATGCCGCTTCCAACCACAAGCGCCCGTTTGGCTCTACTCATGTTTTGTCTCCTGTTCCTGGTTCTGACGAGGCGGTCCATCGCCTTCGAGAGCTGATTCAAAGAAAGGTCACGTCCACTGTCGACTCGATCCGCATGAACTCACGCTCTCTGCGCATGGAGTTGCGCGTGGCGGCTACGCAATTGCAGGAAGAAGCAGAAGGCGAGGGCGCCGATGGCGACGGCGGCCCAGCCGATGGCCCCGTAGCCATAGAACTTGACCAAGGTCCCGCCTAGGATCGGGCCGGTGGCCGAACCCATCATCAGCATCGCAGGCGTTGCGGAAACAGCGCGCCCCGACGGATCCAACTTCGCCAGCACGCCGAACGTGAAGATGTGCGTGAAGATCACCGTGGAGACGAAGAAGGCGCCTGCGGCTGCATAGACCGGGAATGCTGTACTCGACACCAGGGTCAGCGCCAGTGCCGCCTGCGCCACCACGCCGGCAAGCACGACTTTGCGGGCATCCAGCCTGTGCTGCAGCATCGCGGCGATCGCACCGGGTGCGAGGTTGACCACTCCAACGACGATCAGCAGCAAATGCAGATTGGGAGCTGTGTACCCGCGATCGGCGCCCATTCGCTCCAGGAAGCTGAACACCATGGCTTGCGTCACGTTCATCAGGCTGATGCCGGCCATCGCGCACCATGCCGCCTTTGGCAGCGGCCCCGCGGTCGGAACGCGCGCCGCTGCGGCGGAGGGGATGGGCTGTGCGCTCGGAAACGCCAGGGCCGTGATGCCGCACGCGGTGAGCATGATTGCACCGAAGACAGCAAAGAGCCCGGGGCCCCCGACCGCGGCGATGATCTGAGGAGCGGACACCATGTAGGCAATGCCGAAGAACCCCACCGCCACCTGCATGAAGCCGAAAAGCCGATGCGGGTTGCTCGTGAGGGCGACGGTGCCGTGCGTGACACTCAGCCCGACCCCGGTGGCAAGACCACCCAGTGCATGCAAGACGGCAAGCGTTTCGAACTGGCTGGTGCGCATGCAGGCCAGGAACGCGACGCCCGCTACGGCGTAGGCAACCGGAACGATCCAGCGCCCGCGTACGCGGTGGAAGCGGGGCGCCAAGATCATGCTCGCCGTGACGGCGCCAACCAGGAACAAGGTTGCCAGCGCACCCGCCTGCTGGGGATCGAAGCCGAAACGCGCAATCAAGGTACCAACCCACACAGGCAGTGCCACGATGTCCACCATGCCCGCACAGTGCGCCGCCATCAACGCAACTCGCGCGCGCGGATTCTCTGTCGAATTCATTGCAAGCCCCTTGGAAAGGATGTCATTCATTGATGGCTGATGCACTGGTCCACAGCGCACCTGCCGCATCGCGCTCCACCATGACAGGCGTGAGCGATTGCCCTACACACGGGCCCTTCGTGCAGAACCCGGTATCGATGTCGAACACCGCGCCGTGTCCATAGCAAACGATCGATTGCCCGTCGGCGCTCAGGTACGCGTCCTTTCGCCAGGCGAGAGGCGCCCCGTCGACATGCGGGCAGGCGTCCAGCCATCCCCTCACGTCGTCACCGCGCCGAACCACGAACAGCGTGTCCCGGGACGCGCCTCGGGGGCCGAATCCGCGCGCTGCCCCGTCGGGCAGCTCCTCGACCGTGCACAGGTACGTTCGCATGGCTGCTCTTCAGCTCGCCTGGCCGGTCGGCGACGGACCACCCGGCGCCCACTTCTCACGATGCTGGAGCAGGAAGATCTGCGATTCATCCACCTGCATGGGCGCTTCGCGGGCGACCCAGGCGTCGTCGTGCAGGTCCATGTCCGCGTCGTACTCCACGTGGCAGCCCACGGGGCTGTTGAAGTACCAGAACCAGTTGGATCCGAACTTGTGCCGCCCAGGGCCCCAGAAGGTCTGATAGCCCTTCGCGGCAAAGCGATAGCCGCATTGCAGCACCGCGGTGGGGCCGCAGAGGTGGAAGGTGAAGTGCTCCACGCCCTTCATGAAGGCCGGCGTCTGGATCAGGAAGAGCGTGTGGTGATCCAGCGTGCCAGCGGGACGCAGGAAGCTGCCGGCGTTCGTGAACCGGTCGGTGCAGCGGAAGCCGAGCCGCTCCGTGTAGAACTTCGAGGCCTCGGCCAGATCGGGCACGAAATACACCACGTGCGAGAGGGTCAGCGGCCGGAACTCGGCATCGGCGTTGGCTCCCAAGGTGTTGGGTCCGCGGCCGGGCTTGCTGCCGGGCGAGTTGACGGCTTCGCCCTGGATGTCGATCTTGCGCCGCACCGACAGCTGGAAGCCGAGAACGAAGCCCATGTCGTCGGAAGCTTCGATCGAACCATCGGACAAGCGCTTGACCTCGCGGTCGCGGCCGAGTTCGGCCGCGATAGCGTCCAGCGTCTCGCAATCTGCGACGCCGTAGATCGTCTTGCGCAGCATCGTTCCGGTTTCCATCGCCGCAGGCAGCGAGGGGTCGTCGCGGCGTGCAATGACGATGGATGTGCCGTCGACAGCCTCGAAGCGCCCACCGGAATCGCTCACGCCGACCGGCGTCAGGCCGTAGTCGGTGAAGTACTGGACGCAAGCGGCGACATCATCGACGCCAAAGACCAGGGAATCAGGTCCAAGGATGTTCATCCGGTTTTCCTTTTTCGACAGTGAAACGGCCCGCGGCCGACATGTGAATCGGGCAAATACTATACGCTACGTCTCGTTATGCTTTAGGGATAAACCCTTGATGACCTGGTCCGTGTGGCAGGCTCACCCGTGAGGCGTTCACGTCGGAGATCCGAGGTTGGGGCGATCGAGATCGCGTATCTTCGGGGTTTTCCCGGTATATTTCAATACGGTTCGTATTGTATTCTTCGCCATTCAAACTCAGGGCGCCGAGATCGACCCGACGCCCGATCCACGGAGACGATTTATGATGATCTCGAGACGGCAGGCGCTGGGCGCCGCGGCCGGAATGCTGATGACCGGCGTTGCTGGCAAATCACTGGCGCAGGACTACCCCAGCAAGCCCGTGCGCATCATCGTCGCGAACCCACCCGGGTCCGGCCTCGACGCCGATTCGCGCTTTTGGGCCGCAGGGCTCACAGCCGTCCTGGGCCAGTCGGTATTTGTCGAGAACCGCCCGGGCGGAGCGACGACGATCGGCACCTCGCTGGCAGCCAAGGCACCTGCGGATGGCTACACGTTGCTCATGGGGATCCCGAGCTCCCTGTGCTACATGTCCGAGCTGTACACGAAGCTGCCGTACAAGCCCTCGGACTTCGACGCCATCAGCCAGCTCACGACCTTGCGCAGCGTGATCGTTGCCCACCCGAACCTGCCCGCGTCCACGGCGTCCGACCTCGTCGCATTGGCCAAGGCCAATCCCGGGAGCATCAACGCAGGAACCGTCGGCGTGGGCACCTTCCAGCATCTGCTGGGCGAGTGGTTCGGCGCGATCACGGGGACGAACTACAAGTTCGTGCCGTACAACACCACCAGTCCCTACACGGCGCTGCTTTCGGGCGAGACGCAGGTGATGTTCGATGCACTCGCGGCCTCCATGAGCAATGTGCGCGCCGGCAAGCTGAAGGCGCTGGCGGTGACAGGCAAGAGCCGTCACCCGCTTCTTCCCAACGTGCCGACGTTCGAGGAACTGGGCATCAGGGACTACGACGCCTCGACATGGTTCGGACTTCTCGCCCCCGCAGGCACGCCTCAGGCCGTGCTCGACAAGCTGGCCGCTGCATGCGCCACCGTGGCGCGTAAGCCCGAGGTCGCGCAGCGGTACTACGACTATGGCGGCGAGCCGATCGGGAGCACACCGGCGGAGTTCTCGGCCCATATCCGCGCTGAGCGCGACAAATGGATTCCGGTGGTCAAGCGCTCGGGCATCAAGCTCGAACTGAGCTGAAGCAAGTGGAGGCACGCATGTTCATCAAGAACACCTGGTACGTCGCCGCCTGGGACAAGGAAGTCACGGGCGACGGTCTCTTCTCGCGCACCATCATCGGCGTGCCGATCCTCATGTACCGCACTGCGGACGGAACGCTGGTCGCCATGGAGGACCGCTGTTGCCATCGCGGGGCGCCGCTCTCGGTCGGCAAGCGCGAGGGCGACTGTGTGCGGTGCATGTACCACGGCCTCAAGTTCGACTCGAACGGCCAATGCATCGAGGCCCCGGCGCAGCCCCGCATTCCGCCTCAGGCGAAGGTTCGCACCTTCCCCGTAGTCAAGCAGCATCGCTGGATCTGGATCTGGATGGGAGAGCCCGCGAAGGCAGACCCCGCCCTGATTCCGCAGACACCATGGCTGGACCATCCGGATTGGCGCAGCCTCGACGGCTACATCCACTACGACGTCAACTATCTCCTCATCTGCGACAACCTTCTCGACTTCTCGCATCTGCCGTTCGTTCACCCGACCACCCTCGGCGGCGGCGCCGACTATGCCTCGTTCCCGCCCAAGGTGGAGCGTCTCGACAACGGCGTACGCATCACGCGCTGGGCGCTGAACACGGAGGCTCCCCCGTTCGTCAAGGCAGTGAAGGACTGGCCCGGCAAGGTGGACCGCTGGAACATCTACAACTTCACCATCCCGGCCGTTCTCCTCATGGACTCGGGCAATGCGCCTGCCGGCACTGGCGCGCCGGAGGGCAACCGTGTCGATGCCGTGGAATTCAGAGGATGCCAGGCGATCACGCCGGAGACGGAAAACTCCACGCACTACTTCTTTGCGCATCCGCACAACTTCTCCATCGACAAGCCGGAGGTGACGAAGTCCATCCACCAGAACATCGTCATGGCCTTCGAGGAGGACCGGGCGATCATCACGGCCCAGCAGAAGAACCTCGCGTTGGATGCCGAATTCAAGATGGTCCCGTTCGCGATGGACGCGGCGCTGTCCCAGTTCCGCTGGGTGGTCGCCCGGCGCCTGGAGCAGGAAGCGGCCGAAGCCGCGGCCACCGCCGTGGCCGGCGTGGCCCAGCCCGTCACCCTGCACCGACAGCCCGCCGACCATGCATGACGTGATCGTCTCGCGCCTCACGCACGAGGCGGACAGCGTGGTCGGGATCGAGTTGCGCGCGGCAGACGGCAGCGCGCTTCCCCCGTTCACGGGGGGCGCGCACGTGGACGTTCATCTCCCCGGTGGCTTGCGCAGGCAGTACTCCCTCACCAATGGTCCCGCGCAGACGGGCTGCTACTGCCTCGGCGTCGGCCTCGCCCGAACCTCGCGCGGCGGCTCGCGCCACGTGCACGAACGCCTGCGTGTGGGCGACCACCTGCAGGTCAGCGCGCCGCGCTCCCTATTCGGGCTCGCGGCTGAAGCCGCGGAGCACGTCTTCATCGCCGGCGGGATCGGTATCACCCCGATCCTGAGCATGATCGAGGCCTGCCAGACGGCCGGTCAACCCTGGCGCCTGCTGTACTGCGTACGCTCCCGTGCCCGGGCTGCCTACCTGTGGCGCTTGGCGCCGCACCACGCCCGCGTGCAACTGCACGTGGATGAAGAGCGGGACACGCTTCCCGACGTCGCTGGCTTCCTTCGTTCCATCCGGAACACGACCCATGTCTATTGCTGCGGGCCCGCGGCGCTGATGGACGCTGTCGGCCGGGAGGCGGCGGCAGCCGGCCTGCCCGCGCAATCCGTCCATTTTGAGCGCTTCTGCGCCGACGCCGCTCCGGCCGATGCAGCGACGGACAGTGCATTCCGGGTGACGCTGCGCCGCCGGGGGACGACCTACGTGGTGGCACCCGGGCGATCGATTCTTGAGACGCTGGAGGAGAACGGCATGGTGCACCCCTGCTCCTGCCGTGAGGGCCTGTGCCGCACCTGTGAAACGCCGCTGCTCGCCGGCAAGGCGGACCATCGTGACTTCGTGCTGAGCGAGGAAGAGCGCGTCGCGAACACGTCCATCATCCTTTGCGTCTCGCGCGCTTTCGACGACGAATTGGTGCTGGATCTCTGATCCTCGGTTCCACGCCTCTACTGATGCCTCCATCCTCGAAAATGCCCACGCTGCGAGTTCTGTGGTTCGTTCCTTCCGCTTTGGCCATGGCGGCCGACGCGTTGAAGCTGACAGCTGGCGTGATCCTGCGCGCCGAGCGCAACCCATCTTCCGACGCTCAGTTCGAAGCACTTGCCTCCGGCCGGGTGGATGCTGTCGTCACGGCCATGGACAACGTGATGGACTGGAACCTGCGGCCAGGGCCACGCGATCTGCGCCTCGTCGCGCAGCTGGAACGCACGACCCTGTTGACCCTCGTCGGGCAGAAAGGCCGAGGGAAGCTCGGGGATCTACGCGGCGCCACCCTCCTCGTCGACGCACCTTGCAACGGCTTCGTCGTGGCCTTGTGCGCCATGCTCGCGGAGGACGGCATCGGCCCGGACGCCTATGCGCTGGAACCGGTAGGCGGAGTGACGGAACGCTTCGACGCGATGCTGGCCGGGCGCGGCGACGCCACCCTGCTGGGCCCTCCGTTCGACGCGATGGCACTCCAGGCTGGTCTCAGCCACATCGCCAGCGTGCAGGATCGTTATCCCGCTTTCCCGGGGCAAGGCCTCGTGGTGAGCGCCGGTGCGCTGGAGCGGCTGCGCCCCGCCCTTTCTGCGTGGCTGCACGGTCTGGAGAGCGCGCGCAAGCGCATGGGCAGCGAACCGGACGCAGCACGCCAAGCCCTGGCCGGTGCAGGCTTCCCTGCCGAGGCCGTCGAAGCCATGGTCCGCTGCGCGCCAGTCTCGCTGTGCCCGGATCGCACCGGCGTCGAGCTGCTCATCGAGCAGCGCCGCCGCCTCGGCCTGCCGGGCGCTGATACGGTCTACGAAAAGCTGGTGGATCCCTCGGTTCTGCCCGAGGGCTGAGGCTACCCCGCCCCGAGATGGCCAGACGCCTAGGCCGCCTTGCGCCGCCTGGCGGGCACTGCGGCGGGTTCCTGCTGGGAGGGGGCCAGCACCTGCATGGTCGCGGCGCAGTGTGCATCCGCGAACTTCTTGTCCAGCGGCAGGTGCCTCATGAGCAGCCGGAAGTAGATCGGGGCGTACAGGATGTCCATCTGCAGTTCCGTATCGATGTCGCTGCGGAACTCGCCGCACCGGCGCGCTTCTTCGATCACCTCGCGAACGACAGCGCGCCGCCCGTACCAGAAGCGCTCGCGGAACTCGCGCAGCACGTCCGGGTCGCCCTGCCCTTCCGCCATGATCTGGGAGACCATCCGCCCCGACCAGCCGCTGTACTCTTCCACCAGCAGATGAATATGGCGTGTGAGTGCCTCGCGAGGGCTTATGCCCCTCGGCATGGGCGTGTGGCTCACGTGGGCATGCAGGAACGCCTCGATGACCACCGCAGCCTTGGAGCTCCACCACCGGTAGATGGTGGCTTTGCCCACCCCCGCCTCGCGCGCAATCGACTCGATCGAGATCTGCTGCAGGGATGTCGTCTCCAGGAGCTTGAGCGCCGCACCGAGGATGGCCACGCGCGATGCGTCGCTGCGCACCCGTCCCGGCGTGCGCGGGCTCAGCGCGCCTGGGCCCGTGCCCACAGCGCGTCTTGCCGTGGTCGATGCAGAGGAACCGGCGCGAGCCTTGGCTGTGGCCCGCTTCGAAGAGCTTTTGGTAGGCAAGGAAATTCCGATGGCTAGTAAGACGGCTCCATTATCCGGGTCCCAGTGCGCAGAACGCCCGGCGCGGAAGAGGCAGGCGGCCGGGCATTGCGCGCCCCTTGTTTCACCCGCACCGCGGCGAGCTCAGGTCTTGGCGCCGGGCTCCAGGTCCAGCAGCACAAAGGCCATGCGGCATGGCTTGCCGGAACGGTTCGACCAGCTGTGGTTGGTCGCACGCTGGATCAGGATGTCGCCGGGGCGCATAAGCGTCTCGCCTTCATCCATCAGCGCGTAGATCTCGCCCTCGAGCACGATCGCATAGTCGAGGGACTGCGTCTTGTGGAACCAGAAATGCCGGGCTTCGCCCTTGTCGCGCACCCCGTGATCGTCCAGGAACCGAGCCAGCTGCGACACGTCGTAGCTCTCATCCGGCGGGAAGTCGACCACGCGCAGCAGGGAGCCGTCCCTGGAGTGGAAGCCGAATGCGTGGCCAGCGGGAGCGGGATCGGCACCGGGCGCAGCGGCCTCGCCCGTCACCCAGACCACGTGGGCCAGCGGGGTGGCTGGATCGGTGGTGTGGTTCGGGGCGGGTCCGTCCGACACGAACACGGACTTGCCATGCTCGTTCTCGCCAGTGACGATCCGGCGTACCGACCGCGGACGCGCAAGCGTCTTCTCGCGATGTTCTTGGACAGTTGCTTCAGTATTCACGCTGGGCCTTCCTGATGGGTACATTTTCGAGTCGTTTCGTATTCCATTGTGCACGAGCAGAGTCACCGCTGCCGCACACATGCGTTGCGCTGTTTGCCCAGTCCTTCGATTTCGGAGTCAAGGACGTCGCCTTCCCGAAGGAAGCGGTTGTAGTGCGTGCCATTCCCCGCGGGGGACCCGGTCGCAATGACATCGCCGGGCCAGAGCTGTGCATGCGCCGTGATGTATTCGATCTGCCGTGCCACGTCGAACAGCATGTCGGCCGTGGATTCGTCTTGCATCTTCTGCCCATTCAGCTTCAAGGTGATCTGCAGCTTCTGCGGATCCGGCACGAAGCACGCGGGCACCAGGGTGGGACCGAAAGGCATGAAGCTCGGCGGAGACTTCGATCTCAGCCAGTCGGTGCCCAACATCTTGTAGTCCGTGCGGGCGATGAGATCCCGCGCCGACACATCGTTCACGATCGAGTACCCGGCGACGTAGTCGAGCGCCGCTTCGCGCCGCACGTTACGGGCCGGCCGGCCGATGATGACGGCGAGTTCCAGTTCCCACTCCGGCTTCTGCGTGGTGGCAGGGAGCACGAGGGGATCGAAGGCGCCCGTGATGGCCGAAGGCAGCTTCGGGAAGACGTAGGGCTCTCCGTGTGCCGCCCGTTCATCCATCATGTCTTCGGCCCACCTCCGAAGCCCCGCGCCCTCCAGGCCATCCGGCCCGACGCCCATGTCGAGCGTGAGGTCGACGACGTGTTTGCGATAGTTGGCCCCCGTGCAAAGCACCTGTCGCGGCAGGTCCACGGGGGGATGGACCTGCAGGCTAGACATGAGCACGCTCGAGTCGTGCTGGGCAGAAAGTTGTCCCGCCATCCCGCGCAGCACAGCCAGGTTTCGGTCCCAGTCCTGCAGGAGGTCGAGGACAGATGCGCCTTCCGACCAGCGGGCGCCGAAGCGCGCCGCCTGCGCATGCAGCGAACGCAGAGGAAGCACGTGTTCGCCGAAGCACAAGGCAGCGAAGCGTTCGCCGCCGTCCTGCGAGAAGGTTCCCAGGGAGAACTGCACGCCTGCCTTCTCACATGAAAGGCTTGCGCGGGGTCGGCCACCAGGTTCCCTCCTCACGCTCGCCCATGCGGTTGCGCAGAACGCCGACGCCAGCCACCTCCAGCTCCACGACATCGCCAGGGTTGAGGCTGCGCCCGAGTTCCAGCGCCGATCCATTGCCCATGGTGCCTGAGCCGATCACGTCGCCCGGCTGCACGTGATCGCCCAACGACACGTAGGCGATCAGCTCTTCGACGCTCCAGAGCATCTCCGATGTGTCACCCTCGCCCCAGGTCTCGCCGTTCACCCGCACGGCCATGCGGATCTGATCCAGGCGCGGGAACTCGTCGATCGTCGTGATCCACGGCCCGATGCCATAGGCGAAGTCCTTGCTCTTCGTCGGCCCCATACCTATCGCAAATTCGTTGGCCTGCAGGTCGCGCGCCGAGAAGTCATTGAAGATCGTCACGCCGAAGAGATGGGAGCGGGCGGTGTCGGGGGTGATGTTGTGGGCCACTCGCCCCATCACCCAGCCGATCTCCAGCTCATAGTCCATCTTCTCGGCGCGCGCCGGCCACGGCACTTCGGCGTCGTGCCCGATTACCGTCCAAGGCGAACCCTTGAAGTAGCCCGGGACCTGCAGTAGCGCAGGCGCGGGCGTCAATTTCATTCGTTCGTGGAACTGCCGGATGTGCTTGACGAAGGTAAGACCGTCGCGCACGACGGACGGATCGCAGGCTGCAGCCCAATGCAGTCCTTCGAAGGGCAGCGACGCATCGTCTCCGTGGCGGGTTGCCGCGTCGTGCGCGGTCTCGAGAAACTCCTCGCCGAGCGCGATGGCCGCCGACATGCTTTCGGGGAAAACGACCGAGGCGTATCGCAGGGCAGCCTCGCGGCTCGCCCCGCGCGACTGTTGGCGCAGAGCCTCCGCCGCACGCAGATCGATGACGCGGGATTGCTCGGGCAGCACCATGCAGATGCGCTGAACCGGACCGTCAAGACCCTGAACCACAAACCTTCCGAGCTTCATTGAGACTCCAATATAAAGACAGTTGCGATACTGTACGTCTCGGTTCTATTTAAATCAAATAAGTGTTTACCCCTAATCCTTAGAGGCCGAATAAGCGTCGCTTTTGGATTGACGAAGCCCCGACGGTCACCTAGTATAGGTGGCGAGACGATCCGTATTGCAAATGCCGGATGCTTTGCATGCATTGAGCGCGATACCGCTCCAACTGGTCCTTGGTCACCTTTATTCCCACCCCTACCCATGAGCAAGCGCCTTCCCGTCATCATTTCCTGCGCCCTAACCGGAGCGGGGGACACCCGAGCGAAGAATCCTGCCGTGCCCGCCGCGCCTCGCGAGATCGCGGACCAAGCCATCGAAGCCGCACGTGCCGGCGCATCCATCGTCCACATCCACGTGCGAGACCCCGAGACCGGCAAGTCGTCGACGAAGTTCGCCTACTATGAGGAGGTCGTGCAGCGCATCCGCGCCTCCCGCTGCGATGTCCTGATCAATCTCACCACCGGTTCGGGCGCCATGCTGACGGTGCCTACCGATGCGCCGTTCCGGGTCGTCTCCATCCCGGATGCCGAGCTCATGACGCCGCAAGAACGGGTTGCGCATGTGGTGAAGCTGAAGCCCGACATCTGCAGCCTTGACGTCGCGACCATGAATTTCGGCGAAGCGGCCTTCCTGAATCCAGCGAACCACCTGCGCGAAATGGCTGCGGAGATTGCCGCCTGCGGCGTCACGATGGAGCTCGAGGTCTTCGACTTCGGTCATGCCCGTCTGGCGAGTCACCTCATCGCCACTGGCGCCATCCCGAAGAGCGCCTACTTCCAGCTGTGCATGTCGGTGCCCTGGGGCGCGCCTGCCACACCCACGGTGGTAGCCGAAATGCAGCGCCTGCTGCCCTCGGGCGCGCACTGGAGCGCCTTCGGCATCGGCTCCGACCAGTTCCCGATGGTCGCCATCGCGGCGGTTCTCGGCGGGCACGTGCGGGTGGGTCTCGAGGACAACCTGTATCTCTCGCCGGGCCAGCTCGCGCGCGACAACGCCGAGCTCGTCGTCAAGGCGGCCAGGATCATCGAAGACCTCGGCTATGAGGTCGCCACCCCCGAACACGCGCGGGCCACCCTGCTTGCCTGAACCTCAGAGCGACGGCGATGTCGGAACGATTGTTGGAAGCGGACAACCCGACCCGGGCTTACGTGGCAGAGGCGGTGTCTTCCAGGCGCCGGAACGTCCCCCTCGAGGTCAATCCTGCACTGGTGAGCCTGTCAGCCCTGCTTGTTGAGAGCCGCGACGGCGAACTTGTCATCCGCTTCACCGCGCCGCGAGCTGCGACGCAGGGAAACGGCGTCGTGGGCGGGGGAACCTTGGCGAGCATGCTGGACATCGGCATGGCGATGGCGGTCCTGTCACGGCTGACACCCGGCTACACGTGCTCCACCATTAGCTTGACGGTGAACATGCAGAGCGCTGGGCAGGAAGGCCATTACATTGCCGTAGCGGGGGTCGATAGAGTCGGTCGGCAAGTCGCCTTCGCGTACGCGAAACTTTATGACGCAGAGCGCTCCCGCCTGATCGCGAACGCGACCTCTTCGCTCGCCGTCATTCCCGTGCGACCGTAAGGTCGTGCATCACGGATCGAGCCGCGTTGAGCCGACACCGAAGCTGCATGTTGGGGCAAGGCCGGCTGGGGGAGGCCCCGGCTCTTGAGCAGGCGGTTGCGCTGATGCATGACCCAGCGCCGCTCCCTCGCATGACGATAGGCGGCATAGAGCGGTGTCACGATGCTGAACATCGCCGGGGCCTCTCTCTCATTCGGGCTTGAAGGGCTGTTTCATGACGACCCGACCCCACTTTGCCGGTGTCATTGGCGGTGAGGACGTTGAAAACTCCCGCGCCGGTGGCGCTGCGGGACATCGGGGTGAAGGAGGACGACCTCGACCGTGCGGCAGATATCGTCGTAAATAAGCCCTACTGGAACCCGCGAGAGGTAGGCCCGGCACAACGCGTCGAGGTCAGACGGCTCCTGCAGAACGCCTTCGATGGCATCCGGCCCGAGCAGGCTTTCTACCTTCGGTCCGCATAGATCCGGCTGGGCTGCTGTCGCCGCAGGCCAGACGGGCCGCCGCCTTTTGCCATCGAGACGTTGCTGCGCATTCATGACTTTCAGCAGTGATTCGGCCTGAGCGGCCCTGCCACGTTGCCACTGTACCGGAGTTTGCAGGTCTGGGCGATGGCGCGAGCCGTCCGCCCGACAAGACACACCACCTTGCGATTTCGTGATCTGCTGAAAGACCATGACCTGGCCGTCGACATGCTGCGCGCGGTCGATGACATCCTGCAGACCGAGGGCCTGATGATGCGTGTGGGCACGACCGTGGACGCCGCGCTGATCGCGGCGCCCAGCTCGATCAAGATGCCGAAGGCGAACGCGATCCGGCAATGCATCCAGCCAAGAAAGGCAAGCAGTGATACTGCGAGATGAAGGCGCACATCGGTGGTAGACGCCGCGTCGGGACTGGTGCACGCGGTGGTGGATACGGCGGTTAACGTCAGCGACGTTGTGGGCCATGCGCCCGCGTAAGCGCAGGCAGCTGAATCCATTCATCGAGCCCGAGTTCGTAGCCAACGGCGTGTGCTTTTCAGTTTCCGGTGAACTTCGGCACGCGCTTGTCGAGGAAGGCGCTGACGCCTTCGCGAAAATCCCCGGTTGCAGCGCTTTCGCGGAAGGCCGCGGCTTCGGCGTCGAGCTGGTCAGCGAACCCGGTATTGAGCGACGCACGAATTAGGCGCCGCAGCCGGCCGTAGGCGAGGGTTGGGCCGGCCACGATCCGTTCAACCAAGCGACGGGTTTCTGCCTCAAGATCAACTTGGCGCACAACCCGGTTGCACAGCCCCAGGCGCAAAGCCTCAGGTGCATCGATGGTGTCACTCAGCAACGCCAACTCCAGAGCGCGATGCAGGCCCACCAGCCGCGGCAGCGCCCACGAGGTAGAGCAGTCGCAACTGGCTCCGATCAGCGGGTAGGCCACGCTGAAACGCGTGCCTTCGGCGGCGACGATCAGATCAGCGCCGCCGAGCAGCAGGCCCAAACCGCCGCCAGCAACTGCACCCTGGACACTGGCTATGACGGGAGCGTCCAGGTGCGCCAGCCTGCGCAATCCGACATGCATACTTGATATGAGCCGATCGGCGGTCCGGATCGGATCGCCATGCATCGCCGCAATGTCGCCGCCTGCCATGAACGCTCGACCCTCGCCGGAGATCCATACCGCGCGCACCTCGGGATCCGCTGCGATGTCGTTGCAGGCACGCAGGAAGCCGTCCGCCAGATCGATATCGATCGCATTAAGTGCTTGCGGGCGGTTGAAACGCAGATGGGCAATTGCGCCTTCACGCCAGTGCTGTACGGCGCCTTCATCTTGCTTGTCGAGGTATGTCATATGCCGTGCCATCAATCTGTGGAAGAAGGGTGCAGTCATGCCGGGGCTGTCTTTGGCTCGAGTCGATTCGGAGGACCGCGGCGCGGTCGATCGACGGCGAAATCAGCAGCGGACGCTCCTGCATCAATCCGGACATGGACTTCTCCCGCCGCTCTTCTGCCTGTGCATGTGTCCGCCCAGCTATTTGATGGTGATCAATTGGCCCATGGGCTCAAACTCATTGCCGTTGAACTGCACCAACTGCAGCGTGTTGAACGGGAAGTAGTCGGTGTTCGAGGTGTTCAGCGTGATGCCTGGCAGCAACATGCCAGTGCGCATGTTCTTCAGCGAGGTGGCCTGCTTGAGTAGGTTTTCGCGCGTCAGGTTGTCACCCGAGGCCTTGAGGACGGACTCCATCGCCTGCGCCAAGCCATAGGCGTACACGCTCCCTGCATTGTTCACGTCCTCGCTGGGCGCATACTTCTTCATGAACGCTAGGAACTCCCGTGTGGCCGGGTCGTTGGCCCAGCGTGGCTGCACGGCGTCCTTGAAGAAGGCCATGGCCATGATGCCCTTGGACTTCTCCAGGCCGGCGGGCTCCAGCGTCATCTTCACGTAGGCCGACACGTAAGTGAGGTACTGCTGCCTGGGCTTCCAGCCGATGTCCCAGGCCTTGCGGATGGCCTGCGCGGCGAAGCGCGCGGTGGCGAAGTTGACGAACACGTCGGCGCCCGACGACTGCAGCTTGATGATCTGCGAATCGACCGTCGGGTCGGCGACCTCGAACGAGGCCTCGGCCACCACCATCGAGGCCTTGTCGCCCAGGCCCTTCTTCAGGCCCTTGAGCAGGTCCTTGCCGAAGTCGTCGTTCTGGTAGAGCACGGCGATCTTCGCATTGGGCATCGTCTTGAGGATGTTCTTCGCGTAGAGGCCGCCCTCGCTCTCGTAGCTGGGCATGTAGGGCGTGGTCCAGGGGTAGGTCTTGGGGTCATTGAAGCGGTCCGCGCCCACGCCGAGGAACAGGTGCGGCACCTTCTTCGCGTTCATGTAGCGCTGGATCGCCGCGTTCGAGGCCGAGCCCAGGTTTCCGTACACCGCGAGCACCTCGTCCTGCTCGACCAGCTTGCGCACCACCTCGGTGGTACGCGACGGGGTGTACTGGTCGTCGTAGCTGATGAGCGTGACCTTGCGGCCGTTGATGCCGCCCTTTTCGTTGACCATCGTGAAGTACGCCTCGTTGATCTTGCCAACAATGCCGTAGGACGACGCGGGGCCGCTGTACGGCATGGTCATCCCGAGCTTGATCTCGGAGTCGGACGCGCCAGTGTCGTACTTCTTCTGCGCGAGGGCCGCGCCGGCGGTGAACAGGAGGGCCGCGCCACCCAGAGCGGCGGCCAGTCGAACGATGGAGGTCATGGAAGCTCCCGTTGAGAACGAAAAAGGGGTAAAGAAAAGAGCGGGCGCATCGCGTCGGCGGTGCGGCCCGTGGCGCGCAGATCAGTCCGTGTCGCTCGCACCCGCGCCCAGCAGGCGGCGCCGCGAACGTCGGACGGCGGCGGAAAAGTTGGCACGTGTCATGGTGTTGTCTCCATCGTTCTCGTGAAAGGCGGCCGGCCGCAGATCTCTCGGCGGACCTCATGCGGCATTCGGGCTGGATGGTAGGCGGCGGTCGTCGCGCATCACATCGTCGGAACGGACGATTGAGAGCGCCCGAGGACTGTCCCGAGTGAACCGTCAGAGCGAGTCGCCATCACCGATGAGCAAGCAGCCTCGCGCGTTCCCCGGCGGGGGGCGACCAGCGTGACGACGTCGCCAATCGCACTGCAGCAAAAAAACCGTCCGAAGCGACGACGGATCGGCTGGCGCTTGCTCAATAGTTCGCCATCGGGCGGGCCCGACCCCGGCGCATGAAGCATGGGGTGCGAGTAGTGCTTCTTAGTAGGATGGCCGCCCGACCCGACCACCACCGCGCGGGCAGGGTTGCTGGTCGGCATTGCGCCGCGTTCTTCACCTTACTACGCACAGGAGATCATCATGGAACAGACCCACAGCGCGCTGTGTGCCTCCGTCGCCGCCAGTCGCCACTGCGGCGACCCCTTGGCGGATGCCGTGATTGCCGAGTGCGACGCCGACCCCACACTGCCGCGTGCCTGGATCAACCAAGGTATCACGCAAGGGCGGGCCAGCCTGACGGCCTGCCCGCCGGCACTCGATGCGCTCCTGCATCAAGCGAATCGCCCACGCCGGCTGTCGATCCACAGCACGCTGCGCGCGGTTCAGATGCCTGGCTTTCAATTCCCTTGCTCTGGCTGACGATCGCGCTGGGCCCAGGCTCTCTGACCCATACCTACAGTGCACCGACCATCGCGGAAGTACTGGTCAAGACGCAGAATCTTCAGGCACGCACGCTGCGACGGCTTGCCGAAACCGGAATCTGGAGCCACCAGGTGGTGCGGCCCGATGGTCTGCGGCCAGGCGCCGCGGGTTATGTACACAGCCTGCAGGTACGATTGCTTCACGCCCGCGTGCGCGCGTCCATCGCGCGTGAAGGCGCCTGGGAAGTCACACGCGGCGTGCCGATTTCCCAGTGCGACATGCTGCGAACATGGCTCGACTTCACCTTCATACCATTCGGGGCACTCGTCAATCTGGGCTTCACTTTCACCGACACCGAACTGACGGATCTGTACGCCATGTGGCATGGCGTGGCGCATCTGCTTGGCATCGAGCCGGAGTTGTACCGCGGCATCCGCTCGCAAGCACAAGCGCAGGCGGCGCTGGATGTGATCGATGCCGACCTGCCACCGCCGGGCGCCGATGCGCGCTCCTTGACGCTAAACATGCTCGAGGCGGTGGGCCGGCTGATGGAACCGGCGTTGCAGATGCCGGCCGACGTGTCGATTGGCCTGATGCAGGCAATGTGTCGCCATATTCATGGCGATGCGCTGGCCGACGCACTGCAGGTACCGCGGTCGTGGGCGGCCGCGCTGCTGCCGACGCTGATCGATGCCAACCGCTATCGCCGCCAGTGCAACCTGGCCTCGCCCGAGCAGCGTCGGCAGCGCATTGCGCAGACGCTGAGAGAGTTCGATGTTGCCGACGATCAGATTCATGGCGACACGACCTACCAGCAACACGCCGAGCAACTGCCGGCCGGCAAGGTGCCGGTGACGCCGCCGCTCACTCCACCCACCGCCGTGGCAAGTTGAGAGTCTGCTCACGATCTCTCGTCACGGTCTGGAACTGCGTGCGTGGGTTCGATGGAATCTTGTCGTCGCGGCAAAGCATGCGGCGGCGCACAAAGTCGCCCAAAGTGGAGATGCGGGCGACGTTCAGCGCTAGGCTGCACCTGCTGCGAAGCGGCCGCCACCGGAGGACGCTGCCAAGCCAGTTCCCCAATCCTCTGAGGT